>NZ_JBNDLA010000022.1:0-113530 GCF_050435825.1 Bradyrhizobium sp. I1.14.4 | reverse complement strand
GTCGCATCAACAGGCCGGACATATGGATGCAAGCGATCCGATCTACTCAAAAAGCTCTTGTGCCACGGGGGCCGTCCACATATGGGTCCCTGCTTGCGCAGGGACGACGGCGGTGGGTGGGGTGCGACGTCGATTCCAGCTTTCGCAGTTGCGACAGCTGCGCGACGATCACGCCTCAAGGCGCTCCTGCCCTCACGCCTTCTGCTTCGCCGCCTCCTTCGCGAGGTCGGGCGCGTTCACGGCCGGGATCGCGACGCGGCCTGTGCCGGTATGCTGCAGCGCTGCGGCGGCCTTGTCGTTCTGCATGATCTTGGCCATCACCGCCTGGCCTGCGCGCTCGAACACGGCGCGGTTGTCGATCACGAACTGGCGCGACTTGCGCAGGCCGTCGATATAGCCGTTGATTTCCGGCACGACGTAGCGCGCGACCATGTCCCAGCTGCGGCGGGTGTTTTCCGGATTGGCCCAGTCATGGGCGAAGCCGATGATCGAACCGACGCCGCCGGAGACATCGACCAGGTTCTTGATCATCTTGATCAGATCATCGGGCGTGCCGATCGTGGACGCCGCACCTTCGACGAAGGCGGTCTTGTCGACGGCTTCATCCGGCGAGGCGAACGCGGTCAGGCCCGGCCGCATCAAGGTGCCGACGTTATATTCGTTGTGCCAGCGCATCAGCCCGGCGCCGGCCTCGCGCCGCGCCTGCTCGCGCGTCTCGGCGATGTGCCAGGACAGCAGCACGCGCCAGTTGGAGCGGCTCACCGTGGTGCCGGCCTTCTTGGCGGCGTCCTCGGCGAACTGCCATTGCTGCGGCAGCGCCATCAGGCCCTGGGTCGACATCGAGCCGAGCGAGATGATGCCGATGCCATACTTGCCGGCGAGCGTCATGCCCGACGGCGAAATCTGCGAGGCCACCACGAACGGCATGTCCTCCTGCAGCGGCAGGATCTGCAGCGCGGCGTCGTGCATCTCGAACCAGTCGGTCTTGGCGGTGACGCGCTCGCCGTTGAACAGGCGGCGGATCGCCGCGATCGCCTCGTCCTGGCGGTCGCGTTGGGTCATCGGGTCGATGCCGAGCGTATGGGCGTCGGAGGCCAGCGCACCGGGGCCGGAGCCGAAGATGGCGCGGCCGCCGGTCATGTGGTCGAGCTGCACCATGCGCTGCGCGACGTTGAAGGGATGATGGTAGGGCAGCGAGATCACGCCGGTGCCGAGCTTGATGCGCTTGGTGCGCTCGCCGGCGGCGGCCAAAAACATCTCCGGCGAGGCGATCGTCTCCCAGCCCGAGGAATGGTGCTCGCCGCACCAGAATTCGTCGTAACCGAGCGCGTCCAGTTGTTCGACGAAATCGAGGTCGCGGCGGAATTGCAGCATCGGATGCTCGCCGATCGGATGGTGCGGGGCGAGGAAGGCTCCGAACTTGAGGCGCGCCATAGGTCGTTCTCTCCGGACTATTGTTATCGGGGCTTTCGGCCAACCTACGGGGTGGCCCGGGGCAAGGCAATGCTTCGAGGCTGCGGCGCCCGCATGGTTGTTGCGCAAATCAGCGGCGATTGCCGCCCTCCGGAATGTTTCCCAGCGCATCAACGCAAATTGCGCGGCGGAGCGCTGGGCAGGAGCGGGATGGCCATGGATGACGTGCCCGTGAACTAAAGCTTACGTCCGAGGTAATCGAAGGGATGACTGGAATCTGTTGATGTCGGCCGTAACGTCATTTCGGGCAGGACCGCAGCGCATGCACCAGATCGTCTCTATGCGAGCGGAGACCTCCCGCCGCTGGTGGGTGCTTGCGATCGTTGTCGCCGCGCAATTCATGTTCGGCGTCGATGCCTTCATCGTCAACGTCGCGATCCCGACGATTGCGGCGGAACTGCACGCAACGCCGACGCAGATCGAGGCCGTGATCGCGATCTATCTGATCGCCTATGCCACGCTGGTGGTCACCGGCGGCCGGCTCGGCGACATCCACGGCACCAGGAATGTGTTCATCGCCGGCGTTGCGGGTTTCTCGGTGACGTCGCTGTGGTGCGGTCTCGCGCAGTCCGGACTTGAGCTGATCATCGCACGGCTCGCGCAAGGCGCGACGGCGGCGCTGATGGTGCCGCAGGTGCTGGCGACGCTGCATCTATTGTTCTCCGATGCCGCCCGTGCGCGGGCCTTCGGCATTTACGGCATCGTGCTGGGGCTCGCCGGCGCCGCGGGCTTCACGCTCGGCGGCGTGCTGGTGACGCTCGATCTCGCGGGCCTCGGCTGGCGCGCGGTATTCTTCGTCAACGTGCCGTTCGGCGTCATCATCATCGCGGCCGCGCTGAAGATCATGCCGACGGTACCGCGCCGCGCCGGCACGCGGCTCGATATCCCGGGCGCGATCGTGCTGTTCGCGGGCCTGCTGTGCCTGATCGGCCCGCTGCTGTTCGGTCACGATCTCAACTGGACGGCGTGGGTGTGGCTGGTGGTGGCGGTCGGCGTCGCTGTTATCGCGGTCTTCGTGCGGCTCGAGCGCATGGTCGCGCGCCGCGGCGGCATGCCGCTGATCGACCTGTCACTGCTGTCGGATCTTGCCTTCATGCGCGGGCTGGTCGCGGTGCTTTGCTTCTTCTTCGCCAATCTGTCCTTCTATCTGGTCATGACCATGTTCATGCAGAAGAGCTTGCAGATTCCGCCGTTGCAGGCGGGTCTGGTGTTCGTGCCGCTGGCACTGACTTTCGTGATTGCCTCGCGGCACAGCGGCGTGCGCGCCAGGCATCGCGGCACGCTGGTGCTGATCGAGGGCTGCGCCGTGCAGATCGTCGGACTCGGTGTGCTCGTCGCGACGGTTGAGACGGTCACGGCGCCATCGGCGGTGCTGCTCGCGCTGGTGCTGATGATCTTCGGCTACGGTCAGGGCCTGGTGATGGCCCCGCTGTCGGGCGCGGTGCTCTCGAGCGTGCAGCCTGCAAGCGCCGGAGCCGGCTCCGGCATGTATGGCACCACGACGCAGATCGGCAATGCGGCCGGCGTTGCTGCGATCGGCGCGGTGTTCTTCGCTGTTGAGAGCGCGGCGTCAGCGCATCTGGCGTTGTTTGCGGCATGCGCATTGTTTGTGCTGTCGATCACCATTTCAGCCGTATTTCTGTCATGGATGCGCCGCGCCACTGCATGAATCGGGAGAGCGGGCACGCATTTTTCGAAAAGTTCATGCCCAAACAAGGTGCTAAGGCAACTATTTCGACCGGCCCGCATCGCGCTTCAGCACGATCACGCGTTAACGCCGATTCTCACAATTCCGCGGGGAAAGACAGCACACGGCCTTTTCATTTCGCAGTGCAGCAATTATCTGATCGGGTGACACAGAAGAATAAATCACCTCAGGAGTTGCTGTTGTCCCTGGTCAACAACGTCGAATTTTTGCGTCATCTGCCCAAGATGAACGCGTTCAGCGGCTTGAGTGCGCTTGCACCGGCCCTGCCGACGCCGCTCGTCGAGACGACCGAATTCGGCGTCAACCCCGGCGATCTCAAGATGTTCTCGTTCGTGCCCGCGCAGCTTGCGCGGTCGCCCGCGCTCGTCGTGGTGCTGCATGGCTGCGGCCAGACGGCCGCGTCCTACGATCTCGGCGCCGGCTGGTCGGCGCTTGCGGCGCATTACGGCTTTGCGCTGCTGATGCCGGAGCAGCAGGCGTCGAACAACGGCAACACCTGCTTCAACTGGTTCAATCCTCAAGACATCACGCGTGACCAGGGCGAGGCCCGCTCGATCCGGCAGATGATTGCCCATATGGTCGGCGCGCATGAGATCGACCCGAGGCGCATTTATGTGACGGGACTATCCGCAGGTGGCGCGATGGCCTCGGTCATGCTCGCGACCTATCCGGACGTGTTCGCGGGCGGCGCCATCATCGCCGGCCTGCCGTTCGGCGTCGCGACCGATCTGCGCGAAGCGCTGCATGCGATGATGCATGCGAGCGCGCTGCCCGCGCCCGAGCTCGGTGGTCTCGTGCGCAACGCCTCCACGCATAGCGGTGCATGGCCGAAGATTTCGGTGTGGCACGGCAGCGCCGACCGCACCGTGCATCCCGGCAATGCCGATGCGATCGTCCGGCAGTGGCTCGACGTTCACGGCCTGCCGCTGGCGGCAATGTCGAAGGCGGATGTCGACGGCCATCCGCGCGAGGTCTGGTGGAACGCCGACGGCGAAACGCTGGTCGAATCATTCTCCATCACCGACATGGCGCATGGCACGCCACTCGGGCTTGCCGACAATGACGAGCGCTACGGCGTCGAGGGTGCGTTCCTGATCGAGGCCGGGATCTCCTCGTCCTATCACATCGCAAGCTTTTTCGGCCTGACCGACAAGGTGCGTCAGCCGCATATCGCGCCGACCGGAATCCCGCGCGAGCGCGCGGATACGGTCTCGATGACGGTACCGGTGCCCGCGGCCGAGCCCGAAGCCCCATCCGGCCGCAGCAGCGGCCGGCCAGGGAAGCAGGCCAAGCAGCAGGGCACCAAGCAGCAGGCCAACAGCGTCAATGTCGGCCGCGTCATCACACGGGCGCTGACGGCCGCGGGGCTGATGAAGCAGCCCTGAGATCGGTGCGTTACGCGTCTACATCTCGCCGGTCAGGAACGGATTCGTCATCCGCTCCTGGCCGATGCTCGATCCCGCGCCATGGCCGCAGATGAAGCCGACATCGTCGCCGAGCGGCAACAGCTTCTCCTTGATCGACTGGATCAGCGTCGGATGGCTGCCGCCGGGCAGGTCGGTGCGCCCGACCGAGCCGGCAAACAGCACGTCGCCGACATGGGCGAAGCGCAGCTCCTTGTTGAAGAACACCACGCTTCCCGCGGAATGGCCGGGGCAGTGCAGGATGTCGAAGGTGAGATCGCCGATCGAGACCTGATCGCCCTCATCGAGCCAGCGATCCGGCCCGAAATTGCGCACTCCGGTCATGCCGAAGCGTTCGCCGCTCGAGACGACGTTGTCGAGCAGATATTTGTCCGCGATATGCGGACCTTCGATCTTCACCTGCAGCGCGTCGCGCAGTTCGGCGGCGCCGCCGACATGGTCGATATGACCGTGGGTCAGCCAGATCTTCTCGACCGTCACGCCGGTCTGCTTGATCGCGGCCTGAATCTTCGGCACGTCGCCGCCGGGGTCGATCACCACGGCCTTCTTGGTCGGCTCGTGCCAGATGATGGTGCAGTTCTGTTCGAACAACGTCACCGGCACGATAATCGCGCCAGCCTTCGGTTTGGTGTCGGTTGTCTCGTTCATGTGGTCACCATAGGCCTCCGGGAAATGCCGTCAACACGCACGGGAAATGCGGCTGCCGCGGCGTGTGATCCCAAAACGGACCGTGATAAGGTCACCTTCGGCACAACAAGTTCGTGAGCGGGCCGGTACGCGGTTGCTCTCGATGATGGCTTAAGTCCTCGCAGTCCGGAACTTCATGACCCAGGCTCCCAACTCACCGCTCGGCGGACCCCGGACCACCGCCCGCGCCTTCTTCGTCGCAGACCGCATCAACACGTCCGGCCTCGAGCGCGGCGACGTGCTGGCCACGACGCCGTTGGCGTTTCGCGTCAATGACAATGGCGTGGCTATTCTGTTCCGCTACGGCGTCGTCGTGCTGATCGGCCTCAACGCGCTGGAGGAGGATGAATTCCTGCGCAGCCT
The DNA here is from genome assembly GCF_050435825.1 of Bradyrhizobium sp. I1.14.4. Lineage (NCBI taxonomy): Bacteria > Pseudomonadati > Pseudomonadota > Alphaproteobacteria > Hyphomicrobiales > Nitrobacteraceae > Bradyrhizobium > Bradyrhizobium sp. I1.14.4. The sequence goes on along the minus strand of NZ_JBNDLA010000022.1, from coordinate 107,875 downwards.
GCAGTCGCGCATGACTGGCCTGTTCACGCGGCGCGAGGAGGAGATCGCCATCATCGAGGTCGCTTCCGAGAAGGAGGATCAGATCCCGCCGGGTGGGCCGATCTATCTGCAAGGCCTGTCGCCGGAGCGGCTGATCCTGGTCGGTGAGGCGCTGGCGAAAAGCGTGGTGCTGGCGCGGCATGAGCGCGAGGTCAGGGCGGTCTTCGACACGACCGAGCCATTGGCGCGCGAGCTCGCCAAGGGCGGCCAGGTCCATGGCGGCCGCGTCGCGATCCTCAAACACATCGGCAACGCGCTGTTGGTGCGGCATCGCGTGGCCGGACCGGTCGAAGTGTCGGAGAAGCCCGACATCCTCTGGGACAAGCCGCAGCTCGAGCGTCTCTATGCGCGGCTCGAGGACGAGTACGAATTGAAGGAGCGTGCGGAATCGCTGAACCGAAAGCTCGCAGTCGTTGCCGAGACCGCGCAGGTGCTGACCGATATCATCGATACCAGCCGCTCGCTGCGGCTGGAGCTGATCATCGTCTTCCTGATCCTGTTCGAGGTGCTGATCACTATCTATCAGCTGGCCATGGCCCGCCACTGACGCATTGCAGCGCCATTTTTCCGTCCCGAATTGTGCGTCATCCCTGAACCGATGGGCCGCCCCGGGCGCGGAGCGGTTTGGACCGGGCTGCGAGCCGGGGAGGGGGACGGATGGACCAGGACGACAGGGATTGGTGGCGGCGCGGCATCTTCTATCAGGTCTATCCGCGCTCGTTCGGGGATAGCGACGGTGATGGCGTCGGCGATCTCAGGGGGATCATCGCGCGGCTGCCTTATCTGACCCGGCTCGGCGTCGACGCGGTCTGGCTGTCGCCGATCTTCCCGTCGCCGATGGCCGATTTCGGCTACGACATTTCCGATTACACCGGCATCGATCCGCTGTTCGGGACGATGGAGGATTTCGATGAGCTGGTCGCGGCCGCCCATGAATCCGGCCTCAAGCTGATCCTCGACCTGGTGCCGAACCACACATCCGACCAGCATCCCTGGTTCATCGAGGCGAGGAGCTCGCGCGATAACCCCAAGCGCGACTGGTACATCTGGCGCGACCCGGCGCCGGATCGCGGCCCGCCCAACAACTGGCTGTCGGAGTTCGGCGGCAGCGCCTGGACGTATGACGAGGCCTCCAGTCAATATTACTATCACGCCTTCCTCGCGCAGCAGCCTGATCTCAACTGGCGCAACCGCGAGGTCAGGGATGCGGTCTACGACGTGATGCGCGTGTGGCTGCGCAAGGGCGTCGACGGCTTTCGTGTCGACGTGATCTGGCACCTGATCAAGGATGCCGAGTTCCGCGACAACCCTCCGAACCCGCATTATCGCGAGGGCCGGCCGCCGCATGAGAAGGTGCTGACGCAATATTCGACCGATCAGCTCGAGGTGCACGCCGTCATCACCGAGATGCGCCGCGTAACCGAGGAGTTCGACAACCGCGTGCTGATCGGCGAGATTTATCTGCCGCTGCACCGGCTGGTGGCCTATTACGGCAACGATCTACGCGGCGCGCAGATGCCGTTCAATTTCGCGCTGCTGTCGACCTTGTGGAGCGCGCGCTCGGTCGAGATGATCGTCGCCGATTACGAGAAGGCGCTGCCGCCGGGGGCGTGGCCGAACTGGGTGCTGGGCAATCACGACCGGCCGCGGGTGGCGAGCCGGGTGGGGCCTGCGCAAGCGCCGGTCGCGGCGATGCTGCTGCTGACGCTGCGCGGCACGCCGACTCTCTATTACGGCGACGAGATCGGCATGCGCCAGGTTGCCATCGCGCCGGACCAGGTGCGCGATCCCTTTGAGAAGAACGTGCCTGATATCGGCGTCGGCCGCGACGGCTGCCGCACGCCGATGCAATGGAGCGCCGAGCGCTATGCCGGCTTCTCGACGGCCAGGCCGTGGCTGCCGCTCGCGCAGGATTTTGCACGCGACAATGTCGCAAGCCTGGAGGCGGACGGGGCGTCGATCCTCAACCTCTACAAGGCGCTGATCGCGTTGCGGCGCAAGCTGCCGCAGCTCGTCCATGGCAGCTATGAGCCGGTGGCGGCGCAGGGCGATGTCCTGCTCTACCGGCGGCGCAGTGTCGAAGGCGTGGTGGTTATCGCGCTGAATTTCGGCGCGGCCCCCGCGTCGGTCTCCTCCAGCGCGATCGGCTTCAGCAACGAGGTTCTGCTGTCGACCTTCATGGACCGGCAGGGCGAGAAGCTCGAAGGCGTCCTCGACCTGCGCGCCAATGAAGGCGTGATCCTCGGCCCGCCGCTGACAGTTGAGTAAGGTGAGCACGCTGATCAGGCTCCCTCTCCCGCTTGCGAGGGAGGGTTCGATCGCTTGTTGATGAAGCTTGTGATCTCCGAGGCGCGCGCCGGCGAAGCGGCGGCGACGCTAGACAGCTGCTGGGTCTTCGACTCCGTACGCTTCCGCAGCGCGCGCGGGCCGTCCCTCGGAACCAAGTTCCATCGGCTTCACGGTGGCTTGACGCCGGCATCAAGGCGCCTTCCTCGCGAATTTGCGGCCGATTCCGGCGCTGCCGCCGCGCAGCGGAATCGGCTAGTCTGCTTGGGATGGAATCGCCCGCCCGCCAGATCGCACTTGTGCCCGCGCCCGACCGACGCCAGTCGGAGACCGCGCTTGCGATCGCGCGCGGCGCCGCGAGGCTTCTGAGATCGCTGGGATTTTCCTGCATCAGCGAGTTGCCGCTGCCGTCCGGCCGCAGGGCCGATCTGGTCGCGCTGAACGAGCGCGGCGAGATCTGGATCGTCGAGATCAAGTCGTCGGTGGAAGATCTGCGCGCCGACCAGAAGTGGCAGGATTACCGGATGCATTGCGACCGGCTGTTCTTCGCCTTCACGCAGGATCTGCCGTGCGAGATCTTCCCGGTCGACACCGGCTTGATCATCGCCGACGCCTATGGCGCGCATCTGCATTGCGAGGCGCCCGAGCATCGCCTGCCGGCGGCCACCCGCAAGGCGATGACGGTGCGCTTCGCCATGGCCGCGGCACAGCGGATCAACCGGCTGGTCGATCCGCAGGGGCATGAGTTTTAGCTGGCTATTTGCCCCGCCGTCATGCCCGGGCTTGTCCCGGGCATCCACGTCTACTCTTTGCACGGTACCCGAAGACGTAGATGGCCGGGACAAGCCCGGCCATGACGAAAACTGATGTGATTAAAGCAGCCGCCTAACGCGGCGCGCGCTTGGCGAGGATGCGCTGCAGCGTCCGGCGGTGCATGTTGAGACGGCGCGCGGTCTCCGAGACGTTGCGGTTGCACATCTCATAGATGCGCTGGATGTGCTCCCAGCGCACGCGGTCCGCCGACATCGGATTGGCCGGCAGCTCGGATTTCTCGGTACCGGTCGCCAGCAGCGCAGCGACGACGTCATCGGCGTCGGCAGGCTTCGAGAGATAGTCGACGGCGCCCATCTTCACCGCGGTCACGGCGGTCGCGATGTTGCCGTAGCCGGTCAGCACGATCGCGCGTGCCTCGGGGCGCTTGCGCTTCAGCGCCGAGACGACGTCGAGGCCGTTGCCGTCGCCGAGTCTGAGGTCGACGACCGCGAAAGCGGGCGCGGCGCGGCCGATCTCGGCGAGACCATCAGACACCGTGTCGCATGACTTCACCGCGAAGCCGCGCGTCTCCATCGCGCGCGACAGGCGTTCCAGGAACGGCTTGTCGTCCTCGACAATGAGGAGCGAGCGGTCGGCATGGTCATTCAGTTCGGTGATGGCGTTCACGGTCCATTTTTCCCTGTGGCAGACACTCACAATATGGGGTCCTACTACGGCGCTGCCAAGGCAGCCGAAAGTCGCGTGCAATTCGAGATAGAGCGATGCATCCGTAATGCCAGAGTTGCGATTAAGAACCGTTCTTAGGATTCGGTTTCGTCGCCCGGCGCGGATTCCTCGAAGCGCTCGCGTGGCCAGACGATTTGCACCACGGCGCCGTGATCGGGAAAGGTGCGATTGGTAAACGACACCTTGGCTCCGGTGCGTTCCAGCAGCGTCCTTGCAATGAAAACGCCCAGACCGAGGCCTCCACGCGCGTTTTGGGCCTCATCTGCGCCCCGCCGGCGCGACAAAAACGGCTCGCCGATCCGCTTCAGCATGTCAGGTGCGATGCCCGGGCCGTCGTCGGAGACGACGATCTCGATGGTTTCGGCGTTCCACCACGCGTTCACCTCGACCGTCTGGTGTGCGAAATCGACCGCATTTTCGAGAATGTTTCCGACGCCATAAAGGATCGCGGGATTACGCGCTGCGACCGGCTCACGCGTTGCTGCGACAGCAAGCCGCACCTTGATGTTGATGCCGAAATCGCGATGTGGCGCCACCGCCTCCTCGATCAGGGTCGACAGCTTCATGGTGTCGAACGGCGCGCCGCTCGAGGACAATTGCGCGATCTTGCTCAGGATGTCGCGGCAGCGCTGCGCCTGCTCGCGCAGGGTCTTTATGTCGCTGGTGATGGCCGGGTCATGCACCGTCTTTTCGAGCTCGCGCGAGATCAGGAAGATCGTCGAGAGTGGCGTGCCGAGTTCGTGCGCGGCGGCGGCGGCGAGGCCGTCGAGCTGGGTCAGATGCTGTTCGCGTGTCAGCACCAGCTCGGTCGCGGCGAGCGCATCGGAGAGCTGGCGCGCCTCCTCGGTCACCTGGAATGCGTAAAGGCTGGTGACGCCGATCGCGAGCAGGATCGAAAGCCAGACGCCGATCAAATAGATCGGCGGCAGCACCAGCGGATCATCGGCATCCCAGGGCAGCGGCAGATGGTAGAAGAACAGCGCCGAGGCGCAGGCGACCGCAAGGCAGCCGAGCGCGATCGTCAGCCGGATCGGCAGCACCGTGGCCGAGATCAGCACCGGTGCCAGGAACAGGAACGAGAACGGGTTCTGCAGCCCGCCGGTGAAGTACAGGAGGCCACCGAGCTCGACGATGTTGAAGGCAAGCAGGGTCGCGGCATAGGCCGGCTCCAGCCGCTGCATCGGGTTGAACGCGATCTGCAGCGCCAGATTGAGCAGCGCCGAGAACGTCACGATGGTGACGCAGGGCGCGATCGGAACGTCGAATTCCAGTCCCTGCGCAACGACGAAGATCGCGACGAGCTGGCCGAGCGCGGCGAGCCAGCGCAGCCGCAGGATCGTATCCAAGCGAACATAGCGGCGGGGTTGGCGGAAATCGGAAGCGACGTCGGTCATCTCGGGACCTTAGCTGTGCCGTGGGCGGCGCACAAATTCGCGACTTAGCGCAAGGACGCAGGGCAAGCCTTGCGCTTATTGTCGCAATGGCTCAATTAAACGGCCATATGCAACAGAGCGAGACAGGTCAGGGGCAAGCGCCCGCGGCCAATGATGCGCCCGCGGCCGATCAAGCGCCTGCGGCCGATCAGCGTGGACCGGCCGCGATCGACGTTGCGCGTCTGGTCAAGGTCTACAAGACCACCCGGGCGGTCGACGATATCTCCTTCCGTATCGCGCGCGGCAGCATCACCGGCCTGCTCGGCGGCAACGGCGCCGGCAAGACCACGACGATCGCGATGATCATGGGCTTGGTGCTGCCGACCTCGGGCAGCGTCCGAGTGCTGGGCGCGAAAATCCCCGAGCAGCGCTATGACGTGCTCGGCCGGATGAATTTCGAGAGCCCCTATGTCGACATGCCGATGCGGCTCACGGTGCGGCAGAACCTCGCCATTTTCGGCAGCCTCTATGCCGTGAAGCATTTGCGCGAGCGGATCGACCAGCTCGCCGCCGATCTCGATCTCACAGAATTCCTCGACCGCTCCAACGGCAAGCTTTCCGCGGGGCAGAAGACCCGCGTCGCGCTGGCGAAGGCGCTGATCAACGAGCCGGACCTGCTGCTGCTCGACGAGCCGACCGCATCGCTCGACCCTGATACCGCCGACTGGGTGCGGCAGCATCTCGAGACCTATCGCAAGACCCATAACGCGACCATCCTGCTGGCGTCGCATAACATGCTGGAGGTGGAACGCCTCTGCGACCGCGTCATCATCATGAAGCGCGGCAAGATCGAGGACGACGACAGCCCCGAGCGGATCATGGCGCGCTACAACCGCGATACGCTGGAAGAGGTGTTTCTCGACGTGGCGCGCGGCCGGGCGTGGGAGGGCGCGCCGTGAGCGAGATCGTCAGCCATCAGCTGCGCGGCATTTCAGTGCAACGCATCAATGCGATGGTGCTGCGCTATTGGTATCTCCTGATCTCGTCATGGCCGCGGCTATTGGAGCTGATCTATTGGCCGGCCTTGCAGATCATCACCTGGGGCTTCCTGCAGAATTACATCTCGCAGTCATCAGGCTTCTTCGCCAGGGCGGGCGGCACGCTGATCGGCGCCGTCATCCTGTGGGACATCCTGTTTCGCGGCCAGCTCGGCTTCTCCATCTCGTTCCTGGAAGAGATGTGGGCGCGCAATCTCGGCAACCTGATGATGAGCCCGCTGAAGCCGATCGAATTCCTGCTCTCGCTGATGATCATGAGCCTGATCCGGCTCGCGATCGGCGTGATCCCGATGACGCTGCTGGCGCTGTTCTTTTTCGGCTTCAACTTCTACGCCATCGGGCTGCCGCTGATCGCGTTCTTCTGCAATCTGATCTTCACGAGCTGGTCGGTCGGTGTGTTCGCCTCGGGCCTCGTGCTGCGCAACGGGCTCGGCGCGGAGAGCATCGTGTGGACGCTGATGTTCGCGGTGATGCCGCTCGCCTGCATCTACTATCCGGTCGAGGTGCTGCCGGTCTGGCTGCAAGTTGTCGCCTGGACGCTGCCGCCGACTTACGTGTTCGAAGGCATGCGCTCGCTTCTGATCGATCATATCTTCCGCGCCGACCTGATGGCGTGGGCGCTCGCCATCAACGCGATCCTGTTCGCTGCCTCTTTTGCGATCTTCCTTGCCCTTTTGCAGAGCGCCAAGCGTCACGGCTCGCTGCTCAGCGGTGGTGAATAAATGTCACTTTCGCGTGGATTTCCGGTATTTTAGCCGGATATCGCCCCTAAATTCAGTGGGCGGCGGATTGACGCGTTGTTACGCATTGGTCAGGATGCTGCGGCGCAAAACAGGGGTCTGAAGATACAATGCCCATCGGTGAATTTGGCGGTGCCCCGCCACTAGCGGCGGAAGGCAGCCCGGCACTCACGACGCCGTTGTACTGGATGTACGAGATGGCGCATGCGTCGCTCAATCCGGCACGCGCGGTGACCGACGCCACCAAGATCCTGTTTCAGAACCCGCTCAATCCGTGGACCCACACCGAGTTCGGCAAGTCGATCGCCGCAGGCTGCGAACTGTTCGAGCGCACCACGCGCCGCTACGGCAAGCCGGATTGGAACCTGCCGACGACCGAGGTCAACGGCATCCGGACCCCGGTCGAGGTTCGCACGGTCTGGGAAAAGCCGTTCTGCCGCCTGCTGCATTTCGATCGCAAGCTGACGCGCCCGCTGCGGTCGCCGCAGCCGCGCGTGCTGATCGTGGCGCCGATGTCCGGCCACTATGCGACGCTGCTGCGTGGCACGGTCGAGGCGTTCCTGCCGACGCACGAGGTTTACATCACCGACTGGGCCGATGCGCGCATGGTACCGCTTGCGGCTGGCCGGTTCGATCTCGATGACTATGTCGACTACCTGATCGAGATGCTGCACGCGCTCGGCGGCAACATGCACATCATCGCGGTGTGCCAGCCTTCGGTGCCTGTCGTGGCAGCCGTTTCCGTGATGGAAGCCAGCAACGACCCGTTTGTGCCGCTGTCGATGACGCTGATGGGCGGCCCGATCGACACCAGGCGCAATCCGACCGCGGTCAACAACCTCGCGGAAGAGCGCGGCATCGAATGGTTCCGCAACAATGTCATCACCAAGGTGCCGTTCCCGCATCCGGGCGTGATGCGCGACGTCTATCCGGGCTTCCTGCAACTCAACGGCTTCATCAGCATGAATCTGGATCGGCACATGGACGCGCACAAGGCGCTGTTCGCCAATCTGGTGAAGGGTGATGGCGATCTCGTCGACAAGCACCGTGAGTTCTATGACGAATATCTCGCGGTGATGGACCTCACCGCGGAGTATTACCTGCAGACCGTCGACCTCGTGTTCGTCAAGCACGCGCTGCCGAAGGGCGAGATGACCCATCGCGGCAAGCCGGTCGATCCGTCGAAGATTCGCCGCGTCGCGTTGATGACGGTCGAGGGCGAGAAGGACGATATCTCCGGTCTTGGCCAGACCGAGGCGACGCACGCGCTCTGCACCGCGATACCGAACCATCGCCGCGTGCACTACATGCAGAAAGGCGTCGGGCACTATGGTGTGTTCAACGGCTCGCGTTTCCGCTCCGAAATCGTGCCGCGGATCTCCGATTTCATGGTTTCGGCGGCCAATACGCGGCTTTCGCTGGTCGCCGCGGCCGAATAGGTATCGCCCCGGCCGCGATTTTTGCGATCACGCAAGTCGCTGATTTAGCTAAAAAAAACTCAAATCAGCCAAGGCTCAAAGGATGAATATTTCTTCATTCTTCGGGCCTAGTTTGCGACTCGGATTCATCAGAAAAATTCAGGTTCCGCCCCCTGCCGGTAGAGGTCAATTAACGGCCAGCCCCTGTATATTGGGCAAATGATTTGTTTTTGCGCCGAGCGCTTTCCCTGGCGGCGGATGTGGCAAAGTTCGGGCGAACTCCTGCTCCCCGGACTCTCAGAAATGGCTACTCGCGCGCTCCTCTATCGGCGGCCTGCCGAACCCGCGACCGTATTGGTCAGACATGGCTCCCAGTTCTTCACTGTCAGGCTGCGCCGGCACAGGCGCGCGCGTCGCTACACGCTCAGGATTCATCCAACCGATCGCGAAGCGATCCTGACGATGCCGCCGCGCGGCACGATCGTGGAAGCCAAGGAATTCGCCAACCTCCATGGCGGCTGGATCGCCGCCCGTCTTGGCCGTTTGCCGAAGGCCGCGCCATTCCAGCCCGGCACCGTGGTGCCGTTGCGCGGCGTGCCGCATCGGTTGGTACATCGCTCAGGCGAGCGCGGCACGGTCTGGACCGAGACGCGGGACAGCGGCGAGAAGATCCTGTGCATTGCCGGCGGCGTCGAGCACATGGACCGCCGGGTGCATGACTTCCTCAAGCGCGAGGCGCGCAAGGATCTGCAGAAGGCCGCGCAGCTTCATGCCGCGGAACTCGGCGTACGGGTGCGCCGGCTCTCGATCCGCGATCAGTCCAGCCGTTGGGGCTCGTGCACCTCGGCGGGTTCGCTGTCGTTCTCATGGCGGCTGATCCTGGCGCCGCCCTTCGTGCTCGATTACCTCGCCGCGCACGAGGTCGCGCATCTCGTCGAGATGAACCACTCGGCGCGGTTCTGGCGGGTGGTCGACAAGGTCTGTGCGTCGGTCACGCGGGCCAAGACTTGGCTCGACACCCACGGCAACGACCTGCACCGTTACGGGATTCAGGAGTAGGCGAACTCTTTGCCCCCTTGCCTTCACTGTCATCGCCCGCGAAAGCGGGCGACCCAGTATTCCAGAGGCGCTCGTGTTCAACCGATGGGCCGCGGCGTACTGGATCCCCCGCATTCGCGGGGATGACAATTTGGTCTGCGGTGCGACCTGCCCCTACCGGCTTCCGCCGAACAACCGATCCGTCAGCCAACCATCCAACCCTGCCGCGGCTTCGGGCCGCGCGTTTGGGTTGGCTGGCGCCGAGGCACGTGCCGGCGTCGGCGCGGGTGAGCGATAGTAGCCGCCGCCGGATGGCATCGGTGCCGGCGGCTGCGGCTGCATCTGTCCCGCCGTCGCTGACGGCGCAGTGATCTGCGACGAGATCTGCATCAGGTTCGCCGGCCCCCAACTGCCCTGCGAGTTCGGGATCGCGGCGACCGGCACGCCTTGGTGCGCGGCCTTCATGAAGCGGGTCCAGACTTCAACCGGCAGACCGCCGCCGGTCGCCTTCTTGGTCGGCGAATTGTCGTCATTCCCGAGCCAGACGCCGGTGACGAGCTTGGCGGTGTAGCCGATGAACCAGGCGTCGCGATAATCCTGGCTGGTGCCGGTCTTGCCGGCGGCGGTCCAGCCGGGGATCTCCGCCTTGCGCGCGGTGCCCGAGATCAGCGTCTCGCGCATCATGCTGTTCATCATCGAATCATAACGCGGCTCGATCACCTGGTTGGGCGGATCGGCCGGACGATCATAAAGCAGCTTGCCGGAACTGGTGCGGATCTTGGTCACCACATGCGGCGACACGGCGTAGCCGCCATTGGCGAACGGCGCATAGGCGCCGACCAGCTCGATCACGGACACTTCCGACGTGCCGAGTGCGATCGAGACGTTGGGTTCGAGCTTGGAGGAGATGCCGAGCCGGTGCGCCGTGCGCACCACATTCTTGGCGCCGACCTCGACACCGAGCCGCACCGCGACCGTGTTCAGCGACATCGCCAGCGCCTGGGTCAATGTCACCGAGCCGAAATATTCGTGGGTGTAGTTCTCCGGCTTCCAGCCCTTGATGTCGAGCGGTGCGTCGGTGCGGATCGTGTCCGGCGTCAGCCCGGACTCGACCGCGGTGAGATAGACGAACGGCTTGAACGACGAGCCCGGCTGCCGCTTCGCGGTGACGGCGCGATTGTACTGGCTCTCGGCATAGTTCCGGCCGCCGACCATGGCGCGCACCGCGCCGTCAGGCGTCATCGCCACCAGCGCACCCTGGCTGACATTGAACTTCACGCTCTTGGCGGCGAGCTCGTCGATGACGGCGGCTTCGGCGACGTTCTGCAGCTTCGGATCGATCGTGGTCTGCACCACGATATCCTGGTCGATTTGTCCGACCAGATCGTCGAGCACTTCGCCGATCCAGTCGGCGACATAGTTCACGGTACCGGCGCCGGCCGGCTTCACGGCAATCGAGGGCTGGCCGATCGAGGCCTTGGCCTGGGCTTTGGTGATGAACCTGGCCTCGGCCATCGCTGCGAGCACGACCTGCGCGCGCTGCTCCGCACCTTCCGGATTGCGGTTTGGCGCCAGCCGCGACGGCGATTTGACGAGGCCTGCCAGCATCGCGGCTTCCGGCAGCGTGACGTTCTTCGCCGACTTGCCGAAATAGCGTTGGGCGGCGGCCTCGACGCCGTAGGCGCCGGAACCGAAATAGACGCGGTTGAGGTAGAGCTCGAGGATCTCGTTCTTGGAATGCTTGCGCTCCAGCCACAGCGCGAGCTCGGCCTCCTGCAGCTTGCGCTGCATGGTGCGCTCCTGGGTCAGGAACAGGTTCTTGGCGAGCTGTTGCGTCAACGTCGAGCCGCCTTGCGAGACGCCGCGATGCAGGATGTTGGTCACCGCCGCGCGCAGGATCCCGAGCGGGTCGACGCCGAAATGCGAATAGAAGCGGCGGTCCTCGATGGCGATGAACGCCTTCGGCAAATAGGGCGGCAGATCCTTCAACGCGATGTTGGCGCCGGCCATCTCGCCGCGCTGTGCCAGCACGCCGCCGTCCATGCCGACGATCTGGATCGTCGGCGGGCGCTTGGGGATTTCCAGGGACTGGATCGGCGGCAGATGCGCGCCGACCCACACCACGACACCGATCACCGCAATGCCCGCCCATAGTCCAAGCACTGCGGTCCAATAGAACAGACGGCCGATGCCGAAGCCACGCGACTTGCCCCGCCGCTTGCTGCCGCTGCGCGAGGAACGCGGCTTCTCGCTACCGAAATCGCTGCTCCTGTCGCTGCTCTTGGCTTTGGATTTTGCTGGCTTGTCGTCGCCGCCGCCGGGAATGCGATCGGAGGGCGACAGTCTGAGGTCGGCAAGCGCGGCCGGAAGCCCGAACAGCGGCTCCTTGCGCCCACCGCCTTTTTTACGTCCCCAAGCCATCCGCAACGCTCACACCCTGACAGGGGCGCACGCTAGCGTTCCCGGTTTAAGGGGCGGTTACGCAAAGCTTAACGGGGGATTAGGAGGTGAGGCAGCGCGTGCTAGAACCGCGTTCCGATTGAAGGGCTCTAGATTTTTGTTTTGACGCGTTTTCTTCACGCGAACCGGTACCCACTTCGCTCGAAAACGCTCTAGATAGAGATGGAACCAAGAAACGAAGGAGCACCGCATGGGCCATATCGATCCGACCAAGGACGTCTTCGCGCAATTCCGGGACAACAACCGGCCGGGCCCGATCCACATGCTCAATCTGGTGCGGTTGCGCGAATGGGCGGCCTATCCCGACGGCCGCAAGGCCACCGGCGCGGAGGCTTATGCCGCCTATGGCCGCGAGAGCGGACCGGTGTTCGAGCGGCTCGGCGGACGCATCGTTTGGCAGGGCCGCTTCGAACTGATGCTGATCGGTCCGCAAGAGGAGCGCTGGGATCACTGCTTCATCGCGGAGTATCCAAGCATCGCCGCCTTCGTCGAAATGATCCGCGATCCCGTCTATCGCGAGGCGGTGAAGCACCGCCAGGCCGGCGTGGAGGATTCGTGGCTGATCCGCCATGCCGTGCTGCCGGTCGGCAAGAATTTTGGCGAGATCCCGAAGTGACGGGGGCAGCCGAAGGCTGACACGCGTCATGCGCGGGCTTGCCCCGCGCGTCCATCAGAGAAGAGCCGTTCTCGATTGATGGATTGCCGGGTCAAGCCGGGCAATGACAAGGATAAAAACAAATCGGCGGCCCGGAGGCCGCCGATCGCATCTTCAAACCTGCGCGAACTGCTAGCCCGTTGGGCCGGCATCCTCGAGGATCGGGCCGAACAGCTCCCAGCGCTCGCCGTTGAAGCGCATCATCTGCAGCTGCTTGTTGACGCGATAGTCGTTCGGCGCGGTGTTGCCCTTGATGCCGGGCAGCGCCATGTCGAGCTCGACATTCGTCAGATTGGTCGCCTGCTTCAGCACGTTGTCGCGCGTCAGGTCGTCGCCGCACTGCTTGAGCACATGCACCATCAGCTGGGCGGTCGAGTAGCCGTAGGTGTTGAAGTTCGAGTTCTTGTCGCCGTCGGGATAGTACTTGGCCATGAAGTCGAAATAGCGCTTCATGCCGGGATCGTCCTTCCACTGCGGGTCGGCCGGATCCTTGCCGTAGTTGGTGCTGATCAGCCCCTTGGAGGCTTCGAGGCCCGCCGGCTGCAACACGGCGCCGACCGAGGTGGCGTTGATGTCGACGATGTGGACCGGATGCCAGCCGAGCTCGGCGATCTTCTTGATCGCCTGCGCCGCCTGCTTCGGCGTCGAGGCCGAGAAGAACAGGTCGGCACCGGCATCCTTGATCTTCAGGATCTGCGAATCGACGGTCGGGTCGGAGACCTCATATGAGGCCTCGGCCACGATCATCTTGGCGGCCTTGTCGCCGAGGCCGGCCTTGATGCCGTTGAGATAGTCCTTGCCGAGGTCGTCGTTCTGATAGAGCACGCCGATCTTGGCGTTCGGGTGCTCCTTCAGGATGTACTGGCCGTAGATGCGGCCTTCGACGAAGTAGTTCGGGTTGAAGCCAAGCGTCCAGGGGAAGTTCTTCGGATCGGTGAACTTCGAGGCGCCGGTGGCGGCGAACAGCTGCGGCACCTTCTTGGCGTTGAGATACTTCTGCACGGCGGCGTTCGACGGCGTGCCGACGATCTGGAAGGTCAAGAGCACCTCGTCGCTCTCGACGAGCTTGCGCACCTGCTCGACGGCCTTCGGCGGCGAATAGGCGTCGTCATACTGGATCAGGTTGATCTTGCGGCCGTTCACGCCGCCCTGATCGTTGATCATCTTGAAATAGGCCGCCTGGGTCTTGCCGATCGAGGCATAGGCGGAGGCCGGTCCGGAGAAGGGCACGGTCTGGCCAATCTTGATCTCGGTGTCGGTCGCGCCGGAATCGTACTTCTTCTGCGCCAAGGCCGACGTTGCAGACAGCGCGATCGCGAGCGCCGTTCCCGTGACCAGGTGGAAAATCCCATTCCTCATAATGCTGTTTCCCTCACGTGACTGATGGTTGGCCGATGATCTTGTCCGCGGGTTCAAGGTCCCGCGGGTCGCCATCGCTGGGCCGGGATACTGGAGGAACCGTTGCTGCGACGCAAGACGAGCGGTGCCGAAAAGGTGAGCGATTTCAGTCAACGAAAGTAGGGGGCATTGCGAAAAGGATGGGCGGGCTGAACAGGTTGCGCCAGCTTTCCTTACCTCGCCCCGCCTGCGGGGAGAGGTCGCATCGCATCAAAGATGCGATGCGGGTGAGGGGGAGTCTCCGCGAGTGCTTCTATCGCCGAATGCGCGGCGAGAGCCCCTCACCCCACTCCCTCTCCCCGTAAGAACGGGGCGAGGGAGTGGAGTCTTATTGGGGCTCTCTACCCCGCCGGCCCGGTGTCCTCGATGATCGGGCCGAACAGCTCCCAGCGCTCGCCGTTGAACTTCATCATCTGCATCTGCTTGTTGATACGATAATCGTTCGGTCCGGTCGTGATCGACATGCCCGGCAGCGCGAGAGACGGCACGAACTTCTTCAGGCTGGTGACCTGCTTCATCAGGTTCTCGCGGGTGAGATCGTCGCCGCACTGCTTCAGCACCTGGATCAGGAGCTCGGCGGTGGAATAGCCGTAGGTGTTGACGGTGTTGAGCTTGTCGCCCTCCGGGTAATACTTGTCCATGAAGGCGAAATAGGCCTTCACGCCGGGATCGTCCTTCCATTGCGGGTCGGCGGGGTCCTTGCCGTAATTGGTCGAGATGATGCCCTTGGAGATGTCGAGGCCGGCCGGTTTCAGCGTCGCCGACACCGGGCTCGCATTGATGTCGAGGATGTGCACCGGATTCCAGTTGAGGTCGGCGATCTTGCGGATCGCTTGCGCGGCGAATTTCGGCGTCGAGGCGTCATAGATCAGATCGGCGCCGGAGGCCCTGAGCTTGACGATCTGGGAATCGACGGTCGGGTCGGTCAGCTCGTAGGAGACGTCGGCGACGATCATGCTGGCGGCCTTGTCGCCGAGCCCGCTCTTCAGGCCGGTGATGTAGTCGCGGCCGAGATCGTCGTTCTGGTAGAAGATGCCGATCTTGGCGTTGGGGTGATTGGCCAGGATGTATTTGGCGTAGATGCGCCCCTCGGACTGGTAATTCGGGTTGAACGCGATGGTCCACGGCGCATTCTGCGGATCGGAGAAGCGCGAGGCGCCGGTGGAGGCGAGCAGCTGCGGCACCTTCTTGCCATTCAGATATTTCTGCACGGCGGCATTCGACGGCGTGCCGATGATCTGGAAGGTGAACAGCACCTCGTCGCCCTCGACGAGCTTGCGCACCTGCTCGACGGCCTTCGGCGGCGAATAGGCGTCGTCATACTGGATCAGGTTCAGCTTGCGGCCGTTGATGCCGCCCTGATCGTTGATCATCTTGATGTAGGCCGCCTGGGTCTTGCCGATGCCGGCATAGGCGGATGCGGGGCCCGAGAACGGCACGGTCTGGCCGATCTTGATCTCGGTATCGGTCGCGCCGACGTCGTATTTCTTCTGCGCGGTGGCCGATGTAACCGACAACGCGATGGCAAGCGCTGTCGCAGCGAGCAATTGCACGCTCCTCATGTCCGTGACCTCCCACGTTGCCGGTGATCTTGTCCGCAAGCTTCAAGCCGCGGATGTCACCGTTGACGGGGATGATGGAGGAACGGCGGGGGCATTGCAAGACGATGCGCCCTGCGCGGCAGTGTCGCTGCCGCGGGAAATCGGGTGGACGCTGCACGCCAGCTGATGAAAAATGTCGGAAATGGATCCCCAACTTTCGCGTGACGACAATGGTCGACCGCAAGACTGCACAGACCTTCAACCTCGACCGACTCAAGACGCCGATCGGCACCGCGCTGCTGGTGACCGATGACGGCGGAGTGCTGCGCGCGCTCGATTGGGACGACTATGAAGGGCGGATGCTCGACCTGCTGCGGCTGCACTATGGCGCGGTGACGTTGCGGGACGGCCGCGCACCGGCCGCGATGCGCAAGGCGCTCGGTGATTACTTCAAGGGCGATCTCGATCGGCTCTCCGATGTCGAATGGCGCGTCGCCGGCACACCGTTTCAGCAGAAGGTTTGGCACGCGCTGCCGAAGATTGCGCCCGGCACCACCATGAGCTACGGCGCGCTGGCGGCGAAATTGAAGGCGCCAAACGCAATGCGCGCGGTCGGCCACGCCAACGGCTCCAACCCGATCAGTGTCGTCGTGCCCTGCCACCGCCTGATCGGCGCCAACGGCTCGCTGGTCAAATATGGCGGCGGACTGGAGCGCAAGCGCTGGCTGCTGCGCCACGAGGGCGTGGAGATATAGCGGCTCACTTGAGCCGCCGTGAGACGCTCAATCGAGATCTTCGCGGGGCATGTTTCGCAGATCGCGCACGATATAGACGAATACAATGAGCGAAGGCACCCACGCGAGGATCGCTCCTACCAGCATCGCATCGACCGTGGTCATGGGGACTCCCTTGAGCGTCGTTAGAGCGTTTTCGAGCGAAGTGGACGCCGGTTCGCGTGAGGAAAACGCGTCAAAACAAAAGTCTGGCCCGCGCCGTCAGATCAGTTTTCTCGATGGGCCGACGGTTCTGGGGAAGGGATAGAGCCACTTCCAATAGGCTTTGTCGCGCTCCAGTTGCCGCTTGTAGATCTCGCGACACTTCACCGAGCAAAACTGCTCAAAATACCAGCTATGCCGGATCAGCCCGAAAGGCCGCCGGCACCGCGGATTCCCGCAACGGCCTGTCATGACGCTGCCTCCGCATTCGCACGCCAAAGCCAGCGAACGAAGTTCTCCTGACCTTTGTAAAGGCAGTCGCGTCCGCAGTAGCGTTCACCCGCCGGATTTCGCAAACAGATGATCTTGGGGTCTTCGCTGTCACACTGGGCGCAGCGCGGTTCCGCACGCATGGCGACCTCCCTTCGAGGAATTGCCATTTGCCAATCAAAATGTCTGATGTTGTTCTTGCCGTCGATTTTTCGAAGGACGACGATGCGAAGTCTCGCGCCACGGCCGCCCATGCGCAACCTGTCCAGATGTTTTGCGGCATCATCCTTGTGTATAGCCGGCCCGGTCATGGCTGGATTGAACTCATTCGCCCGGCGCGCTGCCGTGCTGCGCGAGGGC
Source organism: Bradyrhizobium sp. I1.14.4 (assembly GCF_050435825.1). Lineage (NCBI taxonomy): Bacteria > Pseudomonadati > Pseudomonadota > Alphaproteobacteria > Hyphomicrobiales > Nitrobacteraceae > Bradyrhizobium > Bradyrhizobium sp. I1.14.4. The sequence continues at coordinate 90,804 of NZ_JBNDLA010000022.1, read as the reverse complement.
TGCATCGAGGCATCTGATCAGGTCGTCCCCGTCGAAGGGCTTGATCAGGAAGCAGATCGCTCCCGCCTTCAGGGCTCGGATGCGATCGCTTTCGACGGAGAACGCCGTGACGAAGATGAACGGAAAGCGCTGTCCGCTGGCAATCAGGTGGCTCTGCAGGTCGAGCCCGCTCATGGCCGGCATCCTGACGTCAGCTATCACACAGGATGTGTCATTCAGGCGGGGCGAGTGCAGGAATTCCTCTGCCGACGCGTAGGTCTCGACCGCGTAGCCCAGCGATCTGACGAGATTGTCGGTCGCGGTCCGAACCGACAGGTCATCGTCGATGATTGATATCACTGGCGTGTTGGACAAGAAGGTTCTTCCTGGGGACGGGCTGCAGGGGCCTGTGGTCTGTGCGATCGCTTGACGTCACTTGGGGCCACAGTGCGTCACCGGTCGGGGCCGGAGAATCATACTTAGGTTTGCGCCCCGCCGGATGCCGGTTCGATCGCGAGCATCTGCGCCATCCTGACCAGATCAGGCAACGACTTCGCCGCCATTTTTCGCATGATGTGCCCGCGGTGTATCTTGACTGTGATCTCCGCCACGCCGATTTCGGCGGCGACCTGTTTGTTCATCAACCCTGCCGTGACGAGAGTCATCACCTGGCGCTCACGAGGGGTCAGGGTCGCGTAGGCTGCGCGCAGCTTGGCAACGACCTTGGCCTCATCGCGACGATTCCTGTCGCGCTCGATCGCTGTCGTTACCGCGTCCAGCATGTCCTGGTCGCGGAATGGCTTGGTCAGGAAGTCGACAGCTCCGGCCTTCATGGCTCTGACCGTCATCGGGATATCGCCATGGCCGGTCATGAAGATGATCGGAATATGAATGTCGGCCTTCGCCAGCTCCGCCTGGAAGTCCAGCCCGCTCAACCGGGGCAGTCTGATGTCCAGGATCAAGCAGCTCGGGACATCCGCCGGCTTGTGCTGCAGAAATTCATGGGCGGACCCGAACGCTGCGGTGCGCAGCCCGACGGACCGGAACAGATTGCTCAGTGCATCCCGCACCGACGCGTCGTCGTCGACGACGAAGACGATCGGATCATCGGCGTTTGCGGGAGCGGGAGGCGATGCCGCACGTCCGGTCACCATGCGTGATCCTCTTGACGCAGCGGCAAGGTGAACTGGAATGTCGTGCCGGGGCTGATGTTTGCGGCTACCGACAGGCGACCCCGGTGGGCTTCGACGATCGAGCGGCAGATCGACAACCCCATTCCCATGCCGCCGGCTTTGGTGGTGTAGAAGGCGTCAAACAGCCGCTCGGCATTCTCGGTCGAGATCCCGACGCCACAATCGGCGACCGTGACCAGGATCTGCCCGGCATCGTCATGGCGCGTCCGGATCACGAGTTCCCGCGGTCTGTCCGTGACCGGCTGCATAGCCTCGATGCCGTTGACGACCAGGTTGAGGATGACTTGCTGCAGCTGGACACGGTCGGCGACAACAGGCGGGAGTGCCGGAGCGAGGTCCAGCTGCAAGGATACAAGGTGACTCTGCAATTGATGTTGCACCAGGCTTATCACCTCGTTGATGACTTCGTTGATGTCGAGCGGCGCCTTCTGACCGGTCGTCTTGTTCACCAGTGCGCGGACGCGCTGGATGACTTCGCCCGCCCGGTTGCCGTCGCTGATGATCGACCTCACAGCTCCGCGCGCTTCATTCAGATCGGGGGCCGCCCGGTTGAGCCACCGCAGGCATGCTGCGGCGTTGGTGACCACGGCGGCAAGCGGCTGGTTCACTTCATGGGCGATCGACGCGGCAAGCTCGCCGAGTGCCGTCACGCGCGTGACGTGCGCGAGGTTGGTTTGCGCTTCATGCAACTCCGCCTCGGCTCGCTTGCGGGCGGTCACGTCGGTGACTGCCCCGATAAATTCGGTGTCGCCCGAGAGATTCGTCACCGCATGAGCCCTGGCGTGGACATATTTGATCGCCCCGTTGGGCATCAGCAATCGGTAGCCGTGCTCGAAGTCCTTGCCGTCGAGCGAGGCGCGGTCGATGGTCCGTTGCACGCGGGTGCGATCATCCGGATGGATCCGCTGCAGGACCGTACCATGCTTGATGGAAGGAGCCTTGTCGAATTCGAAGATCCTGAACGTCTCTTCCGACCAGATGATCTCGCCGCTGGCGACGTGCCAGCCAAAGCTGCCGGTGTGACTTAATCGCTGGGCTTCGGTCAGGTACATTTCACTTTGCTGCAGCGCGTTTTCGGCGTGTTTGCGCTCGGTGATATCCTCGCATGCGATCAGGACGATCAACCGATCGTCCAGCCGCCGCACGGCCTTGGCGTTTTCACGGACCCAAAGCCTTGAACCGTCCTTGCGGACCTTGCGGATCTCCCAATTGTGGGTTTGACCGATGTTGTCGAGGCACGCCGCGACGTTGCTCTGGACCATGTCGCGGTCTTCGGCGGCAAAGACCCGCAGCACCGATTGTCCGAGCAGTTCGTCGACGGTGTAGCCGAGTTGTGCCGCGCCGAACGTGTTGACCGACAGCACGAGGCCCGTCGCGTCGACCATGAAGTACATGACCGGGTTGTGCTCGAAGACCTCCTTCCATTGCGCTTCGCTGTTGCGCAGGGCCTCGATCGCGCGCTCTTCGCCGCTGGCTCGGCCACGCAACATGGCTTCCATCTGCCTTTGGGTGCGGCCCACCAGACGCATCATCAGCAATGCGGCGGCAAGCGACGCGACGAGCAGCGCAAGGGCAACCAGATGGGCGGAAGCTGCAGGCTGCGGACCAAGCACCAGCCCAATGCAGGTTGCCGCCAAGGCCAGCACCATGCCGCCGAGCAGCCATTGCTCGGCCGGCCAGGACTTCGTGGTCGGGATGCGCATCATCGGCAGCACCAGCACTTTGCCGTCCAGCACTTGCCATCCAGTACTAGCCATCCAGCATTTGGCCATCATGGGCCGCGCTGCGTCGCTAGGTGATCGTTACCATCAGCGGCGACAACGTCGCCCTCCTAACAGGCTGCATACTAGCAGCTTTCTCGACGTCCGAACGGGATCATGCGGGCTTTTTGGCAATCCAGGCGTGAGATCGCGCAGAAAGCGAAGCTATCGGCCGCGCTCAGGTCCAGGTTGCGACCTAAACTCAAGTATGAGTCCACCCCACCGAATGTAACGGCCGGATCAACCTCCGTTCAATGGCCCGCTCCATCCCGGTGACTACGCTCATTGGGTAACTCGATGACGGTAGAGGTTTCCGGGGTTCAGCAATCGCCAATCAACGACGGGAGATTGAAATGCCCAACGCACGCCTGCATTTGATCCTTTGCTCCGATAACGTCGAACACGAGGCAAGGCGTCAGAGACGCGACCGCAGCTTCCAGCCTTCCGTGATCGATGGTGGCAAGCAAACGGCCAGCGTGCTGGCCGACCACCCGTGGATCGATCTGCTCGACGTGTTCGATTTGGGCGTTGTGGTCTGTCAGGCCAGCTACCTGGCCTTGCTGGGGGCGAGCCTGGCAGCGCTGCAGCCGCAACTGGACGTGCGAGATCCAGGATCGTAGCCCTCTCCAGATTTCAGTTCCGGCAGGCTGCCGGACCGAAGCGCAGGCTGCTCACGCCAGGGTCGCGCAAAACGGGTCCGATAACAGCCTCCGTGAGAGCCCGGAATCCATTCCCCCGTCTAGCCCCGCCCTGATGGATTCCGGGCTCAGTCCCTTCGCATGACAGGCGGAACAGGTCGACGACCTCGCTCCCGCGCCGGCCTCCTGACCGTGGCAGATTGCAGCAGTTTTTCCGAAAGATGCTCGGTTCGCCTTAGCTGCTTTTGAAGCACCTGACTATTGGATCTGTCCGGCAACGGCATCGCTCTGGAGAGCTGTGCGTTGGTTCGCGCGCTGACAGAACAGGGGCCGGCCATCATGAATCAGGCACAGCCGCAGAAGCCGCCTCCCGAGGACAATGCCACCAAGGATGAGGCCGAGGGCGCGCGAGGATTGCAGCGCGATTTACAGGACCGCTTGCAACTCGCACACGATGAGCCGGTCAGCGACAGCGCTCCCCATCCAGAAGCACCGGCGGGGGCGGGCCGAATGGTTCGCCGGCTGCTCAAGGTCGGCCTTGGCCTTGCCATCGTCGCCACCTTCGGATGGCTACCGTTGAAGGCCGTGCTGCAGACCTCCAGCGTGGAGGCCGTGGTCAATGCCAGGATCGTGACCTTGCGCTCGCCGATCGACGGCACCGTAAGCGCGAAGCCGGCGCAGGGCTCCACGCAACTCGGCGTGGTTCACGAGGGCGATGCGATCCTTCATGTCGTCAACGCGCGCGGCGACCGCGTGCGGCTCGATGATCTCCGGCGGCAGATGTCCCGCCTGGAGAATGAGCGGCCGAGCCTGGCCGCCAAGCTCGCAGCCGCCGAGACGGCGCAGCAGGATCTCGCCCGCCAGGCGGGTCAGTTCCGTGACGGCCGCATCCTCCAGCTCCAGGCACGCATCGCTGAAATCCAGACCGCGATCGAGGCCGCGGCCGCGCGCCGGGAAGAGGCGACGGCAGCAGTCGAACGGGCCTCCTCGCTGATCAAATCGGGCAGCGTCTCGACGGTCGAAATGGCCCGTCTGACACGCGAGCAGGCGATCGCCCAGCAGACCGAAATCGGCGCGCAGCGGCGCCTCGACGCCGCCAAGGTCGAGCTCACGGCGGCAAGGAGCGGCACCTATCTCGGCGACAGCTACAACGACCGGCCGAGTTCCGTGCAACGCGAAGAGGAAATGCGCCAGCGCGTCAGCGATCTCCGCGCCGACCTCGTGCATGCCGATGCCGAGATCGACTGGCTGACCCACGAGATCGCGTCCGAGCAGCTGCACTATGTCAACCGGGCGGAAGCCGACATCAAGGCGCCGGTCGCCGGTCGCATCTGGGAGATGATGACGTCGCCCGGCGAGGACGTCAGGGCCGGGCAACCCCTGCTCAAGCTGCTCGACTGCACCGGAGCTGTGGTGACAGCGAACGTCACCGAGGGTGTCTACAACCGCCTCAAGCTCGGCGAGCAGGCGAGCTTCGAGCCGAACGATGGCAGCGCCGCGATCCAGGGTGAGATCGTCAATCTCACCGGTGCCTCCGGCGCACCCGCCAACCTGGCGATCAATCCGGATGCGCTGAACAAGGAGCCTTACCGGGTGACGGTCTCGATGCCGGCGCTCGACACCACGGGCAAGGATTGCGCGGTCGGCCGCACCGGGCGGGTGGTGTTCAACGCAGACGCGGCAAAGTCATGATAGCGGCATTTGCGCCCGGGCTGGTCGCCTTCGGCGCCTGTCTTGCGATCCTGCCCTTGCTCCGGCGCGAGCAGACGCTGGCTCGCGTCGTGATGACCGGCATGTCGTTCGTCCTGCTGCTCCACTACTTCGCCTGGCGGGTGACCCAGACCTTGCCGCCTGTGGGTCTCACTGCCGACGCGCTCGTCGGCTATCCCTTCGTGGTGGCCGAGGCGGCCTCTATGATCGCGGTGTGCCTGTCGCTGCTGTTCCTCAGCCGGACCATCGATCGCACGCCCGAGGTCAATTCGATCCTGCGCCGATCCAAGGCGAGCGCAGATGCGCCGCTCGTCGACGTCTTCATCTGCACCTACAACGAGGAGAAGCCGATCCTGGAGCGCACCATCATCGGCGCGACCGGGCTGAGCTATCCCAATTATCGCGTCTGGGTGCTCGACGACGGGCGCAGGCTTTGGCTGCGCCGGCTCGCCCAGGAGCTCGGCTGCAATTATCTGATCCGTCCGGACAACCGCCACGCCAAGGCCGGCAACATCAATCACGGCCTCCAGCATCTGGCAGGACTGCCGGAGAGGCCGGAGTTCATCTCGATCCTCGATGCCGACTTCGTCCCGATGCCGGACTTCCTGACGCGGGCGATGAGCCTGATGCAGGACGGCACGGTGGGCGTCGTGCAGACGCCGCAGCACTTCATCAATCCGGATCCGATCCAGACCAATCTCGCCGCGACCGATGTGTGGCCCGACGAACAGCGCTTCTTCTTCGACATCCTGATGCCGGCCAAGGATGCCTGGGGCACCGCGTTCTGCTGCGGCACCTCATCGCTGATCCGCTACTCCGGGCTGATGCAGATCGGCGGCTTCCCGACCGATTCGGTGACGGAAGACTATCTCGTCACGCTGCGGCTGAAGGAGAAGGGACTGAGTACGGTCTATCTGAACGAGCGCCTGACCATCGGTCTCGCGCCGGAGGGATTGAAGGAATACATCACGCAGCGCGGGCGCTGGTGCCTTGGCTTCATGCAGATCTTCAGGGGACGCAGCGGACCGTTCTCGCGGCAATCGAAGCTCGCATTCATGGACCGGCTGTCGCTGGTCGATGCCTTCATGAGCTGGGCGGCGGTCTATGGCACCAAGGTTTTCGGCCTGGTTGTGCCCTGGCTCTATCTGCTGTTCGGGATCAAGGCGGTCCATGCCGACCTGTTCGACCTCCTGAAATATTTCTTGCCGTTCTATGTCTGGCACGCCTTCACGATGGCCTGGATCTCGCGAGGGCGGTCGCTCGCCATCATGACCGACGTGTCGCAATACATCGCCGCACCCGCGGTCTTGAAGGCGGTCGTGACCGGCCTCGCCAGGCCGCAAGGCCACAAATTCAAGGTGACGGCCAAGGGCGGCGACCGCAATCGCCGCTTCATCGAATGGCCGCTGCTGCGGCTCTATGGCGCGGCTTTGCTGGTCACGCTGTTTGCGATCGCCTACGCGTTCATCCTGCATCGGCGCGGCGAGAGCATCGCCTATGGCGGGCTGGCGCTGGCTTGGAGCCTGTATAACTGCGTCGTGCTCGCGATCGTGTGCTTCATCTGCATCGAGCAGCCGCGGCGCCGCAAGGCCGAGCGTTTCGAACGCGACGAGCCGATCCTGATTCACGTGGGTGCCGAAACGCGGCTGGTTCGGATGGCCGACATCTCGATCTCGGGCGCGCGCTTCATCGATCCCGCCCCGCCGGCAATCGGCGCCTCGATCGAGTGCAATGTCTACGGTCAGAACGTGACCGCGATGGTGGTTCGCCGCACCCGCGACGGTTTCGGCGTCCGTTTCGAGGACGCGGTTGCGACGCGGGTCAATGTCGTTCGCGCATTCTATGCCGGCGAATATGTCCGCGCCTTCCACGGCGTGCGCGCCGCTCCGGTCGGCAAGGCGTTGCTGATGCGGCTGTTCGGCTAGCGCGGCGCCGGGGTCACGCCGCCGGATTTGCCGCCTGGTCCTCGCTCGACAGCAGATGCAGCAGCGCGCTCTTGATCGCCGCCTGCCGGGTCGGCGCCGAGATCTGGGCGCCGAGCAGGTCGGTGACATAGAACACGTCGCGGGCGCGTTCGCCGAAGGTCGCGACATGCGCTGAGGCGATGTTGAGGTTGAGCTTCGAGATCGCGGTGGTGAGCTGGTACAGCAGGCCGGGGCGGTCGAGGCCGGAGACCTCGATCACCGTGTAGCGGTCGGACCACTGGTTGTTGATGGTGACCTCCGGTTCGACGACGAACGGCCGCGCCTTGCCGCGCACGGTGCGCTTGGCCACGGCTTCGGGCAGCCGCAGCTTGCCTTCGAGCACGTTTTCGATCATCTCGCCGATCCTGGTCGCGCGACGGCCTTCGTCCTCGTCGCGGTCGTACTCGCGCGAGATCGAGATGGTGTCGAGCGCGCGGCCGTCGGTCGTGGTGTAGATCTGCGCGTCGACGATGTTGGCGCCGGCGGACGCGCAGGCGCCTGCGATGATCGACAGCAGCCAGGGGTGGTCGGTCGCGAGAATCGTCAGCTCGGTGACGGCGCGGATCTCGTCGAAGCCGACATTGATCGCAAGCTTGTGGCCGGCCTGCTCGGTGGCGCGGATGAAGCGCGCCTGGCGGATCTTGCGCGGCAGCTCGACCTTGAGCCAGTAGGCCGGGTAGTGCCGGCCGATATAGGCATTGAGCTCCGCCTCCGGCCATTCGGTGAAGGCGCGGCGGAATTCGGCTTGCGCCACCGCGATGCGCTGGGCGCGGTTGACCTCCGAGAAGCCGCCGGTCAGCACCGGCTCGGTCTCGTAATATAATGTGCGCAAAAGCTGCGCCTTCCAGCCGTTCCACACGCCCGGGCCGACGCCGCGAATGTCGGCGGTGGTCAGGATCGTGAGCAGCTTCATCTGCTCGACCGACTGCACCACGGCGGCGAAATTCTCGATGGTCTTGCGGTCCGACAGATCGCGCGATTGCGCCACCGTGGACATCGTCAGATGTTCCTCGATCAGCCAGGCCACCAGCTCGGTGTCGGCCGCGGAGAAGCCGAGCCGCGGGCACAGCCGCCGCGCCACCTTGGCGCCGGCGATCGAGTGGTCCTCCGGCCGGCCCTTGGCGATGTCGTGCAGCAGCGTTGCGATATAGATCACCGGGCGGTGCTCGGGACGAATCTTGCGGAACAGGTCGCTGGCGACCGTAAACTCCTCGTTACCGCCGCGCTCGATGTCCTGCAGGAAGCCGATGCAGCGGATCAGATGCTCGTCCACCGTATAGTGGTGGTACATGTTGAACTGCATCATCGAGACGATCTTGCCGAAGGCGCGGATGAAGTGGCCGAGCACGCCGGTCTCGTTCATCCGCCGCAGCACGGTTTCGGCGTTGTCGGAGGTCAGGATCTCCATGAACAGGCGGTTGGCTTCCTCGTTCTCGCGCAGCTGGGTGTTGATCAGCTTCAGCGAGCGCGTCACCGTGCGCATCGCATCGGGATGGAAGGCGAGGTTGTTCTGCTGCGCCAGACGGAAGATCCGGATCAGATTGACCGGATCGTGCTTGAACACATCGGGCGCGGCGAGGTTGATGCGGTTGTTGTCGACGATGAAGTCGTCGCTGCCGGGCACTCGCCGCCGCTTCGCGCCGGGCCGCAGGCGCGCCACCATCCGGCTCAGCACCGGCGCCGGCTTGTTGTGCTGCTCCTCGAGCTTGGCGCACAGGATCGCGGTGAGGTCGCCGACGTCCTTGGCGACCAGGAAGTAGTGCTTCATGAAGCGCTCGACGTCCTGCATGCCGGGATGCGAGGTGTAGCCGAGGCGGACGGCGATCTCGCGCTGCATGTCGAACGACAGCCGCTCCTCGGCGCGTCCGGCGAAGAAGTGCAAATTGCAGCGGACCGACCACAGGAAATCGGCGCAGCGGCGGAAGGTGCGGTACTCCTGCGCGTCAAACACGCCGCGCTCCAAGAGCTCGTCGGTCTCGCGTACGCGGTAGACGTATTTCGCGATCCAGAACAGCGTGTGCAGGTCGCGCAGGCCGCCCTTGCCGTCCTTGACGTTCGGCTCGACCAGATAGCGCGACTGGCCGGCGCGGCGATGCCGCTCCTCGCGCTCGGCAAGCTTGGCCGTGACGAATTCCGGCGCGGTGCCCTGCACCACCTCCTTGTCGAAGCGCTCGACCAGTTCGTCATAGAGCGGCTGGTCGCCGGTCAGGAACCGGGTTTCCAGGATCGCGGTGCGGATCGTCATGTCGCCGCGCGCCTGGCGGATCGATTCATCGACCGAGCGCGTGGCGTGGCCGACCTTCAGTCCCATGTCCCAGAGGCCATAGAGAATGGCTTCGGCGACCTGCTCGCCCCAGGCGGTCTGCTTGTAGGGCAGGATGAACAACAGGTCGATGTCGGATTCCGGCGCCATCAGCCCGCGGCCATAGCCGCCGGTTGCGACCACAGCCATGCGTTCCGCGCCCGAGGGGATCGGCGAGTGATAGAGATGCCGGGTCGCCGCCGCGTAGAGGATGCGGATGATCTCGTCCTGCACGAAGCAGAGCCGTTCGGCGCAACGCCGGCCGTGACGGTCCTTCAGCAGCAGCGCCTGCGCCATGGCGCGCGCCGCGATCAACTCGGCCTTGAGCAGTTGCGCCATCGCGGCGCGGAACTGATCCTCGCGGCCGGCATGCTGTTCGGCGAGTGCATTGACCGCCGCGGTGATCCGCTCGGTCTCGAAACGATCATCCGCTTCAGGGCGGACTTCGGTTACGACGCTGTCCATACGTTCATCCGATATCGGACGGAGCCGTTGCTGTCACTGACCAAAGTATAAGGACAGCAGCTCCATGCTTTCCTGGCGGCGCTTTGCGCCACGCCGCACGCGATAGAGGTAAAGAGTCTCGCGGGGCCTGCAAGGCTAACTAATTGAGTTTAAAGACTGTTTGTTTGGTCGGTCGATCGAAATTCTGTCCGACCGCGCCAGTGGGCGAGGCGATGTGGTGGTGACATCCGCTCATTAAGGCCTTACATCGGCATAAAGAAGAACAGCCGGGAGCAGAAACCATGGACTCCGCCGAACTCCGCGCAATGCAGGCCCCGATCAAGGAACGTTACAAGTCCGATCCCTCGGCCGCCGTGGTCACCCTGAAAGCCAAGGGCTCGATCAACAATGAGAGCATCTCCTGCAAGGTCGAGACCGGCCGCGCGCTCGCGGTTGCCGGCCTGCATCCCGCCACCGGCGGCTCCGGGCTCGAGCTCTGCTCCGGCGACATGCTGCTGGAAGCGCTGGTCGCCTGCGCCGGCGTCACGCTGAAATCGGTCGCCACCGCGATCGAGCTGCCGCTGAAGACCGGCAACGTCTTCGCCGAGGGCGATCTCGATTTCCGCGGCACGCTTGGCGTCGACAAGGAGACCCCGGTCGGCTTCCGCGAAATCCGCCTCCGCTTCGAGATCGGCACCGATGCGCCGCAGGACAAGCTCGATCTGCTGCTGAAGCTCACCGAGCGCTATTGCGTGGTCTACCAGACCATCAAGAACGGCCCGAAGGTCTCGGTGACGATGCAGCGGGTTTAGCGCGTCGCCCCGGCCTAGTGCGCAATTGCGCACGGGAGCCGGGGCCCATACACCGCGTCCTCTCGGCCCAAGCCGTGCCGTTCGACGGCTTTCGCTCCACACGAATAGTCGTGGTTATGGATCCCGGCCTTCGCCGGGATGACGCAGAATGTCCCCCGAACTCCACTTCGTCCTGCTCCTCGTGCTGCGCATGGCCGTTGCGGCCGCGTTCGTGGTCAGTGCGTCCATCATCACGGAACGTTCGGGGCCGGTGATCGGCGCGCTGATCGCAACCCTGCCGATCTCGGCCGGGCCGTCCTACACTTTCCTCGCGCTCGACCACGACGCCGCCTTCATCGCCGAGGGCGCGCTGTCGAGCCTGCCGGTCAATGCCGCGACGATCTTTATGGGCCTCACCTACGCGGTGCTGGCGCAGCGGTTCAGCATGTGGATCAGCGCGGGTTCCGCGATCGCGCTGTGGCTTGTGCTCGGCACCATCATCCGTCAGTTCGCATGGACGCTTGCCGGAGGGCTCATCCTCAATGCGATTGCCTTCGCGATCTGCATTCCGCTGCTCAAGCCCTATCGGCACGTCGCGAAAATGCCGCTGATCGCGCGGCGCTGGTACGACATTCCGCTGCGCGCCGCGCTGGTCGCGAGCCTGGTCGGCACCGTGGTCACCGCGTCGACGTGGGTCGGCCCGCGGGTCACCGGCGTGATCGCGCTGTTTCCGATCGTATTCTCCTCGATGATGCTGATCCTGCATCCGCGGATCGGTGGCCCCGCGACCGCCGCCGTGCTCGCCAACAGCGCCTGGGGCCTGATGGGCTTCGGCCTCGGCATCGCCGTGCTGCATGTCGCGGTGCTGCAATTCGGCTCGCCGATCGGCCTCTGCTGCGCGCTCGCCACTTGCATTGTCTGGAATCTGGTGCTGTGGCAGATCGGGCGGAGGAAGAGCAGGAAAACGTCGAAAGCGTAGGGTGGGTTAGCCGAAGGCGTAACCCACCATGCCGCCGCGGTGAAAGAAAGTGGTGGGTTACGCTACGCTAACCCACCCTACGGCACCGCTACTGCTTCGGCAGTTTCGCCCGCAGCGCATACAGCGCATCCAGCGCCTCGCGCGGCGACATTTCGTCGGGGTGCAGCGCCTTCAGCGCCTCGACCAGCAGATCGGTCTCGCTCGGCGGCTTGTCCTCGGCGGCGGCGCGGGAGGGGACGGCAAATAGCGGCAGGTCATCGGCCAAGGCGCGCGCAGTCTGGCCGCGGTCCTGTGCCTCGAGTTTCGCCAGCACCGATTTGGCGCGCGTGATCACGGCGGGCGGCAGGCCGGCGAGTTTTGCGACCTGGATGCCGTAAGAGCGGTCGGCGGAGCCGGGCAGCACCTCGTGCAGGAACACGACGTCGCCCTGCCATTCCTTCACTCGCACCGTGGCGTTGAACATCCGCGGCAGCTTGGCCGAGAGCGCCGTCAGTTCGTGATAGTGGGTGGCAAAGAGCGTGCGGCAGCGATTGCTCTCATGCAGGTGCTCGATCGCGGCCCAGGCGATCGACAGGCCGTCGAAGGTCGCTGTTCCCCGGCCGATCTCGTCCAGGATCACCAGCGACCGCTCGCTCGCCTGGTTCAGGATCACGGCGGTCTCGACCATCTCGACCATGAAGGTCGAGCGGCCGCGCGCCAGATCGTCGGCGGCGCCAACGCGCGAGAACAGCCGGTCGACGATGCCGAGCCTCGCCCGCGACGCCGGCACGTAAGAGCCGATCTGCGCCAAAAGCGCGATCAGCGCGTTCTGGCGCAGGAAGGTCGACTTGCCGGCCATGTTCGGACCGGTGATCAGCCAGAGCTGGCCGGACTTCTGCGCCGGCGCGGGGGACAAATCGCAGGCATTGGCGATGAACGGCTGGCCGTCGCGCTTCAGCGCCTGCTCGACCACCGGGTGGCGGCCGCCCTCGATCGCAAAGCCGAGCGAGCCGTCGACGTCGGGCCGCACGTAATTGTCGTCGATCGCGAGTTTTGCCAGTGCCGTCGCGACGTCGAGCATCGCAAAGGCATGCGCAGTGTTGCGCAGATCGTCGCTGGCGGCGAGCGCCATCGCGCTCAACCGCTCGAAGATCTCGAGCTCGAGGTTGAGCGCGCGTTCGCCGGCATTGGCGATCTTGGCTTCGGTCTCGCCGAGCTCCGAGGTGGTGAAACGAACCTGCCCGGCGAGCGTCTGGCGATGGATGAAGGTGGCGTTCAGCGGCGGCGCGAACAGCTTCTCGCCGTGCTGGGCGGTGACCTCGACGAAATAGCCGAGCACGTTGTTGTGCCGGATCTTCAGCGTCTTGACGCCGGTGTCCTCGGCGTAGCGCGCCTGCATCGCGGCGACGACGAGGCGCGACGCGTCGCGCAGGTTCCGGCTCTCGTCGAGCGCCGCCTCATAGCCTTCGCGGACGAAGCCGCCGTCGCGCTTGATCAGCGGCAATTGTTCGCTCAATGCGCGGGAGAATTCCTGCGCCAGATCGCGCGACGGGCGCTGTAGCGCCGTCATCACGGCCGAGACCTCGGCCGGCGGACTGGAAAGCTGCGCGAGCAGCTCCAGCGCCTGGTCGGCGGCGAGGATGCCGTCGCGCAGGCTCGCGAGGTCGCGCGGGCCGCCGCGGCCGACCGACAGCCGCGCCAGCGCGCGCGACATGTCGGGCGCCGCACGCAGCACGGTTCTGACGTCCTCGCGCGCCGCGGAATCCGCAACGAAGGCCGAGACGGCATCGAGCCGCCGCGCGATCACGGCAACATCGGTAAGCGGCGCGGCGAGGCGCTGCGCCAGCAGCCGCGAGCCCGCCGCGGTGACGGTGGAGTCGATCGCATCGAGCAGCGAGCCGCGGCGTTCGCCGGCCAGCGTGCGCGTCAGTTCGAGATTGGCGCGGGTCGCCGGATCGATCGCCATCGTGGTGCCGGCGGCTTCGCGCGCCGGCGGCGACAGCGGTGGACGTTTGCCGACCTGGGTGCGGTCGATATAGGTGACCGCCGCGGCTGCCGCGGTCGCCTCCAGCCGCGACATCGCGGACAGGCCGTCCATGGTCGCGACCGCGAAGTAATCGCACAGCCGCCGCTCGGCGGTGGCGCTGTCGAAGACGTCGCGGGTCAGCGGCGTCACCGACGGCAGCTCGCGCAAGGTCGGCGCCAGCTCGCTGTCGCCATAAAGCGCATCGGTGACGATGGCCTCGTTCGGATTGATGCGCGCCAGCGTCGCCGCAAGCTCCGCGGTCGCGCACTCCGTCACCATGAATTCGGAGGTCGAGATGTCGATCCAGGCAAGCCCGAGCCGGTCGGCGCCGGCCGAGCCGCGGGCGCGCGCGATCGCGATCAGATAGTTGTTGGTGCGGGCGTCGAGCAACGTGTCTTCGGTCAGCGTGCCCGGCGTCACCAGCCGCACCACGCCGCGGCTCACCACGCTCTTGTTGCCACGAGCGCGGGCGGCCGCCGGATTTTCGGTCTGCTCGCACACTGCGACACGGTGGCCGGCACCGATCAGCCGATGCAGGTAGTCCTCGGAGCGTTCGACCGGCACGCCGCACATCGGGATGTCCATGCCCTGATGCTTGCCGCGCTTGGTCAGGACGATGCCGAGCGTCTTCGAGGCGATCTCGGCATCTTCGAAGAACAGCTCGTAGAAGTCGCCCATCCGGTAGAACAGCAGCAGGCCGGGGTGGGCGGCCTTGATTTCCAGATACTGTTCCATCATCGGCGTGACGCGCGACGGCGCCTCGGCGGCGGGAGCAGGTTCGGGCGGAACGGGGATCGGTTGCTGAATGGTCATGAGGGGGCGGAAACTACAAAATTTCGTCGCGCGGTCCTATCCGAAGGAATGGGGTTTTCCACCCTGTCCACGGTGCCAATTATGTCAGCCCTCACGGTAATGCGTGCAGGGCGAGCAGTGGCGTCAATTGACCTGCCGCGGGCACGCTCCTAAAACTCCCCTCAAGTTCCAGCCGATCCAGCGCCTAAGTCGCGGCATTCAGGGAGAGATTCAATGCGTGATGTGTTCATTTGCGATGCCGTCCGGACTCCGATCGGCCGTTTCGGCGGCTCGCTCGCCAAGGTGCGCGCCGACGATCTCGCGGCGGCCCCGATCAAGGCGCTGATGGCCAAGCACCCGACGCTCGACTGGAATCAGGTCGACGAGGTCTTTTTCGGCTGCGCCAACCAGGCCGGCGAAGACAACCGCAACGTCGCGCGCATGGCGCTGCTGCTCGCCGGCATGCCGGAGTCGGTTCCCGGCCAGACCCTGAACCGGCTCTGCGCCTCCGGCCTCGATGCGGTCGGTGCCGCGGGCCGCGCCATCCGCGCCGGCGAAATCGATTTCGCGATCGCGGGCGGCGTCGAGTCGATGACACGTGCGCCGTTCGTGATGGGCAAGGCCGCGGAAGCCTTTTCGCGCTCGTCCGACATCTACGACACCACGATCGGCTGGCGCTTCATCAATCCCCTGATGAAGGCGCAGTACGGCGTCGATGCGATGCCGGAGACCGGCGAGAACGTCGCCGAGGAATTCCAGGTCTCGCGCGCCGATCAGGATGCGATGGCGATCCGCTCGCAGCAGCGCGCGGGTGCAGCGATCGCGTCGGGCTATTTCGCCGAGGAGATCGTGCCGGTTCAGGTGCCCGGCGGCAAGGCTGGTCCCATCACGGTCGACAAGGATGAGCATCCGCGTCCCGAGACCACACTCGAAGCTCTCGCCAAGCTGAAGCCGATCGTGCGCAATCCCGGCACGGTGACCGCAGGCAATGCGTCCGGCGTCAATGACGGTGCCGCCGCGATGATCCTCGCTTCCGAGGCTGCGGTGAAGAAGCACGGCCTCACCCCGCGCGCAAAAATCCTCGGCCTTGCCTCGGCCGCGGTGCCGCCGCGCATCATGGGCATCGGCCCGGTGCCCGCGACCAGGAAGCTGGTCGAGCGTCTCGGCATCAAGGTGTCGGACTTTGACCTGATCGAGCTCAACGAGGCCTTCGCATCGCAGGGCATCGCCTGCCTGCGCCAGCTCGGCGTCAAGGAAGATGCCGATTTCGTCAATCCGCATGGTGGCGCGATCGCGCTCGGCCATCCGCTCGGCATGAGCGGCGCGCGGCTGGTCTTGACCGCCGTGCACGGCATGGAGAAGCGGGGCGGGAAGCTTGCCCTGGCAACTATGTGCGTCGGTGTCGGCCAAGGCGTCGCCATCGCGATAGAAAAGCTGAATTAAGCCAATAGCTTGGAAGGGCAGAAAACAGCCCTTCCCCAGTTTGGTTATACATTATAATGATCTGATGTGAGCTCACGGGGCGCGTGGGCCGCGGAGGAATTCGCCATGACCTTGTTGTACCCGCTGCAATCGCTTGCAGCCCATCCGGCACGGCTGTCGCCGGACTATCGCTCCACCGTGAAGCGCTCGCCGCAAAAGCCGTTGATCCCGATGCGGCACACGCTCTCGGAACTGACCGGGCCGGTCTATGGTCATGAGACGGTGCGCGCGCACGACAACGATCTCACCATCCAGGCCAAGGGCGAGCCGCTCGGCGAGCGCATCATCGTGCACGGCTACGTGCTCGACGAGGACGGCCGCGGCGTGCCGAATACGCTGGTCGAACTGTGGCAGGCCAATGCCTGCGGCCGCTACATCCATGTCGTCGACCAGCATCCGGCGCCGCTCGATCCCAATTTCACGGGCGCCGGCCGCACGCAGTCGGATGCAACGGGCTATTACAAGTTCGTCACCATCAAGCCCGGCGCGTATCCCTGGGGCAATCACCACAATGCGTGGCGGCCCGCGCACATCCACTTCTCGGTGTTCGGCCACTCCTTCGTCTCGCGGCTGGTCACCCAAATGTATTTCCCCGGCGATCCCTTGTTTCCGTTCGACCCGATTTTCAACTCGGTGACCGACGCGAAGGCGCGGGCGCGGATGATCTCGTCGTTCGATCTCGAGAACACCAAGCCGGAATGGGCGCTGTGCTACCGCTTCGATATCGTGCTGCGCGGGCGCAACGCCACGCCGATGGAGACCAAATAAGTGTCGAATCCGCGTCCTGATGGAATCACGCCCTCGCAGACCGTCGGCCCCTACTTCAAATACGGTCTGACGCCGAACGGCGAGTATGAATGGAACGACGCCTTCACCAACAATCTCTTGACGCCCGACGTCTCGGGCGAGCGGATCCGCATCGAGGGCAAGGTCTATGACGGCGACGGCGCCGTGATCCCGGACTGCATGCTGGAGATCTGGCAGGCCGACGCGCAGGGCCGCTTCTCCGATCCGCAGGATGCGCGCGCACTGCCCAACTCCTCGTTCAAGGGTTTTGGCCGCTGCGGCACCGACAACAGCGGCGCTTACGCGTTCGACACCATCAAGCCGGGCGTGGTGCCGGATGCCGACGGCAAGCCGCAGGCGCCGCACATCGTGCTTGCGGTGTTCGGGCGCGGCATGCTGCTGCATCTCTACACGCGAATCTATTTCGACGACGAAGCCGGCAATGCCACTGATTCCGTGCTGGCGCTGGTGCCCGCCGATCGCCGCGCGACGCTGATTGCGAAGCGCAACGCCGGTGCGGGCAACGTCTACACACTCGACGTCCATCTGCAGGGCGACAACGAGACCGTGTTCTTCGACGTCTAGCCAATGACAGCGCCTCGTGGCGCGCAAATCCGGCATTGAAGTAACGACCCCAAATCCGCTGCACGCCCTTCGCCGCAGCGGATCTTGCTTGATTATGCTTTATCGGTTATATAACAAATAGGTTATATAACCGATACGAGATCAAGCATGCCCAACCTCGATGCCGCCTTCTCGGCGCTCGCCGACCCGACACGCCGGGCGATCCTGGCGCGGCTCGCCTTGGGCGAGGCGACGGTGATGGAGCTGGTCGAACCATTCGAGATGACCCAGCCCGCGATCTCCCGCCATCTCAAGGTGCTCGAAAGCGCGGGCCTGATCGTGCGGCGGACCGAGGGCACCAAGCGGCCGTGTCGGCTGGCGCCGACGGCGGTCGTCGAGATCGATCAATGGCTCGGCATGCTGCGGCGGGCGCTGGAAACCAACTACGACCGGCTGGACGGAGTTCTGGCCGCAATGAAGCCTGAACAGTGAAGGATATCCCATGAGCAGGTTGACGCTGAAAACCGAAGGCGACCGCTATATCGCTGTCACCAGGCGCTTCGTCGCGCCGCCCGAAGCGGTGTATCGCGCGCATACCGAGCCGGAGCTGCTGCAAAAGTGGCTGCTCGGTCCCGATGGCTGGACCATGCCGGTCTGCATCAGCGATCTCAGGCCCGGCGGCAAGATCCGCTATGAGTGGACCGACGGCAAGGGCGGCGGATTTCATTTGACCGGCGAATATCTCGCGCTCGAGCCGTTCAGCCGCATCGTGCACGTCGAGCGCATGCATCTGCCGGATCCGACGCCGGACAATCATGTCGAGACGCGGTTCGCGCCCGACGGCAGCGGCACCGTGATGACCATGCGGATGACGCTGCCCGACGCCGAGACGCGCGCGGCGATGCTCGCGACCGGCATGGAGCACGGCATGGAAGACAGCTATGCTCGGCTCGACCGCATGAGCTGAGCACGACTGACGTGAGGGACAATGCGCGTTCGTTTCCTGACCGGCCTGATCGGCGATCCGATCGCGCATTCGGCGGCGCCTGCGATGCACGAGCAGGCTGCCGCTGACCTCGGCGTTCACGCTCACTACCAGCTCATCGAGGTCAAGGGCGCCGGTCGCGACGATCTGCGTGCGATGCTCGACGGCGTCAGGCGGCTCGGCTTTGCCGGCGTCAACGTCACCTTTCCCTACAAGGAAGCGGTCGTCGATCTGCTCGATGACCTCGCACCGGATGCGCGCGCGATCGGCGCGGTCAACACCATCGTCGTCGACGGCGCGCGGCTGGTCGGGCACAACACCGACGCGACCGGTTTCGCCCGTGCGATCGAACCTCTGCTCGCCACCGCGCGGCGTGGCCCCATCGCGCTGATCGGTGCCGGTGGCGTCGGCAAGGCGATCGCCTTTGCGCTCGCCGGCCTCGGCGTCGCCGGGATCAGGATCTTCGACGCCGATGCCGCCAAGGCCGCGCAGCTTGCGGCCCAGTTGCGGGATCGCCACGCGGTCCACGCCGCCAGCGTCGCGAGCGCGGTGGACGGCGCCGCCGGTCTCGTCAATGCAACGCCCGTCGGCATGCTGCCGAGCCGCGACACGCCGGTACCGGATGCACTGCTGCATCGCTCGATGTGGGTCGCCGACGCCGTCTACACGCCGCTCTGGACGCCGCTGCTGTCAGCAGCCAAAGCCAAGGGCGCAAGCGTCCTGACCGGACGGGACCTCGCGATCAACGCCTCGGCCGACGCGTTCAGCCTGTTTACGGGATTGACGCCGTCGCATGCAGCGATGGGAAATGCGTTCGACGCCGTGATGGCTGCACGCTACTCTCCGCCCGCCTGAAGGGCGGAGGCATGGAATGACAAAAATCAAGATCGGTCTGGCCGGCTGCGGCTTCGTGTCGGAGCTGCATATGGTCGCGTACCGGCGGGTCTATGGCGTCGATGTCGAGGTGAGGGCGGTGGCGGCGCGCGGCGAGCACGTCGTCGAGTTCGCCCGCAAGCATCAGATCCCGAACGCCTATCGCAGCTTTGCCGAGCTGGTCGCCGACCGCGAGCTTGATGTCATCGACATCTGCACCCCGCCCAATCTGCACGCCGCGATGATCGTCGCCGCGATGCAGAGCGGCAAGCACGTGATCTGCGAGAAGCCGTTCAGCGGCTATTTCGGCTGCGACGGCGACAAGGCGCCGATCGGCAGGCACGTGCCGAAGGCGCTGATGTATCAGCGCGTGATGGAGGAGATGGAAGCGACCCGCGCCGCAATCGAGCAGACCGGCAAGCTTTTCATGTATGCCGAGGACTGGATCTACGCTCCGGCGGTGACCAAGACCGCGGAGATCATCCGCGCCACCCGTGACAAGATCCTGTTCATCAAGGGCGAGGAGAGCCATTCCGGCTCGCACGCGGCGCATGCCGCAGAGTGGGCGATGACCGGCGGCGGCTCGCTGATCCGGATGGGCTGCCATCCCTTATCGGCTGTGCTCTATCTCAAGCAGGTCGAGGCCAAGGCCCGCGGCGAAACCATCACGGTCGCGAGCGTCACGTGCGACGTCGGCAATGTCACGGCTTCGCTCAAGGCTGACGAACGCTGCTACATCAAGGCCAATCCGGTCGACGTCGAGGATTGGGGCACCCTGACCGCGACCTTCTCCGACGGCACCAAGGCCACGGTGTTTTCCGGCGACATGATCATGGGCGGCGTGCGCAATCTGATCGAGACCTACACCTCAGGTGGCTCGCTGTTCGCCAACATCACGCCGAACACGCATCTGACCAGCTATCAGACCAGCGAGGAGAAGCTCGCGTCCGTCTACATCACCGAGAAGGTCGATCGCAAAACCGGCTGGCAATATGTCTGTCTCGAGGAGGAATGGACCCGCGGCTATCTGCAGGAGATCCAGGATTTCATGGAATGCGTCGCCACCGGCCGCGCGCCGCTCGCCGGCCTTGCGCTGGCGTATGAGACGACCAAGGTGAACTACGCCGGCTATTGGGCGGCTGATGAGGGCAGGCGGGTGGTGTTGTGATGCCGGCGCGCGCGAGGAATGCTGGCCCCTTTCTTACCTCGCCCCGCTTGCGGGGCGAGGTCGGATTGCATCGGTAGATGCAATCCGGGTGAGGGGTACAGGTCTCGCCGGTATCGCATTCGCGGAGACAGCCCCTCACCCCAACCCTCTCCCCGCAAGAGCGGGGCGTGGGGGCTTACCCACCATGAGGTGACAACACGATTCCATGGCGGCCCCTACGCCCCGTACACCGATCCCTTCGGCAGCGGGAACACCGGGTCCTGGGTGCGGATGTTGGTCGGCCACACCACGGTGATGCGCTCGCCGGCGTTCTGCATTACCACCGGCGTCGAGCGCTCGTTCTGGCCGGACATCGGGGTATCGGGCGGATAGAACTTCACGCCATAGCCCTGGATGGTGCCGCCCGGCGGGATGTCGACGTCGAGCGCCGCCTTGCGGATCGCCTCGGGATCGAAGCCGCCATATTTCTCCTTGGCGACCGGCAGCACACTGTTGAGCAGGATCCAGGTCTGGTTGAAGCCCATCGAGCAGTGCGGCGGCACCTCGGTGGCGCTGGTCTTCTCGCGGTAGCGCGCGACCATAGTCTTGGTGAGGTCGCCGACCCCCGGTGCGAGCTTGGCGGGATCGAGCAGCTGCGCCGGCACCGGATCGATGTTGCAGAAATTGTCGATGTCGGCGCCGAAGGTCGCGCGCAGCTTGTCGAGCTGGCTGTAACCGGCGCCGGCGCCGAACAGCATCTTGAACTTCAGCCCGCTCTCGCGCGCCTGGCGCAGGAACAGCGTGATGTCGGGGTTGTAGCCGGCATGCGAGATGATGTCGGCCTTGGCGCGCTTCAGCTTGGTCACCAGCACCGAGAGATCGGGCGCGGAGGCCGAGTAGCCCTCCTTGAAAACGACCTGCAGCCCGGCCTCCTTGGCATAGGCCTCGTCGGCAGCGCCGACGCCGACGCCATAGGGACCATCCTCGTGGATGATCGCGACCTTGACGTCCTTCGCCTCCACGCCGAGCTTGGCCTTGGCGTGCTCGGCCAGGAAGCGCGCGAAGGCCTGGCCATACTGGTCCGAGTGAATCTGCGCGCGGAAGACATATTGCAGGTTCTTGTCCTTGAACACGGCGGTCGACACCGCGGTCGTAATCCAGAGGATCTTTTTCTGCTGCTCGACCTTGGCGGCGAGCGGGACCGCGTGCGAACTCGCATAAACGCCGTTGATGATGTCGACCTTCTCCTGGTCGATCAGGCGATTGGCCTCGTTGATCGCAACGTCAGGCTTGCTCTGGGAATCGACGTTGACCGGGGCAATCTTGTACTTGCCGCCGACGCCGCCCTTCTCATTGACGAGGTCGATCGCGATCTGCGTGCCGATCGAGGAGGCGACCGAGCCGCCGGCGGCGAATGGACCGGTCAGGTCGTAGATCACACCGATCCGGACCGTTTCGGCCTGTGCCTGTGCCCGTGTCCAATCGAAGCTGAAAGCAGCGGCGGCAGCCGCTGAAGTCTTCAGCAGCGTCCTGCGTGAAGTCGGCATCGCGTCCTCCCGTGAAGCCGTATTCTTATTTTCGGCGGAGTATTGGGAGGCGAGGCCGGAAAGTCAACGCGATTGCGGCCGCGGCGGTCTTGCGCTTTCGTTGAGGCCGGCCGCATCGAAAACTGTCATCGCCCGGCTTGACCGGGCGCCTAGTATTCCAGAGGCCGTAGCGCTTGAGCCGATAGGCCCCGGCGTACTGGATCGCCCGCATGCGCGGGCGATGACACCGATAAAGCGGTTAGGACGCGCCATCGGACGCAGAGACGTTGAAGGACCTACTCCATCACCGCGGCATGATCCGACGGCGCCGACTGCGAGCGCAGCGCGGCCTTGGTCGAGCCGATCATCAGCGCGAGCGGGATCGAGACCAGGATGAACAGCATCACCAGCTGGTAGTCGTGCGAGAACGCAATGATCTGCGACTGCGCCGCCACCATCCTGTCGGCCATCGCGCGGCCGGCATCGCTGTTGAGGTTGATCATGCCTGATATGTCGGGCATCTGCAGCGCGTGGTTGAACGGATTGATCTGCTCCGACAGCTTTGCGTAGATTCGCCGCGAACCTTCGGTGAGCTGCGCGATCACGATCGAGATGCCGACCGAACTCGCGACGTTGCGCAGCAGCGTCAGCATCGAGGTGCCATCGGTGCGCAGCTGGTTCGGCAGCGTCAGGAACGCCACCGTCGACAGCGGCACGAACACGAGGCCGAAACCGAAGCCCTGGATCACGCTGACGACGATGATCTCGTTGGCCTGCGTCATGTCGGTCCAGCCGGTCATCTGGAACAGTGACGCCGCGGTCAGCGCCAGGCCGGAGATGATCAGCGTGCGCGCCTCGATGTAGCGCATCAGGCGGCCGACCAGCATCATCGCGACAAAGGTGCCGGCGCCGCGGGTCGCCAGCAGCAGGCCGGCGGTGATGATCGGATAGCCGATCACGTTTTGCAGATAGGGCGAGGACAGCGCCATGGTCGAATACAGCACGAGGCCCATCACGGTCATGAACACGCAGCCGCCGAGGAAATTCCTGTCCTTGAACAGCGCGAACTGGATGAACGGCCGGTTGGTGGTCAGCGAATGGGCGAAGAAGAAGTAGCAGCCGACCGCCGCGACGATGAACTCGATCATGATCTCGTTGGATTCCAGCCAGCCGAGCTGCTCGCCGCGGTCGAGCGCGAGCTGCAGCGAGCCGATCGCGACCGCGAGCGCGCCGAAGCCGAACCAGTCGAAGCGCAGGTTGTGGTCCTGCTTGGTCTCGTCCATGAACACGGCGAGGCCGAGCACGGTGATCGCGCCGAACGGCAGGTTGACGAAGAACACCCAGTGCCAGGAATAGGTCTCGGTCAGCCACGCCCCCAATGATGGTCCCATGATCGGGCCCATCATCACGCCCATGCCCCAGATCGACATCGCTTTCGCACGCTCATGCAGCGCGTAGGAATCGAGCATCACGGCCTGCGACAGCGGCACCAGCGCCGCGCCGAACACGCCCTGCAACAGGCGGAACAGCACCATCTGGTTGATGTCCTGCGCCAGGCCGCAGAACACCGAGGCGACGGTGAAGCCGGCCGAGCAGATGATAAAGATACGCTTGCGGCCATAACGGTTGGCGATCCAGCCCACCGGCGCGGTCATGATCGCGGCCGCGACGATGTAGGAGGTCAGCACCCAGTTGATCTGGTCCTGCGAGGCCGACAGCGAACCCTGCATATAGGGCAGCGCGACGTTGGCGATCGTGGTGTCGAGCGCCTGCATGATCGTCGCGGTCATCGCGCAGATCGTCACCATGTTCCGGCGCAGGCCGGGCACGGCGGATGGTGACGGTGCATTCATTCAGTTCAGTCCTGTTGGTCACGAGCGCGAGAGATCATTTCTCCTGCGTAGGGGCGGTCGCAATCACACATCGCAGCCGTCGTCCCCGCGAATGCGGGGACCCAGTATTCCAGAGGCCGTGCCGTGAACCGCAAGGCCGCGGCGTACTGGGTCGCCCGGTCGAGCCGGGCGATGACAGCGGAATGTGTGAAGCAGGCGCGCATATATCGACATCACCGTCGTCAATCCTGGTGTGCCGAGGCCGGCGCCAGGCCGAGCAGGCCGGCCAGCGTGCGGCGGTGGTTGGTGTCGATCGTCGCGTAGACGCTCATGCCGGCCTTCAGCTTCTTCACGAACGGATCGTTCTCGTCGAAGTAGATGCGCACCGGCACCCGCTGCACCACCTTGACGAAGTTGCCGGTGGCGTTCTGCGGCGGCAGGATCGCGAACTGTGCACCGGTGCCGGGCGACAGCGAGCCGATCTTGCCCTTGAACGCGTGGTTCGGGAAGGCGTCGACGTCGAGCTCAACCGGCTGGCCGACCGCGACATAGGTGAAGTCGCTTTCCTTCGGGTTGGCATCGACCCAGGGGTGGTCGACGTCAATCACGGAAAACACCGGCGCGCCCGCGGCGACGAAGCGGCCGAGCTGGATCTGGTCGACCTGGGTCGCAACGCCGTCCATCGGCGCGCGCAGCACGGTGTGATCGAGATTGCGCTGCGCGTCGTCGAGCTTGGCCTTGGCCTGGGCATAGGGCGGGAACCGCTCGATCGGCAGGTCGACATCGCCGAGCAACTGCGTCTTGTCCTTGGAGATCTGCTGCTTGATGTATTGCGCCAGACTCTCGGCCGTCACTTGCGCGTTGGCCGCGTTGTCGAGGTCGAGCTGCGAGCCGAAATTCTGCTTGGCAAGCGTCGACTTGCGGTCGACGTCGCGCTTCTTCAATTCGATGCTCTGCTGCGCGAACTCCAGCATCTTGGTGTTGATCTTGATGTTGTCGACCAGGTTGTCATAGGTGGTCCTGGTCTGGTCGAGCGCGGCCTTGGCCTGCGCGACTGCAAGACGGAACGGCACCGGATCGATCTCGAACAGCTCGTCGCCCTTCCTGACGTGCTGGCCTTCCTTCACAACGATCTTGTCGATCTTGCCGGAGATTTCCGGTGTGATCAGCACCTTCTGCGCGCCGACATAGGCGTCGTCGGTGCCGACATAGCGGCCGCCATTGAGATAGAACACGATGCCGCCGATCACCGCCACCATCGGCAACACGACGAGCAGCAGCGTGCGGCGATAGCGCCGCAGGCCTGCCATCAGGCGACGGCGCGGCGCACGGCTGGCCTTGCCCGACGGCGCGGGCGCTTCCGGATTGCTCTTCTGCTCGGGGGCCAGCTTGAGGACCGGTTCAGCCATAGCGTTGTTCCTTTCGGGAGGGTTCGCCGGCTGGGCTTTGGATGGCATTGCGAACGTTTTCCTTGATCGATTCCAGTTGAGTGAGCAGGCGATGCGCATCATTGGGGCTGATGCCCTCGAGCGCGGTCGCGGTGAGTTCGGAGCGCAGGCCGGCCAGCTTCCCGAGCAGCGGGCGCGCGGCCTTCTTCAGATAGAGGCGGTTGACGCGGCGGTCGTTCTCGTCGCTGCGGCGTTCGATCCAGCCATTGTCGCAGAGCTTGTCGATCAGCCGCGTCAGCGTGATCGGCTGTATCTCGAGCAGCTCGGCGAGCTCGGTCTGCTTCAATCCTTCCTGGCGTTCCACCTTGGACAGGACGGCCCATTGCGCGCGGGTGATGCCGTAGCGTGCGGCCTCCTTGTCGGCATAGACGCGGATCAGCCGGAACAATTCGCCCAGCGTAAACATGAAGTTCGCGTCCACGGAACCACGCATCGATCCTGCCTCCATAAGCTTTGGCTATAATAAGCTTGCTTATGAATTCTGCATGCCGGGTTAACGGAGGGCTGCCCCGCATTGCGCACATGGCTGCAAGGCGGCGACGTACTGGGCTTTCGGCCGGGCTATGGGAACCGGCGCAGAAATGCTACATATCCAAGCAATGAGCCTGGCCAAGCCGACATTTCCTGCCCCCGATCACGATCACGGCCGCTGCGCCGCGGACGCGATGGCGCATGCCGAGCAGGTGTGTGCGCGCCGCGGGCAGAAATTCACCCCGATCCGGCGTCAGGTGCTGCAGGCGCTGCTGTCGAGCCATCGCCCGCTCGGCGCCTATGAGGTGATCGACGAGCTGGCCAAGACGATGCCGCGACCGGCGCCGATTACCGTCTACCGTGCGCTCGACTTCCTGATGGAGAACGGCCTCGTGCACCGTATCGAGAGCCGCAACGCCTTTCTCGCCTGCGCGCACGACCATGACGAGACCTCGGTGGTGGCGTTCCTGATCTGTGACCATTGCGGCTCGGTCGGCGAGATCCCCGCCGCACCCGTCGCGCAAAGCCTGACCGCGGCGGCGCGGGCGTCGGGGTTCATCCCGAAGCTGTCGGTGGTCGAGATCGCCGGCACCTGTGCGCATTGCCAGAAGACGTGATGGTTGGTGCGATTGATGGGAACGATCACCGCGAAGATGGTGCGCCCCCTCTCCCGCTTGCGGGGGAGGGCTGGGGTGGGGGTTTTTCCGCGAGTCGTTCTGTGGCGAGAGCCCCCACCCGCATCGCATCTTCGATGCGATGCGACCTCCCCCGCAGGCGGGAGAGGTGAGGCAACAACGAACGCCTGAGCCCCAAAACAACAACACGGCACCAAGCCGGCCCGCGAGGAAACATGTCGACCCAAGCAATCTCCGCCAGCGTCACGAGGCCCGTCAGCGTCGGCCACGGGCTGCCGCCCGGCGCCATCGCATTGATGCTGATGCTGTGCGTGAGCTGGGGCTTCAATCAGCTTGCGGTCAAGCTCGCGCTGCCCGACGTGCCGCCGATGCTGCAGGCGATGATCCGCTCCTCAGGCGCGCTGCCGGTGATGCTGATCGTCGGCTGGCTGCGCGGCGTCAAATTCTTCGAGCGTGACGGCACGCTGCTGCCGGGCGTGATCGCCGGGCTGATGTTCGGCTGCGAGTTCGTGCTGATCTTCTCCGGGCTGGTCTTCACCTCGGCATCGCGCGCCTCGGTCTTCCTCTACACCGCGCCGTTTTTCGTCGCGCTCGGCTCGCACCAATTCCTCGGCGAGCGCCTCTCTACCGTGCAGTGGAGCGGGCTCGCGTTGAGTTTTGCCGGCGTCGCGCTCGCGATCGGCGTGCCGCAGCCGAATGTCGATGCCACGGTGCTGCTCGGCGACCTCATGGTGGTCGGCGGCGGCGCGTTGTGGGCCGCGACCACGCTGGTCGCCAAGGGCACCGGCCTGCGCAGGGCCGCGCCGGAAAAGGCGCTCGGCTACCAGGTCGCGATCTCGATCCCGATTCTCGGCTTCGCCGCCTGGATCGCGGGCGAGCGCATCGAACATGTGCCGAGCGCGCTGTCGATTTCGCTGCTCGCTTATCAGGCGGTCTGGGTCGTGGGCTGCACCTTCGTGATCTGGTTTGCGATGGTGAAGACCTATTCGGCGAGCAAGCTGTCGGCCTTCACCTTCGTCACGCCGCTGTTCGGCGTGGTCGCGGCCTATTTCGTCATGCACGACACGCTGACCCCGGTGTTCGGCGTCGCCGCGCTGCTGGTGATCGCAGGGCTTTATCTGGTCAACAAGCCCGATCCGAAAGTGACGCCGGACCCGAACGTTCCGGCGTGAAGTCGAGATACCGCAGGCGGAGGCGGGGCGCTGAACCGAAAAGGACCGTCACATGGACGGTCCTTTTCTGCCGGTTGAAGTAGGCCTGTAAAAACCCAAACGTGAAAAATACTCTGCAAATTACCGTCGTGCCGGCAGGGATTGTATTACGACCGTCCTGGCTCGCCAGGAATCCGGATCAGTACGGTGTTCCGGCACGGAACTGGCGCGGACGGTTAATGCCGCAACTCGCTACATCATCCGCTCATGCATCTCGAAATCGACATAGACCGCCGGGTGATGCAGTCCGCGGTCGGACAGCATCTTCGCGCTGCCGGCGCCGAGATTGGTGACGTCAAGTGAAGTGCCGAGCCCATCCCGGTAGAGGATCGGCTGATAGCCCTTGATGATTCTCTGGCCGAACGCCGGGTAGGTCGGCGGGCCATCGGAGAACGCGTGGCGGAACGCCTGGTAGAGGGTCGACGAGCGCAATGTCTCCATCGCCGCCCGCTCATGCCGTTCGGCAAGGCAGAGCCGTATCCTGAAATAGGTGTTGTAGTCTTGGCGCTGCTTCTCGATCGCGATGAACGCATCCGCTCCGTCGAGTGTGTAGTAGGCCGCCGTTCGATGCTGCTTCGGCGTGGTCGTTTCGGCCGCCTGCAACTGCGCTCTCTCCTGCTGCAGGAGGCTGTCGACGTCGATTGGTCCGGCCTGCTTGCGGAGGTCGGGCGCGTGCTTGCTCACGACGCCGACGCTTGCCCGATGGTTCAGGTCGATCGTGGGGCCGCCGTCCGCCACGACGCGCCAGCCGGCGGCTTCAAGTCGAGCCCCGGCCCCTGACAACAGCGCGTCGAAGGGTGGTGAGGAGATGCCGTGCCCGTAACGCGCGCAGAGATCGACGACGATCCCGCACGCGGCAGTGACGCCAGGGTCGGCCTTGTCTGCGACGGCCTGCGTCCCGCCATCCGGCGGGATGGCGAATACGGCCATGACGGCTTTGGAGAAACCGGAGACCTTGCGCTCCGCCTCTTGCCTCGCGACTACGGCCGCATCAGGCGGAACGGTCCCCGATGAACCGGCGCCGGCCCCCGATGGCGCCGTCGAAGCGGTCGGCTGGCTTCGCCTTGCGAGTGCGGACAGGAAGCAGAAACCAGAGAAGGCAAAGGCACAGGTCGTCGGGATGGCGGCGATCAGGCCGTACGGCACGTGAACGCCAAACCAGGCCTCGACGCGATCCTGGATCGCGGCAAAGAAGTAGAAGATGGCGAACGGCGCGACCGCAAAGAACGCCGCGAGCCCAGTGGTCAGGCCGCTGTCGTGGAAGCGCCGGGCCGTCACCGCCAACAGCGGCAGCGCCATCGCAATGGCGACGTAGATCGCGGTGTCGAACTGATGTGCCGCGAGCAGAACCAGCAGGCAAAAGCCGAGGAACCACCAGAACTCGGCGCGCGACGCCCGGCCGCTGAAGTCGGCGAATTTCCTGAAGCAGGTGGCGATCGACGCGGTGGCTTGCATGACCATCTCCGGGCAGACGGCGGCAGCCTAGCGGCGACGATTGACGTTTCTCTATTGCCTTCAGGCGCAATTGCAACAAGCCGGTCAGAGGTGACGAGCCCGGACGGTGTTGATCTACGTCAACATCGCCACTAACATTCCATGAAGTCTCTCATGCGAGGGATGATGCCTTGGAGGCGTGCTGATGCCAATCGATGCCACCGATGCAATTGAAGCCGGAATCCGGTCGGCGTTCACCGCATATTCCAGAGAGGATGATCCGGATTGGCGGAGTGCGTGCTGGATCAAGCCGGATGAGTGCTCCCACCTGGCAAGGAGCATCTTGAAGGAATTGGCGGCCCGAGGTTTCGAGATCGTCAAGACGTCCGCTTGATTGCCCGCGCCGGCGCACTCGCTGCGCCCAGCCTGCGACAAAACAGCCCGACGGGCAACTCAGTAAAACCTGTCAATCCCCGACGATCAAATATTTCGGTTTATCGGAATTGCAACTCGGTGTATGGTTCGCCCGTCTCACCCGATCGAGGGGCGCTGCGCATCGTCACGGGTGTTGCGGTGAGATGCGGTGGACGCTGCGTGTGCGACTGACGAGAGCACGCAAGGCGGACGGTGAAGTCGTGTGGTCCTGACGCCCTAGTGGCCGGTGTCCTCTCGCAAAACGCGAAAGCGTTTTTGCGAAGGCGGTGACAAAAAAGCCCAGTCTCGCCGGGGAGAGCACGAAATAAGCCGTAACCCATCGCGCAGGGAAAGCCGGGTTGTTCCCGGTTACACCTGTGGTCCTACCTCCGGTGCTTTTTGTTGCACCGGACCCATGGGTGCGATCGGCACCCGGCTTTCCCTGCGCCCTCTGCTTTCAGAGCGGCGAAGATTGATGAAAACCTCGGACGCAATGCGCCGCGAGAATGCGAAGCCATGATTCACAAGTGGCGCAACAAACTCGCTGTCGTCCCTGCGAAAGCAGGGACCCAACCACAAATGCCGATTGTTGAACGATGCTGGAACGACGAGCGCGTCACACAACATCCGCCGCGGCGTATGGGTCCCTGCTTTCGCAGGGACGACGAGTGGAGAGAATCGCGCGTGTGTCCCACTACCCCGTCTCAATCGGCAGCGACGCATCCTTCGCCCATTCCCCCATCGAGCCGTCATAGAGTGTGAGATTGTCGTAGCCGAGCCGATGCAGCTGGAACAGGTCGATGGTCGCGGAGATGCCGCCGCCGCAATAGGCGACGACGCGCTTGTCCCTGGTGATGCCTTGCGCGGCGAAGGTTGTTTCGGCCTCCGCCAGCGGCACGAACGTCTTGCCCTTGGGATCGATCAAGGTTGCGGCCGGCACGCTGACACTGCCAGGGATGCGGCCGGGCCTGCCGTAACGGCTTGGCTCCAACCCCCTGTAGAACTGCGGGCCGAGCGCATTGACGATGACGGTGTCGCGCTCCGTGGTCGCGGCAAGCACGTCATGCTTGCCGACGAACATTCCGTCCTTCGGCCGTGCCGTGAAGTTCGCCGGCGGATAGCCGCCGGCCAGCCCGGTCTCGATGTCGCGTCCCTCGGCGGTCCATTTGTCGATGCCGCCATCCAGCACCGCGGCACCGTCAAAGCCCAGCGAATGCAGCATCCACCAGAACCGCGTCGCCCACATCGCGGTGCCGATCGAGTAGAGCACCACGCGGCTGTTGGCCGAGATGCCGTGGCGGCCGAACGCGGCCTCGAGCTGCGCGACCGGAGGCATCATGAAGCGCAGCTCGGTATGGGGATCGGAGAATTCGGCCTGCAAGTCGAGGAAGTTCGCGCCGGGGATATGGCCGGCCTCGAACGTCTGGCGGCCCGAGACGACAATATAGGGAACGTTGATTCCGGCGGGGGCCGGCTCCAGATAGGTCGTGCAGTCGAACAGGCGAAGATCCGGCCGGGTCAGGATCTCGGCAAGTTCCGCCGTGGTGATCAGCTCGTTCCGCGCAGCCATTTCACGCCCTCCCGGCAATTTCTTAAGCGGATGCTAAGATGCTCCAGGTCACATGAAAAGCTGTCACTTTGCCCTTTGATTCACCCCAATCCGGTCCAATATAGCTGGGCATGCAGGACGCCGCTGCATAGCTTGCGTTTGGCCTCAATCGGCGCCATAAGCTGTTGAATTCACTCCGAAAGATGACCGTTTGGCCCGCCATGCGCGAGGCCCATCGCCCCCTTGGTGAATGTCACCAAAACCTGATATTCGAGACGCCATGAACAAGCCCGAGATTTTGCCGCAAGACGACGTCGCCGGCCCCGCGCCGCGGCACCAAACCACGCAGGTCATGGTCGGCAACGTCGCCGTCGGCGGCGGCGCGCCGATCGTCGTGCAATCGATGACCAACACCGATACCGCCGACGTCGATGGCACCATCGCCCAGGTTGCCGCGCTCTCGCGCGCCGGCTCCGAGATGGTGCGCATCACCGTCGACCGCGAGGAAGCCGCTGCCGCTGTCCCGCACATCCGTGACGGCCTGCGCAAGATGGGCATCACCACGCCTTTGATCGGTGATTTCCATTATATCGGCCACAAGCTGCTCGCCGAGTATCCTGATTGCGCCGAGGCGCTCGACAAGTACCGCATCAATCCCGGCAATGTCGGCTTCAAGAACAAGCGCGACACCCAGTTCGCCGACATCATCGAGATCGCCAACAAGAACGACAAGCCGGTGCGCATCGGCGCCAATTGGGGCTCGCTCGACCAGGAGCTGCTCACCAAGCTGATGGACGAGAATACGGCCTCGTCGAATCCGCGCGACGCCCGCGCGGTGACCCGCGAGGCGATGGTGCAGTCGGCATTGCTGTCTGCGGCGCGCGCCCAAGAGCTCGGCATGCCCAAGAACAGGATCATCCTGTCGGCGAAGGTGTCCGCCGTGCAGGATCTGATCGCGGTCTACCAGGAAGTCGTGCGCCGCTCGGATTACGCGATCCATCTCGGCCTCACCGAGGCCGGCATGGGTTCGAAGGGCATCGTGGCCTCCTCGGCCGCGCTCGGCATTCTCCTGCAGCAGGGCATCGGCGACACCATCCGCATCTCGCTGACGCCGGAGCCCGGCGGCGATCGCACGCTGGAAGTGCAGGTCGCGCAGGAATTGCTGCAGACCATGGGCTTCCGCACCTTCGTGCCGCTGGTTGCGGCCTGTCCGGGCTGCGGCCGCACCACCTCGACCACGTTCCAGGAGCTGGCGCGCTCGATCCAGGATTTCATCCGCGACGAGATGCCGGCCTGGAAGACCAAATATCCGGGCGTCGAGCAGCTCAACGTCGCCGTGATGGGCTGCATCGTCAACGGCCCCGGCGAATCCAAGCACGCCAATATCGGCATCTCGCTGCCCGGCACCGGCGAGGCGCCGGCCGCACCGGTGTTCGTCGACGGCAAGAAGTTCCGCACCCTGCGCGGTCCCGGCATCGCCGCTGACTTCAAGGCGCTGGTGATCGACTATATCGACCAGCG
The DNA here is from genome assembly GCF_050435825.1 of Bradyrhizobium sp. I1.14.4. Classification (NCBI taxonomy): domain Bacteria; kingdom Pseudomonadati; phylum Pseudomonadota; class Alphaproteobacteria; order Hyphomicrobiales; family Nitrobacteraceae; genus Bradyrhizobium; species Bradyrhizobium sp. I1.14.4. The sequence continues at coordinate 58,369 of NZ_JBNDLA010000022.1, read as the reverse complement.
TTACGGCAGCGGCGCCAAGCTGCCGGAGCCGGCGGGCGCTGCGGAGTAGTAATGTCATGACCCGGATTGCGCTTGGCGTCATCCGGGTTACCATGCCTCCCAATCAAGAACGATTGGGAGAACGCCCATGAGCTCGTTGTCCGGCAAGCAAGGCCCGCGCTACCGGCACCTCGCCGACTCCACCGAACCCTATGAGACCATCGGCGTCGAGAAGCTGACCCCGATCATCGGTGCGGAAATCTCCGGCGTCGATATCGGCAAATTGGTTGGCGACGATGCGCGCTCCAACCGCCAGATGGACGAGATCCATCGCGCGCTCGCCGAAAACCTCGTCATCTTCTTCCGCGACCAGCACATCAGCCCGCAACAGCATCTCGCCTTCGGCCGCAAGTTCGGCGAGCTGCATGTGCACCCCGCCGCGCCGAATGAGGGCGATCCGGCGCTGATGAAGATCCATGCCGACAAGGACTCACCGCGCGCAAATGGCGAAGGCTGGCACACCGACGTGTCCTGCGATCTCGAGCCGCCGATGGGCTCGATCCTCTACATCAAGCAGTGCCCGCCGCGCGGCGGCGACACGCTATTCGCCAGCATGTATGCGGCCTACGAGGCGCTGTCGGACCGCATGAAGGCCTATCTCGACGGGCTGACCGCGCTGCATGACGGCGAGCAGACCTATCGTGGGCTCTATGCCAACTACGGCGTCGCCGACAAACGGGAATATCCCCGGGCCGAACATCCCGTGGTCCGAACCCATCCGGTGACCGGCAAGAAATCGCTCTACGTCAATCGCGGCTTCACCCGCTTCATCGTCGGCATCCCGCGCGACGAGAGCGATGCCGTGCTGGCCTATCTCTACCAGCATGCGGAGAACCCGCTGTTCCAGTGCCGCTTCCGCTGGAGCGAGAACGCGATCGCCTTCTGGGACAACCGCTGCGCCCAGCACCGCGCGATGTGGGATTACTGGCCGCACACCCGCTCCGGCACCCGCGTGACCGTCAAGGGCGAACGGCCGGTGTGAGTGCAGCGCTTGCACTGCGCTGTCGCGCCGACCGCGGCTGAGCTGGATGCTTCAGCTTGGCCCAAAGCGACGCGGTTAACAGGGGTAATCCTTGCGGGTCATAGTATCCGTGAGCCGGTGAGCCCTATGATGCCGCATCAGAATTGGCGATACCGCCATGCGGCAGGTGATACCGAACGCGCGGAGACATGAGACAATCGTCATTCGCAACGATGGCGGGAACCCGACTTGTGAAAATGCCGGCGGGCCCGTCAAATCGGGTCGAGTGCCATTTGTTCCGCGGACGATGCGTCCGGCGGCTCCCCTCTGGTTCGCAGCAACCCTTGTGCTGATCTGTCTCTCGGATGCACCGGGTTCCGGTGGCGGAGCGCACGCGCAGTCCAGTGGCCTCGCTGGTCCAGCCAAAGAACAAGCGCAAAGCGCGGAAGCGCTCGCCGGCGAACTCGCGACAGCGCGGCGAGATATTGAATTGCTGCAGAGCTTGCTGACCAGGGAACGCGAGGAGTCGGTTCAGGTCGAGAATGCCCTGCAGAGCGAAGCCGAAAAATTGAGAAAATCGCTGAAGGACGTGTCGCAAGGTGGCGTGGCGGACTTGCAGAGATCGTTGCGCGAGGAGCGTGGGCGGACCGCGCAGCGGGAACAGGAGCTGGCGGCGGCTCGTCTCGATGTGGACAAGCTGGCTGCGCTGCTGGTCAAGGCAAACGACGAGACGGCGAAGCTGAAGCAGGCTTCGCGAGACGGCGTGGTGGACTTGCAGAAGCCTCTGGAGCAGGAGCACGAGCGGGCCGCGCGATTGGAGCAGGATCTTGCGGCGGCGCGTCGTGATGCGGAAACGCAAGCCGCGCTGGCAGCCAAGGCAGGCGATGAAGCGGCCCGGCTGAAGCAGGCCTCGCAAAGCGGCGCAGCGGATTGGCAGAAATCGCTCGAGAAGGAGCATGGGCGGACCGTGCGATTGGAGCAGGACCTTGCAGCGGCGCGTCGTGATGCGGAAACGCAAGCCGCGCTGGCGGCCAAGGCAGGCGATGAAGCGGCCCGGCTGAAGCAGGCCTCGCAAAGCGGTGCAGCGGACCTGCAGAAGTCGCTGGCGCAGGAGCACGAGCGGGCTGCGCGATTGGAGCAGGATCTCGCGGCGGCTCGTCGTGACGTGGAAACGCAATCAGCACTGACGGCCAACGCGAGCGATGAAGCGACCCGGCTGAAGGCGGCCTCGCAAAGCGGTGCAGCGGACCTGCAGAAGTCGCTGGCGCAGGAGCACGAGCGGGCCGCGCGATTGGAGCAGGACCTCGCGGCGGCGCGTCGCGATGTGGAAACGCAAGCCGCGCTGGCGGCCAAGGCAGGCGATGAGGCGGCCCGGCTGAAGCAGACCTCGCAAAGCGGCGCGGCGGACCTGCAGAAGTCGCTGGTGCAGGAGCATGAGCGGGCGGCGCAATTGGAACTCGACCTCGCGGCGGCGCGTCGTGACGTGGAAATGCAAACGGCAGCGTCGGTCAAGGCACGCGATGAACTCGCCAAGCTGAAGCTGACAACGGAAGCTGGCGCCGCGGAACAGCGCCGATCGATGCAGAAGGAGCGCGAGAGGGGCGATGCGCTGGCGCAGGAGCTCTCGACAGCGCGCAGCAAAGTCTACGCATACGAGGCTCAGGCGGCCAAAGCCGGCGACGAGGCCGCACAGCACAACAAGGCGGAGTCAAGCGATACCGCCGAGTTGCGACAATCGCTCCAGCGAGAGCGGCAGCGCGCTGAACAACTGGCTCGTGATCTTGCAACGAAGAGCCGCGAACTCGATGAGCAGGCCGGGCGGGCAGCCGCAGCGAATGTGCAAGCCGTCGGGACGAAGCAAGCCGTCGAGCAGGCTGTGGCTGAGCAGCGCAGCCTGTTGCAGCGGGAACGTGGCAAGACCGAGCAGTTGGAGCGCGATCTTGCGTCGGCGCGCCGCGACATCGGTGCGCTCGCCGCGAAAGTGCCGCCCGTCGCGTCTCAGGTGGCCACCACCGGCAACGCCGGCCGGTCCTTGCAGGACGAGCCGGCAGCCGCAACGGTCGAATCAATCGAGGACCGGGCCGCGGCGACGCGAATAGCGGGCAATGTCGAGGCCGCCCCTGACGACGGTGCGCAAGAGGCGAGACTGATGGCGCGCGCGACCTTGCTGCTTGAACAGGGAGACATCGGTGGTGCGCGGATCGTGCTGGAACGCGTCGCCGAGACGGGCAGCGCCCAGGCAAGCTTCGTGCTCGCGGAAACCTACGATCCGATGACCCTCTCGACCTGGGGAACGCATGGAACGCGCGGCGATGCGACCAAGGCACGCGATCTCTACGCGAAGGCTGAGGCCGGTGGAATCAAGGAGGCAAAGGCGCGATTCGAGGCGCTGCGTTGATCGAACCATCTTTGCAGCAAGGACGAACGCGCTGACGGCATGTCGTGCAAAGGAGCTCGCCGATGAAAAGGTTTACCGGATTGCGCCCGCTATTTCTGCTTGCGGCCCTGGTGTCGTTGCTCGTCGCGCCGCAGCCGCCCGCGGCGGATGCGCGGCCGCAGCATGATCGGCCTCAGAAGGCTCGCCTGATCCGGGCCGAACCGTCCCAGCCCAGGCCCGAAGTTCTGGCCATGAATGCCTGGATCGTGGGCCTCGCTGGCGGCCTTCTCGAGGGCGCGCCGATCCGCCTGGCCGCGGAGATGGCCCGCGTGACCGATGACGGCGATAATCTGCACGTTCTGCCGGTGGTGACGCGAGGAGCCGTGGAGAATCTGAACTCGCTGCTGTATTTGCGCGGCATCGACGCGGCGATCATCAATTCCGACGCACTCGAGGAATACAAGAGTCAGGTACCGGACATCCAGCGACGGATCGCCTATGTCCTGAATCTGTTTCCGTCCGAGCTGCATATCTTCGTTCGGCCGGAGATTCAGAGTCTGAACGACCTCGCCGGCAAGAAGGTGAACTTCAACAACCAGGGTACGGCCGCAGCCTATTCAGGCCCGCTGATCTTCAGTCGCCTCGGCATAGAGGTCGAGAAGACGTTCATTCCGCACCAGGTTGCGCTCGAGCAGATGCGGAAAGGCGAAATGGCGGCCGTCGTCTTCATTACATCGAAGCCGGTCGACGCGTTTGTGAAAGGCCGATTTGAAGCGGGCTTCAAGTTCCTGCCAGTCCCGTATGACAGGAAGTTCGAGGACTATTATCTGCCGGCAGCTCTCGAGGCAGCCGATTACCCAAATCTGATCAAGCCGGGTGATCGCGTCGCCACGATCGCCGTGCCGACCGCTCTCGTTGCCTTCAACTGGCCGGCCAACACCAACCGCTTCGAGCGTGTTGCACGTTTCGTCGATCATCTGTTCTCGCGTATCGACAGGCTGCAAGCACCGGGCTTCGACCCGAAGTGGAAATCGATCAACCTCGGAGCGACGGTGCCTGGTCTTACGCGCTTCCCTGCCGCACAGGCGTGGCTCGATCGTCAGTCGTACACGACACGGGCATCGCAATGACGAGGCTCACCGTCCCGCTGCTTGCCGCAACCGCCGCCATCAACGGCGTTGCCCTCGCGGAAGGGATGGAAAATCCCATGGCACAGCTGCGCGCCTGTTCCCAGCTGCAACGTGAAGCGCGTCTGGAGTGCCTCGACAAGCTGTCGCACGCCACTGCGCCGACCCGCCGCGAAGCGTCGAGAGCCGATAATTGGACGATCAGCGAGACGACGTCTCCCGTCGATTATTCGCCGATCGCCACCGCGACGACATACGATTCTGTGGAAGCGTCGATGAAGCTGTCGATCCGGTGTCGCGGCGGGCGGACCGAATTGTCCTTCGCGGGGCCCGCTATCTCGGGGCGCGGCGACGGCTATACGATTTCCTATCGCATCAACGGCGGTCAGCCGGCGCAGGTCGCCGCAACTATGCCGTCGTTTGGTTCCGGTGTCGCCGTCGCCGGCGATGCCGTTCGCTTGTTGCAATCACTTCCCGAGAACGCGGTCCTTGTTGTCCACCTCTCACCCGGTGCCGGGGCTGCTCATGACGCAACATTCTCGCTCGCGGGGTTGGACGCGATGCGCGCGAGGATGGCCGCGATCTGCAAATGGCCGCTCGCCGTCGCAAGGCCCGGCAATTGAAAAGTGTGTTCGCCGATTTTTCGAGATGGAGATGCTTGATGCGCTATTTTGAATCTGTTGCGAAGTTTATTGCGATGGGTGCCATCGCTGTGCTGGCTTCCACGTCATTGGCGGTGGCCGGGCAAGGTGGAAAGTACTGGGTGCCGGCCGCGCAATCCTCGCCTGACCCGGCGAGCGACGCTCGGAAACCTGAAGCGCCGCGAGCCACGGCAGAAATGCGCAAGCGCTCCGCGTTTGCGCGCATGCACAATCCGGCGGCGCCGAAAGGAAAGGAGCATCATCTGGTCCTGCAGGTGAACACCAATGATCCTGCCGCCATGAATCTCACGCTCAACAACGCAACGAACGTGGCCGAATATTACAAGGGCCTCGGCGAAAAGGTGAGCATCGAGGTGGTCACGTTCGGCCCTGGCCTGCACATGCTCCGCGAGGATACGTCGCCGGTGAGGGCCCGCATCGAGGAAATGGCCCTCAGTTCACCCGAGGTGTCGTTCAAGGCCTGCGGCAACACCCAGGAGAAGATGCAGAAGTCCGAGAACAAGTCCATACCGATCATCAAGCAGGCGGAAGTCGTGAAGTCCGGTGTCGTGCGCGTGATGGAACTGCAGGAGAAGGGGTGGGCGTACGTGAAGCCGTGAGCTGCAGGGCCAGCCTGCCTTGAACTCTTTCGCGGCGGTGCGGACCGGCTGGCGCGGAAATGGGCGCAAATCCATCGGCGCGCGGGACGGATAGCCGGCCGCGCAGCCGATCGCATTGACGTCTCGCATCCGCTACGCCAAGCTCCGGGAAAATCAAAAACAACTCCCGGGGAAACGCCATGCTCCGCGCCGAAGACAACAAATTCCTCACCGAATCCGGTGCTGGAACGGGAATGGGCGAATTGCTGCGCCGGTTCTGGATTCCGGTGCTGCTGTCGGAAGAGCTGCCGGAACCCGACAGCGACCCGAAGAAGATCGTTGTCATGGGCGAGGAGCTGCTGGCGTTTCGCGACTCGCGGGGCGTGGTCGGCGTCATCGATCAATACTGCCCGCATCGCGGCGCCAATCTCTGGCTCGGCCGCAACGAGGAATGCGGCATCCGCTGTGTCTACCACGGCTGGAAGTTCGACACCGACGGCCGCTGCGTCGACATGCCGACGTCCTATCCGGACCTCAATGCAAAGGACCTGATCCGCATCAAGTCCTATCCGGTGCGCGAATGGGGCGAGATGATCTGGGCCTATATGGGCCCGGTCGAGGCGATGCCGGAATTGCCGGCGCTGGAGATGGCGCTGCTGCCGGCCTCGCACCGCTTCGTCACCAAGAAGTGGCAGGACTGCAACTGGGTGCAGGCGGTGGAAGGCTCGATCGATACCGCGCACTTCACCTTCGCGCATCTCTCCTTCGAGAAGGAGGAGAACGAGATCCTCGACATCAAGAAGCATTTCGTGAACCCGTTGACGCGGGTCGCGACCGATCACATGCGGTGGATCGCCGAGGACCCGCGGCCGGTGATCAAGATCAATCCGCATGAGGCGGGGCTGACGGTGGCGGGCGGGCGGCTCACCGGCGGCGACAATATCTATTGGCGCATCGCCCAGTTCCTGATGCCGTTCCACAGCTACGCGCCGAGCTCGATGCCGGGCGAGAACATGTTCGGCCAGACCTTCGTGCCTGTCACAGACACCAATTGCTGGATCTACACCTATGCCTGGAATCCGGACCGGCCGCTGACCGACGCCGAGCGGGACGGCTACGCCAATGGCAACGGCGTGATGGCTGTTGTCGACGAGAATTATGTGCCGTTGCGCAACAAGGCAAACGACTATCTGATCGACCGCAAGCTGCAGCGGACCAAGAGCTACACCGGGATCAAGGGCGTCTCCGAGCAGGACGCCGCGGTGCAGGACAGCCAGGGCCCGATCGCCGACCGCACCCGCGAGCATCTCGGCCCGACCGATCTCGGCATCATGCATTTCCGCAAACTGGTGATGGAGGCGGCCCGCGCGCTGCAAAAGGGCGAGCCGCCGCCGCACGCCAAGCACCAGGATCGCTACACCGTGCGCTCCGGCGCCTGCGTCACCAGCAAGACCAAGGACCTGGCCGCCGTGATGGTCGAACGGTTCGGCGATCCCGCGGGCTTCGTCGGCGGTCCCGGGCAGAACGCCGCGGCGGAGTAACTCTTGCCGTCGTCCCGGCCTAGTGCGCAATTGCGCACGGGGGCCGGGACCCATAATCACAGGACGTGGGATCGAGCGAGCTGGGACCACAGCGTCGCGCACAACAACGCCCTGTGGGTATGGGTCCCGGGTCGCGCGGAGCCTGTCATCGGGCGGCGCTTTGCGCCGACCCGTTGGCTTGCCCGGGACGACGACGTGGGGAGGGATACCGCTACAACGGAATCCGGCGATACTCGCGGTTGGAGAGGCTGGCCTCCTCCAGATCGAGGTCGCGCTCGATGCGCCGCCTTGTCTCGTCGGTGATCTTGCCGTCGCGCAGCAGCATATGGATGAACTTGCGCTCGGAGGAGATCAGCTCCCGCGTCAGCTCGGTGCCGGTGGCGGAGACGTCGTGCTGGTCGGGGTCGAGCGCGTCGGGCAGCTGGTTGATGCGGATCTCGTGCCGCGAACGCAGCAGCTTGATCACCTCGTCGGAGAGCTCGCGGTCGTCGGTGATGGCATCGAGCGACTTCAGCGCGGCGTTCAACGCCTCGCGCCGGGCCGTGATTTCCTGCTCGTGCTCGGCGATATGCTCGCTGCGCCCGTCCTTGGCGAGGCCGAGCCAGCGCACCACCGGCGGCAATCCGAGGCCGAGCCCGACCAGCGTCACGAAGATCACGCCGAAGGCGACGAACAGGATCAGGTCGCGGTACGGGAAGGCGTCTCCATCGGGCAGTGTCAGCGGCAGCGCCAGCGCCGCGGCGAGCGAGACCGCGCCGCGCACGCCGGTGAAGGCAACCACGAACACCGCTCGCCACGACGGCAGCGGATCGCGTTCGCGCACGCGCCGGCTGATCCAGCGCGGCAGATAGGTGCCGGGAAACACCCAGAGGAAGCGCGCGACGATCACGATGACGGCAACCAGCACGGTGGCGGTGAGGATGTCGTGCAGCGGGAACGACTTCGACTTCTCGTACAGCGAGCGCATCTGGAAGCCGGTCAGCAGGAACAGCAGGCCCTCGATCAAATAGATGATCAAGTCCCAGAAGAAGATGCCCTGCAGGCGTGTTGCGGCCGAGATCAACAGCGGTCCGTTCCAGCTCATATACAGGCCGCAGGCGACGGTTGCGATCACGCCGCTGCCGCCGAAATGCTCGGGGATCCAGTAGGCGAGATAGGGGGTAATCAGCGACAGCGTGATCTCGACCTGCGGATCCCTGGCGCGGCGGCGCGCGCGCAGGCTGAGCCAGCCGACTGCGGTGCCGAACGCGATCTCGCCGGCGACGATGACGAGGAAGGTGCCGGTCGCCTTCGGCAGCGAGAACAGCCCGGTGGTGATGGCGGCCAGCGCGAAGCGGTAGAGGATCAGTGCGGTCGCGTCATTGGCGAGCCCTTCGCCCTCGAGCACCACCAGGATGCGCCGGGGCATGCCGAGCTTGCGTGCGATCGCAAGCGGCGCCACCACGTCCGGCGGCGCCACGATGGCGCCGAGCAGGAAGCCGACGCTCCAGGGCAGGCCGATCAGATAGTGGGTCGCGGCTGCGACCATGAAAGCGGTGAAGATCACGCAGCCGACCGACAGCAGGATGATCGGCCGTAGATTGGCCTTGAACTCTCGCCAGCTCATCGCGACGCTCGCCGAATAGATCAGCGGCGGCAGCACCACCAGAAGCACCAGCTCCGGCGGCAGTTCCAGCGACGGCATGCCCGGCACGAAGGCAAGCACGACGCCGACCAGCAGGAGCAGGATCGCCGGCGCGATATCGGTCCGCCGCGCAACCAGCGCGGTTCCCGCCAGCACGCCGAGCAAAGTGAGAAAGATCTGAAACTTGGCTTCCATAATGGGCTCAATTCGCCCGGAAACCAGCGCCAGTCAATGCGGTCCGGCCGGAGCCGGACCGTTGGGGCGTGTCATAAAGCCGTCGCAGGGATGCGGTGGGCCCCCCGGTCAGTCCCGCTGATCGTAGCGGTAGGACTTCGAGACGATCTGCCAGCCGTCGGCGAGCTTCATCGCCACCAAATAGTCGGTGAAATAGCGCGGCGGCAGCTGGCAGCGCACCTTGATGAAGGCGGTGTTGTCGTCGGAACGGTCGATGGTGACGATGAAGTCCTCGCGTGGCTTGCCCTCGGCCTTCGCCGACGGCCGCTTGCGCACCAGAGCGAGCCAGTCCGGCACGCTGAGGACCTTCAGCTCGCCGCTGTCCACCCAGCGCAGGTCGGCGCTGGGATGAAAGGCCGTCGCGAGCTTGTCGGCATTGCTCTCGTAGAGGCCGTCGAAATAGGTTTGCACGACGTTTTCGACGCTGGATCGATCTTGGCTCATTGGTTTGTCCTCCCGGCAGGATTTGATCTGCTAGAGCATGATCCGGAAAAGTGGAAACCGGTTTTCGAAAAGATCATGCTCAAACAAAGAGATGAGATCATGATGCGATTCCGTGGAAGCGCATCATGATCTGGAATTTAGGCATGAACCGCCGGATTGCGCCATGGCCGGCGGCAAAATTCCGCGTGAGGGGGCAAGTTGTGACCGCATCTGCAAATTTGAACGCAAATTCGAACGATCGGATCCTGACAGGCGAATGCTTCTGCCGCGACGTGCGTTACGAGGTGGCCGACGCCTTTGCCTATGCGCTCAATTGTCACTGCTCGAATTGCCGGCGCACCACCGGATCGGCGTTCAAGCCGTTCGCGGGAATCGTGCGCGAAAAATTCACCGTCGTCAGCGGCGGCGACGGTCTCCTGATCTACGGCGACGAGGTCACCCACGACGCGCATTGCGGCCGCTGCGGCTCGCTGCTCTATTCGCGGGTCCGCGACGGCGCCTATGTCCATGTCGCGATGGGCACGCTGCGCGATGTGCCGGCAATCCGGCCGAGTGCCCATATCTTCGTCGGCTCCAAGGCGCCGTGGTACACGATAACGGACGGCCTGCCGCAATATCAGGAGCACGTGACGCAAAGCAGGGAATAAATCCGCGCGACGTCAATTGCCGACGGCCCTGCGCGCGCATCTCATCAAGCCGCTGGACTAGATCGCACTCGCGGCGATGTTGACCATCAGGGCCAGCAGCGCGGTGTTGAACACGAACGAGATGACGCCGTGCACGGTCGCGGTGCGGCGGATGACCTTGTCGGTGATGCCGACGTCGGAGACCTGCGCGGTCATGCCGATCACGAACGAGAAGTAGACGAAATCCCAGTAATCGGCGTCGGCATGCTCGTCGCCGCTCGGAAACTGCAATCCGCCGGGCGTCTTGCCGCGGTAGAACTCGTGGGCGTAGTGCAGCGCGAATGCGGTGTGAACCACCGCCCATGACAGCGTGATCGTGACGATTGCCGCCGCCAGTCCGGCCGGGCTGCCCTTGGATGCGCCGAGTTCGAATACGATGGCCAGGAGGCTTGCCAGCGCGCCGAACGCGGTCAGCAGCAGGATCAGGAAACGGCCATCGTCCTGCAATATGGCGCTGCGCTTGATGTGGGCGACGCCACAGCGCAGCATCATCACATAGGCGAGCACGAGATAGAGCGCGGCAAAGGCGTCCCAGCCGGCGAGCATGCGCGTGACGAGGCGCGTCGAGCCGGGGATCAGCAGCGCGACGGCAATGCCGACCGCGATCGAAACGAAGGTGCGCGGCCGGCCCACCACCACGCGGACCGGCATCGGCAGCTTGCGGAAACGAACAAGGCGATCGTCGAGCTCCTTGCTCATTTCGTGCTTTGCTTTCGGTTAGAGCATGATCCGGAAAAGTGGAGCCCGGTTTTCCGAAAAGATCATGCTCAGACAAGGAGATTAGATCATGATGCGATTCGCATCATGATCTAGTTCTTGCGCTCTGCGACGAAGCGGGCGGCCGCGCGCAGCACGGCGCCCCGGCTGCCGAATACCGACAGCGCGGCGTCGGCGCGCGCCAAGAGGTCGCTGACGCGCTGCTTGGCGCCGTCGATGCCGAGCTGGGTGACGAATGTGGTCTTGCCGAGCGCGGCGTCAGCGCCGGCCGGCTTGCCGAGTGCGGCGGCGTCGCCCTCGACGTCGAGCAGGTCGTCGGCGATCTGGAAGGCTTCGCCGAGCGCTTTACCGTAATCGTCGAGCGCCTGGTATTCGCTTTGCGAGGACTGGCCGAGGATCGCGCCGGCGATGCAGCCGAAGCGGAGCAGCGCGCCGGTCTTCATCTGCTGCAGGCGCGCGACGTCGACCGGCTCGCGGTCGCCGAAGCGGCCTTCGCCGGCGAGGTCGAGGATCTGGCCGCCGGCCATGCCGCCGATGCCGGAGGCGCGGGCCAGCGCGCGGGTCAGCAGCAGGCGCACCTGGGCGTCCTTGTGGATCGCATCGCGGGTGATGATGTCGAAGGCAATCGTCAGCAGCGCGTCACCGGCCAGGATCGCGGTGGCGTCGTCATAGGCCTGGTGCAGGGTCGGGCGGCCGCGGCGCAGATCGGAATTGTCCATCGCGGGCAGATCGTCGTGGATCAGCGAATAGCAGTGGATGCATTCAAGTGCTGCGCCCACCAGCAGGGCGGATTCGCGCGGGATGCCGAACACCGCGGCGCTCTCGACCACGAGGAACGGCCGCAGCCGCTTGCCGCCGCCGAGGCTCGAGTAGCGCATGGCCTCGATCAGCCGCTTCGGCCGCACGATCTCGTCGCTCTCGGTCGCATCGGACAGCAGTTTGGCGAGCAGGGCTTCGGTATCCTCCGCGGTCTGGTCCAGCCGCTTGGAAAACTCTGCAGTACCGGTCGTCATTAAGAATTGCTCCAGATCGATTTTCGGCCGGACAATCGTTGATGGGATCGGCTTCGTCAATTCCCGCCCTGCGACGGATTGCGCCTTAAAAGTGCTGGAAAAACCGTGAATTATCCCACAGACGTCTAACGGTGCCGGCCGTGTTCTGGCGGGCGGGTCCCGAATCCTCCCTGGAAAGGTCCTCCCCGGAAACCCTCGCTTTGCGCATTGTCCGGATTTTATTGCTGCTTTTGCTGGCCCTGCTGTTGCTGCCCTATCTGGTGACGCCGTTTTACCGCACCGGTCAGCCAGTTTCGGCCCTGATGGCGTGGCGGACCCTGCGAGGGGCCCCGGTCACGCGGCATTGGATCGATTTCGGCGCCATGTCGCCCTATTTGCCGCGGTCCGTGGTCGGCTCGGAGGACGCCCATTTCTGCAAGCACCGGGGCGTCGATTGGGGTGCGCTGCGCGAGGTGATCGACGACGCCGGGGACGGCGAGGCAGCCCGCGGCGGCTCGACCATCACCCAGCAGGTGGCCAAGAACCTGTTCCTGTGGTCCGGCCGCAGCGTGATACGCAAGGGGCTGGAACTGCCGCTGGCGCTCTGGATCGATTTCGTGCTGCCGAAACAGCGGATTCTGGAAATCTACCTCAACATCGCGGAAATGGGGCCATCCGGGCAGTTTGGCGCCGAGGCCGGTGGCCAATATGCCTTTGGCCGGTCGGCGGCAGAGCTGTCACCCCGGGAGGCGGCGCTGTTGGCGGCGATCCTGCCGAATCCGGTCAAAAGAAGTGCCCGGAACCCGGGTCCGGGGGTCCGCAGGCTGTCCGGCACCTACATGGCCCGGGCCAACTCCGTGACGCGCTGCTGGCGCGAAAATCGCGGCTCCTGAGCGCGATTTCGGGCGGATTTTGCTGTCTCCGGGCCTAGATTTACGCGATCCCTTCCTCTATAAGCGCGGCCTTACCGGCATCGCCGCTTGCGCTTCGAAGCGCTGAGCCCGTCCGCATTTCGGACGATGCCTCCGCAACACCCCTAGAGGACACCGTCATGGCCGTTCCCAGAAGAAAAACCTCGCCGTCGCGCCGTGGCATGCGCCGTTCGGCCGATGCGATCAAGACCCCGACCTATGTCGAGGACAAGGACTCCGGCGAACTGCGCCGTCCGCACCATCTCGACCTGAAGACCGGCATGTACAAGGGCCGCCAGGTCCTGAAGGCCAAGAAAGAGTCCTGATCGGACATTCGGCCCATGCGCCGCAGCCATGCGGCGCTGCGCCTGAATTCGGCCAACGAGTACGGCCAAAACGGGCGCGTCCGCGGCGAGGCCGATGCCGTCGCCGCATTGCTGGTTCTCCCTGAATAAGGCGCAAGCCCGATGGTCGGTTTTCCGCTGCTGCTCGTTCCGCTCGCGGTTTACAACATCATCGCTTTCCTGATGCCCGGCGTGTCCTTCACGGACCCGCTGATCAGGCTGGCATTGCTGTCGGGTGAGCAGTGGCAGATCACGCTCAGCGACATGCTGCTCGCCGCCGGCGTGCTGCTGTTGTTGCTCGAGGTCATCAAGGGCGCGCGCCCCGGCGCGAAATATCTCACTGATCATCTGCTGTCGCTGATCGTGTTCGGCGCGGCCGCCGCCGAATTCGTGCTCTGGCCGAAATTCGGCAACTCGACCTATTGCCTGCTCACGCTGCTGGCGCTGGTCGATTTCATTTCCGGAATTGCGCTACGCACCCGCCGCCGTGCGGTGGTCGCGGCGCCGAGCCTCAGCAAGTCGCAGCCCGCAGCGACCGAGGCGCCCCAGCCCGCGCCGGTCGTGGAGTCAGCCCCGCCGCGGCCCGAGCCGGCGCCTGTCGCCACACCTGCGCCTGCCGCGCCACCGCCGGCCGCAGCCGTCCCCACCGCGACATCGGTTGCGGAATCCGTGCTGCTTGATCAGTCCGCGCCAAAGCCGACGGTCACGTCACCGGATTTGCAGCCGGGCGGCCAACCGTCGTCGGACGCGCCGCAGCGCTGAACTCCCTTGGATAACTTGCCTAGATGATCTGCCGGGTACGCCGCGCGACGCTGCGGCGTTCGTCGACATGCGGGCCGTACGCGCTCTGCACATCGGCCAATGACCCACGCCGCAGTCCGCGCGTCTGCGGTTCGTGGGCGGCGGTTGCGATCAGGTGAGCAACAAACGACGGATCGGCGTGCGGCAGCGGGACCTTGGGCGCCCAATGGGTGGTCGCGGCCAGCGGCACCAAGGCCGTGCTGGTCGCCGCAGCATCGCCGGCGGGCTCAGCCTCGTCTGTGACCTCGCCGTCCAGGATTTCTGATTGATCGATATCGAGCATCGCCTGCGACCCGTTGGAGCGTCATACTTTGGGACGTTGCGCCCCTCCGCAACACCCTCATGGCAAGGGTCATGCCCGCCATCCCCAGTTCGTTCCCGGACAGTCCAAAACGTGGTTTCCAGATTATTTATCAACTTCTCCTAGCGTTGGATTCGCCGGAACCACTATCTTGAGGGCGTGTAGAATCACCGGGTGCCGTCCCAAATCGAGACATGTTCGATGTCCCCTGTCCCGCCAGCTGCCAGCATCCTTGCCTCGCTCGGCCAAGCGACATTCGCCTGGGACCTGGCGACCGACGCGATTGCCTGGAGCGACAATGTGGCGACGGTCTTTCCGGATATTCCGGTCGCGGCGCTCGCGAGCGGCGCCGAGCTCGCAAAGCTGATCGAGCCATTGCGTTCGGTTCGATCAGATGCGCTCGGTCAGCCCGTGCCAGTGCGCGGCGGGGAGGGCGTCCCCTATCGGATCGAATACGGCGTGCGGGCCGTCACCTCTGCGCCGCTGATCTGGATCGAGGAGACCGGCTGCTGGTTTGCCGGCGCCGACGGCAGGCCGGCGCACGTGCAGGGCGTTGTCCGCATCAACAATGAACGGCACGCCCGCGATGAGCAGCTGCTGAAACTGTCGCGGCATGATCCGTTGACCAACGAGCTCAACCGCACCCATCTGATCGCCTCGATCGCCGAGGCGATCGAGGAGTGCGCGCGCTTCCGCACCTCCTGCGCCTTCATGCTGATCGGCATCGATCACCTGGCGCGTGTCAACGATGCCTTCGGCTTCGATGTCGCCGACGCCGTCATCGCCGAAGTCGCGAAGCGGATCCGCGCGCGGCTGCGCAGCGGTGACATGCTCGGCCGCTTCTCCGGCAACAAGTTCGGCCTGATCCTGCGCAACTGCACCGTCGACGACACCAATGTCGCGGCCGAGCGCTTCCTCGCTGCGGTCCGCGACGAGGTGGTGCCGACCAAGTCCGGTCCGGTGTCGGTGACGGTCTCGATCGGCGCCGTCACCGTCCCACGCCATGCGAAGTCGGCGGAGCAGGCGGTCAATCGCGCCCAGGAGACGCTGGACGCCGCCAAGAGCCGCCGCGCCGGGTCGTTCGCGCTGTGGAAGCCGAATGTCGAGCGCGATGCGCAGCGCCGCGTCAACATCCGCGTCACCGACGAGATCGTCACCGCGCTGAACGAGCGCCGCATCGTGATCGGCTTCGAGCCTGTGGTCGATGCGCGCTCGCGGCAGCCTTCGTTCTACGAGTGCCTGGTCCGCATGGAGCAGGATGACGGCCGCGCGCTGCTCGCGCCTGATATCGTGCCGGTCGCCGAGCGGCTCGGCCTGATCCGGCTGGTCGATCATCGTGTGCTGGAGCTTGCGATCGCCGAACTCGCCGCCGCCCCTGGCGTGCAGCTCAGCCTCAACATCTCGCCCGACACCACGATGGATCCGGACTGGTGGGCCACCATCGAATCGCTGATGCGCGCGCATCCCGGCGTTGGTGAGCGGCTGATCGTCGAGATCACCGAGACGGTCGCGATCCAGGATATCGACGACGTCCGCGGCTTCGTCACGCGGCTGAAGAACTTCGGCAGCCGGATCGCGATCGACGATTTCGGCGCCGGTTACACCTCGTTCCGCAATTTGCGCAAGCTCGGCGTCGATATCGTGAAGATCGACGGCGCCTTCGTGCAGAACATCGTGCGCTCGGCCGACGACCGCGCCTTTGTTCAGACGCTGATCGATCTCGCGCGCCGCCTTGAAATCAAGACGGTCGCCGAATGGGTGCAGGACGAAGAAGCCGCGGTGATGCTGCGCGAGTGGGGCTGCGACTTCATCCAGGGCCGCCTGATCGGCCTCGCCTCGCCGGACCGGCCGTGGAACGTGCCGGCGGAGAAGGCCGCGCCGGCTGCGGGCTGATTCACTGTCGCTGGCGGAGCTAACGATGTCGTCCCGGCGAAAGCCGGGACCCATACGCTGCAGCTTCTCAATCAAGCGATCTGGCAGACGCTTCCTTCAAACAACCGACATTTGTGGTTGTGGGCCCCGGCTTTCGCCGGGGCGACGGTGGGTGAGTGTCGAGACGACTAACCTACTCGTCCTTCTTCGTCGGCTGCGACATGCGCTCGAGGCGTTCCTGCATGTCCTTCATCTGGCGGCGAAGGTCGTCGATGTTGCCGTCATCGGGCGTGGGCTCCGGCACCTTCTCGGTCTCGGCGCCGCCGCGCGGCGGCACGAACGGCTTGAACATCGAGAAGGTCTGCTGGAACAGCTCCATGTTGCGGCGGACCTGTTCCTCCAAGGGGGCAAAGGGCGTGCCGCTCAGGGCGCCCGCGATCTGCTTGCGGAATCGCTCCTGTTCCCGGGTCAGCGTATCGATCGACTGCTCGAGATATTTCGGCACCACCATCTGCATGCTGTCGCCATAGAAGCGGATCAGCTGCCGCAGGAAGGTGGTCGGCAGCAGGTTCTGCCCGGCCTTGTTTTCCTGTTCGAAGATGATTTGCGCCAGCACGGAGCGGGTGATGTCGTCGCCGGTCTTTGCGTCATAGACGAGGAAATCCTCGCCTTCCTTCACCATCGCCGCGAGATCCTCGAGCGTCACATAGGTGCTCGTACCGGTATTATAGAGCCGCCGGTTCGCGTATTTCTTGATCGTGGTCGGTTGTTCAGATTTTGCCATGGGCTCTCACTTCAACGCCGAAGAACCTGGAACCCCGACGGCATCGCCGCAGGGCAATATGCAACGCATCGCAGCAAAGGTAAGCATTTTCAAAGCGGTTCGGCTACCGTTTTGTGCTGCACGGTTAATTCCAAAGCATAGGATTTGCTCAGGAAAGTGCCAAGAGCGTCATTTCGAGTGCGCCGCGGCGCGATTTGCGCGACAGTTCGATTGACATGGCTCAATGAGCTTTACAGGATAGTCATCAAGAGACAGGCCCGCCAACCGGCCGCCCGCCGTCGAGAAACCCAGCGACAACACATAGGAGATGTCCATGTCAGACGATGTCGTCATCGTCAGCGCCGCCCGCACCGCCGTCGGTAGCTTCAACGGCGCGTTCGCCACCACGCCGGCCCACGACCTCGGCGCGATCGCCATCAAGGCGGCGCTGGAGCGCGCCGGCGTCGAGGGCGGTCAGGTCTCCGAAGTCATCATGGGCCAGATTCTCACCGCCGCCCAGGGCCAGAACCCGGCCCGCCAGGCCTCGATCGCGGCCGGCATTCCGGTGGAAAGCCCGGCCTGGGGCGTCAACCAGCTCTGCGGCTCGGGCCTGCGCACGGTGGCGCTCGGCTACCAGGCGCTGCTCAACGGCGATTCCTCGATCGTCGTCGCCGGCGGCCAGGAGTCGATGAGCATGGCTCCGCATGCGCAATATCTGCGCGCCGGCGTCAAGATGGGCGACCTGCAGCTGGTCGACACCATGATCAAGGACGGCCTCTGGGACGCCTTCAACGGCTATCACATGGGCAACACCGCCGAGAACGTCGCCAAGCAGTACCAGATCACCCGTTCGCAGCAGGACGAGTTCGCGGTCGGCTCGCAGAACAAGGCCGAGGCGGCGCAGAAGGCCGGCAGGTTCAAGGACGAGATCGTCCCGGTCACGATCAGATCCCGCAAGGGCGATATCGTGGTCGACACCGACGAGTATCCGCGCCACGGCGCCACGCTCGATGCGATGGCCAAGCTCCGCGCGGCCTTCGAGAAGGACGGCACCGTGACCGCCGGCAACGCCTCGGGTATCAATGACGGCGCCGCCGCCGTCGTGCTGATGACCGCCAAGGAAGCCGCCAAGCAGGGCAAGAAGGTGCTCGCCCGCATCGTGTCGTGGGGCCAGGCCGGCGTCGACCCCAAGATCATGGGCACCGGTCCGATCCCCGCCTCGCGGTCGGCGCTGAAGAAGGCCGGCTGGAACATCGCCGACCTCGACCTGATCGAGGCCAACGAGGCGTTCGCCGCGCAAGCCTGCGCAGTCAACAAGGACCTCGGCTGGGATCCCGCAAAGGTCAACGTCAATGGCGGCGCGATCGCGATCGGCCATCCGGTCGGCGCGTCGGGTGCGCGCGTGCTGGTGACGCTGCTGCACGAGATGCAGAAGCGCGACGCCAAGAAGGGCCTCGCGACGCTGTGCATCGGCGGCGGCATGGGCATCGCTATGTGCGTTGCACGCGACTGAACAAAAGGCAGCGAGGCCGGTTAGGTGATGAAAAGATCATCTGTCAACCGCGGCGCGAGCTGATAGACATGATGCCCGGCTTTGCGCCGGGCATTTTTGTTTCGAGGGGTTGTGAGTGCGAAGGCCGGAGCGATCCGGTTATAAAAGACGGCCAAGGAGGAGACGGACATGGCACGTGTTGCATTGGTGACGGGCGGAACGCGCGGTATTGGAGCTGCGATCAGCAAGGCGCTGAAAGCGGCGGGCTACGAGGTGGCGGCGAGCTACGCCGGCAATGACGCCGCGGCGGAGAAGTTCAAGGCGGAGAGCGGGATTCCCGTCTACAAGTGGGACGTCGCATCGTTCGACGCCTGCGCGGCCGGCGTGAAGCAGGTCGAGGCCGATCTCGGCCCGGTCGACGTGCTCGTCAACAATGCCGGTATCACCAAGGACACCGCATTCCACAAGATGACGCTGGAGCAGTGGAATGCCGTGATCAATACCAACCTCGGCTCGCTGTTCAACATGACGCGCCAGGTGATCGAGGGCATGCGCGCCCGCAAGTTCGGTCGCGTCATCTCGATCTCCTCGATCAATGGCCAGAAAGGCCAGTTCGGCCAGGTCAACTACTCTGCGGCAAAGGCCGGCGACATCGGTTTCACCAAGGCGCTAGCGCTCGAGAACGCCAAGGGCGGCATCACCGTCAACGTGATCTGTCCGGGCTATATCAACACCGAAATGGTGCAGGCGGTGCCGAAGGACGTACTCGAGAAGAACGTGATCCCGCAGATTCCGGTCAACCGCCTCGGTGAGCCCGAGGAAATCGCGCGTGCGGTGGTCTTCCTCGCGGCCGACGAGGCGGGCTTCATCACCGGCTCGACGTTGACCGTGAACGGCGGCCAGTATCACGCCTGACGCGAGAAGCGTCGTCGCGTCGCAGGCGCACTCAATCAAGTCGTGATGCCCGGCCTTGTGCCGGGCATTTTCGTCGTTACAACCGCGAGACGCGAAGCAAAGACGTGGTTGGCCCGGCCACGACGGATTGAATTCAGATGACGACCCGAACTGCCACCCTTGTCGGACTGACCGCCATCCTGATGTGGTCGTTGCTGTCGGTCATGACGGTCGCGACCGGGGCGATTCCGGCGTTCCAGCTCGCCGCCATGACGTTTGCGATCGGCGCCGCGGTCGCGTTCGCAAGCTTCCTGCTGCGGCCGGCCGCCTTCGGTGCCTTGAAGCAGCCGCTGATCGCCTGGGTCGTCGGCGTCGGCGGGCTGTTCGGCTATCACGCGCTGTATTTCCTGGCGCTGCGCTTCGCGCCGCCGGCCGAGGCCGGCCTGCTCAACTATCTCTGGCCGCTGTTGATCGTGCTGTTCTCGTCGCTGCTGCCGGGCGAGCGGCTCGCGATCCATCACATCATCGGTGCGCTGCTTGGCCTTGCCGGCACCGTGCTGCTGTTCGCCGGCAACACCGGCGCCTTCACAAGAGCGCAGATTCCAGGCTTCGCGGCGGCCTTTGTCGCGGCGTTCGTGTGGGCGGCCTATTCGGTGATGTCGCGCCGGCTCAAGGCGGTGCCGACAGATGCGGTGGCGGGCTTCTGCCTTGCGACGGCGGTGCTTGCCGCGCTTGTGCACATGATGGTGGAGACCACGGTGTGGCCCGCGACCGCGCTGCAATGGCTGGCCGTCACAGCACTCGGCATCGGTCCGGTGGGCGCCGCATTCTTTGCCTGGGACGTCGGCATGAAGCGCGGCGACATCCGCGTGCTGGGCGCCGCATCCTACGCCACGCCGCTGCTCTCGACGGCGTTCCTGATTGCAGCGGGTTTTGCCAGGCCCAGCGCCAACATCGCCATCGCCGCGATCCTCATCGCCGGCGGCGGTCTGATCGCGGCCAAGGACATGGTGCTGAGAAAAAGAATGTAGGATGGGTTTCGCTTCCGCCTTCGCTCTTCGAGCGACGGCGGACAAGTCGCTCCACCCATCCTGCGAGAGTTGCTACGACGCGGGCTGCCACCCCTTCGGCGCGAGCTCGAATTTTGCAAACTCGAAGCCGGGCGCGACGGTGCAGCCGACCAGCGTCCAGTCGCCGCTGCTTTCCGCGGCCTGCCAGGCGCCTGGCGGCACGATCGCCTGAGGCTGTTCGCCGCGTGCAACATCCGGTCCGAGCGTGATCGAATGCGGTGCATCGCCGTGCTGCGCGATCTGCAGGGTCAGCGGCGCGCCGGCGTAATAGTGCCAGATCTCGACGGCGTCGATGCGGTGCCAGTGCGAGCGCTCGCCGCGCGCGAGCAGGAAGTAGATCGCGGTCGAATGCGCGCGTCCGTCGGCGTCGCAGCGTTCGTCGCGAAACGTCTCGCGATAATGCCCGCCTTCCGGATGCGGCTTTAGCTCAAGCCGCGCGATGATGTCGGCAGCGGAGAGGTCGGCCATCACGACTTGTTCTTGCGCTCGCGGAGCTCACCGAACACCAGCGCCGGGTCGGCGCCCTTCATGTGCAGCTTGGCGGCGACCGAAGGCTCGTCGGCGCGCAGGAACACGTTGGCCTTCTTCTCGTCGCCGAGCAGAACGGGGATTGTCGGCTTGTTTTCGGCGCGCAGCTTTGCGACTTCCTCCGCGCGCGCCTGCAGGGCCGGATTGTCGGCCTCGATGGTGAGCGCGAACTTCACGTTCGCGGCGGTGTATTCATGGCCGCAATACAGACGGAAATCGTCCGGCAGCGAACGCAGCCTCAGCAGCGAATCCCACATCATGGGATAGGTGCCTTCGAACACCCGGCCACATCCGATCGAGAACAGCGTGTCGGCGGCGAACACCGCCTTCTCGCTGTCGAACACGTAGGAGATATGGTCGAGCGTATGCCCGGGCGTCTCCACCACGCGCGCGAGCAGGCTGCCGACCTTGATGACATCGGCATTCGCGACACGCAGGTCGACATTGGCGATCTTCGCCGACTGGTCGTGCGGGGCGACGACGCGGCAGCCGTATTTCTGCTTCAGCTCGGCGACGCCGCCGACATGGTCGCCATGGTGATGGGTGATCAGGATGTCGGTCAGCGTCCAGCCTTCACGTTCCAGCGCCTTGATGATCGGGCCGGCCTCCGGCGCGTCGATCGACGCCGTCGCCTTGGTGGCGGGATCGTGGATCAGGTATCCGAAATTGTCGGTGAGGCAGCTGAAGGTACGAATTTCGGCGGTCATGATATCTCCACGAACAAACGGGACGAACACGTCAGAGCATGATCTCGCGAAACCGGTTCCCGCCGCGTCGGATCATGCTTTTAACGCGTCCAATATAGGGGTGAAATATGGCGTTAACGCTCCGGCGGCAACGCAATTTTACGCGCTCCCCGGCTGCAGGGGGCATGTTAGGCTAGCGGCCATGGACGTCATCGACCTCCGCGACTTCTATTCGCAGCGCCTCGGCATCGTGGCGCGGCAGCTGATCAACCGCGGCATCCGCGCACGGTGGCCCAATGCGGATGGCCAGCGCGTGCTTGGCCTCGGCTATCCGACGCCTTATCTCGGCCTGTTCCGCGATACCTGCGAGCGCTGCATTGCCTTCATGCCGGCGGCTCAGGGCGTGTTGAAATGGCCGACCGGGCGACCGGCGCTGGCGACCCTGATCGACGAATTCTCGATGCCGCTGCCCGATGCCGCGGTCGATCGCGTGCTGCTGGTTCATGCGCTGGAGATGTCGGACGATCCCGAGCGGCTGTTGCGCGAGGTGTGGCGGGTGCTGTCTCCGTCGGGGCGGCTGATCGCGATCATCCCGAACAGGCGGGGTGTCTGGACGCGCACGGACGCCACGCCGTTCGGTCATGGCCGGCCCTATTCGCGGGCGCAGATCACCCAGCTGTTGCGGCAGACCTGGTTCACGCCGTCGTCGTGGGGCGAGGCGTTGTTCATGCCGCCGGTTCAGGGGAGCTGGTTCTTGCGCTCGGCGATGGCGTGGGAGCGGGTCGGCGCCGCGCTGTCGATGCCGTTCGCCGGCGTGCATATCGTGGAAGCGAGCAAGCAGGTCTATCGTGCGATCCCCGCGCACCGCGAGCGGACACGGCTGATCCCGTCGTTGCAGCCCGTGCTGGTGCCGTCATCAGGGGCGACGCGCAATTCGACTCATTCGGAGCCGTGACGCGACTCGGAGTCGTGACGCGACTCGGAGTCGTTGCGCGGATTATTCGCCCTCCCCCGTGCAGGGGAGGGTGACGCATGTCTGCGTTTATTCGTTGCCCGGATTGAAGTCGTCGCTTGGCGTCGGCTGCGCCGCAATGTCGGGGCGTGGGCCGTGCGGACGGCGGCGGCGGCGCGGAAAGCGCTCGCTCCGTTCGCCGCGTTCTGCTGCGCCGCCATTATTGCCTTCATAGGCGCCACCGTTGACCTGCGGCTGTGCGCCGCCTGTGATGAACGAGGGCAGACGATCGACGCCACCGGCATCGGCCAGCGCGGGCTGCGGCTGGCTCTGCGGTTGCGGCTGATATTGCGGCTGCGGACGATGTTCACGCTCGCGATGCTCACGCGGCTGCTGGTCACGCTCGCGATGTTCGCGTGGCGGCTGCTGCTGCTGCTCGCGCACGTAGGGCTGCTGGCCGGTGTCGCGCATGAAAGGCTGCTGTTGCTGCGGCACGAAACCCGGCTCCT
This sequence comes from Bradyrhizobium sp. I1.14.4, assembly GCF_050435825.1. Taxonomy (NCBI): domain Bacteria; kingdom Pseudomonadati; phylum Pseudomonadota; class Alphaproteobacteria; order Hyphomicrobiales; family Nitrobacteraceae; genus Bradyrhizobium; species Bradyrhizobium sp. I1.14.4. The sequence continues at coordinate 35,264 of NZ_JBNDLA010000022.1, read as the reverse complement.
GGCCGAAGCTCGAATAGCCGTCGCTGTCGTCGTCGCTGTCTTCGGTCGGCGTCACCTCGGCATCGGGGCGCGGCTGCTGCTGATTCTGCCGGAACTGCTCCTGCGCGGCCGCGATGATCCGGAAGTAGTGCTCAGCGTGCTGGTAGTAGTTTTCAGCTGCCACCGGATCGCCGGAGGAGCGTGCATCGCGGGCAAGCTGGACGTATTTCTCGGCCACGTGGGAGGCCGTGCCGCGGATCTTGATGTCAGGTCCGTTCGATTCGTACACCCGTGTCAGGGGATTCTGGCCGCGCCGGTTATTGTTGTTGTTATTGTTGTTGTTATTCCGGTTGCGCATCCGCTTGTTGTTCTGACCGTTTCTCATCTGTCGCCTTTTATTCCAGCCCTGAAGTTATTGCAGTCCGCCGTCCGATTCTCACGTTCGATTCTCACAGTCGATTCTCAGTGTCGTCGATTCTCAGTGTTCGATTCGGCACATCCCGACGCACACGGAATCGCAATAGCGTCCGAAGTAGCTTCGATGTCACCGACCATCTCGTTCAGCAAAGTCGCGTTCAGCAAAGACGCGTTCCCCAACCGCCGACAAAACGCGCCAGCGACCAAATCATTCTGCCCGTCGAGACAGGCCCAGTTCTCGTGCGTAAGTCTTCAAGCGCAATAGCAGGCTTTCGTTCGCTTGGCGGTCGAGAGCAGCACAGCTTCGGCTATTGCGCTCAGTGAGACCTGCGTTCCTGGAACCTTTCGATCGGCGGGCTCTGCTGAGCCCTGGTCATCACCCGTAACGATTACGGGGCCAGCACCGATGTTGTGCCCGGAACGTAGTCGTTCCCGGGGGATAATCCAAGAGGTTTTTTTGCGTTCCAATAGGACTTTATCGGGGCAGCCGGCGGGCGGAAACGGCCCTCGGAATGCCCCCGAGATCGGCCTTGGGCGGCCCCGTCGGGGATAACCCGGATGCCGTCATCAGCGCTTCAACATCGCCGCTCTGGCCCTGCCCGACTTCTACAACCAGTAATCCATCCGGGGTCAAAAGACCCGCAGACTGCGAAATCAGGGCGCGGTAGGCGTCAAGCCCGTCGGCACCGCCATCGAGCGCCGCGCGCGGATCGTGCTTGCGCACCTCGATGTCGAGGCCGGCGATGTCGGCCGAGGGGATGTAGGGCGGATTGGACACGATCAGGTCGAACGCGCCGGTCAGCCCGCTGCCATAGTCGCACGCGATCCAGGTCGCGCGAGCTGCAAGTCCGAGCTCGGCGGCATTCCGGCTCGCCGTCTGCAGCGCCTCCGCCGAGATGTCGGTGGCGAAGCCATGCGCGTGGGGCAGTTCCGAGAGCAGTGCCAGCAGGATCGCGCCGGAGCCGGTACCGAGATCGGCGATCCGCAATGCGCGCTCGGCCATGCCATCGGCGCGCAGCAGCTCGAGCGCGCGCTCGACCACGGTCTCGGTGTCGGGGCGTGGCACCAGCGTCGCGGCCGAGAGACGCAGCGGCAATCCCCAAAACTCCTTGATGCCGAGAATGCGCGCGACCGGTTCGCCGACGAGACGGCGTTGCGCGAGGCGCTCGAGGCGATCCGCTTCGTCCTGGGTCAGCGCGCGCTTGGCGCCGGTGACCATGCCGGTCAGATCGAGCCCCAGCGCGGCGCCGATCAGCAGTCGCGCGTCGAGTTCGGCGGCGTCACGGCCGGCGGATTGCAGCCGCGCGGTGAGCTCGCGGCGGGCCGTCTCTACCGTTGCGCGGACCACAGGCGCCATCACGCGGTGTCCTTGCGTAACACCAACCACACGTCGTCCCCGCGAAAGCGGGGACCCATACGCCGCGGCCCTTCGATCTGGGCGGTCGGGGTCGATATCGGGATCAACAATGACGCCCTGTGGTTATGGATCCCTGCTTTCGCAGGGACGACGACGATCAATGGTGCCAGCAGCCGGATCTGTTCACGCCGCGGCGCCCTGGGCCGCGAGCTGTGCGGCCTGGTGCTCCGTGGTCAGCGCATCGATCAGTTCGCCGAGCGCCTCGCCCGCGATCACCTGCGGCAGCTTGTAGAGCGTCAGATTGATGCGATGGTCGGTGACTCTCCCTTGCGGGAAATTATAGGTGCGGATGCGCTCCGAGCGGTCGCCGGAGCCGACCTTCTCCTTGCGGTCGGCGGAGCGCGCAGCGTCGACGCGCTGACGCTCGGCATCGTAGATGCGCGAGCGCAGGATGTTCATCGCCGACGCCCGGTTTTTGTGCTGCGAGCGGCTGTCCTGCATCATCACCACGATGCCGGTCGGCAGATGGGTGATGCGGATCGCCGATTCGGTCTTGTTGACGTGCTGGCCGCCGGCGCCGCCGGCGCGCATGGTTTCGATCCGCAGGTCGTCGTTCTTGATGTCGACGTCGACGTCCTCGACCTCGGGCAGCACGGCGACCGTGGCGGCCGAGGTGTGGATGCGGCCCTGCGTCTCGGTGTCCGGCACGCGCTGCACGCGGTGCACACCGGACTCGAATTTCAGCTTGGCGAACGCACCGCGGCCCTGCACCTCGGCGATGATTTCCTTGTAGCCGCCGACGGTGCCTTCGCTCGCCGAGATCACCTCGACCTTCCAGCCCTGCAGGCTGGCGAAGCGTTCATACATCCGGAACAGGTCGCCGGCGAACAGCGAGGCCTCGTCGCCGCCGGTGCCGGCGCGGATTTCCAGCATCACGTTGCGGTCGTCCATCGCGTCCTTCGGCAACAGCGCGATCCGGATCTTCTGCTCGAGCTCGCCGATGCGCGCCTGCAGCGTCTCCAGCTCTGCCTCTGCCATGCTGCGCATCTCGGGATCGGTGCCGGCGTCGGCCAGCATCGCGTCGGTATCGATGAGCTCGGCCCGGGCGGAGCGATAGGTCTTCACCGCGTCGATCAGCGGATTGAGCTCGGCGAGCTCGCGCGTGATCTGCACATAACGCTCGGAGTTGACCTGGCCGAGCAGCTCGGCCTCAAGCGAGGCGTGATGGGCGAGCAGGACGTCGAGTTTGGCTTCGGGTAGCATGGCGGTATCTCGAATTGCTGAAAGCGCGAAGGGCGGCGGAGGCGACGGCAGCGTCGCTACAAGGCCAGCCCCTCGTTTTCCGCAAACTTCGTCAGCGCCTGGCGGATCGACACGCTGCCAACGGGCGCGTCCAGCAGCGGGTTGATCATCGCCTCCGCCTTCTTGGCGTCGAGGTCAAGGATCATCGCCTTGACCGGGCCATGCGCGGTCGCAGACAATGAAAGAGAACGGTAGCCGAGCGCGATCAGCGCCAGCGCGCCGATCGGTTTCGACGCCATCTCGCCGCACAGCGAAGCGGCCTTCTTCGCAATCTTGGCCTTGCGCACGATGTCGCGCAGCGCGCGTAGGATGGGCGCCGACAGGATGTCGAAGCGTTCGGAGACCTTGGCATTGCCGCGGTCGACCGCAAACAGGAACTGGAACAGGTCGTTGGAGCCGACCGAGACGAAGTCGACCTTCTTCAGGAGCTCGTCGAGCTGGTAGAGCAGGGCCGGGACTTCCACCATGGTGCCGATATCGATGCGCTCGGGCAGCGAATGGCCGTGCTGGCGCAAATAGGTCAGCTCGCGTTCGACGATCGCCTTGGCCTGATCGAACTCGGCGATGTCGGAGATCATCGGGAACATGATCTTCAGCGCGCGGCCGCCGCCGGCACGCAGCAGCGCGCGGATCTGGCCGCGCAGCAGGCCGGGGCGGTCGAGGCCGAGCCGGATCGCGCGCCAGCCGAGCGCGGGATTTTCCTCGACCACGGTCTCCATATAAGGCAGCGCCTTGTCGCCGCCGATGTCGAGCGTGCGGAAGGTGACGGGCTTGCTGCCGGCGGCGTCGAGCACGGTGCGGTACAGCGCGAGCTGGTCGCTCGAACGCGGCAGGTTCGGGCTCACCATGAACTGCAATTCGGTGCGGAACAGGCCGATGCCGGCGCTGCCGGTGTCGTCGATATGCGGCAGGTCGATGGTCAGGCCGGCATTGATCAGAAGCTCGATCGGCTGGCCGTCCTTGGTCACGCAAGCCTTGTCGCGCAGCGCCGAATATTGCGCCTGCCGCCGCGCCCGGAACCGGACGCGCTCGGCGTAGGCCGATTCGATCTCGGCGGAGGGGCGGACATAGATTTCGCCGGAAATGCCGTCGACGATGATGGCGTCGCCCGGATCGGCGATGCCCGGCGCGTTCGGCACCTCGCCGACCGCGGGAATGCCGAGCGCACGCGCCACGATCGAGACGTGGGAATTCGCGGTGCCTTCCTCCAGCACCAGGCCGCGCAGCCGCTTGCGGTCATAGTCGAGCAGCGCCGCCGGGCCCATCGCGCGGGCGATCAGGATGGCGTTGTCAGGCAGCTGCTCGCGCGACGGTGCATGGTCCTGGCCGACCAGTTGCCGCATCAGGCGATGGCCGAGGTCCTCGAGGTCGTGCAGGCGGTCGCGCAGATAGGGATCGGTCGAGCGCAGCATGCGCGCGCGGGTGTCGGACTGCACGCGCTCGACGGCGGCCTCCGCGGTGAGGCCGGTGGCGACTGCCTCATGCAGCTTGTGCGACCAGCCCTGGTCGTTGGCGAACATGCGATAGGCTTCCAGCACTTCGCGGTGCTCGCCGCCATCGGCGACGTCGCCGCGCTCCAGCATGCGGTCGAGATCGGCGCGCAGGTTCGCCAGCGCGGTGTCGAGCCGCTTGATCTCCTTCGGCAGGTCCTCGGCGATGTAGTTGGTGATGACGACGCGCGGCTCGTGCAGCACGACATGGCCGAGCGCGATACCGTCGGAGAGCACTGCGCCGGTCTTGTGCAGCGAGTGCCGTGCGGCGGGCTCTGCGCCGGGCTGCGCCAGCGCGGCAAGCTCGCCGGAGGCGATCATCTCCGCCAGCACCATGGCGGTGGTCTGCAGCGCCTCGACCTCTTCCTCGACATAGGTGCGTTTGGCGCGGTTCTGCACCACGAGCACGCCGAGCGTGTTGCCGGCGCGCAGGATCGGCACGCCGAGGAACGAGTGGTAGGCCTCTTCGCCGGTCTCCGGGCGGTAGGCGAAGGCCGGATGGCTTTGCGCGTCGGACAAATTGAGCGGCGTCGCCTCGCTGGCGACGAGGCCGACCAGGCCCTCATGCGCGCTCATCACGGTGCGGTGCACGGCGTCGCGGTTCAGACCTTCGGTGGCGTAGAGTTCGAGCGTGTTGTCGACGCGCAGCACATAGCAGGAGCAGACCTCGGCCACCATGTTGGCCGCGATCAGCACCACGATCTTGTCGAGGCGCTCCTGGGCGGAGACCTGCTCCGCCATGGTTTCGCGGAGCCGTCTCAACAGGATGCGGGGGCCTCCCGACGCGCTCCGCATGTGCTTCAGTCCCTCCCCACGAGGCCGGCGCACCGGGGCGGCCGGCCGCTGGCGTAAAACTCGTCAAAAACAACAATTTTAGTCATTCGGCGTCGCCGCTCGCACCAGTTTCCGCCGATTCGGGATCGCTAAAACTGTGCCACAGTTTGCGACAACCTGCCTGACTGGCCGTATAGCCAATCGAGGCTTGCTTTGCCAAGCAAAACACCTGCCAGTAGCAAATAACGTCTGCGTCAGCCCAATGCTGCGCCCGCTAAGAGAAATTCTAACTCCGGGACGGGACTGGGGGAGACCGCCTGTTCCAATCGTGAGGGGCAGGGATCCATCCACGTCATTCCCCGGTGCGCAATTGTGCACCTGAGGGCGACCCGTTGCGTCGAGCCCGGAAATCCATTCGGCCGCGGACCCCGTGCGAATGGATTCCGGCCCCCGCTTCGCCGGCCCCGGAATGACGGGGAAAGGCCCTACGTCTGGTCGAGACCGTACAGCGTGTGCAGCGTGCGCACCGCGAGTTCGGTGTAGGCGGCATCGATCAGGACCGAGAACTTGATCTCGGAGGTGGTGATGGCGCGGATGTTGATGTTGCGCTCGGCCAGCGCCTTGAACGCCTTCGCGGCGACGCCGGCGTGGCTGCGCATGCCGCTGCCGATGACCGAGACCTTGGCGACGTCGGTCGCGGTGTCGAGCCTGATGTAGCCGATCTTGGCCTTGGCGGAGGTGATCGTGTCCTTGGCGCGGTTATAGTCGGTGGCCGGCACGGTGAAGGTGAGGTCGGTGGTCTTGCCGTCCTCGGACACGTTCTGCACGATCATGTCGACGTTGATGTTGGCATCCGCGAGCGGCCCGAAGATCGCCGCGGCCACGCCGGGCTTGTCCTCGATTTGGCGCACGGAAATCTGGGCTTCGTCCTTGGAGAAGGCGATGCCGGTGACGACGTGCATTTCCATGATTTCCTCCTCGCTGCAGATCAGCGTGCCCGGCGGCTGGTTGGCGTGCGGGTCGATATCCTCTGGCTTGTCGAAGCTGGAGCGCACGAAGATCGGCATGTTGTGCACCATGCCGAGTTCCACCGAGCGAACCTGCAAGACCTTGGCGCCCTGCGAGGCCAGCTCCAGCATGTCCTCGAACGCGATCTTGTCGAGCCGGCGCGCCTTCGGCACCACGCGGGGGTCGGTGGTGTAGACGCCGTCGACATCGGTGTAGATGTCGCAGCGGTCGGCGCGAAGCGCGGCCGCGATCGCCACCGCGGAGGTGTCCGAGCCACCGCGGCCGAGCGTGGTAATGCGGCCGGACTGCGGGTTGATGCCCTGGAAGCCGGCGATGACGGCGACTTCCTTGCGTTCCTTGAAGCGGTCGATGATCTCGCTGCCGTCGATATCGAGGATGCGCGCCGAGGCATGCGCGTCCGAGGTCTTGATCGGGATCTGCCAGCCCTGCCAGGAGCGCGCCTGGATGCCGAGGCCCTGCAGCACGAGCGCGAGCAGGCCCGAGGTGACCTGTTCGCCGGAGGCGACCACCGCGTCATATTCGCGCGCATCGTGCATCGGCGAGGCCTCGGTGCACCAGGCCACCAGCTCGTTGGTCTTGCCGGACATCGCGGAGACGACGACGGCGACCTGGTGGCCCGCGTCGACCTCGCGCTTCACATGCTGCGCGACGTTGCGGATGCGATCGATATTGGCGACGGATGTACCGCCGAATTTCATCACGAGGCGGCCCATGACGACGCGTCTATTCCTTTAAGAGGATAAGTAGGTTAACCCACGCCGAAAACCGCAAGCGCGGGGACCGAAAGGCGCGTATACAATAGCGCCGCGCCCGGGGGCAAGCCGGTTGGTAGGGCTCCATTGGGGTCCCTTGAGGTCCCGTGGGGGTGATTTTACCGGTTGCGGGTGGGCTGTGGCGCGAGGGTGACTCGGGGGTAACTCGAAGGCGGATTGGATGGGACGCTATATCGACGAAATCCTGCAGCCTGGCGAGAAGGTGCTGTATTCCACCAATGCGCACTGGATGTTCTATCTGCCGGCGATCGGGGCGTGGATCGTGGTGCTGGCGCTGCTGATCCTGTCGCGGATGACGACGGTCGACGGCCTCGTGCTGGCCTGCCTGGCGGCCGCCGCCGTGGTCGCGGTCGCCGCATTGTACTGGACCGGCGCGGCCTGGTTCCATCGCTGGACCACGGAAACCGACGTCACCAATTTCCGCGTGGTGCACAAGAGCGGCTTCATCAAGCGGCGCACCTTCGAGATGAGCCTCGACAAGGTCGAGAGCGTCGACGTCAACCAGAGCATCATGGGGCGACTGCTCAACTACGGTGACGTCACCATCCGCGGCGTCGGTGAGGGCATCGAGACCATCAAGACGATCGCCTCGCCGCTGTCGTTCCGCAATTCGATCACCGCGCGATAGGGGCGCGCGCAATCATGGCCACGCAATCAACGATTCCAAATTCCTCCGCCAATGCCTCCGCCAGCTCGGTCGATCCGGCCGAGGTCGCGAAATTCTCAAAACTATCGGATGAATGGTGGGATCCGCACGGCAAGATGGCGCCGCTGCACAAGATCAATCCGCTGCGCCTGACCTATATCCGCGACGCCGCCTGCCGCAAGTTCGAGCGCAACGCCAAGAGCCTGAGCTGCCTGTCCGGCCTGCGCCTGCTCGACATCGGCTGCGGCGCCGGGCTGTTGTGCGAGCCGTTCACGCGGCTCGGCGCCCAGGTGATCGGGATCGATCCCTCCGCCACCAACATATCAGCCGCGAAGCTGCATGCCGACAAGGGGCATCTGTCGATCGACTACCGTTGCACCACGATCGAGGACATGGACGCGCGCGAGCGCTTCGACATCGTGCTGGCGATGGAGGTGGTCGAGCACGTCGTCGACGTCGGCGCTTTCATCAAGCGCTGCGCTGTCATGCTCAAGCCCGGGGGGCTGATGGTGGTCTCGACCTTGAACCGCAACTGGAAGAGCTTCGCGCTGGCGATCGTCGGCGCCGAATATGTGCTGCGCTGGCTGCCGCGCGGCACCCATGAGTGGAGCAAGTTCGTCACCCCCGCCGAGCTCGAGCGCTACCTCGGCGATGTCAACCTCAGCGTCACCGAGCAGGCCGGCGTGGTCTACAACCCGCTTGCCGACAAATGGACGGTCTCGACCGACATGGACGTGAACTACATGGTGGTGGCGGAAGAGGTGTGAGTTTGCGGCGCTGTCTCCACATGACCAGTGTCGTCCCTGCGAACGCAGGACCCATAGCCACCGGCCTCGGTTGTTGAGTGCGATCTAAGTTCAGGATTTGCCCTCCTTCGGAATCCGATCAATCACCAGTCGTCTATCGTTCGTTCAACCACCGCGCCCCAAACGGCTCCCTGCGGTTATGGGCCCCTGCTTCCGCAGGGGCGACAGCGTGCTTGTGGTACAAATGGTGGAGATGTGAGACGATGTTTCCTCTGGAAGGTGTCGTCCCTGCGAAAGCAGGGACCCATAACCACCGGCCGAGATAATTGGACGAAGGTCCGCGTTCCGAGCATGTACTACGTCTACATCCTCGCAAGCCGACGTCACGGTACGCTGTATATCGGCGTGACGAATTCCGTTCAGAAGCGGCTTGAGCAGCATCGCAACGGGAACGGATCGTCGTTCGTCAAGACCTACGCCGTTTATCGCCTGGTCCACGTTGAATCATATGAGCGTGCCGAGGAAGCCATTACGCGTGAGAAGCAGCTCAAGAAATGGAAGCGCGACTGGAAGATCGAACTGATCGAGCGAGAAAACCCCGAGTGGCGAGACCTTAGCGACCTGCTTGTTTGACTGGTGTGCCACGAACGGCTTCCTGCGGTTATGGGTCCCTGCGTTCGCAGGGACGACGGGGGTGGGTATCGGCGTGCCCTTGCTCACGGCTCAAGGTCAGTGAAGTTAGCCCGGCTTTCGCCGATACATCGGTGTCGTCCCTGCGAACGCAGGGACCCATAGCCACCGGCTGACGTTGTTGAGCGCGATCTGAGTTCAGGACGTGTTCTGCTCCACGTTTCGCCAAACCTGACCGGTGTTATGGCCCGTTCAACCATGGTGCCACGAACGGCTTCCTGTGATTATGGGTCCCTGCGTTCGCAGGGACGACGGGGGGTATCGGCGTGCCCTTGCTCACGGCTCAAGGTCAGTGAAGTTAGCCCGGCTTTCGCCGATACATCCGTGTCGTCCCTGCGAAAGCAGGGACCCATAGCCACCGGCTGACGTTGTTGAGCGCGATCTGAGTTCAGGACGTGTTCTGCTCCACGTTTCGCCAAACCTGACCGGTGTTGTGGCCCGTTCAACCATGGTGCCACGAACCGCTTCCTGTGGGTCCCTGCTTTCGCAGGGACGACAGTGAGTTTGCGGCTGGATCGCAGCCCAGTCATGCGCTGCCTCGGTTGACCGCGTCAGCGGCAATCGGCACGCTGCGCGCACACTCCCGCCCCGGCACACCTTCCCTCGCAGATGTTCACGATCTCCTCGCTCTGGATCCCCTTCACCATCGTCGCTGCGTTCGGGCAGGTGGCGCGCAATGCGATGCAGCGGCACCTCACCGGGCCGCTCGGGACCTGGGGCGCGACCAATATCCGCTTCCTGTTCGGCCTGCCGTTCTCGGTGGTGTTCTTTGCGCTGGCGGTGCTGCTGACCGGCGATCGCGTGCCGTGGCCGGCGGAGTCGTTCTGGCCGTGGCTCGTGGTCGGCGCGCTCAGCCAGATCGTCGGCACCGGCTTCATGCTGCTGGCGATGAACGACCGTTCCTTCGTGGTGACCACGGCCTACATGAAGACCGAGGCGATCCAGACCGCGATCTTCGGCTTCATCTTCCTCGGCGATCATCTCACGACCATCAAGGTGATCGCGATCGTGATCGCGACGATCGGCGTCGTCGTCACCGCGCTGCGGCCCGGCGGGCAGAAGAGTTTTGCCGATCTGCGCCCGACCGTGCTCGGCCTCGGCGCCGCCGCGGTGTTCGCGATCTCGGCGGTGAGCTTTCGCGGCGCCATCATTGCCGTGCCCGGCGTCTCGTTTGTGACGGCAGCGTCCTGCACGCTGATGTGGAGCCTGTTCGTCCAGACGCTGATCCTGTCAATCTATCTGTTGCTGCGCGCGCCCGACGTGCTGAAGTCGATCCTGAAGCTGTGGCGGCCCTCGATGTTCGCGGGCTTCATGGGCGCGTTCTCATCGCAATTCTGGTTCCTTGCGTTCGCGCTCACCGCCGCCGCCAACGTGCGCACGCTGGCGCTGATCGAGGTGCTGTTCGCACAGGGCGTGGCGTATGTCTCGCTCAAGCAGCCGTTCTCGCTGCGTGAGGTGATTGGCATCGTCCTGATCGTGATCGGCGTCGCGCTGCTGATCGCTGCTTGAATGACTCAGCCCTTCACCGCGATCAGCACCGCGCCGGCGGAGATCAGCGCGATCCCGATCCAGCCATAGGCCGAGGGGCGCTCGCCGAGGAAGACGGCGCCGAACAGCGCCACCAGCACCACGCTGAGCTTGTCGATCGGCGCGACGAGTGTGGCGGGCCCGAGCTTGAGCGCGCGGAAATAGCAGATCCACGACGCGCCGGTGCCGAGCCCGGACAGCAGCAGGAACAACCAGCTTTTGCCCGAGATCGGCCCGGGCTGGGTGAACTGCCCGGTCGCGAACAGGATGGCCGACAGCGTGATCAGCACGATCACGGTACGGATCAGGGTGGCGAGATCGGAATTGATGCCCTCGACGCCGACCTTGGCGAAGATCGCCGTCAGCGCGGCGAAAATGGCGGAGAGAAACGCCCAGACCTGCCAGGTCGAGGTCAATTCCGGTCTTCCGGCAGCGTCGGCAGTGGCGAGACCTCGACGCCTTCGTCGATCAGCGCGCGCGCCTCTTCGGGGGAGGCCTCGCCGTAGATCGGCCGATGCTCGATGTCGCCGTAATGCATCTTGCGCGCCTCGTTCGGGAAGCGCTCGCCGACATTGTCGGCATTCTTCACGATGTGGTCGCGCAGTTCCTTCAGCTTGCTGCGCAGCTCGCGCTCCTGCGCCATCATCAGCGACGTCGATTCGGCAGGCGTCGCCTCGACGGGGGCAGCCGGTGCCGCCCGGGCCGGCTCGCGGCCCTTCTTGCTGACGATTTGCGGAGCCATGATCGCGCGCTCGATCTTGCTCGAGCCGCAGGACGGGCAATCGATCAGGTGACGCCGCTCCTGCGATTCATAGGCCGTGGAGCTCTGGAACCAGCTCTCGAACTGATGGCCGCGCTCGCAGCGCAACGTGTAGTGGATCATGCCGAACCCCGGACGAGGTGCAGATGCTCCGGGCCGGCCTTGGGGTCGGCAATGCCGAAACGCCTGCCATGCTGCAGCGAGGGAATGGTCTTGCGCGCGGTCTCGACCTTGGCGGGATCGATGTCGGCCAGGAACACGCCCGGCTCGACGCCGCCCTCGGCGAGGATCTCGCCCCAGGGGTCGATGATCAGCGAATGGCCGAAGGTCTCGCGCTTGTTCTCATGCAGGCCGGCTTGGGCTGCTGCGAACACGAAGCAGCCGGTCTCGATGGCGCGGGCGCGCAGCAGCGTGTGCCAATGCGCTTCGCCGGTCTTGCGGGTGAAGGCGGAGGGCACCGTGAGGAACGAGGCGCCGGCTTCGGCCAGGGCGCGATAGAGCGCCGGGAATCGCACGTCGTAGCAGATCGTCAGTCCGATCCGGCCCCAGGGCAGGTCGGAGATCACGGCGGTTTCGCCGGGCTGGTAGTTGGCCGATTCGCGATAGCTCTCGCCGCCCGGCAGATCGATATCGAACATATGGATCTTGTCGTAGCTCGCGAGCAGATTGCCCTCGGGCCCGATCAGGAACGAGCGGTTGACCGCCTTCTCCGGCGAGTAGCGCAGCGCCAGCGAGCCGATATGCAGATGGATCTTCAGCTCGGCGGCCAGCGCGCGGTAGGCCTGCAGCGATTTGTCGTCCTCTTCGCTTGCCAGGTGTTCGAACAGCGCCTTGCGGTTCAGCTGCATCATGTTGCTGACCTCAGGAGTCAGCACATAGCTGGCGCCCTGCGCCGCCGCTTCGCGGATCAGCCGCGTGCCCTGCTCCAGGCTCGGCTCCGGCAGCAATCCGGTGCGCATCTGCACCATGGCGGCGGTGAAAATGTTGTCCGTGCTCATCAGGCGCCGCCTCCGTTGCTGAGCAGGCCATCGAGCTTGCCCTCGCGGTCGAGCGCGTAGAGCTCGTCGCAGCCGCCGACATGGGTCTTGTCGATGAAGATCTGCGGGAAGGTCGCCCCGCTGCCGGCGCGATTGTACATCTCGTCGCGGTAGGCCGGGTCGTTGGCGACGCTCAATTCGGTGAACGCAGCGTTCTTGCGCGTCAGAAGCGATTTGGCCGCGCTGCAATAACCGCAGCTCGGCCGGGTGTAGATTTCAATGGCAGCGGTCATGGTGCGCTCGGTTGAACCTGAATGTCAGATTATATGGGAGCGCGGTGCTGGTCGACAACCCGTGCGAACACCAGCACGTCGACCTGCGCCGCTTTGGCGCGCAACAGCGCCCGCGCGCAGGCATCCACTGTCGCGCCCGAGGTCAGGACGTCATCGACCAGGATCACACGGCGGCCCCGGATGTCAGCCTTGCGTTCATCGGCGACCCCGAATGCGCCCTGCACATTGCTGGCGCGGTCCTTGCGTGACAGCCCGATCTGCTGCTCGGTGGCGCGAACGCGCCGCAGCGCCTCTGGGACCATTCTGACGCCGCTCTGGCGCGCGATCACCTTGGCGAGCGCGCCGGATTGGTTGTAGCGCCGGCTCCAGCCGCGCCGCCAATGCAGGGGAACCGGCACCAGCATGTCGGCATCCTGTAGCAATTCCTTCCCCGCGCGCGCCATCCAGCGACCCATTGTCGGCGCCAGATCGGTGCGATCCTGGTATTTCAACGCGTGCACCAGCGTGCGCGCGACGTCGTCATAGCGCACCGCGGCGCGGGCGCGCTGGTAGGCCGGCGGATTGGCAATCGCCTCCATCGACAGCAGCTCCGGCCCGGGATCGTAGACAAAGGGAATGCCGAGCCGCGGGCAGAACGGCGGCGCGATGAACGACAATTGGGCCCAGCACACCGCGCAGACGCCCTCGCCGTGAACCGGCTCGCGGCAGGACACGCACAGCGTCGGCAGCGCGATGTCGAGCGCCAGCCGCGCGGTGCGCAGCCACGTGCCCCCGACCGCGCCGAGCGCGCGCACGAAGTGACCGGCAATGGAGCGTGTCGGTGATGCCTCGGCGTCCATGGAGGCTGAGGCTAGCGTTTGAGCAACGTGGGCTCAAGGCGGATTGCCTGCGGCCGTCGTCCGGCGTAACCAGCCGGCATGGCACCGAACCCGGCCACCGCCCCCAATTTGTTCGATCGCGCATTGCTCGGTGCGCGGCTGGCGCGTGCGCGGCGCGAGGGGGCGGCGACGTTCCTGCTCGAGCGCGCCTCGGAGGACATGACGGACCGCTTGCAGGCGGTATCGCGCAGCTTTTCGGCGGCGGCCGATGTCTGGACGCCGGGTGACGGGCTCGCGGACGTCGTGCGCGCGCGTGTCGCCTCCGTCGATGCGATCGGTTTCAGCGAGACGGAATCGCTCGGCCTGCCGCCCGAGTCGCTCGACCTCGTGGTCTCGGCATTGGCGTTTCAGTTCGTCAACGATCTGCCCGGTGTGCTGGCGCAGATCCGCCGGGCGCTGAAGCCGGACGGGCTGTTGCTCGCTTCGATGCTCGGCGGCGATACGCTGACCGAGCTGCGGCAGAGTTTTGCCGCGGCGGAAGCGGAGTGCGAGGGCGGGGTGTCGCCGCGGGTCGCGCCGTTCGCCGATCTGCGCGACGTCGGCGCGCTGTTGCAGCGGGCCGGCTTCGCGCTGCCGGTGACCGACGTCGACCGCGTCGTGGTGCGTTACGCCAGCGCGTTCGCGCTGATGGCCGATCTCAGGCGGATGGGCGCGACCAATGTGCTGCGCGAGCGCCGTCACGCCCCGACCCGCCGCGCCACCATGCTGCGCATGGCGCAGATCTATGCCGAACGCTTCGCCGATGCCGACGGCCGCATCCGCGCCACCTTCGACATCGTCTGGCTCTCCGGTTGGGCGCCGCATGACAGCCAGCCGAAGCCGCTGAAGCCGGGCTCGGCAAGAGCGAGCCTGGAGGCCGCGGTGAAGGGAAGTAAGCGTTAGGGACGCACTGTGCCACGGCTCCCTCTCTGCTTGCGGGGCAGGGCTATCGCGTATGGCTATCGGCCATGATGTGGAAATGTCGGTTGCAGAAGCACGCAAATGCCATATACGCCCTGGGACGAGCGTGCGCCTGCGCGATTTCGGAATATTAGAAGAATATCCCTGAGTTGCCCGACGTGTCAAGTCGCCTGGTCGAACGCCGGCCACCGCCGGCCACTTTGCATGGGGTTGTTTTCGATATTTTGGGTAGCCGCGCCTCCCTCGCAAGTGGGGAGACGAAGAAGATCACAGCAACAGATCCATCAGATGCGGCAGCAGCGGGATGTCCGCGGGCGGCATCGGGTAGTCGCGCAGCTTGCCCGCGCGCACCCAGGCGAGGTTCTGGCCCTCGCGCGCCACCGCCATGCCCTCCCAGCGCCGGCAGATGTAGAGCGGCATCAGCAGATGGAAGGTCGCGTAGGCATGGCTGGCGAAGGTCAGCGGCGCGAGGCACGGCTCGCTCACGGTGATGCCGATCTCCTCATGCAACTCGCGGATCAGGGTCTGCTCCGGCCGCTCGCCGGGCTCGATCTTGCCGCCGGGGAATTCCCACAGGCCCGCCAGCGCCTTGCCCTCGGGGCGCTGCGCCAGCAGCACGCGCTTGTCGGCATCGACCAGCGCGCAGGCGACGACGAGGGTCAGCTTGATGTCAGTCATGCGGCACGGGCGCCCTTTGTGCTCTGTCTTCAAGATTTCATTAACCAGCAACGCGTCCCCCGCCAAACGATTTGTGTCTGCGGGTATTTTCTGCGCTCGCGATAATCCGGCCTTAATTCGCGGCCGGCAGGGTGAGGTGTCTCTTTTATGTGCCCATCATATTCTCTGCCGATATAACCCATGCGCACCTTGATCCGGACCATCAACCGTTTCCGCAGCGATCGCTCCGGCAACATCGCGATGACCTTTGGCCTCGCTCTGCTGCCGCTGGTTGTCGCCGTCGGATGCGCGGTGGACTATTCCCGCGCCAACCAGATCCGCAGCAAGCTGATATCCGCCGCCGACGCGGCGAGCGTCGGATCGGTCGCCAAGGGTTCGCCCGGCTTCATCGCGGCCGGCGCCATGACGTCCGACGGTGAGATCTCGGTGGGCGAGGCCGATGCAACGAAGATCTTCAACGGCAACATCTTCAACCAGAACGGCTTCACGCTGACGAGCGTGACGCCCACCATGACCAAGAGCGGCGGCGCCATCACCTCGACGGTCAAGTTCGAGGCCGATGTCCCGACCATGTTCCTCGGCGTGATCGGGCGAAGCAAGATCACCGTGACGGGTACATCGACCTCGACCGCGAACATGCCGCTCTACATCGATTTCTATCTCCTGCTCGACAACTCGCCGTCGATGGGGGTTGCGGCGACACCCACTGACGTGACCAAGATGGTCAACAACACGTCCGACCAGTGCGCCTTCGCCTGCCACGACTACAACGATGCCAACAACTACTACAATCTCGCCAAGACACTCGGTGTGACGACGCGGATCGACGTGCTGCGCAGCGCGACCCAGCAGTTGATGGACACCGCGGCGAACACCGCGACCTATGCCAGCCAGTACCGGATGGCGATCTACGATTTCGGAGCCTCGTCAAAGACGATCGGCCTGCGCGCGCTGTTCTCGCTGTCGACCAGCCTGTCGAGCGCCAAGACCGCGGCCGGCAACATCGACCTGATGGGCGTCTACGGCAATAACGATTCCTATACTGCCGACAAGGATAGCCAGTTCAGCGCGGTGTTTCCGGCCATCAGCAACGCGATCAGCGCGCCGGGCCCCGGCACCTCGGCGGCGCCGATGAAGTATCTGTTCTTTGTTTCCGATGGCGTGGCTGACGAACCCAATTCAAGCTGTTTGAAGCCGATCAGCGGCAGCAATCGCTGCCAGTCGCCGATCAATCCGGCGCTGTGCACGGCAATCAAGAACCGCGGCATCAAGATCGCGGTGCTCTACACCACCTATCTGCGGCTGCCGACCAACAGCTGGTACATGACCTGGATCGATCCGTTCAACCAGGGTCCGTTCGGTCCGTCACCGAACAGCCAGATCGCGCAGAACATGCAGGCGTGCGCGTCGCCGGGCTTCTATTTCGAGGTCAGCCCGACCGAGGGCATTGCCGATGCGATGAACGCGCTGTTCAAGAAGGCCATCGCCGACGCGCGGATCTCGAGTTGATGGCGTAGGTGTCATTCCGGGGCGATGCGCCAGCATCGAACCCGGAATCTCGAAGTTATGGCGCGAGATTCCGGGTTCTCGCTACGCGAGCCCCGGAATGACGGCGAATCCTACGACCTGTAATCGCCGTTGATCGTGACGTATTCCTTGGTGAGGTCGCAGGTCAGCACGCGGTCGCGGGCCTTGCCGAGGCCGAGCGCGACCTTGATCTGGATCTTCGGCGCCTTCATCGCCTCCGAAACCTCTTTCTCATCGTAGGACGGATCGCGCGCGCCGCTCCTGGCGACGCGGATGCCGTTGAAGGAGATCGAGAGCTTGTCGCGATTGGCGGGCTCGCCGGCCTTGCCGACCGCCATCACTACGCGGCCCCAATTGGCGTCTTCGCCGGCGACCGCGGTCTTCACCAGCGGCGAATTGGCGATCGACATCGCGATTCTGCGCGCCGACGGCTTGGTGGTGGCGCCCTCGACCACGACCTCGACCAGCTTGCGCGCGCCTTCGCCGTCGCGCGCCACCTGCTCGGACAAATTGGCGAGGATCTGCTGGAACGCCTTGGTGAAGGCCTTCAGGCGCGGGTCGCTGGCGCGCGAGATCTTCGGCGCGCCGTGCGCTGCCGCGGCGCCGGTCGCAAATGCGAGCAACGTGTCCGAGGTCGAGGTGTCGCCGTCGATGGTCAGGGCATTGAAGGTATCCTCGACGCCGGCCTTGAGCAGGGATTGCAGCACGGACGCCGACAACGGCGCGTCGGTGAAGACGAAGGACAGCATCGTCGCCATGTCGGGCATGATCATGCCGGCGCCCTTGGCCATGCCGTTGATCGTCACCTTGGCCTTGCCGAGCTTCACGGTCGCGGTCGCGACCTTCGGGAAGGTATCGGTGGTCATGATCGCCCTGGCCGCGTCCATCCAGCGATCGGGGGTTGCGGTCTCGGCGAGCTGCGCCAGCACGCCGTCGAACTTGGTGGCGTCGAGCGGCTCGCCGATCACGCCGGTCGAGGCAAGGAACACGTCCGAGGTCGAACATCCGACCGCCTTCGCCGCGATCTGCGCGGTCAGCGCGGTGGACGCCTTGCCGGTCCTGCCGGTGAAGGCGTTGGCGTTGCCGGAATTGACCACCAGCGCGCGCGCCGATCCCTTGTTGGAAGATCCTGCGCCCTTCAGCTTGGCACGGCACCATTCGACCGGCGCCGACGGGCACTTCGATTTGGTGAAGACGCCGGCCACCGTGGTGCCCTTGTCCATCAGCGCAAGCAGCACGTCGGTGCGCCCCTTGTAGCGGATGCCGGCGGCAGCGGTCGCAAGCCGCACACCCGCGATCACGGGCATCTCGGGAACGTCTGGCGGGGCGAGGGGGGAGACGGCGGTGGACATCGGGAAGCTTCCGGCTACGGGGAGGGAAGCGCTGCATAACATCTCGCCGGCTGAAGCGGGAGAGGCCTGTGACGCGAACGGGCAACGGCGTCGTCCCGGCGCAAGCCCGATAACCACCGTCATCAATTGTTCAAGAAACTGCTGCCGCGGCAAGAAAAGCTCCGCCGCGGCGTATGGATCCCGGCGCGACAAATCGAATGCACCGCGAAACGCAAATGGCCGGGACGAGCCCGGCCATCGCGCATTGAAGCTGTTGGTGTCGCGACGCTTACTTCTTCGCCGGCGCCATCTTGTTGTCGGCGGGCTTCGGCGCATCCTTGGCGGCATCGGCCGGTGCGGCCGCATCCTTGGCCGTCTCGGCCGGCTTGTCCATGCGCTCGACCTTGGCGGCCTCGCGCAGCTTGGCGACGTAGTCGGCCTGGGCCTTGCGCGTCACATAGGTCTCGATCTGGGCCTTCACCTGCTCGAAGTCGGGTGCCTTGCGGTTGCGCTTTTCCTCGACCTTGATGATGTGCCAGCCGAATTGCGACTTGACCGGATCGGAAATCTTGCCCGGCTCGAGCGAGAAGGCGACCGCGGAGAATTCCGGCACCATCTGCTCCTTGGTGAAGAAGCCGAGGTCGCCGCCATCGGAGGCGCCGGGGTCCTTGGACTTCTTCTTGGCGAGCTCGGCGAAGTCCGCGCCCTTGTCGAGCTCGACCTTGATCGCCTTGGCCTCGTCCTCGGTCTCGACCAGGATGTGGCGGGCGCGCACCTCCTGCTCGCCGGTGATCTGCTTGGCGGCCTCGTCGTAGACCTTCTTCATGGCGTCGTCGGTGGTCGCGGCCTTGCCCTCGCTGGCAAGCAGGCTGTCCATCAACAGGCGGTTGCGGGTGAAGGTGAGGCGCTTCTTGAAGTCGTCGTTGTTCTCGATCTTCTTGTCCTCGGCTGCCTTGGACACGATCTTCATGTCGATCAGGAAGGACAGCACATTGTCCTTCTTGGTCGCCGGGTCCATCTGCGCGAGGCTCGGGCCGAGTTCCTCCTCGGCGAGCGCCACGTCGCTGGCGTGGATCTCGGAACCGTTGACCTTCGCCAGCACCGGGTCGGATTCCGCGGCGCGGACCGGGAGGCCGGCAGCCAACACTGCGACAAGACAGCCCGTGGCGGCCAGGGTGGCGAGGCCGAGGCGCAGGCCGGTTTTGGTTTCCGGAGGCGAGGTGGTCATGCAAAATCCTTGTCTCAAAGGGGGGAGGCTCGAGCGGGGCGGACACTCGCCCAATCGTGTTACATTGGCAACGCGAAAGTCTTGTCAAAATGATGAATTCCTTGACATCTTGCCAGCGTTGACAACCCCCCGACCGGGCCATATCTCTGGCCAACCGTGTCACCGGTGAGAGCGCTTATTTTGCTGCGTTTTTCGCCGTTGAACCCAGGATGGCCTGTTTCCCACTCAATTGGCGGAGGAGCCCCGGGCGGGGCTCGAACCGTAGCGCGTCACGGTGAGTTGATAGGCGACCCGGTGGACCATCTCAGGCTGTAACTTAAGACCGAAGAACAGGAATTTCGCATGATCGGCGCGCTCGCCCGCAAGTTTTTCGGCTCCGCCAACGACCGTCGGGTCAAGGGATATCAGTCCCGCGTCAACGCCATCAATGCGCTGGAGCCCGAACTCGTCAAACTGTCCGACGACGAGCTCAAGGCCCGCACTGCCGAATTCAAGCAGCAGCTCGCCGGCGGCAAGACGCTGGACGACCTCCTGGTTCCGGCCTTTGCCACGGTGCGCGAGGCGGCCAAGCGGACACTCGGCCAGCGCCATTTCGACGTTCAGCTGATCGGCGGCATGGTGCTGCACGAGGGCGACATCGCCGAGATGAAGACCGGTGAAGGCAAGACGCTGGTTGCGACGCTTGCGGTCTACCTCAACGCGCTCGCCGGCAAGGGCGTCCATGTCGTCACCGTCAACGACTACCTCGCCCGCCGCGACTCCGGCTGGATGGGCCAGATCTATACGTTCCTGGGGCTGACCACCGGCGTGATCGTGCACGGCCTCGACGACGCCGAGCGCAAGGCGGCCTATGCCTGCGACATCACCTACGGCACCAACAACGAATACGGCTTCGACTATCTGCGCGACAACATGAAGTACCGCCTGGAGGACATGGTCCAGCGCGAGCATTTCTACGCGATCGTCGACGAAGTGGATTCCATCCTGATCGACGAAGCGCGCACGCCGCTGATCATCTCCGGCCCGCTCGACGACCGCTCGGATTTCTACAACACCATCGACACCTTCATGCCGCTGCTTACCAAGGTGGCCGACTTCGAGGTCGACGAGAAGCAGCGCACGGTGACGCTGACCGAAGGCGGCATGGAGAAGCTCGAGAACTTGCTGCGCGACGCCGGCCAGCTCAAGGGTGAGTCGCTCTACGACGTCGAGAACGTCTCCGTCGTGCATCACGTCAACCAGGCGCTGCGCGCGCACACGCTGTTCACGCGCGACAAGGATTACATCGTCCGCGATGACGAGGTCATCATCATCGACGAGTTCACCGGACGCATGATGCAGGGCCGCCGCTATTCGGAAGGCCTGCACCAGGCGCTGGAAGCCAAGGAGCACGTCACGGTCCAACCCGAGAACCAGACGCTGGCCTCGATCACCTTCCAGAACTATTTCCGGATGTACCAGAAGCTGTCCGGCATGACCGGCACGGCGCTGACCGAAGCCGACGAACTGTTCGACATCTACAAGCTCGAGGTCGTGGAGATTCCGACCAATCTGCCGGTGGCGCGTCTCGACGAGGACGACGAGGTCTACCGCACGCAGAACGAAAAGTACGGCGCGATCCTTGCCGAGATCGAGCGTGCCAACAAGCGGCTGCAGCCGGTGCTGGTCGGCACGGCGTCGATCGAGAAATCGGAAGTGCTGGCCGAGTACCTCAAGAAGCACGGCTACAAGCAGATCGATTTCACGTCCGAATCCGGCATGGAGAAGCTCTACGCTGCCGCGCGCGCGGGCAAGCCGGCAAAACTGTTCGCGGTGCTGAACGCGCGCTTCCACGAGCAGGAAGCCTACATCGTTGCGGAAGCCGGCGTGCCGGGCGCGATCACGATCGCGACCAACATGGCCGGCCGCGGCACCGACATCAAGCTTGGCGGCTCGCTCGATATGCGGATCCAGCAGGAGACCGCCGCGATCACCGACGAGGCCGAGAAGGCCAGGAAGATCGAGCTGATCAAGGCCGACATCGAGCGCTTCCGCGAGATCGTGCTGAAGGCGGAAGAGGATTTCGAGATCGAGCCCGCCAAGGGCAACAAGCCGGCCAAGACCGTGAAGAAGCCGGGCGGCCTCTACATCATCGGCTCCGAGCGCCACGAATCCCGCCGCATCGACAATCAGCTGCGCGGCCGTTCCGGCCGTCAGGGCGACCCCGGCCGCTCGAAGTTCTTCCTGTCGCTGGAAGACGATCTGATGCGCATCTTCGGCTCCGACCGGCTCGACAGCATGCTGCAGCGGCTCGGCCTGCAGGAAGGCGAGGCCATCATCCATCCCTGGATCAACAAGGCGCTCGAGAAGGCCCAGCAGAAGGTCGAGGCGCGCAACTTCGACATCCGCAAGAACCTCTTGAAGTTCGACAACGTCCAGAACGACCAGCGCAAGGTGATCTTCGATCAGCGCATCGACCTGATGAAGGACGACAGCGTCGTCGAGACGGTGACCGACATGCGCCATGCCTTTGTCGAGGACGTGGTCGCCAAATACATCCCCGAGCACGCCTATGCCGAGCAGTGGAACACCGCGGGTCTCAAGGAAGAGCTGAAGCGCGTGCTCGATGTCGAGCTGCCGGTCGATGAATGGGCCAAGGAAGAGGGCATCGCCGACGAGGAACTGCTGACGCGTATCGAGGACCATGTCGACGAGCGCATGGCGGCCAAGGTCGCGCAATGGGGCCCCGACGTGATGCGCTACGTCGAGAAGACCATCCTGTTGCAGACGCTGGACCACCTCTGGCGCGAGCACCTGATCATGCTCGACCACCTGCGCCAGGTGATCGGGCTGCGCGGCTATGGGCAGCGCGATCCGTTGCAGGAGTACAAGACCGAAGCCTTCAACCTCTTCCAGGAGATGAGCGCGCATCTGCGCGAGGCGGTCACCGCGCAGCTGATGCGGGTCGAGATCGTCCCGCCGGAAGAGCCGCCGCAGCCGCTGCCGGTGATGGAAGCGCACAAGCTCGATCCCAACACCGGCGAGGACGAGTTCGCCCGGGCCAGCCTGACCGAGGCGACCTACGCCCAGGCCTCGCTGGCGCCGGGGATGCCGACCGCCGACCGCGATCCGACCAATCCGGCAAGCTGGGGCAAGGTCGGCCGCAACGAGGACTGCCCCTGCGGGTCAGGCAAGAAGTACAAGCACTGCCACGGGCGGTACGCGTAAGCCGCCGCAAGCCCTGACGCGGCGGGCAATTGGCCCGCCCGTCGAGCGCGCATCGCCGTCAGCCCGCATACGCCTTGTCGAGATCGGCGATCACGATCTTCCGCATTTTCAGCATCGCCTGCATGACGCGGTCGGCCGCCTTGCGGTCGGGATCGCTGAGATAGCGGCTGAGCGCTGATGGGATCACCTGCCAGGACAGGCCGAATTTGTCCTTGAGCCAGCCGCAGCGCGATTCCTGGCCGCCATCGGTGAGCTTGCTCCAGAAGTAATCCACCTGTTCCTGGGTCTCGACGCTCAGGAAGAACGACACTGCCTCGTTGAACTTGTGCTGCGGCCCGCCATTGAGCGCGTAGAACCGCTGACCCTCGAGCTCGAAGCTCGCCATGAAATCGCTGACGGTCTCGATCTCGGCGTTCGGAAACACCGATTTGTAGAAGGCGACGGCGTCGCGGACGTTGTTGTCGAGCCAGAGGAACGGCGTGATCGAAGTCATGACGGGGTGTCCTCGCGAAACGTGTGGACCTGCGCGATCAGGCGCGAAGGTTGCGCCGCTGGCGCGCCCGGAGGACGCACCATATCGTCGTATCCCGACATATCCTGCCGGTCTTTTTTCGACGGTTCGATAGCGGCGCGCCAAATCGGCGCGCCCCGTCGGCGCGGCCTCAGTTGGCGCTGCCGATCAGGCTTTCCAGCAGGCGCTTGAGCTCGGTGGTCGACTTGTCGCCATAGCTCTCGACAATGTGCTCTTCCTGGCTTACCGCCAGCGAGTTCAACCGGCGGCACAGCGCCTTGCCGCGGTCGGAGACGAACATCAGGACCTTGCGGCGATCCTTGGGATCCTGCACGCGGTAGACGAGGGCGTCCGACACCATGCGGTCGATCATCTTGGTCAGCGTCGGATGGTTGAGTAGCACCGCGTCGGCAAGCTCGCCCATCGAGTGGCCGTTGCCGTCGGACAGAACTTTAAGGATGCGCCACTGCTCGACCGGCACGCCTTCCTTGGCAAGCCGCGTCTCCAACTGCCGGTTGATCTCCCGGTTGGCTTGCGCGAGCAGGTAGGCGAGGTGTTCGGTGATCGGGGAATTTTCTTTCGGCGGTTTAGCCACGGCGTGAGACCTGGTTCCTGACCCGGTGAATGAATGTCCGGCAACTCATGCCGCTTCTATATGCACTTCAATTGTTGAATATTCAATATTTTCACATAGGATATTCCCCCAACCAAAGGGCGGATGCCGCGACCGCCCGCTGGCTGCGTTGCGTACTGCTTCCCAGACAGGAGTTGGCGTGCTCTCGACGGTCTCTTTCCAGGCGTATGGCGGCATGCCCGTCGCGCCGCCGCACCTGTTTCGAAATCCGTCGTCCTGCGCGGCCGATCTCGCTTTGACCGTCAGGCCGGGCTCCTCGCGCCGTGGCGGCACCGCCGGCAAGCTCCGGATCGGCAATTTCATCACCTTCTCCGGCGCGCCCGGGATCTGGGGGCCGATCTCCGCCAACAGCGTCATGCTCGCGGTCGCCGAGATCAACCGGCGCGGCGGCATCCGCGGCCGCGAGGTCGAATTGTCGATGTACGACGCCGGCGGTCCGATCGACGAGGTCGTGCGCCGCGCCGAGCAGGCGATCGCGTTCGACGAGATCGACGTCATCATGGGCTCGCATATCAGCGCGGTCCGCCTCGCGCTGCGCAAGGTCACAAACGGCCGCATCCCCTATGTCTACACGCCGGTCTATGAGGGCGGCGAGCGGACGCCAGGGGTGATGGCGATCGGCGAGACGCCGCGCGCCGAAAGCCGCCCGGCGATCCACTGGCTCACTGAGGTCAAGAAGGCGTCGCGCTGGTATCTGATCGGCAGCGACTATGTCTGGCCCTGGCAATCGCATCGCGCGGTGAAGCGCTACATCAAGGAGGCCGGCGGCCAGGTGGTCGGCGAGGAATTCGTCCCGCTCGGCGAGGACAATCACGAGCCGCACCTGGCGCGGATCCGCGCCGCCAAGCCCGATGTCGTGCTGATCACACTGATCGGAACCGACAGCATCACCTTCAACCGCGCCTTCGCCGCGGCGGGCCTCGCCGCCACCACGCTACGTTATGCGGGCGCGATGGACGAGACCGTGCTGCTCGGCATCGGGCCCGACGCGACGGAGAACCTGTTCTGCGCCTCCGGCTATTTCGGCTGCGTCGATTCACGCGCCAATGACGACTTCCGGACCAGCTACCGCGCGATGTTCGGGGCGCATGCGCCGCCGATCGGCTCGGTCGGGCAGTCCAATTACGAGGGGATGCGCTTTCTCGAAGCGGCGGCCAACCGGGCCCGCTCGCTGTCGATGGGGCCGTTGTCCGTCGCGGCGCGCGACCTCGTCTACAGCGGCGCGCGCGGCACGGTGACCATTCGCGACGGCCGCGCCGAAATGCCGATCTATCTCGCCGAGGCCGACGGTCTCGACTTCAGGGTGATCAAGACGATCTAAAATGGTACCGTCGCCCGCGAGGGCGATGCCGCGCTCGCCGCGGCGTGCCGGTGCCAGACAGGAGCAGGTGTGCATTCGACGCCCAATGTCATGGCCGGATTCTTGAACAACAGGGATGGCGGCCTCCCGCTCCCGCCATCCCTGCTGTTCAGGAACCTGGCGTCGGCGGCGTCCGATCGGGTATTTTCGCCGATGGATCGCGGCGGTTTCGGTCCGCGCGGTGCGCGCAGCCGGCTGCGGGTCGGCGGCTTCGTCTGCTGCACTGGCTCGCCCGGGATGTGGGGTCCAGCCGCGACCTCGATCGCACAGCTCGCGGTCGCCGACATCAACCGGCGCGGCGGCATCCTCGGCCGCGAGATCGAGTTCTCGGTCTACGACGCCGGCGGGCCGCTCGACGACGTGCTCGACCGCGCCGAGCAGGCGATCGCGTCCGACGAAGTCGATCTCATCATGGGCATGCACACCAGCGCGGTGCGCGTCGCGCTGCGTAACCTCATCACCCGCAGCCGCGTTCCCTACATCTACACGCCGGTCTATGAGGGCGGCGAGCGGACGCCGGGCGTTATCGCGATCGGTGAGACGCCGCGCTGGCAGAGCCGGCCGTCGATCCACTGGCTGGCCGAGGTCAAGAAGGCCGCGCGCTGGTACCTGATCGGCAGCGACTATGTCTGGCCGTGGCAGTCGCATCGCGCGGTGAAGCGCTACATCAAGGAGACCGGCGGCGAGGTCGTCGGCGAGGAATTCGTGCCGGTCGGCGAGGACAATCACGAGCCGCATCTGGCGCGCATCCGTGCGGCGAAGCCCGATGTCGTGCTGATCTCGCTGATCGGCACCGACAGCGTGACCTTCAACCGCGCCTTCGCCGATGCCGGGCTCGCCGCCACCACGTTGCGCTTTGCCGGCTGCTTCGACGAGACGGCGCTGCTCGGCATCGGCGCCGACAAGACCGAGAACCTGTTCTGCGCCTCCGGCTATTTCCCCTGTGTCGGCTCGCAGGCTGGTGACGAATTCAGGGACCGCTATCGCGCGATGTTCGGTCCGTTCGCGCCGCCAGTCGGGTCGTGCGGCGAGTCCGCGTATGAAGGATTCTGCCTGCTTGAGGCTGCCGCCAACCGCGCCGGCACGCTGGAGATGCGGCCGCTGCTCGCGGCAGCGGACAATCTCGTCTATCGCGGCCCGCGCGGTCCGGTTACGGTTCGCAGCGGCCATGCCAGGATGCCGATGTATCTTGCGGAAGCCGATGGCCTCGACTTCAGGGTGATCAAGGCGATCTGAGGCGGGTGCGACGCCTCGCCAGAAGGTTTCGCGAAATAATACTTGAAAAGGAAAATATTTCCGTTTTGAATACAGCGGCGGGGTGAGCGGTTCGCGCGTGTCAACGCGCTGTCCGCGGCCCTGCGTCCAAGGGATCAGTTCCAGGGATCAATTCCAAAGATCAAAAGCTTCAGGAGAGCGCCGTGACCGTCGTCCTTCCCACGCCAACGCAACTTCGTGCCGTCGCCGAGCAGTGCGGCCTGTCCCTGACCGATGAGGACGTGGCATCGTTCCGCGGCCTGATGCAGGGCTCGATCGACGCCTACAACCTCGTTGCCGCGATGCCGGACGAAGTGCCGGCGGTGAAATATCCGCGTACGCCGGGCTATCGCCCGAGCCCTGAGGAAAACCCGCGCAACGCCTGGTACCGCAAGTCGACCGTGAAGGGCGCAGCCTCCGGCAAGCTCAAAGGCAAGACCGTGGCGCTGAAGGACAACATCATGCTGGCCGGCGTGCCCATGATGAACGGCTCGGCGACGCTGGAAGGCTATGTGCCCGACTTCGACGCCACCATCGTCACGCGGATGCTGGATGCCGGCGCCGAGATTGCCGGCAAGACCCACTGCGAATCCTTCTGCATGTCCGGCGGCAGCCACACCGGCGCGGTCGGCGCCGTGCACAATCCGCACAAGATGGGTTATTCGGCCGGCGGTTCGTCGTCGGGATCGGGCGTCGTGGTCGCGCTCGGCGAGGTCGACATGGCGATCGGCGGCGACCAGGGCGGCTCGATCCGCATGCCGTCCTCGTTCTGCGGCACCTACGGCATGAAGCCGACCTGGGGCCTCGTGCCCTACACCGGCATCATGCCGATCGAGGTTTTCGTCGACCACACCGGCCCGATGACCGCAACGGTGGAAGACAACGCGCTGCTGCTCGAAGTGATCGCCGGCGACGACGGCTATGATCCGCGCATCAAGGCGCCCAAGGTCGAGCAATACACCAAGGCGCTCGGCGCCGACGTCAAGGGCATGAAGATCGGTATCCTCAAGGAAGGTTTCGAGCAGCCGACCGCGGAATCCGCGGTCAATGAAAGCGTGCGCGAGGCGGCCAAGCGCTTCAGGGATCTCGGGGCCAGCGTCGAGAACGTCTCGATCCCGATGCACATGATGGGCCCGGCGATCTGGACCCCGATCGGCACCGAAGGCATGACCCAGACCATGATGTTCGGCGACGGCTACGGCCTCAGCCGATCGGACCTCTACTCCACCACGCTGATGGATTTCCATCGCGGCTGGCGTCAGAAGGCGGACTCGCTGTCCGAGACCACAAAACTGTTCATGCTGCTCGGCACCTACATCAACAACAATTTCGGCCCGCGCTTCTACGGCAAGGCGCTCAACATCTCCCGCCGCCTCACCGCGGCCTATGACAAGGCGTTCAAGGACTACGATCTGCTGCTGTTGCCGACCACGCCGATGAAGGCGACGCCGCTGCCGGCGGCCAATGCCAGCCGCGAGGACTATGTCGCCCGCGCGCTGGAGATGATCTCCAACACCGCGCCGTTCGACATCACCCATCACCCGGCGATGTCGCTGCCCTGCGGCATGGTCGACGGCCTGCCGGTCGGCCTGATGCTGGTCGGCCGGATGTTCGAGGAGCAGACCATCTACCGCGCCGCGCATGCCTTCGAGCAGGCCGGCGACTGGAAAAAGATGTGAGGCGCCGCTTGTTGCAGACGCAGGCTGGATGGATCGAACACCATGGCTAGCACCTTTGCCGCGGCGTTCGAGATCGTGAGCTTCGGCGCGATCATCGTGCTGGTCGTGCTCGGGCTCGGCATCATCGCCAGCATGATGGGCATCTTCAACTTCGCGCAGGGCGAATTCGTCCTGCTCGGGGCCTATGTGACCTATCTGGCCTACGCTCATGGCGCCCCGGTCTGGGTCGGCATGGTCGCCGCGCCCTTTGTGGTCGGCGCGATCGGCTTCGTGCTGGAGGCGCTGATCATCCGGCGTTTCTACGCCGCGCCGATCGTGGCGATGCTCGGCACCTATGCGCTGGGCCTGATCATCCGCGAAAGCGTGCGCGGCCTGATCGGCGGCTTCTATCTGACGGTGCCGGAGCCGATCGGCGGTTCGATCGACCTCGGCTCCGTCCACATCTCGGCCTGGCGCTTCACCATCATCGTCATCACGCTGCTGGTGATGGGCGCCTGCTATCTGCTGCTCGCGCGCACCAGCTTCGGGTTGCGGGTCCGCGCCACGCTGGAGAACCCGGCGCTGGCGCGCGCGTCGGGTATCTCGACGCCGTTGATCTATGGGGCGACCTTCGCGTTCGGCGCGGCCCTGGCCGGGCTTGCCGGCGCGCTGATCGTGCCGGTGTTCAGCCTCTTTGCCGATCTTGGCATACGATTCCTGATCCAGGGCTTCGTCGCCGTGATGGTCGGCGGGGTCGGCTCCTTCATCGGTCCGGTCGCCGGCGCCGGTGTGATCGGCACGCTCAGCGCGGCGCTGCCATGGGTAATGTCTCCGGTTGTCGCCGACGTCCTCGTCTTCGTGCTCGCCATTGCCTTCATCAAATTCCGCCCGCAGGGCCTCATATCGGGAAAAGGGGTTTAGTCTGATGTTCGATCGCACCAATCTCACGCGCCGCCGCTTCATGAGCAATTTCGCCTTCGCGACCGGCGCGCTGGCGACCGGGGTCGGAAGCTGGGTCGTCAGGCCCGATTGGGCCAATGCCGCCGAGGGGCCGATCAAGGTCGGAATCGCGACCGATCTGACCGGCCCGATCGCCTATGCCGGCAACGCCGACGCCAACGTCGCCAAGATGGTGATCAAGGAGATCAACGCCGGCGGCGGCCTGCTCGGCCGGCCGCTCGAGCTCTATATCGAGGATACCGCCTCGAACGAATCGGTCGCGGTCGGCAATGTCCGCAAGCTGATCCAGCGCGACAAGGTCGACATGGTGCTGGGCGGCATCACGTCGTCGATGCGCAACGCGATCAAGGACCCGATCGTGGCGCGCGGCAAGACGCTCTACATCTATCCGCAGCTCTACGAGGGCAAGGAGTGCACGCCCTTTCTGTTCTGCACCGGGCCGACACCGGCGCAGCAATGCGACGAGTTCATTCCCTGGCTGATCAAGAACGGCGGCAAGAAGTTCGCGCTGCCGAGCGCCAATTATGTCTGGCCGCACACGCTCAACGTCTACGCCCGCAAGGTGATCGAGGCCAATGGCGGCGAGGTCGTGTTCGAAGAGTATTACCCGCTCGACCAGGTCGATTTCTCGGCCACCGTCAACCGCATCATCTCCAACAAGGTCGACGTCGTCTTCAACACCGTGATTCCGCCGGGCGTCGGCCCGTTCTTCAAGCAGCTCTATGAAGCCGGCTTCCTGAAGAGCGGCGGGCGGCTCGCCTGCGTGTACTATGACGAGAACACGCTCAACATCAATCAGGCCGACGAGATCGAGGGGCTGGCGAGTTGCCTCGACTACTTCAAGGTGCTGACCAAGGAGGATCCGTTCAACGCCAAGATCCAGGCGGCCTATGAGAAGGATTTTCCCGGCAACTTCCTGTTCGCGGCCGGCAGCGCCGCCACCGGAACCTATCGCGGCCTCAAGCTGTGGGAAGCGGCGGTCAAGGAAGCCGGCAAGGTCGATCGTGAGTCGGTTGCGGCCGCCCTTGACCACGCCAAGATCGCCGAGGGACCCGGCGGGCCCGCCGAAATGGTTCCGGGCAAGCGTCACTGCAAGATGAAGATGTACACCGCCGTTGCCAAAGGCGGAAACTATGAGATCGTGGCGCGCAGCGCCGGTCTCGTTGATCCCAAGGAATGTTGAGCAATCAATGGGTAGAGCAAAGCAGGCCGTCGCTCGCATAGGCGAGGGACCGGATGTCGTGACGGGTGAGGGTGCACCGGCCGCAAGCGCGCCGGCGGGACAGGCATCGGCAGGATGGAAGGTCCTGCCGATCGTGGAAGGGCTGGTGCTGCTGATCGCACTGATCCTGCCATGGGTGCTTCAGGATTATCTCACGGTGTTCGCCACCCGCGTGGTGATCCTCGCGCTGTTTGCGCTGTCGTTCGATCTGGTGTGGGGCTATGCCGGCATCATGAGCTTCGGCCAGGCGCTGTTCTTCGGCGCCGCCGGCTACGGCGTGGCGTTGCTCGCGCGCGACCTCAACGTCACCTCGATCCTTCTGATCCTGCCGGCCGGCACCTTGATCGGCCTCACCGCGTCGCTGCTGCTCGGCGGGTTTCTGCTGCTCGGGCGCTATCCCTCGAGCGTGATCTTCGTCTCGCTCGGCACCCTGACCGGCTCCTATGCCGCGGATCGGCTGGCGCGCGGCTGGTACTATCTCGGCGGCCAGAACGGCATCCCGTCGATTCCGCCACTCACGCTCGGCAGCTACGAGTTGGAGGAAGGGCCGGTCTACTACTACATGGTGCTCGGCATCCTCGTGGTCGTCTATCTGCTGTGCCGCTTCCTGGTCCGCTCGCAATTCGGGCTGGCGCTCGCCGGCCTGCGCGAGAACGAGCAGCGCATCGCCTTCTTCGGCTACAAGCCGCAGCATCTGAAGGCGATCATCTTCGCGGTCGGCGGCACCATCGCCGGTCTTGCCGGCAGCCTCTACGCCTTTCACGAGGGATTTGTCTGGCCCAACATGCTGGGCGTCGTGTTCTCGACCCAGGTCGTGCTCTACGTTTTGTTCGGCGGCTCCGGCACGCTGATCGGCGCCGTGATCGGCACCGTGATCATCGAGGGCGTCAGCTTCTGGCTGTCGGACAATTACCGCGATATCTGGCCGATCATCCTCGGCGTGCTGCTGCTGCTCGTGATCATGTTCCGCCCGCTCGGGCTGATCTCCTTCGTGCTTGGCGAGCGCGAGCGGGTCGGCAGTTTCGGGAAAGCCCCAAAGGAGACCGGCAATGCCGCTCCTTGAGGCGTCTGGCATCAGCAAGGTGTACGGCAAGCTCACCGCGCTGGACGGTGCGGCGCTGACCGTCGGCGAGAACGAGTTTCACGGCTTGATCGGCCCGAACGGCTCGGGCAAGAGCACGCTGATGAAGTGCGTCGCCGGCGCCGAGGTGCCGACTACGGGCAAGGTCTCGTTCGTCAACACCGACATCACGGCGTTCACGCCGACCGAGCGCGCCCGCGCCGGCATGAGCCTGAAATTCCAGATCACCTCGGTGCTGCCGACGCTGACGCTGTACGACAACATCCTGCTGGCATTGCAGGCACAGTCCTCGCTGTTCGATCTGGTGCTGTCACGCACCCGCAGGAAGCTGCACGATCAGGCGATGACGATGCTGACCCAGTTCCGCCTCGCCGATCGCGCGCATGATGCCGCCGCGGCGCTGTCGCACGGCCAGCAGCAATGGCTCGAGATCGCGATGGCGCTCGCCGGCAAGCCGCGGCTGTTGCTGCTGGATGAACCCACCGGCGGCATGAGCCTCGAAGAGCGCCGCGTCACCGGCGAGCTGTTGCAGCCGATCAAGCAGCACTGTTCGCTCGTCATCGTCGAACACGACCTCGATTTCATCCGCGACATCTGCGACCGCCTCACGGTGCTCGACCAGGGCAAGGTGCTGGCGTCGGGTACTGTTGCGGACATCCAGGCCAACAAGAGCGTCCAGGAGATCTATCTTCGCCGTGCCTGACCAATCATTCCTCGATATCAGGCATCTCGATGCCGGTTATGGCCGCAGCCAGGTTCTGTTCGATGTCAACATCGGCATTCCCTGGCGCGGCGGCGTTGCCGTGCTCGGCCGCAACGGCGCCGGCAAGACCACGCTGATGAAGACCATCGTCGGCGAGCTTGCAAGCTCGCAGGGTGAATTGTTCTTCGACGGCCGCGACATCACGCGCCGGCGCACCGAGGAGCGCGTGCGCTCCGGCATCGGCTATGTGCCGCAGGAGCATTCAGTGTTCGCCCGCCTGTCGGTGCGCGACAATCTTGCCGTCGGCTCGCTGACCAATTCGGATGCGAGCGCGGTCGATCGCGTGCTGGCGATCTTCCCGAAGCTCGGCCAGCGCCTCGACCAGCCGGCCGGCACGCTGTCCGGCGGCGAGCGCAAGATGCTGGCCATCGGCCGCGCCATGCTGGGCAGTCCGAAGCTGCTGCTGCTGGACGAGCCGACCGAAGGGGTCTGGATCGGCGTGATCGAGGAGATCACCGAGCGGCTGATCGAGCTCGCCAAGGACATCTCGGTCGTGATCGTCGAGCAGCACCTCGACCTCGCGCTGCGCGTCGCCGACTACGCCTATGTGCTGGACCGCGGCCGCGTCGCGCTGCAGGGCGCCGCAGGCGAGGTGCGCAACGATCCGGAATTGCTGCGGTACCTGGCGCCGTAACCGTCACGGGTTCCGCATTGGGAGATTCAATGCAGGATGCGGTCGGCTTTCCGGCCGACGAGCTTGTTTCCGTCGGTTCGCGGCAGCCGTACCGACCGCAGCTTGCGACGCACGTACCATGCAGCAACCGAGCAAACCAGCCAGGCAAGTGATGCGCCGATGAAGGCGGCCGCGACGGTGCGATCCACCATCAGCGAGAAGACAATCGCAAACGCCATCATGCCGAACGCACCCAGCGCGGCGCCAGCGGCGTCGAGTGCGGCGGCTTGCTGCCCGCGCCGTGTGCCATCGAGTCCCGCTTGTCGCTTGCGGCGGATCTCATGCTTCTCGATCAGGGTTGCGCTGGCGCAGAAGATGGCAGGAAGCGCAAGAAAGGCGCCGCCGATGTACGGGCCGAAATAGCTGCTGATCACGCCGGTGAAAACTGTCGCGCCGCCGCCGAACAGGAAGCGGATCAGATATTCGCTCCAGCTGCCTTCTCTCAGAGCCGACGATGAGAGGCGGACTGGCGTCATGCCTGCCCTCCGGCAAGGGCCAGCAGGCCGAACACGATCGTCAGCCAGACGGCAAGCGACAGCGATGTTGCAGGGATGGCGCGCAACCTTGTGCGAACAAGCAGTTGGCAGACAACGAAGCTATAGACCGCGAGCGCGAGTGCGCCGGCGATCATGGCGCGGCACTGCAGGCCTGCGTAGTCGGCGCCGTGCTGGTACGCGGCGATGCCGAGGGTGGCGAGCGCAACGGAGGGCGCCGCTCCGAACAGGCCGGCGAAGCTCTTGGGGCGCAGAACGTCGCCCAGCATCGCGAAGGCCGATACGACGGCGCCGCCGAGCAGAAAGCGGATGACATATTCGGTCATCGGGGCTTGCTCCGCTGGGGATCGTCGCCCGGATAACCGGTCCATAATCGCAGCAGCCGCTCGAGCCCCGCTCCAAGGACGAATCCGGCGATCACGTCGCTCGTCCAATGTGCGAGCACTGCAACGCGCGTCAGGGAAAGGCCGATCGCAACTGCCTGGATTGCGCGGCGCACGCTGGCGGGCAGTGTCGCAGCCGCCGACGCCAGCGCGCCCATATGCAGCGCGTGACCGGATGGAAAGGCGTCGTCACGCTTGCCCGAGATCGGGATGCCGTTGGCATGGCCGACCACGGTCAGGCGGTCCGGGCGGGTCTGGTTGAACAGCCTTTTCAGGCCGTGCGGCAGCAGCGATGCTGCGACCGTTACCAGCAGCGCATGATTGCCGGCGCGCTCCAGAGCGGCGCCGCGCCCGCGCGAGGCGAGCCAGCCGGCAGCCGCGAGAACGAGCAGCACCTTCTCGTCGGCACCCCATGTCAATCCGCGGGCGATCTGTTCCGGAGCAGGTGCGGCGTTGCGGGCGATCGCACGCGCGATCATGTCGTCCGCCGCCGTCGGGCGAATGGTCATCGGGAAGCTTGGCGCGCGTCGACGGCACAATCGAATACGGCCTGCAGTGTGCATGGTTCTCAAAGCCAGCTTTCATGCAACGCGCCAGCAACGGCTTGGGTCCTGCTTTCGCGAGATGGCTTCGGGGCTGACGTCCTCGATCTGTTGCGGCTGACGTCCGAATTCGGCAGGGAGTTTCATCCCTGCAAGTTCTGCCCTGCAAGTTTTGCGTCGCAGCCGAAGTAGCGGGAGATCCGGTTCCACAGGAACGAAGGGCGCCGGCCGCCGTTTAGGCAGCGGGAGGAACTCACGATGCGCTATCTTTCGATCGTTGCTCTCGGTGTCGCCGCGATCATGAGCAGCGGCGCCGTGTTGGCGGCGCAGCATTCCGGCACCAAGGCGGAACAATCCGCGTGCTCACGCGATGCACAGCGCTTCTGCCGGAAGGACCTCGGCAATGACGATGCCGTGCAGAATTGTCTTCAGATGAAGCGAGCCAGCCTGAGCTCAGGCTGCAAGAAGGTTTTCGAGAGCCACGGAATGTAACCGCTGCTTGCCAACGCGCATGCTGTCGTCCCTGGTGGGCGGAGTGGTACGACGTGGCGGACCGTGGTGTTCGAACCCGCTTCCACAACCAGCGGTGCGGCGATAATGTTCGTCGGCCTATTGCGACGACGTTCCGCCAACGCGCTCGACGAGGTGTGCCCGCGAGGACGAGGGCTCAAACCGGTCGGCAAAATACTGCGTCTCGTGGACGACCAGCCCGTCGCGGAATTCCATGATGCTCACCACGTAGGACGGCCTGTCGTCATAGGTGAGGATGTATTCGGTGATCCAGAGATCGCCGCCGCCGATCATGCGCTGGATCGTGAAGCGCTTCCTGTTCGGCTGCACTGTCCGGCTCTGCTGAATGTTGCGCCGGCCGCGGATCCGTTCGCCCGATTGCGGATAATCAAGCACCGCGTCCTCGCGGTAGATGCGATGCTCGCGCTCGAAATCGCTCGTGTCCGATGCCTCCCAATGGCGCTGCAGTGCCATCCGCACGGCTCGATCATCCATCGCAATCTCCCGGCTGTGCCTCGTGCATCATCTCACGATTGTCTGCGTGCAACTGGCAAGAGGAATGTGGCAGCGAAGGGAGTAATGCTCCAGGCGGACTCGCATCCTCTCCGTTGTCATGCTGCGGATTCCGACGAAGCCGGCCATGCATTCCAATTCGAAGCCGGCCGGGTATTCCGATCTGAAGCCGGCCACCCGTGGCGTCGTTCGCATGG
>NZ_JBNDLA010000021.1:0-114680 GCF_050435825.1 Bradyrhizobium sp. I1.14.4 | reverse complement strand
AATCTCTCTCACGGACGGCTCCCTTGTCTGAGATTTGCAACAACCTCATTCTGGCACAACTGATGCCGTAGGGGGCCGTCCACCCCATCAACCACCGAAGGCGGTTCTAGAAGGAATGTCGGCCCGAGTCTTGGTCACTGCGGAGTTCGGGGGTTATGGGCCCCGGCCTTCGCCGGGGCGACGAAAGGCTGCAACGCCTACAAGATAAACCGGCTCAGATCGGCGTTCTTGGCGAGGTCGCCGACATGCTTGGTCACGTAGTCGGCGTCGACCTGAATGGTCTCGCCGTGGCGGTCGGGCGCAGTGAAGGAGATCTCGTCCAGCACCCGCTCCATCACGGTCTGCAGCCGCCGCGCGCCGATGTTCTCGACCGTGGAATTGACCGCAACCGCAATGTCGGCCAGCGCGTCGATCGCGCCGTCGGTGACGTCGAGCGTCACGCCCTCGGTCTTCATCAGCGCAACGTATTGCGTGATCAGCGACGCTTCCGGCTCGGTCAGGATCCGGCGCATGTCGTCGCGGGTCAGCGCCTGCAACTCGACGCGGATCGGCAGGCGGCCCTGCAACTCCGGCAGCAAGTCCGACGGCTTGGCGATATGGAAGGCGCCTGAGGCGATGAACAGGATGTGGTCGGTCTTGACCGCGCCGTGCTTGGTCGAGACCGTGGTGCCCTCGATCAGCGGCAGCAGATCGCGTTGCACGCCCTCGCGGGAGACGTCGCCGCCGGCGCGGTTCTCGCGCACGCAGATCTTGTCGATCTCGTCGAGGAAGACGATGCCGTTGTTCTCGACCGCGCTGATCGCTTCCAGCACCAGCTGATCGGTGTCGAGCAGCTTGTCGGATTCCTCGTTGACGAGGATCTCGTGCGAGCCTTCCACCGTCAGGCGGCGGGTCTTGCTGCGTCCGCCCATCTTGCCGAAGATGTCGCCGAGCGAGATCGCGCCCATCTGGGCGCCGGGCATGCCGGGGATCTCGAACATCGGCATGCCGCTGCCCCCCGACTGCGTCTCGATCTCGATTTCCTTGTCGTTGAGCTCGCCGGCACGCAGCTTCTTGCGGAACGACTCGCGCGTCGCCGGGCTCGACCCGGGGCCGACCAGTGCGTCCAGCACGCGCTCCTCGGCGGCAAGCTGGGCGCGCGCATGAACGTCCTTGCGCTTGCGCTCGCGGGTTTGCGCGATCGCCACCTCGACGAGGTCGCGGACGATCTGCTCGACGTCGCGGCCGACATAGCCGACCTCGGTGAACTTGGTGGCCTCGACCTTGAGGAACGGCGCACCCGCGAGCTTGGCTAGCCGCCGCGCGATCTCGGTCTTGCCGACGCCGGTCGGCCCGATCATCAGGATGTTCTTGGGCAGAACCTCCTCGCGCAGGGAACCGGCAAGCTTCAGCCGTCGCCAGCGGTTGCGCAGCGCGATCGACACCGCGCGCTTGGCGTCGGCCTGGCCGACGATGAAGCGGTCAAGCTCGGAAACAATTTCACGGGGAGAGAAGTCGGTCATTGGCTCTAGCTAGGTTGAAATCGCGGTCTCGGCAAGCGGCAGTCTCCCGCCTAGAGAATGGGCGGCCCGGACTGCCACTGCCTGATCGCCTCGAACGGGTGGATCAGCATGATGATGTTCAGCGTCAGATTGTCGCGAATGTGAAGCAGCATCACGATTTCGAACACAACTCCGAGCGTGACTGTTGCGACGATCGGCAGCTTGCGCGCCAGCAGGAAGCCGAGAACCATCGCGAGCGTGTCCGAGACCGAATTGACGATGGTGTCGCCGTAATAGTCGAGCGAGATCGTGCCGGCGCGGTAGCGCTCGATGATCCAGTTGGAGTTTTCGACGATCTCCCAGCTGCCCTCGATCAGCATCGCGACAATCAGCCGCCCCGGCCAGGCGAGCCGCGGCAGCAGGAGAAAAGTCAGGCCATAGAACAGCAGGCCATGCAGCACATGCGACAGCGTGTACCAATCGGCGATGTGCTGTGAATTCTCCGAGCTCTGAACCGCGCCATGCCAGAGTTTGACATAGCCGCAGGCGCAGATCGGCAAACGACCCATCGCATAAAGCAGCGCCGCCTGCAGTGCGAGCAGCGCGGCGGCGAGCACCAGGCAGTGCCACGCTGAAACGCCGGTCGCGGGCTTAGGCGCGAGCGTCATGCATCGCGGACCATCAGCAGCGCCGGCCCGTCGGGCGAATCGACCATTCCAGCCTCCTGAAAGCCCGCTTTCGCATAGGCGCGCACGGCCCGCGCATTGGCCGGATCGGGATCGGTGACGACGCGTGGCGCGCCTTGCGCCAGCCGGTCGTCGACAAAGGCGCGGATCAGCGCCGAGCCGTGGCCGCGCGCCACCATACCGGGCTCCCCGATGAAGAGATCGATCCCGCACGTGCCCTCCAGCTGCTTGCCGAAGCCGGAATTCCACGCCGTCAGGTCGTAGCACTGGATGTAGCCGAAATCGCTGCTGTCGGCGGCAACGATGAGCTGATCCATGGCCGGCTCATCGAGGTCACCGCTGACCAGTGCGTATTGCTCGGCCGGATCGCCCCACCATTGGCGGACATGCGGCAACGCCAGCCACCGCTTGATCCGTGGCAGGTCGGCCGTCGTCATCGGGCGGAAATGATAGGGGTCGGCCATGCTCAGCCGCCGATCGTCTCGATCGTCACATTCCGGTTGGTGTAGACGCAGATATCGGCGGCGATATCCAGCGCGCGGCGGACGATGGCCTCGGCGTCCTTGTCGGTATCGATCAGCGCGCGGGCCGCGGCGAGGGCGTAATTGCCGCCGGAACCGATCGCTATGACCCCCGATTCGGGCTCCAGCACATCGCCGGTGCCGGTCAGTACCAAGGAGACGTCCTTGTCGGCCACGATCATCATGGCCTCCAGCCGGCGCAGATAGCGGTCAGTCCGCCAGTCCTTGGCGAGCTCAACGGCCGCCCGGGTCAGCTGCCCCGGATATTGCTCCAGCTTGCTTTCCAGCCGCTCGAACAGGGTGAACGCATCGGCGGTGGCGCCGGCAAAGCCACCGATCACGTCGCCCTTGCCGATCCGCCGGACCTTTTTGGCATTGGCCTTGATCACGGTCTGGCCGATCGAGACCTGGCCGTCGCCGCCGATCACCACCGTGCCGCCCTTGCGGACCGTGCAAATCGTGGTGCCATGCCAGACCGGCAGGTCATTTTGGGATGCTTGCATAGGTTACCTCTCTTCCGGGCAGATTTAGGCTGTCGGGCAGGGGGTTACAATCGGGGAGGTTTAGCAACGATTTCCGGTCACCATGGCCCGAAGTTGGGGCGTTTCGAGGTCATCCCGCAGTAGCGAAGGTGACATCAGCCTGTTAAAAGACCGGCGTTTTCGGCACGGGAAAGCTTAATCTTCATGCGCACGGCAACCATCAAGCGCAAGACCAAGGAGACCGACATCGAGGTGACGGTCAACCTCGACGGAGCGGGCGTATCCACGGTTTCGACCGGGATCGGCTTCTTCGACCATATGCTCGACCTCCTGGCCCGGCATTCGCGCATCGACATCACCGTGAAGGCGGACGGCGATCTCCATGTCGATTACCACCACACCACCGAAGACGTCGGGATCGCGCTCGGGCAGGCCGTGAAGCAGGCGCTCGGCAACATGGCCGGCATCACCCGCTACGCCTCGATCCACATGCCGATGGATGAGACGCTGTCGCGCGTCGTGATCGACATTTCCGGCCGCCCGGTGCTGGTGTTCAAGGTCGAGTTCCCCCGCGACAAGATCGGAGAGTTCGACACCGAACTGGTGCGCGAGTGGTTCAACGCCTTCGCGATGAACGCCGGCGTGACTCTTCACGTCGAGACCCTATATGGCGAGAACAGCCATCATATCTCCGAATCCTGTTTCAAGGGTTTGGCGAGGGCGCTCCGGACGGCGGTTGCGATCGATCCGCGTGCCCAGGGCGAGGTGCCCTCGACCAAGGGTCAGCTCGGCGGCTGATCCCGGGAGCGTGATCCGGAAACGGTGGCACCGTTTTTTCTGGAGATCATGCCGTAAATAGAGTCCATCCTCGGCGGAGCGTTCGATGCCGGTCTATACAGTGCATGCCCCTGTGGCCAACGGCGCCGATCTTGCGGCGACCGACAAGTTCGTGTTCGTGCGCGACGGCTTCCATTTCTGGGCCGCGGTTGCGGGCGCGGTCTGGCTGGCCTGGCATCGGCTCTGGCTGGCGCTGATCGGCTGGCTCGTTGTCACCTTCGTGATCGATTATGTGCTGGCCAAGCTCGGTGTGGGCCGTGGCGCGATCTTGTTCGTCGACCTGGTGCTGATGCTATTGCTCGGCCTCGAGGCGGCAAGCCTGGAGCGCTGGACGCTGTCGCGGCGCAGATGGCGCCAGCTCGACATCGTCGTGGCCGACAACGTGGAGGCTGCCGAGCGCCGCTTCTTCGAGCGCTGGACTGCGCGGCATCGCGGCGCCCTCAACGACCAGCGGTCGGTCGATCGCGGCGGACCGCCCCCGACCCGGGACGTTCCCGGTCAATCATTCTCAAAACCCCCACCGATGCCGCAGGGCGGCATCATCGGATTGTTTCCAGAGCCAGGAGGATCGCGATGACCGTTGCAATCATCGATTACGGCTCCGGCAATCTGCATTCGGCGGCAAAGGCCTTCGAGCGCGCCGCGCGCAGCATGGAGGATCCGCAAGCCATCAAGGTGACGCGCGATCCCGACGCGGTGTATCGCGCCGATCGTATCGTGCTGCCCGGTGTCGGGGCGTTCGCCGATTGCCGCCGCGGCGTCGACGCGGTCGACGGCATGCTGGAAGCGCTGACCGAGGCGGTGCGGGTCAAGGCGCGGCCGTTCTTCGGCATCTGCGTCGGCATGCAGCTGATGGCGACGCGCGGCAAGGAGCACGTGATCACCGAGGGCTTCAACTGGATCGGCGGCGATGTTGAGAAGATCGAGCCGCGCGACGAGAGCCTGAAGGTCCCGCACATGGGCTGGAATACGCTCGATATGGTGCGCGAGCACCCGGTGCTGGAACGGCTGCCGCTCGGGCCGAAGGGGCGTCACGCCTATTTCGTGCACTCCTATCACCTCAACGCCGCCCACGAGGCGGACGTGCTGGCGCGCGCCGACTACGGCGGACCGGTGACCGCGATCGTGGGCAAGGACACCGCGATCGGTACCCAGTTTCACCCCGAGAAGAGCCAGCGCTTCGGCCTTGCTTTGATCTCGAATTTCTTGAAGTGGAAGCCGTGATTCTTTTTCCAGCGGTTGATCTGAAGAACGGCCAGTGCGTGCGCCTGGAGCAGGGCGACATGGCGCGCGCCACCGTGTTCAATCTCGATCCGGCGGCGCAGGCGGCGAGCTTCGCCGCGCAGGGCTTCGAATATCTCCACGTCGTCGATCTCGATGGCGCCTTCGCCGGCAAGCCGATGAATGCCCACGCGGTGGAGGCGATGCTGAAAGCCGTCATCATGCCGGTGCAGCTCGGCGGCGGCATCCGCGACCTCAAGACCATCGAGGCCTGGCTCGACAAGGGCATCACGCGCGTCATCATTGGCACTGCGGCGGTGCGCGATCCTGAGCTGGTGAAGGGCGCGGCGAAGAAATTCCCCGGCCGCGTCGCCGTGGGCCTCGATGCGCGCGATGGCAAGGTCGCGGTCGAGGGCTGGGCCGAAACCTCGCATGTGAGCGCGCTCGAGATCGCGCAGCGCTTCGAGGATGCCGGCGTCGCCGCGATCATCTTCACCGACATCGCCCGCGACGGCCTGCTCAAGGGCCTCAACCTCGATGCGACCGTCGCCCTCGCCGACCGCATCTCCATTCCGGTGATAGCCTCCGGCGGTTTTGCCTCGATCGACGACGTCAAGGCGCTGCTCGAGCCGCGCGCCAGGAAGCTCGCCGGCGCGATCGTCGGCCGCGCGCTCTATGACGGACGGCTCGATCCCGCCGCCGCGCTTCAACTGATCCGCAGCGCGACTTAGGAGACAGAGATATGTTCAAGGTTCGCGTGATCCCCTGTCTGGACGTCAAGGACGGGCGCGTGGTCAAGGGCGTCAACTTCGTCGACCTGCGCGATGCCGGCGACCCGGTCGAGGCCGCGATCGCCTATGACGCTGCAGGCGCCGACGAGCTCACCTTCCTCGACATCACTGCCACCCATGAGAACCGCGGCATCATGCTGGATGTGGTGCGGCGGACGGCGGAGGCCTGCTTCATGCCGCTGACCGTTGGCGGTGGTGTCCGCACCGTCGACGATATCAAGACCCTGCTGCGGTCCGGCGCCGACAAGGTCTCGATCAATTCCGCGGCCGTCAGCCGGCGCGAATTCGTGAAGGAGGCCGCCGAGAAGTACGGCGAGCAATGCATCGTGGTTGCGATCGATGCCAAGCGGGTCAAGCGTGCCGGCGGCTCCGACCGCTGGGAGATCTTCACCCATGGTGGGCGTAATGCCACCGGGATCGATGCCATCGAATATGCCCAGGAGGTCGTCTCGCTCGGCGCCGGCGAAATCCTGCTGACCTCGATGGACCGGGACGGCACTCGGCAGGGTTTTGACCTGCCGCTGACCCGGGCGATCGCGGACAGTGTCCCCGTACCGGTCATCGCGTCTGGTGGCGTCGGCAATCTCGATCACCTGGTCGATGGTGTCCGCGAAGGGCACGCCACCGGCGTGCTGGCCGCGTCGATCTTCCACTTCGGGGAATTTACCATCCGCCAAGCCAAGGATCACATGGTACGCGCCGGCCTGCCGATGCGCCTCGATCCGTAGCGCGTCGTCTGGGACTCCTTGTCACAAAAATGCTAAGTCCCCACCTAGGGGATGGCACAAGAGCGGTGCCGATGCGCATGCTTGAGTTGAGTTGATGT
The DNA here is from genome assembly GCF_050435825.1 of Bradyrhizobium sp. I1.14.4. Lineage (NCBI taxonomy): Bacteria > Pseudomonadati > Pseudomonadota > Alphaproteobacteria > Hyphomicrobiales > Nitrobacteraceae > Bradyrhizobium > Bradyrhizobium sp. I1.14.4. Next base: position 107,835 of record NZ_JBNDLA010000021.1, on the reverse strand, counting down.
CGCGTTTCACGGTCCACGATTTGGCCGCCACCATCGACGCCCGTGCTGCGGCGGGCGGCGAGGCGTCCTATACCCGCAAGCTGCTCGACAAGGGCGCGGAGCACTGCGCCAAGAAATTGGGCGAGGAGGCGGTCGAGACCGTGATCGCCGCGGTCGAGAATGACCGCGATCACCTGATCGCGGAAAGTGCCGATCTCGTGTTTCACCTGCTGGTTCTGTTGAAATCACGCGGCGTGAGGCTGGAGGACGTCGAGGCGGCGTTGGAGAAGCGCACCTCGATGTCGGGACTGGAAGAGAAGGCGTCGCGCAAGCGCGACTAGCGCAAATGATCGAGCGCATTGAGAGGGGCAGCCTCATGGATATCCGGGCACCAGATCAGCAGTACAACCCCTACCGCGTCTTCACGCGCCAGCAATGGTCGCATCTGCGCGACGATACGCCGATGACGCTTGAGCCGGGCGAATTCGATCGTCTGCGTTCGATGCACGACCGCCTCGACCTGCAGGAGGTCGAGGACATCTACCTTCCGCTGTCGCGGCTGCTCTCCATTTATGTCGATGCGACCCAGCGCCTGTATTATTCGCAGCGCCAGTTCCTCGCGATCCGCGATCGCAAGATGCCCTACATCGTCGGGGTCGCGGGCTCCGTCGCGGTCGGCAAGTCGACCACGGCCCGCGTGCTGCAGGCGCTGCTGGCGCGCTGGTCGCCGCGGCCGAAGGTCGACCTGATCACGACCGACGGCTTCCTGTTTCCGAATGCGGTGCTCGAGCGGCAGGGCATCCTGCAGAAGAAGGGCTTTCCGGAAAGCTACGATCTGCCCACCCTGCTGTCGTTCCTGAGCGACATCAAGGCTGGACGGCGTCGCGTGCGCGCGCCGGTCTATTCGCATCTGACCTACGACATTGTGCCGAACAAATGGGTCGAGATCGACCAGCCTGACATCCTGATCGTCGAGGGCGTCAACGTGCTGCAGACCGGGCGGTTGCCGCGCGACGGCAAGGCGGTGCCGTTCGTTTCCGACTTCTTCGACTTCTCGGTCTATATCGACGCGGATGAAGCCGCGCTGCGGCAGTGGTACATCAAGCGCTTCCTGGCGCTGCGCGACACTGCGTTCACCGATCCCAGGTCCTACTTCCACCGCTATGCGCCACTGTCGGACGAGGAAGCAACCGCAACCGCGATCGCGATCTGGGAGCGCACCAACCTTGCCAATCTCGAGGATAACATCCTGCCGACTCGCCCGCGCGCGACGCTGATCCTGAAGAAGGGCGCCGACCACGTGGTGCAGTCGGTCGCGCTGCGTCGGCTGTAATCGTTGTTCGGTTAGGGCGGCCACATCATGGCTGTCGTCCCGCGAACGCGGAGACCCATAACCACAGGTGCCCGTCGCTTGCCGGTCTGTGGCCGCAGCGGGATACAAAATCAAGTCCGGTGGCTATGGGTCCCTGCTTTCGCAGGGACGACACTGAGGTTTTGGCTACTACGCCGCGATATGCCGCGCGGCGGCCAGGCCAGCGAGCGCTTCTTCCAGCTTCTCGCGATCGAGCGGCTTGATCAGAAAACCATCCATGCCTGCCTCGAAACAGGCATAGCGGTCCTCCACCAGCGTGTTGGCGGTCAGCGCCAGGATCGGGGTCCGGCGTCCGGACTGGCCCGCTTCATGGGCACGGATCTGCTTGGTGGTCTCGATGCCGTTGAGGCGCGGCATCTGGATGTCCATCAGGACGATGTCGTAGGGCGTGCCGGCCGACGTCGCCGAGAGCCAGGATTCCATCGCCTGCTCGCCGTTGGTGGTGATGACCACGTTGTGGCCGAGCCGGGTGAGCAGCGAACGCATCAAGAGCGCGTTGATCTCATTGTCTTCGGCGACCAGGATCGAGAGCCCCTTGTCCGGCGGCGGGGACGCTGGCGCAGTGGGCGCGGCCTCGGCGGCCGCGTCGATAGCAAGGCTTGACGTCGCGAGGTTTGACGTCACAAGACTTGACGTCACAAGACTTGGCGCTGCGATTTCGGGTGACGCGGTCAGGCGTGCGGCGAGCGACGACGCGCGCAATGGCTTGACCAAATAGCCGGTGAACATGGCTGTCTCGGAGGCCGAAAGGTCCTGCCGCGTCGCCGGCGTGACCATCACGATGCGATGGGACGCATGGATGCGAGCGGCGTCGGCAAACGCTTCGATCGCCGGCGTGCCGAGCGTGTGATCGATGAGGACGGCGTGCCAGCTCCGCTCCGGCAGCAGCGCCTCGGCGACATTGGCATCCGATACGATGCAGGTCTGCGCGCCCCAGCGCTGCAACCGCCGCGAGATCAGCGAAACCTCGATGCTGTGCAGCGCAACGAGCATGATCGATTGGCCGGCGAGGTCAGGCGCTGTGAAGCTGTTGGCCGCGCCGGTGTCGGCGACGGCCAGCGGGATCGAGACCTCGAAGGTCGAGCCCGCGCCCGGCGTGCTCGCGAGCGTGATGCGGCCGCCCATTCGCTTGACGATGCGGTCGCTGATCGAAAGCCCGAGGCCGGTGCCGCCATAGCTGCGCGCGATGCGGTCGTCGGCCTGCTCGAACTCCCGGAAGATGCGTTGCTGCGCTTCCGGTGCGATGCCGATGCCGGTGTCGCGGACCAGGAAGCTGATCTCGTTCGGCCAGATGCCAGGCTCGACGATCAGCGCCACGCCGCCGGTCGCGGTGAACTTGATGGCATTGCCGGCGAGATTGAGCAGCACCTGACGCAGCCGCGCGGCGTCGCCGATCACCTGCATCGGCAACCGCTCGTCGACATAGGCGGCAATCTCGATGCCTTTGGTCTGCGCGCGCGGCGCCAGCAGCTCGGTGATGTCCTCGATCAGGCCGGACAGCGCGAAGGCGCGGTGTTCGAGATCGATCTTGCCGGCCTCGATCTTGGAATAGTCGAGCAACTCCTCGATCAGCGCGAGCAGCGCGTCGCCGGACGTCTTGACCGCCTTGACATAGGTCATCTGCTCCGGCGTCAGCTGCGTGTCCATCAACAATCCGCTCATGCCGATGATGCCGTTCAGCGGCGTGCGGATCTCGTGGCTCGCCATCGCAAGGAAGCGCGACTTGGCGCGGTTGGCGGCGTCGGCCTGATCGCGCGCTTCGGACAGGGCGCGCTCGCTCTCGGCGCGGTCGGTGACGTCGCGGCCGACGCTCTGCATCTCTGCGGGCGCGCCGGCATCGTTGCGCACGAGACCCTCGCGCCAGGCGATCCAGCGCGGCCCGAGCGGTCCGTCGATCTTCTGGTCGTAGACCCGCGTGCCGTTGGATTCGAGCGCGATGTCGCCCTGCTCGAGCACCTTGAGCGTGGCGGTGCTGCCGATCAATTCGTTGCGGGAACTCTGTGCCAGCTCGCAATAGGCGTCGTTGGCGTAGGTGATGCGGCTGTCGAGGTCGCGCAGCACGATCAGGTCGTCCTGCGCCTCGAACAGGGTGCTGGCGCGTTGTTCGGCTTCCTGCAGTTCCCAGTTGCGGTCGGCCATCGCCTCATTGTGCATGGCGATGGTGCGCAGCCTCTTGCGCATCAGCCGCAGGCGGATGCCGAGCGTCACGATCCAGAGGCAGGCGAGTGCGAACAGGAAGCTGACCCCGATCGCGAATGCATTCGGGTCGTAGCCGCTCTGTTGCGAGAGGGCGCCCGAAATGAACCCGAAGGCGCTGCCGAATGCGACGGAGAAGATCGTGAAGGAGCGGACGATCGTCGCGACCCAGGAATGGCGCCGCAGGAAGCGACGAAGCCGTAACTTGATCCGGAAGAAACGCCCCATCAACGGTGGCCCTGAGATAGCTTGATCTGCCGATGACGATGCGTCGGCCACCTTGCAAAGTGCTTGAGGTTGGTGGCCGTTTCGCGCCGCACTCGGAACAAGGTTAGCGGGAGGTTAATTCCGCCATTGTCTGGCCGAGGAAGCGCGCGTGAGGCTCGAGCGATGCGGCTTCGATCCGGCGATGGTCGCCGCGGGCGCTGACGATCAGGGCCGCGGCATCGCGCGCCGAAAACGTCTTCGACCGGACGTAGACGCGGTAATCGAACGGACCTTCATGGGAAAGATAGATGACGGGGCCGGTTGCGGTCGGATTGCTGGAAATCCCGATCAGCTGCGGTGCCGCGCGGCTGTCGCACGCGCCGGCCTCGGCATCGTCGATGTCGTCGATCACCGTGAAGTCGGCAGCTTCGGCGCTGTCGGCAATCTGCACCCGGACGGTCGCAAGGCTGGGATTGTCCGTGAAGCTGACGTGAAGCTGCGCCAGCCAGGGGGCCGATGCGATCTGCATCGTGGTGCCGCCCACCTCGATGCAAGGCCGGGGGCCCGGCAGGATTTCCGCGCGGGCAAATACCGCGGCCACGGCAAGGGGCACCACCGAGGCCAAAACCTTCATACGCAACATGACACAACTCGCTCGACCCAAGCCTGCCGCGGATCGCGGCGCTTATGGTTTGCGGAGCGTAAAGAAAACTCGTTACCACCGCGTTGACACGGCGCAGTCCGGCACGAATCGGGACAGCGCTTCCGTTTCGGTCAGGCTGCGCGGCGGAGATCGTCGGCCAATGCACGATAGGACAGCGCTTCGGCGAGGTGCAGCCGGCCGATCGTCTCGGCGCCGTCGAGATCGGCGAGCGTGCGCGCCACCCGCAGCACGCGGTGATAGCCGCGCGCGGTGAGGCGCATGTTGTCGGCTGCCTCGCGGAGCAGCTTCTGCCCATGCGCGTCGGGCTGTGCGATGGTTTCGAGCAGCGAGCTCGGCGCCTCCGCATTGGTGCGGACATGCGGCATGCCGGCCGCCGCATAACGCGCGAGCTGGATATCGCGCGCAGCCGCGACGCGTCGGGCGACCTCGGCCGAGCCCTCCGCCGCCGGTGGCAGGATCAGATCCGCCGCGGTCACCGCGGGCACTTCGATCCGAAGATCGATGCGGTCCATCATCGGGCCGGAGATCCGCATCTGGTAGTCGGCGGTGCAGCGGTCGAGCCGGCCGCGCTTGCAGGAATAGCCGGGCTCATAGGCGTGGCCGCAACGGCACGGATTCATTGCCGCGACCAGCATGAAGCGCGCCGGATAGGTGACGCGATGGTTGGCTCTGCTCACCGAGACCTCGCCGTTTTCCAACGGCTGGCGCAGCGAATCGAGCACACGCGGATCGAACTCCGGCAATTCGTCGAGGAACAGCACGCCCTGATGCGCGAGCGAGATCTCGCCGGGCTTGGCGCGCATGCCGCCGCCGGTCAGCGCGGCCATGCTGGCGGAATGATGCGGGCTGCGGAACGGACGCCGCGCGGTCAAGGCGCCGTCGCGGATCTCGCCGGCAACGGAGGCGATCATCGAGACTTCGAGCAGCTCCGATGGCGACAGCGGCGGCAGGATCGAGGGCAGTCGCGCCGCCAGCATCGATTTGCCGGCGCCGGGCGAGCCGATCATCAGGATATAGTGGACAATTAAATTACTAAATGTTAATGATCCCGGATGGTTATATCCCCACCAGCGGACCGGCCGAAGGCCTATTCCTACGTCAGGATGTCCACCGACCTTCAGTTGAAGGGCGACAGCCTCCGCCGTCAGCGTGAGGCCTCTCGGAAATATGCTGAAAATCACGGTCTTGAGCTGGTCGAGGACTTCGATCTCCACGACATAGGTGTCTCGGCCTACAAGGGCAAAAATCTCGCCTCTGGGGCCTTCGGACGGTTCCTGGAGGCCGTTCGGGACGGGAAGATCGAGAAAGGCTCGTACCTGCTTGTTGAGTCGTTCGACCGGATGAGCCGGCAGGAGCCCATGATGGCCCTCAAGCCATTCATGGAGATCGTCGAAAGTGGCCTGATCCTCGTGACGCTGGACGATGAACGTGTCTTCAGCGGCAAGGTCAGCTTTGAGGACCTGATTATTTCGATCGCCAAGATGAGTCGGGCGAACGAGGAATCAGCCAGGAAGAGCGATCGCCTATCTCAGGCGTGGAAAGCAAAACGGGCCGGCATTGGTCTCAAGAAGCTCACGGCCCGCTGTCCAAGCTGGCTGCGCCTGACCCGAGACCGGATGGATTTCGAGGTCGTCGAAGACCGGGCAGCAGTGGTCCGCAGGATTTTCGACGAGGCTGCATCAGGGATCGGCACGTTCACGATCGTTCGCCGCCTGAACGAGGAGGGCGTCCCGACCTTCATGGGGAAGGGTGGCTGGCAGAACTCGACCGTCAACAAGGTCCTGAGCAGCGCAGCAGCGATTGGGACATTCCAGCCCAACCGCATGGAAGGTGGGAAGCGGACGCCCGACGGCGATCCGATCCGCAACTACTTTCCCCGGATCGTGTCGCAGCCTGTGTTCGAGGCAGCGCAACGCGGCAGACTAGAACGAAAGACTAAGCCAGATAAAGAAACTGGGAAGAAAGGTAGCGGCGGACCGAAGGGTAAGCACTTCGCAAACCTATTTTCGAAGCTGGCGGTCTGCGACTACTGCAGCGAGCCAATGCACTACCAGAACAAGGGCCAACCACCCAAAGGGAGGGCGTACCTCGTTTGCTCGAACGCACTCCGCAAAGATGGCTGCGAGATGACCGGCCGGTGGCGTTATGACCAGTTTGAGTCGACGTTCTTGTCCTTCGTCGAGCAGCTTGATCTGGCATCGCTCGTGTCGTCGACTGAGCATTCGTCCAAGCGCAATGAGGTCGCGTTCTACCTTGATGCTGCCGTGGGCAAAATAAGGCTGTTGGAGGACGAGCAGCGCAAGGCTTACGAGATCGGCCTGAAAATGGCGGATTTTGACAGCGCATTCATTGCCGAGCGGATCAAGAAGGCAGAACTAGACTTGGTCGCAGCAAAGAAGCTGGAGAAGCAACTTCGCCACGAAATTTCGGTCCTCGACCAAACGGCATTGACGTATTACCGCAGCCCTGATCAGGTCGCCGAGCTGATCGAGCGTGTGCGGGCGGCCAGAGGCGGTGACGTGTATAAGCTCCGCGCTCAGATAGCATCGAGGCTGCAATCGTTGATCAGCGAGCTGCGTCTGACTGTCGACCCTGACGCTCAGAGCTTTGAGGTGGTGTTCAGAGACGGCCAAGGCATGATTTTGTTCGTCGATCCTGAAGACCCGACAAAATTCGTCCAGAAAGTCACGGGCGCTGCTCCGGATTTCGAGATGGTCTCCGCTGATGGCACGATTATCCAACTGCCGGCCGATGCGCCCGCGCTGGACGGGAAATAAAGATTCCCAAACAGGTCACTCAGAGAACTTAAATTCCCCCATCGGGAAACAAGCGTTCTCGGGTCAAGTAGTTCTTGACCGTCTGCGGGTAGAACTTCCGCCCCGTCGTCGTCGTAATTCCCGTGTCGTTCAAGTGCCGCGCAATCTCGCTGTATGATCGCCGCAATAAATCCGTATCCAATTTGGCCATTGGCCGAGACGCAAGTTCGTCAGCCGCCCTGCGATTCGTAGCGGCCAAATTCCGACCATTCGTGCCAAAAACTTTGTCTCGACGTTTTGCTTTGGCTATTCACCGGATCGGATATGGATACTTGTAAGTTCACCGACGCCCCTAATCGGCTTCAGGTAACTAAGCTCGACATGAGTAACGCTACCAGCTTCGAGCCGCGACTGCAGAGCCCAAAAAGCATCTGAAGGCAAGTACGCCAACATGGATCGCTGATTGCGCTTGAGCGTTACCGACAAAAAGAAGGGACGACCCGTGCTGTTCTTCGCAAGATCTTCATTAAAGCGTCTGGCGCAGACCAAAGAGCACGTCAGCTCTGCCCCGAGATGATCTGCGCTTGGAGGTTCGATTTTTACAACGGTCGTGTTCAGATCGATGATCGCCTCGTCGTCCACGAATTGATGTCCCTGCGCGTGATGATCGGAGATATAGTAACTAAACGAACTCGACTGAATTCTGCCGATCAGGTGGTGTTCTGGATCGAACTTTGCGTTGCGTTTCCTCGTTGCGGCCATGAACTGCTCCCATTAGACGATTGGTCAGCCGCGATCGAAGATAACTCGCCCTGCGGAGCCGCCCCAACCTAGTCAGGCCAGCGTCTCATGTAGTTTTTGACCGTCTGTGGATAGAATTTCCGCCCAGTCATCAGACAAGGAAGGAGGGCGAGCTCCCGTTCTTTAAAGCCCCGAATACAGCTCGACGTTCACTCCTCGTTTGCGGCCATCCACCCCAACGTTGAGGGTGCATCTGACACGGTCGCCCGAAGCCAACTTGTTGAATCTAGTCGTCGGCGTGCAGTCATTGCGATGAAAGAATAACTCTCCGCCCTCATCCAGCTTGATGAAACCGTACGTCTTCGTAAGGGACTTTATCGAGCCGAGGAGAATGAAGGTCGCATCCCGCGGCAAAGAATCTTCGTTGATCGGCCTAACATTAATAGCGCATGGCCCTTTCTCGCTCTTGCTAATCTCGAACTCAACAATTGCTCCAGCACCAAGTGCGGTAAAGTCCGCCTTACCCAACCAGCTTCCTCGATGGAAGAAGAGGCGCGATCCGCCAGTATCAACGAAGGCATAGTTGGTATGAAGTTGGGCTAAGCGCCCACGATTAGGCGGTGCTTCGCTTGCTTTGGCCGGACTTAGCTCCTCCGAAGGGATGGATGACAATGCTTTGCGCTGGTCCGACTGTCCGGAACGAGCGATCGGATCAGCAAGCCACTTCTCTATAGCGCTGACGCGTTTCTCTTCCCGCAGTCCCGCCAAGGCACGCTTGAGCGGCAATAGGTTGCGCATCGCATGGCCAACGTGCCTGGTCGTTCGTTGGTCAATCAGCGCTGGTGGCGCCGCCTCGAAAGTGTTTCTCGCTGCCTCTAAACAGTCTAATGCATCTATGAATTTCTGCTGTGTTATGAGTTGCTCAGACTTACGAAGGTCATTCTGTAGACTCAAATCAAGGTGAGTCCTTCGCAGCCGAGCTGAAAGCTTGTCAATGTCTTCAACAGCACGAAGGCGAGCGTCAGCTTCGGAGAATTTCCTTTGATACTGAAACACGCGGGCGCATTCAATTTTGACATATGCGGAGTTGGGAGCAAGCTCTTCTGCTTTCAGCAGTTGAGCCAGTGCCCGCTCTTGATCGCCAAGTTGCCACGAAAGGAAACCAGCGTACCACAGCCTCAGCGGCGCTCTTTGTGGTGCGAGCGAAATCGCGGCCTCGTACTCAGTTTCAGCCGAGAAGTAATCCTCTTGTTCAATATGAAGTCGGGCTTTGACTCTGTGAACTTCAAAATAGTTCGGCGATAGGTCATTGGCTCTTTGAATCTGAGTTTCGGCCTCTGTGCAATCTTTTCTAAAGACGCATTCCAAAGCGCGAGTAAGTATCTTCGCAACGATGTAATCATCCTTGTCTCGGACGAAAACATTCTTCATGTCGAATATGTCGGCTCCCGCTTGGGACGAAAACTCCTCTTGCGCAGATCTCAGAGCGTTCTGTTTTGATATGAGCTTCTTCTGTTCTTCGAGCGGGGGACGAATGAATTTCTGAATATACATGCGAGCGAGCGCGCTAAGTGTGTATCGATCTTCATCTTCAGAGCTTCTCCCACGCTCGACTGACAGCAAGTTGGAAGTGACCAGAACGGAAAGAGCGCTCTGTATGGTTAAGCTGTCTAAGTCGGTATAAAACGCCAGGCTAGCAACGCTTTGGGAGCCGTTGACGCTCGCGAGCGTGCTTGCGACGGTTCGTGAGTCTGCCGATAGTGAATTGAAGACGTTTTGAAGGCAGAACTGCAGAAGAACGGTTGGGTCACTAGTGAGGACGGTAGGCCGCCTTCCTGAGCGGACGCTCTGTATGAACCATTTGATGAAAAGAGGGTTGTGCTGCAGCTTTTCGCAGTATCCATCGACGACCTTGGGCGTGGCTGATGCTAGATCGTTGACACCCCAAACTCGCGCAGTCCGTCGGAAATAGAATGCTGCTTCTTTGCTCGCCAGCGGCGAAAGCGGAACTGGGAAGTCAAACGCACCAAGGCCGATGCGTGTTGTAAAGAGAATACGACTACCCGGGGGCACTTGGCGTACTAGATTGCGGATATTCTGATCGATGACCGTTTCGAGGTTGTCGATCACAAGCAAGATTCTATTGTTTCTTAAGTGCGTCAGCAAATCATCCATCGCGGATGTTTCGGTCTGGCGCCCGAGCAGCGCGGTCGCGCTTTCAATGATGCCTAGCGAGGACGAAATAGCCCCCTCGATCACCTGCATTTCCGTCAACGTAAGTTTAGTCGCCTTGGCGGTTGTCCAGACTATGGCGTCTAAACGAGCCTCTTCATCATCTAGTAAATCATAGCAAGCTTTTAGTGCTAAAGCTGTCTTTCCGAGCCCGCCCTCACCGACCACGGTCACAACGGGATAGGATCCCGTCAGTGCTCGCTTAAGTTCACCAAGCTCCTTTTCTCGGCCAACAAATCCCGTATCGTCGAATTCGACTTGAGGGAGATTGTGAAGAAGTTTAGTGCTCTCATCTGGCGTGTCTGGGATAGTAAGACTGGCAGCAAACTCCGGATCGCGGTCCAACTCTCGGCGGGTGGTTCGAAGATTGGCCCAGAGTGCACGGTGCGATTTGACAAGCTCACTCGCGAGATCAGATACCCGGGGCAGGTCATCGAATTCCAGCGGCCGCGTATGCATCACTCGATTCCGGATCGGAATCAGTCCCTCAAGACCTAAGTAGTATTTCTTTATGTACGTGCGGGTAACGTCGTCGAGCAAGCGATCGTGCGTACGTATTGCCTGAATCTCTTCTCCAAGGTCCAGATAGTCCAATAGGTCTTCAAAGTCGGGGACCGTATCAGCATTCTCCTTGCCAAAACGCTCCGTCGCTTTGTCCATCATCTGTTTGGGCAGCAGCTTATTCGGGTCGACAAGCGGAGCCACATGAAGGGTGAGAAAGTCCCTTAGGTCGCGCTCCAGTGCCGAAATCAGAGCATACATAGTCAGACGTTGTATCGTGTACGCCATGCGTGATCTCGAGCCTTTGCCAAGTCAACGATTCCGTGTGCAATGTATCGTAGGTTGTGTTCGCCTTGCTAGCCTTCCACCTTCGGGGCGCACGTAGCTAGTTGCGACTTTAGCAGTACTTGATAAGACTCGGGACACTTGGCCTGCGGTCCCCGTGACGCCACTATCGAACTGAGCGGATTGCTTGCTATCGACCGTGTAAGGAGTTGTAAGCCGCAAACTTGCGAATGGCTGCTCTAGGCGGACGAGTAGATGTTTACGGCAGACCTAATTAATGCGGTAGCTGGAGCGGTTCGCCAGCGGCGCCGTCACCCAAAGCGATTGGGCGGCTCAAATAGTTCTTGACCGTCTGTGCATAGAACTTTCGGCCAGTCACGGTCGTGATTCCCGAATCGTTCAGGTGTCGCGCAATCTCGGTGTAAGATAACCGCATTAAATCCGCGTCCAATCTCGCCCTGAGTTGGGATGCAAATTCGTCAGCTGCCTTGCGATTCTTTGCGGCCAAACACCGACCATTCAAGCCGAGAACTTTGCCTCGCCGTTTCGCCTCAGCCAAAGCCGCCTTTGTTCGTTCGGAGATCAGCCGGCGCTCCTCCTGGGCAAGCGCTGCGAATATGTGCAACTGGAAATCGGTAGCATCGGGCATTTCGGCGCAGACTAAGCCGGTGCCTTGCTCGAGAATGCTGGCTATGAAGCTGACACGGCGGGAGAAGCGATCGAGGCGGGCGATAACGATCTTGGCGTTCTCACGTTTGGCCAGTTGGATCGCCTTCTGTAATTCAACTCGCGAATCGTCTTTCCCCGATTGAACGTCGCAGAACTCGGCGATCAGTGTCCCGGCTCCCGATACGAACTCGGAAATCTTGCGATGCTGAGCGGCCAAACCAAGCCCAGACTTGCCCTGGCGTTCGGTAGACACGCGAAAATATGCGATGAACTTTGTCATGGGGTGACCCAAATCAGACGGTGGTCGCCGCCATCAATGAAACGCGCACGTCGGACAACAGCTGATACTGAAAATGCTGCCGTTTGGCCTGTAGTTGACGTCTACCCTTGATCCAGTCCTCCGCCGGACGGTCCTGACGATCAAATTGTGGGTGCATTTGGGCCGGGTCGTTCGTGGTCTCGTGGAGAGCAGTAAACGACAGCAACTCGACTGGTAATTGGGCTCCCCGGTTGGGGCAAACCTTCAACCCGTCGCTATGACAGTAGATAATACCGGCCAGAACAACGCAGTGGAGGTCATAGTCAAATGGCTTATTTCGCGGTTCACCAGGCTAGACGTAATGATTAGATGACTGACCCAGTCTTAAGGGATTCCAACCCTGGGACTGGCAGAACTTCATCCTAGCGCAACTTGAGCGAGCATGAGATTGTAGACAGGCCGTTCAGGGGTCAAGCGTGCGACTTCAAGGTGGAAAAATGCCTACCCCAGCTATCGAGTTGTTTAAGGACCGGTAATGATCGGCTTAACGCAGAACCCCATTTCTATTCATCAAGTGAGTTGTCTCGCCCATGGCGCGTAAGGGAAAGGCCAATCCAGCCTCGACTGCTAAAGCTGGTGAGGCGATTACGTCGATCAAGTATTCGGCCAAACGGAAGAATATTCCGCCAGCGGGACTCGAGGCACAGGGTGTCCTAGGGAAGGCTCCGCGAATTCGCTACGAATACAATCCGCATCTTCCTACAGTCCTTCGCTCTGCGGTAGACGGCACAGCGACAGACAAACTACCGCAACTGATCGCGCTAGCGCGACAACGTGCCCTTTCGGCCGATGAAGCGAAGGTATTGGTAGATGCGCTGAGGCGGCATGAGCCGTGGCTGGAGTGGAGCGGCAAGCGAGAGAAGCTTTGGTTCGAGGTTGACCCCGTAGCGCTTCACATGCACGAGCGCATTTCCACCCAAGCCATTTTGAGAGTTTTGGCGAGAGAGGATGTCGATCGTGATCTCTTTGCCGATCCGCAGCACGAATACGCGAAAGCGGTGCAATTTTATCAGCACGATATGGATTGGGCGAACCGCATGATCTTGGGCGATTCGCTGCAAGTGATGGCGAGTCTCGCGAGGCGCGAAGACCTCGCTAACAAACTGCAGATGATCTACATCGACCCACCATACGGAATCAGATTCACATCGAATTTCCAACCGCAGCTTGGCCAACGCGACGTCAAGGACCGCGAGCAAGACCTCACTCGTGAACCGGAGATGGTTAAAGCGTACCGCGATACATGGACGCTAGGTATTCACTCCTACCTTGCCTACTTGCGTGATCGACTGGCTATGGCGAAGGAACTTTTGGCAGATACCGGCAGCATTTTTGTTCAGATAAGCGATGAAAATCTGCATCGAGTTCGGTGTCTAATGGATGAGGTGCTGGGGTCGAATAACTTCGTTTCCATGATTGGAGTTAGAAAAACAGGCGGCGCCACAAGCGTCACCCTTCCAACTGTTACCGACACTGTTTTGTGGTACGCGAAAGACATTGAGCGCATGAAGTATCGGCCGCTCTATGTCGAGAAAGAGCTGGGGGAAGAGGGGGCGGCGGAGTACTTCAATGTAGAACTCCCGAATGGGGCAGTTCGTTTGGCGTCCGAGGATGAAATATCGGGTCGAGCCAACCTTCCGGAAGGCGCGCGGATATTCGCGACGGATTCAGCGGTCTCTGACGGATTTCGAACGAATACTTCGGTGCCATTTGATTGGTCGGGAATCCACTTTGATCCGGGTAAGACCAAGAACTGGAAAACGACAATTGAAGGGATGCTCCGCCTTTGCAATGCTGGTCGGATTGTGGCTCGCGAAGGATTCCGTATCTACAAAAGATACTTCGACGACTTTCCGGTTCGATCTTTGAACAACGTTTGGATGGACGTGCGCGGCGCACTTGATCGTATTTATGTTGTCCAAACTGCAACGAAAGTGATTGAGCGCTGTCTCTTGATGGTCACAGACCCAGGTGATCTGGTGTTAGATCCGACGTGTGGAAGTGGGACAACGGCTTTTGTAGCTGAACAATGGGGCCGACGTTGGATCACTTGCGATTCCAGCCGAGTGGCGCTGGTGCTGGCCAAACACCGGCTTATGACTGCGAAGTTTGACTACCAACAGCTTCGTCCCTTGAACGCAGAAGACGTCGCACGAAATCCGAATGGGACCTGGCTCACCGACCCAACAGGTAAGGTTTCTGGCAAAGCAACGTTTCTATGTAAGGCGGTTCCTCATATCACACTCAAAAGCATCGCTCGTAACAGCTCACTCGATCCTATTTTTGCAAAATACCAGCCCGTTCTTGACCAGTTACTGGTACGGCTGAATCGTGAAGTCGCAAAGACCGGTGCCGGATTGAAGGAGAAGTTAGGAGAGAAGTTGATCCAGAAGCACCGAGAAGAAGGCGCCAATAGCATCACGGATGCCGACAAACGGCGCTGGTTGCTGCCGGACATGCAGAAGGCATTAGTCAAGTCTATACCAGCTCGCAAGCCGCTGAAGGGCATCACGCCCAGACAAGCGGATGCCTACCGTGGCCTCATCCCTAAAGCTGGTTGGAGGGAGTGGGAGGTACCTTTTGATAGCGACCCCGAGTGGCCTAGACCACTGCAGGAGGCTCTCTCCAGCTACCGCGCCGCCTGGCGGGCAAAGATGGACGACGTCAACGCTTGCATTAATGCCAATGCAAAAATGGAAGAACTCGTAGACAAACCAGAGCCGGTAAAAGGCGTGGTACGCGTGACCGGCCCCTTCACGTTGGAAGGGGTCATTGCGGTGGAGGACGGCCTCGATACCCCGATAGGTGGTGCCCCGGACGAGTTAGAGCCTTTCGACGGCGAAGCGGCGACGACAAACGCAGAGGCACATCTAGACAAAATCATTCGGCTGTTAAAGGCGAGCGGCGTTGATTTCCCAGGCAACAAGAACATGAAGTTTAGCCGACTCGATCCGATGGCTGGCGCCTCACTTCTCCATGCTGAGGGAGAATGGGTGAATGGCGATAAAAAAGATCGCCGAGTAGCTATCAGCATCGGCCCTGAAGTTGGGAATGTGTCGGCTATGCAAGTCGAGGATGCAATCCGCGCTGCAAACCGAAAAGGCTATGATGATGTAGTATTTGCTGGTTTCGGCTTTGACGCTGCCGCGCAGGAAGCAATCGAGAGCGCTAGCCATCCAAAGGTGCGACTGCACATGGCATTGATTCGTCCTGACATTGCGATGGGTAATCTTCTTAAAACCCAACCTGGCAGCCAACTTTTCACGGTTTTCAGTGCTCCGAGAGTTAAAGGTCCGACTCCTCAGGCAGACAACGAGTTCGTTGTCGAGGTAGATGGCATGGATGTCTACGATCCGGTTAGCAATACATTGTTTCCAACGGATCAGGAGCGTATCGCCGCATGGTTTCTCGATACGGATTACGACGGCCGGACTTTCTGCATCTGCCAAGCGTTCTTCCCGGACAAAACTAAATGGTCGAGATTGGCAAAGGCGCTGGGCGACGCGGACGTGATTGACGAAGACGCTTTCGATGCTCTTAGCGGATTGAAAAGTTTGCCATTCCCTCGTCCTCCGCGAATTGGGAAGGGTGAAAGTTGGCGCGTGGCTGTTAAGGTCATTGATCCACGCGGCAATGAAGGCCTACGCGTTCTTACCATCCCCTGAATGGGCGAAGCTTAAATGTCTGAAAGCCCAATTCCTATTCAGCCGGTTGAAAATCCTATTCTGTGCTCGCCCTACAACGAGCCTGATCAACATTGGCTGTACGACACCAGCACGGGTGTCCCTACCAAGGTCAAAGGTCGTCGTCCGGCGAGCTATTGGTTCAAAAGCGAACGAACCGGAACAGCCCAACAGCAGCTGGGATTCTTAGCAGAAGAGGAGAGAGACGATCTTCCGTTGGTAAATGCGCTACGCGATGATGTGCGCAGGTGGCGTGAATCCGGGTGGGAAAACGCGAGCGAGACTACGAAGAAACTACTCCGACATTGGTGGCGGGAAGACCGCACGCGGCGCCTATTCTTTTGCCAGATCGAGGCAGCGGAGACCGTCATTTACTTGAGGGAAATTCTAGCGCTCGGGAAGAAGCCTCGGTGGACCCCAAAATTGACGCTTGAGGATTTCAATGCGCTGAGCGAGGGACGAAACCCGCGTCCGACTGAGTGGATAGCGAAGGTGGCTCAGTATCCGAAGCTTTCCGACATTCCCAACGACGCAGGGATGTATCCGATCCCGCGCTACGCTTGTAAGATGGCTACAGGCAGCGGCAAGACGGTGCTGATGGCAATGCTGATTTCGTGGGCATTTTGCAATCGCGGCACTAAACCCAATGACCCGCGCTATCCCCGTCGGGCGATAGTTGTTTGCCCCAATCTGACGATCAAGGAGCGCTTAAGCGTTCTGAACGCTGGTAATCCGAACAACTACTACGACACGTTCGATATAGTTCCATCATCTATGCGGCCAGAGCTCGCCAAGGGCAAAGTATTCGTTACGAACTGGCACTGGTTTAGCCCCGAATCTGAAGTGATCAAGGTCGGTACCGTGGAAGTCGGTAAACTTGGCGCCGAAACACCAGAGGCATTTGCGAAGAATCGACTGGGTGACCTGTGGGACACTGAACCCTTAATGGTGCTGAACGACGAGGGACATCACGCTTACCGTCCGTCGCCGGTTAGCGACGACGTCAAGCTAACGCCCGAAGAAAAGGCAGACAGAGAAGAAGCAACAGTCTGGGTCAGTGGATTGGACAAGATCAACGCGGCGTGCGGGGTTGGCATTTGCATCGATCTGTCCGCCACGCCGTTCTACATTCACGGGAGCGGCTACCCAGAAGGCTCGCCCTTTCCGTGGATCGTCAGCGATTTTTCTCTTGTGGATGCCATTGAGAGTGGAATCACCAAAATTCCACGGCTGCCGGCTTTGGATAATACAGGGCGACCAGATCCAAAGTACTTCAAGCTCTGGGACCACATCACGCGAGATTTAAGAGCCGGCGAAAAGCTGACGGGGGGGAAGCCGAAGCCCGACGTCATATATCGCAAGGCAGAGGATGCATTGCTAACCCTGGCTGGCGAATGGAAAGAGCGCTGGGAACAGGTCCAGAAGTCATCGCCGGGGCAAGATCACACTCCGCCAGTCATGATCGTAGTTTGCGACAATACTAGTATCGCAGAACATTTTTATCGGGCGATTTCTGGCGAAGAATTGCTTCAAGTCGATGGTTCGGACGACGAAGACGACGATGAGGATGAGACGCCTAAGAAGAAGCGAAAAAAAGCATCGAGAGCCATCAGGAATTATGGGGCAGGGCTACCAGGCTTCCCTGAGCTCTGGAACCGTAAGGGAGCGGAGGTAACGCTCCGTATCGACTCCAAACTTTTGGCTGCTGCCGAAAGCGAGGACCCTGCAGCTACAAAAAAAGAAGCCGGTGAGGATCTTCGGAAAATCGTCTCCACTGTTGGACGTGTGGGCGAACCGGGCGAACATATTCGCTGTGTTGTGAGCGTGAACATGCTCAGCGAAGGTTGGGATGCTAATAACGTCACGCACATTCTTGGCCTGCGCGCGTTTCAAAGTCAGCTGCTTTGTGAACAAGTGGTGGGTCGAGGGCTGCGGCGAATGGATTATACCCCTGATCCGGACACCGGGCTCCTCACGGCGGAATACGTGGATATTTTTGGAGTGCCATTCTCACTCATTCCTTTCAAGGGCCGTTCTCCCGGGGGAGGCCCGTCGCCGGAAGATCGACCAAAACACGAAGTGCTCGCATTGCCCGAACGGAGAGACCTCGAAATCCGATTTCCGGTCGTCGAAGGTTATGTCGTCTCGCTGAAACGGAATTTGGTAACGTGTGATGTAGGTCAAGTCGAGCGTACGGTACTCGATCCTTGGAGCACACCAACGGCAGCATTCGTGCGACCGCAAGTTGGTTATCAGCTAGGACATCCGAGCGGGCACGGCGGGTTTGGCTTCGAACTCGTCAATCGACAGACCTATTATGACTCCGTCCATCCGCAGACCATCGAGTTTGAAATCGCGCGGGAAATCGCGAGGGCTCTGACGGACGCACATTCCACCAAGAAGCGACTACGTAGTGAGAGCAGAAGTGCGCTCTTTCCGCAGGTCCTCCGTATCGTTCAGAACTATATTCGCGATCGTGTCGACCTAAATGGGCTTCATCCCAGTGAGGTGGGTCTTCAAACCTACACCCAGCGAATCGTCGGGCTGCTGGTCGCAGCCATCACCCCAGACGATAACAAAGGCGAAACGCCCCTACTTCCAAGATTAAATCGATATAGGCCGGTCAGCAGCACAGCCGCAGTTCACTTCAAGACCGTAAAGCCCGTACAGGCCACGAGTGCGAGCCATCTCAATTTTGTCGCGTGCGACACAAACTCTTGGGAGCAAGCCGCCGTATTCCAACTTGAAAAATTGGCAAGCGAGGGAGTTGTCCACTCATACGCCCGAAATGATCGGCTAGAGTTCAATATCCCGTATGAGCTTTACGGAAATCCTCACGTGTATGAGCCGGATTTTATTGTTCGGCTCGACAATTCAGTCCACGTGGTGCTGGAAATCAAAGGCAAATCCCACGAGGATACGGATGCTAAGCATCAGGCTGCGAAGCGCTGGATCTCGGCAGTAAACTATTGGGGCAGTCTCGGCGAATGGGATTTCCTGGTCTGCCGCGATCCGCAATCGTTGGGCAAAGAGTTTGCAAGGCTGGCTGCAACACGCAAGGATCGTGTTCGCACAATGGCAGCGAATCTACAATCGAAAGCAGAAGCGGAGCTAAAACGCTTGCGCGCCCTAGGTTGGTCGCAGGCGGATTTCGCGAGAGCCTTACGCAAACTATTCGAAGAGAAGGAGCCTGATTAGCGATGTCAGGACAAGCTGTCCGCGTAGTTTTGGATACGAATCAGATCGTGGGAGCCGGGACCGGTTGGCTCGATCACGGAAGGCCCTCGCCAGATCGTAATACTCACCGCCGGATTCTTATCCGCGTGGCAGAATTTCACGCGGGTTTATACTGTGGGAAGATCATCGGTGAGTATCTTGAGAAGCTTGTAGACCTCGCCCATCCGCCGGAACGTGCGTTAAAGATGATCACGTATCTAATGGGAGCATTCGACGCGGTCACGATAATCAGCGAAGCTGCGCCCCATCCGCCGACCGATGTGGACGATGAAATATTCTTGCTGTGCGCGATTGATGGTGCGGCTAACTTCTTGGTTTCGGAAGATCACGCGTTGGTGAACTTGAAGTCGAATTATTCAAACTTTGTGATTGGTCGAAGCGCCGACTTGTTAAAGTCGTTGGGCGCCTAGACTTGAAGGTTTAAAGCATAAACCAGCGTTTATGTTTGACGGCATCCGCTTAGTGATTGTCGAGATCGCGTTAAAGCTGCTTCCGCTGTGCACTGGAAAGCAGACCTCGCTCGCGACACGCATCACGGCTCCAGTGGCCACCAGCGGACAACAAGTCTTATTCCGCGATAAAAGAAGATTTCACTTCGCCCCGACCGATTAGCTTGGAAAAACGACGATAGTCCGAATACTCAAATCGCCAGCGGCCGGCAGCAATCGCCGGGTGCACGCCAGCTTTCTCCGCCGTCTCCAACACCTCCTCCGTGCTGCTGTCTTCCTCAATCGGCTTCCAGATGGCAGGAGGAATAAGGGCGTTACGTGCAAACGCATCCGCTTCGGCTTCGATGGCTTCGGAACTCGTTACGTCTAGATCGTCAAGAATTACCTGTCGATCAGGACTCAAGTGGCAAGTCACGTGGGCAAACTCATGCAACAGCGTGAACCAGAAATTGTCCAATCGATCGTGGCGTAGAGTGAGCGCAATCACCGGGACACCATCGCTGCGGCACATTGCTGCTCCGTCGAGAAACGTTCCTGGTAGGTGTTCCAAAATGACCAATACTACGCCCATTCGATGTAACGCAGCAACGATTTGATCCTGCCAATCTGGCAAGATGCTCAGTTGAGCCAGCTCACGCGCCGCCTTTTTCGGATCGCCGATCTTCACCTTTTTGATGGTGATCTTTTCTGCGCGCACTAATGCAGCTGCACACCAAGCTTCAAGTGCCGCCATGTCCGTTTTCGCGTTCGTCCGCTCAGTCCTCGTCTTGCGCAACATAGCGACCGCCGGAGCGGAAGCCTTTGAACGCGACAAGAAGCCAGCGAGGTTCTCTTTCGTTTTCATCACGCCAAGCTTACGGAGAGCGCCCTCGGCTGCTATCGAGGTGCTTGAGGAGCCGGTGGCGGGCTCATGCTTGAACGAGCCGATAAGCGACGCAACTGGAATGCCGAGATGCTGGTGTAGCGCTCGGATCTGATCGACCGTAGGCTGTCGCTGCCCGTTGAGTACTTCTGATACGCGCGACTTGCTCCCCAGGTATGGGATCAAATCGCGTTGTGACAATCCGGTCTGCTCCATGCGGAATTTGATCGCCTGCGCGGGCGTAGCCGCTTCGATGGAATGTTGGGACCTCTCCCATCGTTCGATGAGGGCTTGCAGTACTTCAAGGTCATCACGCTCCTTTTGACTGCCATGCCCGAAAAGCGCCGCGGCACGCTTCAGTGCCGATTGGTAGTCCTCGTTCGTACGTATCGGTCGGATTGTCATGCCGCCTTGCTCCCTGTCTTGCCGGCGCGTGCCCCGCTTCCCGCACCCGCGTATTCGATGAGAATCATCTGCGCCTCACAGTCAGCCAGGAGATGGACCCGATGGCCGCTGGTGAGGGGAATTCGGACTTTGATGCCGTCGATCACCGCCGCAGGAAAGAAGTCAGCAATTTCAGCCATCGACCGCCATGCACCCGCCTCCAGTTCGGCGACAAGTGCCGGTATCGCCCCATCCAGGCCGTCCCCGGCACCATGATCAAGTTCGGCCAACTTCGATATTCCCATCAGCTTCATGGCAAACCGCGGCTCCGCCAAAAAAGAGTTCCCAAATGTGGGACGACATCTTGCGCTCGACACCGCGCCGTGCCATATGAGAATCAGTGTTCCCAAAAGTGGGATTAACACGCAGATTCGCCCGGGCCAAGGGTTTTGCTCCGCCCTCCCGTGCGCAGATTCCGGGGCATTAGCAAACGGGCGAGTAGCCCGGTAACAACGGAGTCTGCAGATGTCCCAGGACAGCAACGCCCCCAGCGACAATTCGGGGAAAGGTCACGACGACGAGGTGATGCTCGAGATCGCAACGCCGAACGGCGTCTTCCGCGGCTCGTTCGACAAGAACGATAAGGTCGAGAAAGTGATCGCGGAAGTGGTCAAAGACCGCGATCTCGCCGAGGGCGATGCTTTCGAGCTCTACTTCGGCGACATCGACCTCGAGCCCGTCAACCGTCCCCTCGTGAGTTTCGGCATCAAGAAGGGCAAGTACAAGCTGACGCTGGTCGCCACCGGTTCGGGGGTCTGATCATCTTGACCAGCCCCGCTGCCCTTTTGGTGAAGGTTGAGATCGATGCGCTCCGGGCGAATGCCAGCCTCATGGGCTGGTCTTTCGAGCAGATCGATGACCTGATTTTCGTCCTCGGGCTCCCGGCCAAGGACGGGATCGCCTACCACCTGCGCGTCAGGTGTGACGGATACAACGCCACACCTCCCGCCTGGCACTGGTTCAACCCGGCGACCGGCAAGATCGACGATCAGCGGGATACGCCCCGCGGCGGCAATTTTTTTCACGGCAATGGCGTGATCTGCGCGCCGTGGAATCGCCTCGCATACACCCCGGTCGATTCGCGCGGTCCGCACTCAGATTGGGAGATCGGCGCTTGGCAGAACAATCCGCATACCGGGGCGTGCCGCACCCTGAGCGCCATGGCCCTGCGCATCGCCCACGAGCTGATCAAGAAATACGAAGGCAGGCTGGCAGCATGATCGGAGACTGGCTCAAGCGTGCCCTTGGTTGCAAGCCGAAGGACATGCCGATCGCGATACGGCCGGCTAAGTTTCTGATCCCCGTCAACGTGCTCGACGACCTGATGACCGCTCTGACCCGGTCGCAACGGCAGCGGCATGAGGGGATCGCCTATCTTCTTGGTCGGTCCGATGGCAGCGTCACTCTAGCCGTAGCGGTCTTCGCACCAGAAGCGCTGACGACGTCAGGCAGCTTCCACGTTCAGACGCGGGCTATGATTTCCTGCATGAGCGCTGCGGCACGCTTCGAGTTGCAGGTGGTTGCTCAAGTCCACACCCATCCTGGCCACGCTTATCACAGTGATGGCGACGTCGAGGGAGCAAAAATCCGTTACCCTGGATACGTATCAATCGTACTGCCGGACTATGGGCGGCATCTGCCGTTACTGGCCGGCGCAGCCGCCTACATTTGGCAGAAAACGTCCGGCTGGACCAAGCTTTCAGATGACGACCTTATCATTATTCCGACAGGCGGCCCATGGACCAGCAACAGTTTTACAACGAGCTGAACGATCGCATGCGACGTTACGGCGCTTCGCCGCTCGATCCAGCGCAGCCCATCACGATCACCGTGTCGCCCGAGTACCTTGCAAGTTATGACGGGCAGGTGGCAGCGCTCGTCGCTTGTAATCTGTTGGGACGCCTATCACCCTCTGTGCAAATCGGATTCCCCGACGTCGCCATTCACCCGAGATTGCCGTGGGCTGGTCGTCCGCTTGTTAAACACGCCCTCGACGGCATGCGGGCCGCCGATCCGTTCGGCAGCTATAGCCAACGTCCCGTAGCAGCGGGCGACATTCGCTTCCATCTCGGCCCGGAAGGACACGAGACTGTCGTGCACGGCTCTGGATGGAACGCCTATATAGGCGAAAGCCATTCGCCACTCCCCTTGATCGCGTCGGACATCGGCGTCGGTGCAGCGCTGGCCGTGGTTCTTGGCGCTGCCCATCTCTTCCGCACACGCTTCGGGGCCGTGACGGCTCCCTTTACCTGCAACGCTTGGAACTGGACTAACGCCTCCAGCCCGATCGAATTCTCTCCAATCGGCATTTCTCTCGGGCACGTAATGACAGTCGGCATCGGCTCCGTGGGGTCGGCGGCGAATTTCTTTCTAGCCATCGCTACTCGCAACTTCCGCTCCAGCCTAATCGACCACGATCATGTCGGGATTCATAACATCACCCGCTCACCGATCTTTACCGATGCACATGCCGATATCAATCTCGCAAAGGTAGATGCAGTCGCCGCCTTTCTACGCGGGGCCGGCGTTGAAAACGTAGTGACCGATTCGATCACATTGCATGAATCGACGTTATGGAATTCCCGAGAGGCCGGCTCTATCGACGTTCTGATATCGGCAGCCAATGAGTTCAACGTGCGCTACCACATCGAAATGGGTTTTCCGCCGATACAGCTATACGCCACCACCGGCCGAAACTGGCAAGCGACCTTGATGCGACATCCGCCGGGCGCGAAAGCGTGCTCGCTCTGCGTATTCCCGCCCGCTGAGAAGTTCGCTCCCACTCTTTGCGCTACGGACAGTTCCGTGGCCCGACATGCGACAGTCGAGGAAAGTCACACAGACGCAGCGCTACCATTCCTTTCGTTCGCCGCTGGACTTATGACAGCAGCAGAGGTTCTGAAGCTCACAGCTCCTGGCTACCCGTTTTCGTCCGAACGGATGATGTTCAGCCTTAGAGGCCAGCCATTTTTGGCCGGCACGCCGATTTCGCATCGTGCTGGATGCCTGTGTGAGGGACGCCATAAGGGGGTCCATCAAGCAGCAATCGCGAACTCGCGTTACGCTAAGTTAGAGAGCTAGCGCACGTTGGGCGGCGAATCCCGACGTTGATGGAACGACAACGAAAATTATTTCGATTTGAGAAGAACTGCGATTTCGGCAGCCTTCTTCTCAAGATAGGAGCCATGGCAGGGCGAATAGCCGCCAGGCTCAACACCAACCCATTCCGCTGGAAGTAAACAGGCCAATGGTCCTGATCCTCCCCCATATTGTCCCACAGCGTCAATTTCTGCTTGAAGCTCTTGAGCTTGGAAATTCTCGAGCCCGGTCTTAATCGCTAACTGTGCTAGTCCCTGGTCAGTCATATCTTCAACCCTGGAAGCGCTGGCCTCCTTCAGCTTGATAGCATTGTTGAGCAGCCTTCCGTTGAGTGCGCCCAACTGATCGGCATAGAATCCGCTCGAGGCATTGGCGATGGCAAGTGAAGCAACGAACTGCTTGATGCAGGCGACTGTTGCGGCGGGACCCCTCTTAGACCCTAGGTCATCCTTGACCGTGCGGATTCGGAGCTGATCGCTCTTTGAGGTTGCTCCAGCTTCGGCAGCCTGCAACCGGCCTAACACCTTATCTTGGTAGAGCCCCACGACCTCGCGACACTGGGCGAATGCTTTGGCGAAGACCGGCTTTGCCAGGATGGTGGCATTCATCCACTCGGAAAATTCTACTACTGACCTGTCGGGACCCCCGAATGTGGGATGTGCGACGGACTCGACTCCGGCGGCGCTGTTACAAAACTCCTGTATTGCCGTGAGCCTCGGATCGGACGGGCGAACACCTGCCGCTATGAGCGCCTCCAGGTTCGAGCCCTGCTCCTGACGAAGTTGGTTATCAACACAGGTCCGAAAAACAGGTGGGAGTGCATTCCACATCCGAGCAGCAATGCTTTGCTGTTGCGCCGATGCGGCCGTGCCGCAAAGCAGCAAAGAGGCGACCAGAAAAATCGAAATTTTGGACTTCATGCTTTCCTCCAATCAGCCAATTTTGTCGATTTAAAGCGGTGGGTCAATAAACGACAGCCTGATCATTTTGGCCCATGGATTGGCGCCAGGTGGTTGCGGCTAACTTGCGGAGGATTCGGCGAGAACGTGGCTTCTCGCAGGAGACGCTGGCATATGAGGCCGACATCAATCGCACCTACATCAGCAAGCTTGAGAAAGGGGCGACCTGGGTAGGTCTGGAGATCCTAGTGAAGCTGTCGACGGTACTTCAGGCCGAACCAGCCGATTTTCTCCAGCGTCCCGCCCGGAAAGCGGCCAGGAAGGCTTAATGCCCACGACTCTTCTCCGGAGGACGACTGCGGAGCATCAGAAGCAGCATAATCAAGCTGCTCGTCGTGAGCTGCAGCACAGTGACACTGAAGGCCAATAGTGCGCTTCCCGTTCTCTTCCAGTTGTACCAGCCGCACCAGCACTGGCTGCCCAGAGCGACCAGTCCGGCAGCGTAGAGAACGGTGGCGTTGGGTTCTGCATGTGATCCATTCGGCTGGAGAGCAACTGCAAGACAGGCCAGTCCGATAGCCGCCCCCTCGGAAAGAAGTGACACATAGGTCGAAGTCAGTGACCAGTAGCCAAGTCCGAGTAGGTGGAGCGCCCTCACAGTCACAATGATCCAAACGAGGAATGTGACTGGACCCGAGAGGAAGGCCAGAGCGCGAAGGAGCGGACTCTCTGAGACGATCGAAACGAACACGACGTACGGCGCTGCTGTCACGCTGAACACGAGACAGAGCGCCGCAATGATCGGGTAGTGCGAGTGAGGTGCAGGCCTTGACATTCGGCTACTCTGAATGAGCTAGCCCTTGCCTGCCTTCTTGTCCTTCGCAGTCTTGAAGTTCGACCTCACTGCATTTGCGCAGGCAGCCAGTGCTTCGTCCATGCCGCCGGCAACAGCGATCGTCTTGATCTGGTCCAACTGCTCGACGAGATCGTCCCAACTTGACGCCTTCAGAGTGCTCTTTCCCTTGTCGAGCTCCAGGGGCGTCCGCCCATACTTCAAGCCGAAAAATATTGCGCCGTTCTCAACCCAAAAGCTTTCCCGGCTGATCCTCTTCCCCTCTCTGAAAAGAGAAATCTTCGTGATCTGCTGATCGATGCTCGACGTAAACTTGTTGCGTCGCTTCAGCACCGGGGTAGTCGCACTTGGACGTTGCGTTGCAACCAAAGTCAATGCGCGTGCCATGATGGGCTCCTTCGTTATTGATGGAGCCGCCGTCTTCTGAATTCGACACTTGGGCAACAGCGATTTGGGTCAAAAATTTCGCCCAGTAGCCGAAGGCGTTATCAGCAGAATTTCTAAATATCTCCGTTGGGGCTGACATCGACTGTCAGTCCGCAATCCCAATTCGCAACGAAAACGGAGATCATATCTACATGGCAACAGCGCCACCGCTCTGGGAACCAGAGCGCACTCTTACTCCTTCCCTTTCGGTCCCGCAGGAAGCTTCCAATCGTAAGCCGAAATATCGCGACCGCCATCGAAACGGCGTCTCGACCGATGTTATCGAATGGCTCAAACAGAACGAGCCAGCCAACTTTCTCGAATTGATGGACTTGCGAAAGGCCCTTTATGCCCGACGCACTACGGGAAAATACCGAGTCAGGCTTTGCGGCCTCAATTTGATGGGCGAGCAGAAACTACTGCTAACCGGCCCGGCCGGTGCGGTCCTGATCCTCAGTGAGAAGGCGCGCCACTTGCTTCTTCGAACGCTGTGTAGACTTCGCAAGGCTCGACGTTGGCAGCCCATTCGATACCGATGATGCCGTCCGAGCAGGCATGCCGGGAGCAATTGGCTCGCCTGATAAACACGATGCCATTCATCGCGCCGGCAGCAGTGACCCTTACGATGAAAAAGCGCTACGGAGCACGTTCGGCCGATGACATCGTTGCTTCTGAGAATTTCAGGCACTTCCGCAACAGACTTGAACACTCACTACTCGGGAGCGCAGTCAAGCGATATGGCAAGCGCTTGCTGATGATCGTGGTGCTCGAAACTAGCGCGGACAATCGGCTGCATTATCACTGCATCATCGACCGCCCATACCATTGCACTTTCGGCCGCTTTGATGCCGTGCTGCGTGAACAATGGGCGAAGACAGATTTTGGGTATCGGCAGATCGATGTACAAGACCAGCCGGACGAAGGCTGGACAGATTACCTCCTCAAGCGGCGCCAGAAGCGTTCGCTGTTCGATTCTATAGATTGGGCCAATTGCCAACTGATTGCTGAGTGAAGTCTCCTCTCAGGCAACCGATCGTTTATTTTTTCAGGCAGGAGGCGTTCCCCCGTGGTGACGCTTCAATAGCTAACTGTAGCCCAATGGAAGTAACGTAGAGAGCAACGATTCAAAAGCAGAGTACCGAAGGCGCGGTCTTTGGATACCAAAAATACGAAGTCTATGATCAGAATGCCTCAGGTACCTGAAGGCCGCTGAGTCCGGCAGGCCTACAAAGGACCACCGCAATCGATTCGAAGTGCGAACCGGACTGGCAACTTGATTTTCGCCGAAGGGCGTTCCGAACGACGCTTCAACAGTTGATTGGGTTCTAATAGACTTCGGCAGCGAGAGACCAAGAGGTGATGCGAAGTGACCAAGAAGCCCTTGAAGAAAGCGTCGGAAGGACCCAAGCGGCAACATAGCCGCAACTTCCGGGATGAGTTATTCGAGTTCTTGGCGGAAGTGAAGCAAGGGATCGAAGAAGGGGACGATTGGGAGCGCGAGTTCAAGCCACACGTACCAGACGAAGACAGTGCTCCGGGTCTGGTCGAGATGTTCAATAGAGCAGGCCTCGACATCAATAAACCCGGGCACTGGCAGTTCATGCTGGTAGCTGTCGTAAACGCCTATGCGAAGTATTGGACACGCGTGACGACGGATTGGACTGAGAGTGACAAGAATCAGTTTCTTCGTGACGTAATCGCCCAGCGCATAGAGGGCGAGAACAACCGTCGAGGCCTACTTTGTGAAAGCCTCCACGACAGCAAACCGGATGAATACCCAGCAACAGGCGAGAGCCTACGCATCCAGCTTCAGGAAATTTTGAGGGAGAAGAGAGGCCGCATAGCGAACGGCACGGCCTCGGAAGAAGATGTTGAGCTACTGAACCTATTCGACGGTTAGGATTGCATACAGGTCGTGTAGGAGCAGACTGCAATATCCTACACGACGCAGCCCCCACTCATCGATACGACTATCAGCACCGAAACCAACCAAAAAGGTGTTGATATGCAAGTACTTACTGAAGAACAATCCCTCGAAGCATCGGCCAACCTTTGCACCGACGGTGCAAAACAGGGGTTACTCACCGGTGACGATGTGGCCGCTTGCGAGGCCAGCAATCCAGCCAATTTCGCGAGACGATTCGTCGCCCATCGTGCTGCGAGCATTGAAGAGGAAGTGTCGAGCACGGTCGTTCTGTCGGAAGGCCTGACGGCATTCGCGGCCGACGAGGCGTTGATGAAGGAATTCCTTTTGGAGCTTGCCAGAGCAAAGGTCCTCACGGCAGCGGAGGTCGCAGAAGGCGTGACTGCCAAGACGTCAAACTCGACGATCTCCAGGCTGAAGAAGATCAAGCAGAACGCGAAGGTTATTCTGCATCCCAAGATCCTTCCATATGTTCAGCCCGGCTATTCGGTGCTGTACGAGATGGCACTTCTCTATGAAGCCATGGAAGATATTCGGGGCATCGAGGATGCTGACGCCGCAATTGCGAAGCTGCACGAGCTGCTCGCAAGCAGCGATGGGCCAGCGACACGCCAGTGGCTGAAGGGCGAACGTAGCAAACTCTGTCCGCCGGCGCCTGCCAAGTCTTCAAAGGTGTCGCAGCAGCAGACCGCAAACGAAAGCCGCGCAGGGAGCCCACACTCTGAATCAGCAGCTCAACGGGATGAAGTCGTCCAGAGCGAAACCGGCACAGTGGTCGGTGGCGCCGAGGCTGATCCGACTGATCCCGATGATGATGAGTTGGTGGGCAGCACTGTCATATTTACCCCGGGCTGTTCCGCGTTCTTGGTCCGAGATCATCTGGTACGGGTGCTCGATCTCGCTGAGAGCATTGGCGACGATGCTGTTCTTCTCGTTCAAGGCAGCAAGAGTTCACTGCAACAGGTCAGAAGGTCGATTCTGAAAAAGATTGCAGCAACCAATGTCCACCTAATCACCAACTCCCCCGAGAATGGGTGGATGATCGCGGACGAAGAGCCGGCCGCGTAACCCGAACCATAGTCTAAAACTCCAACGCTATGCACGATCGACCGAGGGCATGAATGCCCTCGGCTTGCGTGCCTATCGCGCAAAGAAAGACGAATTCGACATGACACCAGAAGAGAGATTTCGAGAACACGTGCTCGCTAACATCGAAACGGCAGAGAGCCAAATCGACTATTCATTCTTCGGCCTTCGCGAGTTGATCGAGCTGCACGGTGCCGTATCAGTCGCCAAGATGCTGGTCGATATGAATAACGTGCTCAAGCCGTACGACGGATTCCAAGTGCTCGCGGAACACGATCTCGAGCATCTTTCAGTGGAGCAGGCGATCATCGACTTTGCCGACTCGGACATGTTCACAGCAGCGGAAGTCCAGACAGCCAAAACGCGGTTGGCTATCCACAAGCGCAGGAAACTCCGAGAGCGGAGCGAGTGAACCCAATGGACATTATACCTGAAGAATCGGCTGACATCGCCGAGCACACTGAGCACCCTGCGTCGTCAGAATCAAAGATGAAGCAGGGTCGAGAAGCGTTCCTGTTGGCTACTAACAGTGCGCTGATCGCTGAGCGGCCTACCGGGCCAAAGGCTCAATTCTCAATCGACCGAGACGACGTACGGGACGATCTGAAGCGGGACACGCATTATCTGATCCTCGGTTTCGACACCGAGTATCAGCAGTTGCAGGAATTCTACACGAACAAAGAGGTGCGAGATCGATTGGCAAAGTACGAAGTCCTCTCGTACCAGTTTTACGCTATCAATCACACTGGCGTCGAATGGTCAGGCATTGCCATTCCTGAACCAGGCCGTCGCCTGTCGTTCACTGAATTTTTGGTGTATGCGCTCGGCAAAGGAACGATGCTTGGGGAGCAGATCCCGAAGACAATCATTCTCGTCGGGCACTATAATCGTGCTGACGTGCCCGCCTTTGACGATACAAAGCAAATATTTCCTCGGCTGAAAAACGTTCGGAACTCGCTTGTGTCACTTGGCGTGCCGATCAAGGTACGAATCGCGTTCAGTGATACGAGGGATGACCATGCAGACGTCAACGTCTACGTTCGCGATACCATCCTGCTGACAGCGGCCAATCGGAAGAGCCTAAGCAAGATCGCGCCGTTGGTCGGTGTCGAAAAAATCAAGCTTGCCGATACCGACGAGGAGGATCGAGAGCTCAAGAAGCTGATGAAGCTTGTGAGAGCTGACGATTGGCAGTTGTTTCGTGAGTATGCGCTCCTCGACGCCGAAATCTGCGCCCGTTACTACAAAAGGCTCGCGGATACCGTCGCCGACATCACAGGCGATTTCGCGCCGACAGCACTTTCCTCGATTGGCATGAAGCTCCTCATCAACGATTGGGAAAAGAGGGAACTCGATCCAGTCGAAGTGGTCGGCCGTGAACGCGTGGAGGAGAAGGTCTACGACGACAAACGGCACATTTTCCGCACCGAAAAGAGCGAGCCGTTCATTCAAGAGCTTCACTACTGGATCGATTTTGCAACCGATTGCTACCACGGTGGTCGCAATGAACAACTGTGGTTCGGCCCGAGCCCAGTCGGCGTCTATTCAGACTACGACCTTTCTGGTGCGTACCCCACCGTCATGGCTGGTATTGGTCGGCCTCGATGGACGGAGGCGCATTCTGTCAGAGCATTTTCTGAAATCGGGCCTGATGATCTCGGCCTTGTATGGGTCGATTTCGAGTTTCCCGCCTCTACCCGATACCCCGTCCTGCCGGTTCGATCCCAGAATGGCATCATTTTCCCGCTCAAGGGACGCAGTTGCTGCGTGATGCCGGAGATCGAGCTTGCGCGCCAAATGGGGTGCCGGCTCAATCTGCTGCTCGGCATCAGCATCCCCAGGGATGTGAATGACAGGATTTTCTTTCCATTCATCAAGCAGTCAATAGCGAACAGGTTCGCCGCTCGGGACGCTGGCAGCGAGTTTGACGAAGCGTTCTGGAAGGAGGCGACGAACTCCTGTTATGGCAAGACGGCACAGGGGCTCAGGGACAAGCGAGTCTTTAATCTCAGGACAAGGCGCGGCCAACGGGTATCTCCGAGTCCGATAACCAATCCTTTTCTGGCGGCCGAGATTACATCCGGTGTGCGCGCAGTTGTGGGTGAAATTATGAACCTCATCCCCGCGCACCGAATGGTCTTCAGCGTCACAACAGATGGGTTCATTACTGATGCGACAGAGGATGAGATGGCTGTCGCTAAGGCTGGTCCTCTCGCGCGAAAATTCGGCCGTCTTCGCCAAGAACTGACGGGCATCGATGACACTCTAAAGGAGAAGCATTCTGTCCGGCAGCTACTTGGCTGGCGAACCAGAGGCCAAGCAACGTTGCGGCCGGGCGAGGCGACCAGAGAAGAATCAATCGTATTGGCTCGCGCCGGCATTAAACCACCGATCTTCTCTACGGAACTCGACGAGCAGAACGATTATATCGTCCAGACTTTCCTCGATCGATCGGCGACGAGCCAGATCGATTTTCAGGTGCACACGAGCATCCGGGAGACGATCCTGTGGGACGCTGACCTCGTCTCGAAGAAAATCCCGCGCCGCATCAGCATGGAATTCGACTTCAAACGAAAGCCCCACGCAGTGGCTATGCTGTCCGGCGAGGTCTTGCCGCTCGGGCGCAAGTTCGAACACGTTGCGTTTAGCACGAGGCCCTGGGAGACCATCGAGGAGTTCAACAAGCTGCGCCGGTTTTGGGACGATCACTGGAGTACGAACCGCCGATGCATCAAGACAGTCGGGGACTTTCGAGACTTCGCGCGGTTCTTCGATATGATTGCTGGACTGGACGCGAAGGACGCGCCGTATCTCAAACGGACTCCAACCGCTGATGTCAGCAGACTGCAGAGAGATCTCTGTCGCGCATTCAAGCACGGCAAGGCGGGTCTGGCGGCCTACCAATCAATGTCGGCAGCGGATTTTGCGGCAGTTCTGAATGAAGTCGGGCTCAAGGACTACGGCATCGTGACTACGAGGGCGACCGTCGAGAACGGCAAGCGGACTGCCTTCAAACCGCACACAACACCTCGAACGGCTCGGATTTTTCAGATGCTGGAGAGATTGACGGAAAGGTTACCGAACCTTGAATCCGCAGCCATTCTGACCAAGTCGATGATTGGTTACGAACTTGAAGAGGCGCTGTCGGCCTCATGTCCGTTTATCGATCGGGTCCAGGCGAGTCGTTCTCTGGATGGGAATTATCGCGACAATGCAGACGAGGGCGGCGCCTCCGTAAGTTTGTATTGATCTATCCCGTACGTCACTTTTACGGACCCTCGCCAGTGACGTAACGACAGTCAATCAGGGGTCGGCAGTCCAACTGCGGTCCCAATCAGATCGTCCCGCAATACAGCGGGGCGATCTTTTTTTCGGTCTGCGATCTGATTCTTAGACCATTGCCCTGCGAATTTCTCGCAAGATAGTTTCGGCGGTGTTTCTCCTTACATCGGTCCGCTCTCTAACACTGGCCGCGAGATTGTAACCCAACTCTTTTTCGGCTGCGGACAACTCCTTTGCGGCAATTGCCTCGGCCGCCTTGAGCCCATCGATGAAGTCCTTTGAATGCGGCAACCTTATAACCTCCAGGTTGTGACCTGTCCGAGAGTATCAGCACGCGCTGGACTGATCTGACGCCCCAGTTCGGAGCGTTTCTTCGCTCGCGTCGCTTCAGTCTGAGGCTTCCGAGCGAGTCGGCATTGATAAGTGGCTTCGTTCAAACGGGGAGAGGGCGATACCAAAAGGCCACCATATAAAGACCAGGTGTCCAATCAATCCGAAATTAAAAGGACACTACATAAGCAGATGATGCCCGCCCGCGGCCGCGATCTCGAGCGCGCGTTTGGCGCTCTCCTGCCCCTTGATGTCGCGCAGGTCGAGATGCGCTTCCTCGCGCTCATGCACTTTCGGCTGCGGGCGCGACAGAACCTGCGTGCCCTTGAAGTGATTGGCGATCTGGATCAGCGAGTGAGCGGCGATGATCTGGATGTCGGGGCTGGCCCAGGCGGCTTCCGAGCCGCAGGCGGCCGGGCAGATCAATCCCTCATCGCGCGAATTGGCGCCGATCGCCGCCGGCAGCACGCCGGCCACCGGCGCGATCGAGCCGTCCAGCCCAAGCTCGCCGAGCACAGTGAAGCCGCCGAGCGCATCCGGCGGGATCGCCCCGATCGCCGCCATCAGGCCGAGCGCAATCGGCAGGTCGTAATGGCTGCCCTCCTTGGGCAGGTCGGCCGGCGCGAGGTTGACGGTGATGCGGCGGGCGGGAAGCGCAAGCCCGGAGGCGATCAGCGCCGAACGCACCCGCTCGCGCGCCTCCGACACCGCCTTGTCGGGCAGGCCGACGATCGCAAACGCCGGCAGTCCCGGCGCGACCTGGACCTGCACGTCGACCGCGCGGGCCTCGATCCCCTCGAATGCGACGGTAGAAACGCGCTGGACCATGCTGCCCCTATCTTCCGCAATCGAAGGTAGCGGAGCGGGCTTCCCAGCGCAAGAACATTAAGGGAACATCCGGGGGCGACGCGAGCCGCTCCCGGATGCGCCGCTGTTACAGCGTCATCTGCATCGGTTCCGGATAGTAGTGGAAGCCCTCGCCGGCCTTGGCGACGTGGCCGTAGCCGGGCCAGGCGAAGTGATAGGACATCACCGGCGTCTTGTTCGCGGCCAGCATCTCCAGCAGCTTGACCCGTGAGTTCGCCGCCTGCTTCGGATCGGTGTCGTAGGAGAACTCCATCCGTGGCCGCTCCAGCAGCAGCACCGCGTGATGCGAGAGGTCGCCGAGGAAGGCGAAGGATTTGCCGCCCGAACTCACCATGAAGATGGTGTGGCCCACGGTGTGGCCGGGTGCTGCGATCGCCTGCACGCCCGGCAGGAATTCCTGGCCGTCCTTGAAGAACACGATGCGGTCGCGCACCGGCAGCAGGTTTTTGCGGGCGTGCACGATGAAATCCTTCAGCCCGCCGCCCATCTTGCCTTCGTCGGTCCAGAAATCGAGATCGCTCTGCGCGATGTAGTACTGCGCATTCGGGAACAGCGGCTTGTTGTCGCCATCGACGATGCCGCCGATATGATCGATGTGCGCGTGCGACAGCACGACGGCGTCGATGTCCTCCGGCTTGATGCCGGCTTCCTTCATGCTCTTCTGCTGCCGGCCGGTGGTCTTGCCGAACAGCTGCGACGTGCCCATGCCGGTATCGAACAGGATCAGTCTGTCGCCCATGTTGACGATCGGCGAGTTCTGCTCGAGCACGACATTGTCGGGCGAGAGGAAGTTGTCGGAGAGCATCTTCTTGACCTCTTCCTTCGGCACGCCGGTGAAGGTGCCGGAGGGATCGCCGAGCGGAAGTGGGCCGTCGGACACCACGGTCACTTCGGCATCGCCGAGCGTGAAGCGATGCCAATAGGGTGTCTGCGTGCCCAGCTTCGGCGCGCGCGCCTGTGCGGTGCCGCCGAGCATGGTGCTGGCGCCGAGACCGGCACCGAGCGCGAGCAAGGATCGTCGTGAGACATTGAGCGTCATAACGTCTTCCTCCACATTTTTTATGAGATTGTCGCGTTGTTGCCCGCGCGCTGACCCGCCGCTTGACCTGACGCTTGACCTGACGCAGGCAAGAGGATGCTGCCCTCGCCCGCGCAAGCTGGCAAGAAGAATAAGGCGAACGCATGCGCCGTCGAACTCTGGCTCAAGTTCAACCTGCATGTGCGGCGCACAAGGGAGGATTATTTGGCGGCGCGCTTGGGCTCGATGGTATCCCAGATCATCGCGGCGACGTCGGGGCCATTGAGCCGCTGAATTGCGCGGATGCCGGTCGGGGAGGTGACGTTGATCTCGGTCAGGTTGCCGTCGATCACATCGATGCCGACGAACAGCAGGCCGCGTTCGCGCAGCGCCGGTCCGAGCGTGGCGCAGATTTCGCGCTCGCGATCCGAGAGCTCGGTCGCCTTGGCCGCGCCACCGCGCACCATGTTGGAGCGCAGATCGTCCGCCGCCGGCACGCGGTTGACGGCGCCGGCGAACTCGCCGTCGACCAGGATGATCCGCTTGTCGCCATGCTTCACCTCGGGGAGGAAGCGCTGGATCACCCAGGGCTCCTTGAAGGTGACCGAGAACATGTCGAACAGCGAGCCGAAATTCATGTCCTGCGGCATCACGCGGAACACGGCGGCGCCGCCATGGCCGTGCAACGGTTTCATGACGACGGCGCCATGCTGGTCGCGGAACGCGTTGATCTCGTCGAGGTCGCGCGAGATCAACGTCGGCGGCATCAGCTGCGGGAAATTCATCACGAACAGCTTTTCCGGCGCGTTGCGCACGCTGGCCGGATCGTTGACGACCAGGGTCTTCGGATGAATGCGCTCGAGGAAATGGGTCGAAGTGATGTAGGCGAGGTCGAACGGCGGGTCCTGACGCAGCAGCACGACGTCGAAGCTGTTGAGCGGCTCGCGCTTCGGTTCGCCCAGCGTGAAGTGATTGCCGACCTCATCGCGCACGGTGAGAAGCTGCAGCGGTGCCACCAGCTCCTCGCCGCGCAGCGACAGCTTGTCGGGCGTATAGTAGGAAATGCCGTGGCCGCGCTTCTGCGCCTCGAGCAGCAGCGCAAAGGTGGAATCGCCGCGGACGTTGATGCGCGCGATAGGATCCATCTGGACGGCGACGTTCAATTTCATAGGCGTGTCCCGCGAGGTCTGAGGGTAACTTCAAGTGCTTGCGTCGAATGCCGCTAACAGATGGCGCGGCAGGCTCTTCGGCGCAATCAGCACGGCGTCGAATCTGAGATCAAATTCGGCATGTTCGGGATGCGCCATCAGCCAGGCCTGGGCGGCATTGACGATGCGTTGCTGCTGGCGCGGCGTCACCGCATAGGCGGCGTCGTCGAGGCTGGCACGGGCCTTGACCTCGACGAAGGTGATCAGATTACGCCGGCGGGCCACCAGGTCGATCTCGCCATAGGGGGTGCGGAAGCGTCTTGCCAGGATACGATAGCCCTTGGCGATCAGAAGGGCTGCGGCGCGGCTTTCGGCCGAGATGCCGGTGCGGAACGCCGCGACGCGTTCGGGCGAGGCGCTGTCAGTCTTCGCCATCGTCGTCTCCGATGGTTTTTGCGAGCTCGAGGGCGCGGGCGTAGACCTCGCGGCGTGACCGGCCCGACAGTTCGACCGCGTGGGCAACCGCATCCTTGACGCTGCCGCGGGCGAGCTGCGCGCGCAAGAGATCGTCGAGCGCATCCTGGTCCATCACCCCGGCATCATCAGCCGGGGGGCCGATGATGAGCACGAACTCGCCGCGAGTCTCCAGCGCGTCCGCGCCTGCCGCAAGCTCGGCGACCGGTGCGCGCTTGACCTCCTCGTGCAGCTTGGTCAGCTCGCGGCAGATCGCGGCATCGCGCCCAGCCATGATCGCGGCGAGATCGCGCAGCGTGTCCTGCACGCGATTGCCCGATTCGAATATCACGAGCGTTGAATCGATCCGGGCGAGCTCATTGAGTCGCGTGCGGCGCGCGTGCTCCTTCGCCGGCAAAAATCCCTCGAAGAAGAACCGGTCGGTCGGCAGCGCCGCAACCGACAGCGCCGTCAGCACCGATGACGGCCCGGGAACCGCGGTGACGGCATGTCCGGCGGCGCAGACGTCGCGAACCAGCTTGAAGCCGGGATCGGAGATCAGCGGCGTGCCGGCGTCGGAAACCAGTGCGATCGCGGCGCCCTGCGCCAGCCGTTCGAGGATCTTGGGACGGGCCTGGGCCGCGTTGTGCTCGTGGTAGAGCGCGAGCTCCGCGGTGATCGCGTAACGCTCGGTCAGGCGGCGGGTTATCCGGGTGTCCTCGCAGGCGATGACGTCGACGCCCGCCAGCGTCTCCAGCGCGCGCAGGGTGATGTCGGCGAGATTTCCGATCGGGGTCGCGACCAAATGGAGCCCGGGTGCAGCCTTTGGCGCGGCCAGCTGCTGGCTGCCAATCGAAAAGGTTCTGGCCGCAGCACCTGTTGTGGCATCCGAACTGTGGAGGGAACTGGCTTTTGCGCGCATAATGCCAATCTAGAGGGATGGCAGCGCTCGCGCCACATCCGCAAAGGGCGGTGACGGAACGCTGCCCGACAGGGGAAATGGAGGCCGCGGCAAGGGCGCCGCGGGGCCATAATCCTTTTGTTTTAGTTAACTATTCGCCGACAATATGCCTGAATCCACCCGCCTCATCAGAGCTGGATGGCGTCCTGGCTGATCACGGTCGGCCAAGAGAAGAGAGACGATGGAAGGCCCGCATCACCGCAAGTCCCCGCCGTCGGGCACGACCCGGCGGACCGCGCTCGGCCTCCTCGTGGGCGCGCCGCTGCTGACGGCCTGCTCCGGCGTCCAGCAGAGCTTGAGTCAATTTTCCAGCCCGTTCGGCGGCAACCAGGAAGCCGGTCCGGCCGGCCCGCCGCAACAGCCGCAGGCGGTCGGTACCGGGCAGGTCAAGATCGGGCTGATCCTGCCGCTGTCGGCCTCTGGCAATGCCGGACTCGCCGCCCAGTCGATGCGGAACGCTGCCGAAATGGCGCTGGCGGAGTTTCAGAACCCGAACATTCAGCTCTTGATCAAGGACGATGGCGGCAGTCCGCAGGGCGCGGCGCAGGGCACCCAGCAGGCGCTGTCGGAGGGTGCCGAGATCATTCTGGGACCGCTATTCGCCGGCTCGGTGCCGGCTACCGCGCAACTGACGCGGCCGCGCGGAACCTCGGTGA
The DNA here is from genome assembly GCF_050435825.1 of Bradyrhizobium sp. I1.14.4. Taxonomy (NCBI): domain Bacteria; kingdom Pseudomonadati; phylum Pseudomonadota; class Alphaproteobacteria; order Hyphomicrobiales; family Nitrobacteraceae; genus Bradyrhizobium; species Bradyrhizobium sp. I1.14.4. The sequence continues at coordinate 70,237 of NZ_JBNDLA010000021.1, read as the reverse complement.
TCGCATTCTCCACCGATTCGAGCGTGGCCGGACGCGGCGTCTATCTCCTGAGCTTCCTGCCGGAATCCGACATCAATCGCATCGTCGACTATTCCGCGGGGATCGGAAAGCGCTCGTTCGCCGCGATGGTGCCCGACAATGCCTATGGCAATGTGGTGGAGGCCGCATTCAAGCAGGCGGTGGGCCGCAAGAACGGCCGCGTCGTCGCATTCGAGAAATACGGCGCCGGTCGCGCGACGCCGGCGCGGACCGTGGCGCAGGCGCTCGGCCAGGCCGATGCGCTGCTGATCGCCGATGACGGCGATTCGGTCGTCGCGACCGCCGATGCGCTGACCGCGGCCGGCGCCAATCTGCGCAGCATCCAGCTGCTTGGCACCGGGTTGTGGGACAATCCGCGGGTGTTCGCGAGCCCCGTCCTGCAGGGCGGCCTCTACGCCGCGCCCGATCCGTCCGGCTTCCGCAGCTTCGCCGGCCGCTATCGCGCCAAATACGGTGGCGAGCCGGTGCGCACCGCAACGCTAGCCTATGACGCCGTGGCGTTGATGGCGGCGCTTGCGCGCACCCAGGGCGCGCAGCGCTTTGCGCCGGAGACGCTGACCAATCCATCCGGCTTTGCCGGGATCGACGGCCTGTTCCGCTTTCGCTCCGACGGCACCAATGAGCGTGGTCTCGCGGTCATGAAAGTGGCGTCCGGCGGCGGCACGCCGGTCGCAGGCTCGCCGAAAAGTTTTGGCGCTTAGTTTTCGTCAGGCGGTCAAGCTGCCTTGTCGAGCGCCGGAACCCGCCAGCTACTTTGCATGGGGTTGTTTTCGATATTTTGGCAGCGCGCACCTAGGCGGCGAGGTCCGCGACGACCGCGTCGAGCACCGGGAAGCCCGACTTCGTCACCCGCAGCCGACCGTCGGCATCGACGGCGATGGCGCCTTCCTCGCGCAGCATGGCGATCCGGTGCGGATCGAGCTTGCGGCCGGAGAGTGCCGCATAGCGCTTTGGATCGATCCCCTCGGCGAGCCGCAGCCCCATCAGGAGAAATTCGTCGGCGCGTTCTTCGCTGTTGAGGCTGTCATCGGTGACGACGCCATGACCGCGCTCCTCGACGTTCAACAGCCATGCCTCGGGGCGCCGCTCGGTTGCAGTCGCGTGCCTGACGCCGTCGATGTCGAGTCGGCCATGCGCGCCGGGGCCGATGCCGGCATATTCCTCACCGCGCCAGTAGACGAGGTTGTGCTTACACTCCGCGCCTGACCGGGCGTGGTTGGAGATCTCGTAGGCCGGCAATCCCTCGCGGGCACAGACCTCCTGCGTCACGTCGTAGAGTGCGCGGGCGGTCGCTTCGTCCGGCGTCTGCAATTTGCCGGCAGCATGCAGCCCGAAGAACGGCGTGCCTTCCTCGATCGTGAGCTGATAGAGCGACAGATGCTCGGCCGCTTCCGAGATCGCCTGCTTCAATTCATTCGCCCACATCTGCGGCGTCTGGTCGGGGCGGGCGTAAATCAGATCGAACGAGTAACGGTCGAATGCTGAGCGCGCAATCGCGACCGCGTCGAGCGCCTCGCGCGCGGTGTGCAGGCGGCCCAATGCCTTCAGCGAAGCATCATCCAGCGCCTGCACGCCGAGCGACACGCGATTGACGCCGGCCACGCGATAGCCGCGAAAGCGCGTCGCCTCGACGCTGGTCGGATTGGCCTCGAGCGTAACCTCGACGTCGCGCGCCACCGACCAATGCTTGCCGATCGCATCGAGCACGGCGCCGACGGTCTGCGGCTGCATCAGTGAGGGCGTGCCGCCGCCAAGGAAGATCGAGGACACCTCGCGTCCCGGCACCCGCGCAGCGGTCGTCTCGATCTCGCGAGCGAATGCGCGCACGAAGCGCTCCTCGTCGACGGGCGCATGCCGCACGTGGCTGTTGAAATCGCAATACGGGCATTTTGACAGGCAGAACGGCCAGTGCACGTAGACGCCGAAGGCTTCTCGTTCAGCGGCTTCTCGTTCAGCGTGGCTCAAGGCAGATCTCCGCGAGCTTCACGAAGGCGCGGGCGCGATGCGACAGGCCGAGCCCGAGCGGCGGCAGGCCGTGCTTCTCGATGCTGGTCATCTCGCCGAAGGTCCGCGTATAGCCGTCGGGCAGGAACGCCGGATCGTAGCCGAAGCCGGCGGTGCCGCGCGGCGGCCAAACCAGGGTTCCATCGGCGCGGGCCTCGACTTCCTCAAGGTGATCGTCCGGCCAGGCCACGCACAGCGCAGAGACGAAATGCGCCTTGCGCTGCTCCGGCGCGGTGGCGCCGCGCTCCTGCAGCAGCCGCTCGATCCGCGTCATCGCCGCCATGAAGTCATTGCCCTCGCCGGCCCAGCGTGCCGAGTAGATCCCGGGCGCGCCGTCGAGCGCGTCGACCACGAGGCCGGAATCGTCGGCGAAGGCCGGTAGTCCCGCCGCTTTCGCCGCCGCGATCGCCTTGATCGCTGCATTGGCCCGAAAGCTGTCGCCGGTCTCCTCGGGCTCCGCCAGATCGAGCTCGCCGGCCGACACCGCCTCGACGCCGTGCGGCGCGAGCAGTTCCCGCATCTCGGCGAGCTTGCCGGGATTATGGGTGGCGATGACGAGCCTTCCGGTGATTCGGCGATGCATAACCAATCTGACTACGCCACCGCGATCTTTTGCAAGTCGACCAGACGCGCGACACCTTTGCGCGCCAGTGCCATCAGCGCCAGGAATTCGCCTTCCGAGAACGGCGTCTTCTCCGCGGTGCCCTGCACCTCGATGATCCGGCCGTCGCCGGTCATGACGAAATTGGCATCGGTCTCGGCTTCGGAGTCCTCGGCGTAATCGAGATCGAGCACCGGCGTGCCCTGGTAGATGCCGCAGGAAATCGCCGCCACATTATCGCGCAACACGTTGGTCTTCAGCATGTTGCGGGTCTTCATCCAGTTGATGCAGTCGGCCAGTGCCACCCAGGCACCGGTGATCGAGGCGGTGCGGGTGCCGCCGTCGGCCTGGATGACGTCGCAATCAACCGTGATCTGGCGCTCGCCGAGGGCCTCGAGATCGACGGCCGCGCGCAGCGAGCGGCCGATCAGCCGCTGGATCTCGACGGTCCGGCCGCCCTGCTTGCCGGCGGAGGCCTCGCGGCGGGTGCGTTCCAGGGTGGCGCGCGGCAGCATGCCGTATTCGGCTGTGACCCAGCCACGGCCCTGGCCCTTCAGCCACGGCGGCAACCGCTCTTCCAGCGTGGCGGTCACCAGCACGTGGGTGTCGCCGAATCTCACCATGCAGGAACCCTCGGCATATTTGACGACGCCGCGTTCGAGCGACACGGGACGCAGTTCATCGGGCGCACGGCGGCTTGGCCGCATGAAATCCTCCAAAAATCCGAGAGATATGGCTGGGCGTGCTTGTAGGAGGGGGAAGGGGCAGCGGCAAGAGTTTTCGGCCCCCGGTATGGTCCGGTGCCAGGGGGCCGAATGCATGCTTGTCACCGGCCTCCCGGAGCGACAGATTAGGCAGCAATTGTGAAGGACTGGAGTGTGACTCACCACGATCCGATAGGCCTGATTGCGCCGCATGCCGGGCTCGCCCAGCTCAATGAGCGTTCGCGCGACATTTTTCGTCAAATCGTCGAAAGCTATCTTGCGACCGGCGAGCCGGTCGGCTCGCGCAACATCTCGCGCCTGATCGCATTGCCGCTGTCGCCGGCCTCGGTCCGCAACGTGATGTCGGATCTCGAGCAGCTCGGCCTGATCTATGCGCCGCATACCTCCGCCGGCCGGTTGCCGACCGAACTCGGCCTGCGCTTCTTCGTCGACGCTCTGATGCAGGTCGGCGACCTCACCGAGGCCGAGCGTCAATCGATCCAGACCCAGCTTGCCGCCGTCGGCCGTGCGCAATCTGTCGAGGCGGCACTCGGCGAGGCGTTGACGCGGCTGTCGGGGCTGACCCGTGCCGCAGCAGTAGTGCTGACGCAAAAGTCGAATGCGCGGCTGAAGCACATCGAATTCGTGCGGCTGGAGCCGGAGAAGGCGCTGGTGGTGCTGGTCGGCGAAGACGGCCAGGTCGAAAACCGGGTGCTGGCGCTGCCGCCGGGCGTTCCATCCTCGGCGCTGACGGAAGCGACCAATTTCCTCAATGCGCGGATCCGTGGCCGGACGCTGGCCGAAGCGCGGCTCGAGCTTGAGACGGCATTGACGCAAAACCGCGCCGAGCTCGACCAGCTCACGCAAAAGGTCGTTGCGGCCGGCATTGCAAGCTGGTCCGGCGGCGAGAGTGAGGACCGGCAGCTGATCGTGCGCGGTCACGCCAATCTGCTCGAAGATCTGCATGCGCTCGACGATCTCGAGCGGATCAAGTCGCTGTTCGACGATCTCGAGACCAAGCGCGGCGTGATCGATCTGCTCGGCCGCGCCGAGCGCGGCGAGGGTGTGCGGATTTTCATCGGCTCGGAGAACAAGCTGTTCTCGCTGTCGGGTTCCTCGACCATCATCGCGCCATATGGCGACGCCCAGGGCCGGATCGTCGGCGTCCTCGGGGTGATCGGACCGACACGGCTGAACTATGCGCGGGTGATCCCGACCGTCGATTATGCCGCGCGGATCGTCAGCAAGATGCTGGGCGGCTGACCGGACCGGATTTCGCTTTCATTTTGCACCCAGGTCGGAGATCCCTGTTCCCGAAACCGGTATGTTGCGCTTGATTTTCGCCGCTTAAAGCACGATATCCCGGCAAGCAATCCCCAAGATTTGAACCGACGCGAGTTTTCGAGAAGGCAAGCCATGACCGATCCGAACCGGGCCAACGACAACACCGAAAATTCGGCGCCGACGGGTGAGCCCGTGGTCTCGAAGCCCTACATCATGCCTGACGATCCCGAGGCGGGATCAGCGGAGGCGCTAACCAAGGAACTCGCCGAGGCGCGCGACCGGACATTGCGCACGCTGGCCGAGATGGAAAATCTCCGTCAGCGCACCCGCCGTGAGGTCGCCGACGCCAAAACCTACGGCATCACCGGCTTCGCCCGTGACGTGCTCGACATCGCCGACAATCTGCAGCGCGCGCTCGACGCCGTGCCGGCCGAGACCAAGGAAGCAGCCGATCCCGGCCTGAAAGCGCTGATCGAAGGCGTCGAGCTGACCGAGCGCTCGCTGCTCAACACGCTGGAAAAGAATGGCGTGAAGAAGTTCGATCCGATCGGCGAGAAATTCGATCCGAACTTCCAGCAGGCGATGTTCGAGGTGCCTGACGCCTCGGTGCCGTCGGGCACCGTGGTGCAGGTGGTGCAGGCCGGCTACATGATCGGCGAGCGCATCCTGCGTCCAGCGCTGGTCGGCGTCTCCAAGGGCGGCGCCAAGGCCGCCCCAAGCGCCGACATCACGGTCTGATCGGTCCGACGCCGGTTGCGAAGGTGTGAGCTTGCTGCCGTGGCTTCACGACAGCGGCTTCTCATCAGCCTTCGGCCAATAGGTGCCGAAGCTCCAGAGATTTCCTTCCGGGTCGCGGCAGGCAAAATCACGGCTGCCATAGTCGGTCTCGCGCAGTTCCAATTCGATCTTTGCGCCCGCCGCCCTGGCCTTCGCATGCAGGGCGTCGGGATCGTCGACGGCGATGTAGATTGAATCTGTGCGTCGGCCGGTGAGATCTCCAACCAGCCCGCCATAGGCATCGTCGCGGCTCTGGCCCAGCATCAGCATCGAGGAACCATAGGCAAGCTCGGCGTGGTGGATCACGCCGCCGTCGCGGTAGACGACGTGCTCCGTGAATCCGATCACCGTCGTAAGCCAGGCGATCATCGACTCAGCATCCTTGCAGCGCAGGGTCGGATAGATGCGGGGCGGTTCGATGTCGTGCGTCATGGTAGCTCACCTCCTTGGCTGATGGCGCCACTCTGCATGAGCCCATGCGGCTCCGGCTTGAAGGTTTGTTACCAGTCCGGCAGTGCGTCGTCGGCGTGAACCAGCCGGTGGTCGGTCAGCGCCTGGCGCCGCGCCCAGGCGGTTGGCGGCTCTCCGGCGAATTCGACGAACTCGCGGGCGAGATGGGCCTGGTCGGCATAGCCGCTTTCCGCCGCAACTCCCGCCCAGCCAAGTTTGGATCCGCTTTGCGCCAGCCGGCTCGCCCGATGAAACCGCATCATGCGTGCCAGCGATTTGGGCGCGAGGCCGAACTCGGATCGAAACCGGTCGACCAGATGCTTGCGGCTCCAGCCGATTTCGTCAGCCAGTGCCGTGATGCGGGCGGCCCCGGCCGAGCGTGCCAGTCTTCGATAGGCGAACGCGACTTCGGGGGACGGCGTGTGGCCAGCGCGGCTGAGCACGAAGGCCTCGATCAGGTCGAAGCGGCGCTGCCAGCATGCCACCGCGCCGAGCTGCTCGCGCAGACGGCGGCCATCATGGCCGAGCACATCGTCGATATCGACCATGCGCCCGACCAGATCGGTCACCGCGCCGCCGAAGAAGCTGTAAGCGCCGAGCGGGGTGAAATCCACCTGCACGCAGGCGGCCTGGCCGTCGGATTCGATGTAGACCGGCCCCGCATGCAGGCCGGCGGCGAAGCTCGATTGACTATCGGCCGCACCGGGTTCGCGTGAAAGCGCGATCAGAAACGGCGAGCCGAAACTGACGATCAGTGGGACGATGAGCGGCGCAGTCTGGCGCTGCGCGAACCGGCCGGTCGCGGTCTCGCGATAACCCGTGATCCGGACGATCAGGCCCGCCATCCGTGGCGATGGCAGGCGCTGCGTGAGATCGAATGCAATCGGTGACGTGGACTCGGCCATGCGGATCTCGCGCGCGGCGGCGGTCAGGCGATATCCGACGACTGGATGCGCTTGACGCCGGCCTTGGCCATATCGGCCCAAGCCTTGGCGAGCGATCCTTGCGTGTCGATGCCGCGGCAGGCGTCTTCCACGACATAGGTTTCGAAGCCGGCCTTGCGCGCATCGAGCGCGGTCCATGCCACGCAGAAATCGGTGGCGAGCCCGGCCACGAAAACCCGCTCCACCTTGCGTGCCTTCAGATAGGCGGCGAGCCCGGTGGTGGTCTTGCCGTCGGCCTCGGTGAACGCGGAGTAGCTGTCGACGTCCTTGTGAAAACCCTTGCGGATGATCAGCTCGGCCTGCGGGATCGCGAGTTCCTTCGACAGGGAGGCGCCGTCGGTGCCCTGCACGCAGTGGTCCGGCCACAGCACCTGCTTCCCATAGGCGAGGTCGACGGTCTCGAACGGCTTCTTGCCGGAATGGGTCGAGGCAAAGGAGACGTGTCCGGGGGTGTGCCAGTCCTGTGTCATCACCACATTGGCAAAGCTCTTGGCGATCCGGTTGATCACCGGCACCACTTGCTCGCCATCCTTCACCGCAAGGCTGCCGCCGGGCAGGAAGCAGTTCTGCACGTCGATCACGAGCAGTGCGGAGCCATCGTCGGGTTTGATCGCAGCCGCCCGGAGACGCCTTGGAACCGCAGTCGCCAGCGCCAGCGTACCGAGGCCTGCAACAATCCGTCGTCGATCCAACATCGCGCCCCTCCTCGCTTTGATAACCGCGCGAGGAAGCTAGTTCCGTTCGGGGACCTGCGAAAGTCCGATTTTCGCAAGAGCCCGATCAGCCGCGCGGCTGGATGCCGTCGCGCACCGCGCGGAAGCGCGGGAAGGCCTTCTCCCAATCAGTGCGCGGCGAGCTACCGATGACGCGCATCGATGTTTGCGCGCCGAACCGCAGCCACTGCACGATGGTCACCGGGGTGTTGTCCTTGCCGCTGACGGCGTCGATCCGCGTCTCGAAGCCGGGCTGCCCGTCGATCCGGATCGGTTCGGACATGGTGATCCGCCCGTCGCGCACGCCGGGGATCGTGGTCGCGATCTGCTGGGCAAAGCGGCCGCGATCATCGGGCGTGGCTGGGGCCGAGCCGATGATGCCGAGAAGCATGAAGGGCTTGGTCTCAAGGGCCCTGTCGTCGCCGTCGGCCATCAGCAACGCGGCGCCCGGCGCCAGCATGCGAACATTCTTGAAATCGCTGAGCTCGGTGACCTTGAACGGCATCATGCCGAGCTGCTCGTCGACCGGCACCTCCTTGCGGATTTCGGCGGAGGCGAACATCTGCCGTACGGCGTCGTCGGTGTAGATCTTGCTGGCGTTCTCCGGCACCTGCACCGCGACATAGCCGGAGAAGGTCGGTCCCGGCAGGATCATGGAATAGCGCCGCACATTGATGGCGCCGTTGCGCGCGCTCTCCACGGTGTAGTAGGCAAGGCCAGCCGGCGTCTCAAGGCTCTCCGGCTTGATATTTCCGGTGCCGCCCGGGTTGGCCTTGAAGGCGCTCGCGACCTCGGTATAGGCGTCCGCTGGCAGATCGGCGATCAAGACCTTCACGCCCTGATCCTCCGTCTCGAAGCCGATGAATGACTTGGCACGGACGAGGCCCACCAGCGGTTTCATCCCGACATGTGCGCCAGGCGGAAACACCGCGTCGGCGGCAAAGCCACGACAGGTAGCAGCAATCAGCAAGGCAACCGCAACGAGAACTCGAAAAGGCGTCATGGGGGATTCTACCGGTTTTGCTGGGTGGCCGCGCAACGGGGCCGGTGCAGGGCTGGATGGCCTCTTTCAGTCGGACCGCTTTTAGCGGTTTTGATGACCCTGCAACAGGCCGCCAAATCTCCGCTCCGGGCCTGCAGGCCCGATTCCATCGGCTTTTCGCCCTGATTGGCAGGCACTTTCCAGTTTCCCGACGTTTCCGCGATCGGCCGCCAGCGGCCAAACAGCGCGCCCTCGACCCGTGCGCCGCTCTCGCATACGACGTTTGTAAGCGTTCACTCAACAGCGCTGACGTCGCGCGGCGGACGTTCGCGGTCGACGGCGGGCGTCATCATTGCCGATTTGTTAACTTGGCTCGGGGTTGAACCGGCACTGGAGCCCGGCTGACACAATCTTTCAAACGTCAGTCTTTTCAGGCCTCAACGTTGCGTCCAGTCCTTGCGGGCAGGACCCTCTCTCCTATATCAGGCTCACCGTCGCAATATCGCGAGTATGTGAACGTCTGGGGGTTCGGTACGGAGCGCCGTCAGGGCCCAACCAACCTGCCGTAGCAAAGAGGATATGAAAACCATGGGTAAGGTCATTGGGATCGACCTCGGCACCACGAATTCGTGTGTCGCCGTAATGGATGGCAAGAACGCCAAGGTGATCGAGAATGCCGAGGGTATGCGAACGACGCCGTCGATCGTTGCCTTCACCGACGATGGCGAGCGCCTCGTCGGACAGCCGGCGAAGCGCCAGGCGGTGACCAATCCCGAGCGTACGTTCTTTGCGGTGAAGCGCCTCATCGGCCGCCGCTATGACGACCCGATGGTCGAGAAGGACAAGAAGCTCGTTCCCTACAAGATCGTCAAAGCATCGAACGGCGACGCCTGGGTCGAAGCCGACGGCAAGACCTATTCGCCCTCGCAGGTCTCGGCCTTCATTCTGCAGAAGATGAAGGAGACCGCTGAGGCGCATCTCGGCCAGAAGGTCGACCAAGCCGTCATCACCGTTCCTGCTTATTTCAACGACGCGCAGCGGCAGGCCACCAAGGACGCCGGCAAGATCGCCGGTCTCGAAGTGCTGCGCATCATCAACGAGCCGACGGCTGCCGCGCTCGCCTATGGCCTCGACAAGTCGAAGTCCGGCACGATCGCCGTGTACGACCTTGGCGGCGGCACCTTCGACGTCTCGATCCTCGAGATCGGCGACGGCGTGTTCGAGGTGAAGTCGACCAACGGCGACACCTTCCTCGGCGGTGAAGACTTCGACATGCGCCTGGTCGGCTATCTCGCCGACGAGTTCCAGAAGGAGCAGGGCATCAACCTGCGCAACGACAAGCTCGCCTTGCAGCGCCTGAAGGAGGCCGCTGAAAAGGCCAAGATCGAGCTGTCGTCGACCACGCAGACCGAAATCAACCTGCCGTTCATCACGGCTGACCAGACCGGTCCGAAGCATCTGACGATGAAGCTGACCCGCGCCAAGTTCGAGGCGCTGGTGGCCGATCTCGTCGAGAAGACCATCGAGCCGTGCCGCAAGGCGCTGAAGGATGCCGGCCTGACCGCCGGCGAAATCGGCGAAGTGGTGCTGGTCGGCGGCATGACCCGCATGCCGAAGATCCAGGAAGTGGTGAAGCAGTTCTTCGGCAAGGAGCCGCACAAGGGCGTCAATCCCGACGAAGTCGTCGCGATCGGTGCTGCGATCCAGGCCGGCGTGCTGCAGGGCGACGTCAAGGACGTGCTGCTGCTCGACGTGACCCCGCTGTCGCTGGGCATCGAGACGCTGGGCGGCGTGTTCACCCGCATCATCGACCGCAACACCACGATCCCGACCAAGAAGAGCCAGGTGTTCTCGACCGCCGAAGACAATCAAGGCGCCGTCACCATCCGCGTCTTCCAGGGCGAGCGTGAAATGGCGGCCGACAACAAGATGCTCGGCCAGTTCGACCTGATGGGCATTCCGCCGGCTCCGCGCGGCATGCCGCAGATCGAGGTGACCTTCGACATTGACGCCAACGGCATCGTCAACGTCTCGGCCAAGGACAAGGCGACCGGCAAGGAACAGCAGATCCGGATCCAGGCCTCCGGCGGTCTGTCCGAGGCCGACATCGACAAGATGGTCAAGGACGCCGAGGTCAACGCGGCCGAGGACAAGAAGCGCCGCGAGGCCGTCGACGCCAAGAACCACGCCGATGGCCTGGTTCATTCGACCGAGAAGGCTCTGGCCGAACACGGTTCGAAGATCGCCGAGACCGAGCGCCGTGCGATCGAAGACGCCGTCAGCGACCTCAAGGAAGCGCTGAAGGGCGACGACGCCGAGGCGATCAAGGCCAAGACCAACACGCTGGCGCAGGCTTCGATGAAGCTCGGCGAGGCCATGTACAAGCAGCAGGCCGAGGCCGACGCGGCCAAGGACGCTGCGAAGGATGACGTTGTCGACGCGGAGTTCACCGAGGTTGACGACGACAAGAACAACAAGAAATCTGCTTAAGCGCGGGTTTGCGATCATGACCCTCACACCAAAGAGCACGCGACGCGTCTCGGAGGAGTGGGGGTCATTTTTCTTTAAGGCGATCGCTGCATCTTCCAGACAGGCGCAATCCTTGACGCAATCCTTGGCGATCGCGACGAACTTCGGACGGAATTGAAGGATGTCCACCAAGCGCTGCTATTACGAGACCCTCGAGGTCGATCGGAACGCGGACGAGACCAAGCTGAAATCGGCTTTCCGCAAACTCGCGATGAAATGGCATCCGGACAAGAATCCGGGCGACGCCACCAGCGAAGTCCGGTTCAAGGAAATCAACGAAGCCTATGAGGTGCTGAAGGACGGCGACAAGCGCGCCGCCTATGACCGCTTCGGCCATGCCGCCTTCGAGCAGGGCATGGGTGGTGGCGGCCCCGGCTTCGGCGCCGGCTTTGCCTCATCGTTCTCCGACATCTTCGAGGATCTGTTCGGCATGGCCGGGCAGCGCCGCGGCGGCGGCCGCGAACGCGGCGCCGACCTGCGCTACAACATGGAGATCACGCTCGAGGAGGCCTTCCAGGGCAAGACCGCGCAGATCGAGATCCCGGTCTCGGTCACCTGCGAATCCTGCTCGGGCACCGGCGCCAAGGCCGGCACCAAGCCAAAGACCTGCTCGCATTGCGGTGGCGCCGGCCGTATCCGGCAGGCCCAAGGCTTCTTCACGCTGGAGCGAACCTGCCCCGGCTGCCAGGGCCGCGGCCAGATGATTGAGGACGCCTGCACCTCCTGCGCCGGTTCCGGCCGGGTAACGCGCGAGCGCACGCTGTCGGTCAACATTCCCCCGGGAGTGGAGGACGGCACCCGTATTCGTCTCGCCGGCGAAGGCGAGGCCGGTGTCCGCGGCGGGCCGCCCGGCGACCTCTACATCTTCCTGTCGCTGACCACGCACCAGTTCTTCCAGCGCGACGGCGCCGACCTGCACTGCCGCGTGCCGATCTCGATGGTGACCGCAGCGCTCGGCGGCGAATTCGAGGTGCCGACCATCGACAAGGGCAAGACCAAGGTGAAGGTGCCGTCCGGCACCCAATCCGGCCGGCGATTCCGCATCGCATCAAAGGGCATGCCGGTGCTCCGCTCGCGCCAGACCGGCGACATGTATGTCCAGGTTATGGTCGAAACGCCGCAGAATCTGACCAAGAAGCAGCAAGAATTGCTGATGGAGTTCGAAAAACTCTCGTCCGGCGCTACTCAGCCGGAGGCCGCGGGTTTCTTCTCTAAGGTCAAGGACTTCTTCGGAAACCGCGCCGCCCAGTAATTGTCGTCATGCTTGACCGTAACGGCTCTGACATATACGTCTTTGTGACTGTTTTCTGACAACCACTCGGTTGTGCGGTCCCGCCTGGAAGCGACATGCCCCTGCAATCGTCCGTGCGTGCGTCGAAGAAACCCCTCCGTCTCGACGACGAGGTTCGTTTTCTCCGTTCATGGATCGAGAAGCCGCTGCATATGGGCGCGGTAATGCCGTCCGGACGGCTGCTTGCCCGTACCATGGCGCAATATGTCGATCCCGAGGCCGAAGGGCCGGTTGTCGAACTCGGACCCGGCACCGGGGCGATCACCAACGCGCTGATCGAGCACGGCGTCGATCAAAAGCGTCTTGTCCTGGTCGAATACAATCCCGGCTTCTGTGCACTGCTGCGCGAACGCTATCCGCAGGCCAAGGTGGTCCAGGGCGACGCCTACGCGCTTCGTGACGCGCTGTGGGATGTCCTGAAGACTCCGGCCTCGGCCGTGGTCTCCGGCCTGCCGCTGGTCACCAAGCCGATGCTGACTCGTTTGAGGTTGATCCGCGACGCCTTCCAGGCGCTCGCGCCCGGCGCGCCTTTTGTTCAGTTCACCTATTCGGTGGCGCCCCCGATTCCGAAGTCGCTGCCGGGCGTGTCCACAGAGGCCTCCGAGCGGATCTGGATGAACCTTCCGCCCGCGCGGGTCTGGGTGTATCGCAAGGGCTGACGCGTATTCCGCAAGAGCGGGTGCCGGTTTTGCGCATGGAATACGCGCAGAACATTAGCTAAGAGCATTTTCAGAGAAAATGCTCGGCCGGTGCCGTCGCGCTGGACGCGTGCCCTAACCGCGATTTCAAAATGTCCGCACTGAAAATCCTCGTGATCCCCGGATCGCTTCGATCAGGCTCGCTCAACGCGAAGCTGGCCGCCGTGCTGGTGCAGGAGCTCGCGCAATCCGGCGCCGACGTCACTCGCATCTCGCTCGGCGATTTCCCGCTGCCGATCTATGACGGTGACCTGCAGGCGAGGTCGGGGGTGCCGCAGCATGCCGTCAATCTGAAGCGGATGATCGGCGCCCATCATGGCGTGCTGATCGTGACGCCGGAATATAATTCCTCGGTGCCGGCGCTGGTGAAGAACACCATCGACTGGGTGAGCCGCGTGCAGGATCCGCACGAGACCCGCGGAGAGGTGTTCCACGGCCGCGCCTTCGCGATCGCGGCGGCATCCGGCAATCGGCTCGGCGGCACCCGCGCGCTGGCGGCGCTGCGGCTGATCCTGACGGCGTGCCACGCCACCGTGATCCCGAACCAGCTCGCGCTGTCATTCGCCGAGCAGGCCTATGACGATATGGATCATCTAAAACACCAGGCCGACATCGACGCGATGCGAGCGTTGGTGCGGCAGCTGATCGACCATTCTCAACGCATGATGTGAGGTGACATGCCGCCAGCCAAGATCGCTCCAAGAGACCGGTTGATTGTGGCGCTCGACTTGCCATCCGTCGCCGCAGCCGAGGCGATGATCGACAGGCTCGGCGACAGCGTCACCTTCTACAAGATCGGCTATCAGCTCGGTTACGCCGACGGCCTCGCGCTGGCGAAGCAGCTTGCAGCCGGCGGCAAGAAAGTCTTTCTCGATCTCAAGCTGCATGACATCGGCAACACGGTCGCGCGCGGGGTCGAAAGCATCGCCGGTCTTGGCGCGGCCTTTCTCACCGTGCACGCCTACCCGCAGACCATGAAGGCGGCGGTCGAGGCGCGCGCAGGCTCCGGCCTGAAGATCCTCGCGGTGACGGTGCTGACCTCCTACGACGACGCGGACCTTCACGCGGCGGGCTACCGTCTCAACGTCTCCGATCTCGTCGAGGCGCGCGCCCGGCAGGCGCAGGCGCTCGGTGTCGACGGCCTCGTCAGCTCGCCCGAGGAAGCCGCCGCCTTGCGCAAGATCGTCGGCGATCAGATGAACCTGGTGACGCCGGGCATCCGCCCGGCGGGCTCGGCGACCGGCGACCAGAAGCGCATCATGACGCCGGCCCGCGCCATTGCCGCCGGCGCCGACTATCTGGTGGTCGGACGTCCGGTGATGGAGGCAGCCGATCCGAAGGCCGCCGCCGAAGCCATTCACACCGAAATCGCCCAAGCGCTTGCCTGAACCAACAACAAGGGAGAAGAGAGATGGCGAAAGGATACTGGATTGGACGCGTCGATGTTCATAATGAAGAGGGCTACAAGCCCTACATGGCGGCCAACCCCGCCATCTTCCAGAAATTCGGCGGCAAGTTCATCGTGCGCGGCGGCAAGTTCACCGGCGTGGAGGGCCAGAGCCGCTCGCGCAATGTCGTGATCGAGTTCCCGGACTACGACACCGCGCTCGCTTGCTACAATTCGCCCGAATACCAGGCCAACATCAAGGTGCGGCAGCCGCATTCGATCGCCGATCTCATCATCATTGAGGGGCACGACAGCCCGTAGCCCGGACATCGGGGCAGCCGCTCGCTTGCCGGAACAGCCGTGGATGTCGCCCGTTTAAGCATAATTCCAGCCCGGAAAAGCGGTTTCCCCTTTTCCGGCTCATGCTTTATACGGCGGTGAGAGGTGAGCCATGGCTGACATGCGTCTGATTGTTGCGGGAGCCGGCGGCCGGATGGGCCGCACGCTGACGCGGGTGATTTCCGAAACCCCGGGGGCGGTGCTGGTCGGCGCGCTGGAGGCGCCGGGCTCGGAGCTGCTCGGCAAGGACGCCGGCGTACTTGCCGGCCTTCCCGCCAATGACGTCGAGCTGTCGGCCGATCTGTGGTCGATGTCGGCCGGCGCCGACGGCATCCTGGATTTCACCGTGCCGGCCGCGACCATCGCCAATGTCGCGATCGCGGCCGAGCGCGGCCTGGTCCATGTCATCGGCACCACCGGCCTGTCGCAGTCCGACGATGCGGTGATCCGCAGCGTCACCGATCGCGCCATTGTGGTGAAGTCGGGCAATATGAGCCTCGGCGTCAATCTGCTCGCAGTGCTGGTCAAGCGCGTCGCGCAATCGCTCGACCAGAGTTTTGACATCGAAATTCTCGAGATGCACCACAAGTCCAAGATCGATGCGCCGTCGGGCACCGCCCTGATGCTCGGCGAAGCCGCCGCGGCGGGACGCGGAATCGCGCTGGATCAGCATTCGGCGCGCGGCCGCGATGGCCTGACCGGCGCGCGGCGTGCCGGCGATATCGGCTTTGCCTCGCTGCGCGGCGGCACCGCAGCGGGCGATCACAGCGTGATCTTTGCCGGTCCCTCGGAGCGCATCACGCTGTCGCATCATGCCGAGGACCGCGCGCTGTTCGCGCAGGGCGCGCTTAAGGCGGCGCTGTGGGCGCACGGCAAGAAGCCCGGCATGTATTCGATGACCGATGTTCTCGGATTGAGCGACTGAACCGCTCGACGGGACAAAATCCAGCCAAGCGAAAACGGAATCTGAAATGAGTGATCGTCTTCTTGTGCTCGTTCGTCATGGTCAGAGCGAATGGAATCTGAAGAACCTGTTCACCGGGTGGAAAGACCCTGATCTCACCGAGCAGGGCGTTGCCGAGGCCAAGGACGCCGGCCGCAAGCTGAAGGCGCAGGGCCTGTCGTTCGACGTCGCCTTCACCTCCGACCTCACCCGCGCGCAGCACACGCTGAAGCTGATGCTGGCCGAGATCGGCCAGACCGGATTGCCGACCACGGAAAATCTCGCGCTCAACGAGCGCGACTATGGCGATCTCTCCGGCCTCAACAAGGACGACGCCCGCAAGAAATGGGGCGAGGACCAGGTCCTGGTCTGGCGTCGTTCCTATGACGTGCCGCCGCCCGGCGGCGAAAGCCTGAAGGACACGCTGGCGCGCACGCTACCCTACTATGTCCAGGAGATCCTGCCCGGCGTGCTGCGCGGCCAGCGCACGCTGATCGCCGCCCACGGCAATTCGCTGCGCGCGCTGATCATGGTGCTGGAGAAGCTGACGCCGGAGCAGATCCTCAAGCGCGAGCTCGCAACCGGCGCGCCGGTGGTCTATCGGCTCAATGCCGATTCCACCGTTGCCTCCAAGGTCGATCTCGCGGCGTAGCTTAGTGCAATCCCACCTGGCCGGCTTCCCAGCCCAGCATCGCCTGCTTGCGGGTGATGCCCCAGTGGTAGCCGGTCAGCGCGCCGCTCTTGCCGAGTGCGCGATGGCAGGGCACCACGAACGACACGGGATTGCGGCCGACCGCGGCACCGACGGCGCGCGAGGCCTTTGGGTTGCTGATCTTGCAGGCGATATCGGAATAGCTCACCGCGCGGCCCATCGGAACCTTGAGCAGCGTTTCCCACACCCGCACCTCGAAATCGGTGCCGATCAGGACGACGCGCAGCGGCTGGTCTGCCCGCCACAACCTTGTATCGAACACGCGCTGCGCCAAAGCGGTGGTGCCGTCGGTGTCCTCGACATAGGTCGCATTCGGCCAGCGCCGCTTCATGTCGGCGAACGCGGTTGGCTCGTCGCCGGGATCGGCGAAGGCAAGCCCCGCGAGCCCGCGGTCTGTCGCGATCACGATCGCGGTGCCGAACGGCGAGGGGTGGAAGCCGTAGCGCAACGTCATGCCGCCACCGCCGGTCTTCCATTCGCCGGGCGACATCGCCTCGTGCGTGACGAACAGATCGTGCAGCCGTCCCGGGCCTGAGAGGCCGGAGTCGAGTGCCGCGTCGAGCACGCTGGCGGAATCGCGCAGCAGGTTCTTGGCGTGATCCAGGGTCAGCGCCTGCATGAAGGCCTTCGGCGTCAGCCCGGCCCAGCGGCGGAACAGATGGTGCAGTTCATCCGGCGTGACGGCGGCGGCGTCGGCCATCGCTTCGATGGTCGGCTGCGTGCGCCAATGTTCCGAGATGAACGCGATGGCGCGCCGCACCGAATCGTAGTCGCGCAGCGCGGCGCTCTGGAGGCCCGGCTTGGCCAGGCGCTGGTCATGTATGGCGAGTGTCATCATGGTGTCTGATTTAGGAGCCATGGCGCATCCAAACCACCCGATTTCTGACAAGCATGATCCGGAAAAGTGGAGACCGGTTTTCCGACAAGATCATGCTCAAAAACAAGTTCGCTCAAGCGATGGGGTTGTAAGTCGGGCCGCGTTTCGCGGCGTTGAGCGCCGCCGTCAAGGCTTTGGAGAAGCTAGCCTTTTCGTCCGGACCCAGGAAGCTGCCGACGCTGACCCGGCGGCCCCGGGATACCAGGTAAAGCCGCTCAATGCCGAACTCCTCATGCGAGATCTGTTCGAACCGCACCCAGAGCGGATTGAGCACCCATTCCGCGACATGGCCGCGGTGGCTGATCCTGCGCACCCGCAGTTCCGAGGGCGTGACGGTGATCTCCTCGCTCGCTTTGGCGGTGCGGAAATTGACCTTGAACGCCCAATAGATCACCAGCGCGTCGAGGCAGAAGAAGCCGAAGATCGGCCAGGCGCCCAGCCACCAGAACACCGCGCCGGCGACGAAGCTGACCGCGGTGACGAACGACATCAGCACGATAAAGCCTGATCGGTTCAGCGAGCGGTGCGGCGTCAGCAGCGCCGAGAACAGCTTCGGCTCGGCCCCAGCGTCATCCGCCTCGAGGTCGTTGACCCTGAGGTCTTCGCTGGGATCAAAGTCGTTGCCTGCGGTCATGGCGTATCAGTATATCCGGTTCATGGCCAAAATCATCCGCCCTCAACGCGCCAGCACGTCAAGCGTCCGGTCCGCGCCAAAGAACAAGGCCGCGAAAGCGGCAAAGCCGCTGCCCAAACGCGCGGCAACGAAGGGGGCCAAGAAGCCTGCCAAGAAAACCGCCAAGAGAACCGCAAAGTCAAAGCCGTGGACGGCGGAGGAGGTCTACGAGGCCTTCGACCGGTTCCGCAAAGCCAATCCCGAGCCGAAGGGCGAGCTCGAGCATCTCAATCCCTACACGCTGCTGGTTGCGGTGGTGCTGTCGGCGCAGGCGACCGATGCTGGCGTCAACAAGGCGACGAGGGCGCTGTTTGCGGTCGCCGACACGCCGGAGAAGATGCTTGCGCTCGGCGAAGACAGAGTGCGCGACTACATCAAGACCGTCGGGCTCTATCGCAACAAGGCCAGGAACGTCATCGCGCTCTCGGAAAAGCTGATCGCCGAATTCGGCGGCGAGGTGCCGCGCACCCGCGCCGAGATCGAGTCACTGCCCGGCGCCGGCCGCAAGACCGCGAATGTCGTGCTCAATATGGCGTTCGGCGAACACACGATGGCGGTCGATACCCACGTGTTTCGCGTCGGCAACCGCACCGGACTCGCGCCGGGCAACACCCCGCTCGAAGTCGAGCTCGGGCTGGAGCAGGTGATTCCCTCTGAGTTCATGCTGCACGCCCATCACTGGCTGATCCTGCATGGCCGCTATACCTGCCTCGCCCGTGGGCCGCGTTGCGAAGTGTGCCTGATCAATGATCTCTGCCGATGGCCGGAAAAGACCGTCTGAGGCATGATCGTCATCATGTGCTAAGTGGCGAGCCCGGCGTTCGGCGCGTGTGATTGAGGGAGTGTGGTGTGGCAGAGCAGGTTCAAGATGGTCCGTCACAAGCCAGCCAGACAGCGCCTGCTCCGACCGCGGCGCCGGCAAAGCCGCAGCCTGCGGCAAGCGGCTTTTGGGGCCGCTTCGCAATTCCGCTGTTTGCGGTGCTCAGCGCGCTGGTGTTCGTCGCGGTGGCGACGACGCATTGGGACTCCTGGGTCGGCAGTGCCACGATCCAGACCACCAATGACGCCTATGTGCGCGCCGAGCTGACCCAGCTGTCCAGCCGCGTGTCCGGCGAAGTGCTCACCGTCGCCGTATCCGATTTCCAGCGCGTCAAGACCAGCGACCTGTTGGTGCAGATCGACCCCGCCGACTACGAGGCGCAGGTTGCACAGGCCGAGGCCGGCGTGGTCGGTGCGCAGGCCGCGCTCGACAACCTCAACAACCAGGTCGAGCTGCAATACGCGACCATCGCGCAGGCCGAGGCCTCGCGGCTATCCGCGGAGGCGCAGCAGACCCTGGCGCGCCAGGAGGAGGAGCGCCAGCAGTCGCTGTCGCAAACCGATGCCGGCACGCGG
Source organism: Bradyrhizobium sp. I1.14.4 (assembly GCF_050435825.1). Lineage (NCBI taxonomy): Bacteria > Pseudomonadati > Pseudomonadota > Alphaproteobacteria > Hyphomicrobiales > Nitrobacteraceae > Bradyrhizobium > Bradyrhizobium sp. I1.14.4. The sequence goes on along the minus strand of NZ_JBNDLA010000021.1, from coordinate 50,895 downwards.
CAGCGGCTCGAGCAGGCGACCGCATCTTACGCCAAGGCGGAGGCCGATGTGCGCGCCAGCCGCGCGGTGATCGCAGCGCAGCGCCATCAGCTCGAGGTTCTGCAGGGCACCAAGAAGCAACGCGCCGCCGATCTCGACGCCGCCAAGGCGCTGCTCGCGTCGGCCAAGCTCAAGCTCGGATATACCAGGATCGTCGCGCCGTTCGACGGCGTCACTGGCGAGCGCCAGGTGCAACCGGGTGACTACGTCAACATCGGCACCAATCTGATCAATGTCGTGCCGCTGCCGAACGTCTATGTGATCGCCAACTATAAGGAAACCCAGCTGACCAACGTCAAGCCGGGCCAGCCGGTCGAGGTCACCGTAGACACATTCTCCGGCCAGACGTTGCGCGGCGTCGTCGAGCGCATCGCGCCGGCAAGTGGATCGCAATTCGCGCTGCTGCCGCCCGACAACGCCACCGGCAATTTCACCAAGGTGGTGCAGCGCATCCCGGTGCGTATCCAGTTCGACAAGGGCCAACCGCTGCTCGAGCGCCTGCTGCCGGGCATGTCGGTCGTCACCCGGATCAACACCGGCGAGGCGGTCGCCAATGGCGGAAAGTGACGACCGTAACCGCGGTCCGGTCTCGCGCGGCGACGTCGCGCGCTATCCGCTGTTCGCCGTCGTCGCCGTGCTGCTCGGCGCGTTCCTGGCGAATTTCGACAGCCGCCTGACCTCGGTCGGCCTGCCCGACCTGCGTGGCGCGTTCTCGCTCGGCTTCGACGAGGGCGCCTGGCTCTCGACCGCGGCCATCGGCTCGCAGATCTTCGTCGCGCCCGCGGTGGCCTGGCTCGCCACCGTGTTCGGCCTGCGCCGCGTGCTCGGGATTCCGAGCCTGATCTATGCCGTGGTCTCGCTGACCATCCCGTTCGTGCACGACTACACGACGCTGATCCTGCTCAGCATCGCCCACGGCATGCTGCTCGGCACCTTCGTGCCGGCGACGCTGATGATCATCCTGCGCAACCTGCCGATCCGCTGGTGGCTGCCTGCGATCGCGATGTATTCAATCCGTGTCGGCTTCGCGCTGGACTCGTCGAGCTCGCTGGTCGGATTCTATGTCGAGCACCTCGGCTGGCAGTGGCTGTACTGGCAGGGTGTGGTGGTCGCGCCGCTGATGGGATTGATGGTGTATCTCGGCACCCCGAATGAGCCGGTCAATCGCGACCTGCTGCACCATGCCGATTGGGGCGGCATGCTGCTGCTCGGCGCCGGGATGTCGATGGTCTATGCCGGGCTCGATCAGGGCAACCGGCTGGACTGGCTGTCGTCGGGCACCGTGATGGCGCTGCTGGTCGGCGGCGGGATCTTGATCATCGCCTTCATGATCAACGAGACGTTGGTGCGCCGGCCCTGGGCGCATTTCAACGTGCTGTTCTCGCGCAATATCGGGCTCTCGCTGATCGTCATCCTGCTTTACACGCTGACCAGCCTGTCGAATTCGTCGCTGGTGCCGAACTTCCTCGGCACCGTCGGTTCGCTGCGGCCGGAGCAGTCAGGCGTGCTGCTGTTTACCCATGGTGCGCTGCCGATGTTCGTGCTGGTGCCGATCTCGATTGTCCTGCTCCGCCACCTCGATCCGCGCGTTGTCGTGGTGCTCGGGTTCTCGGCGTTCGCAGCGGCCAATCTCTGGGGCACGCAGCTGAGCCATGTCTGGGCGCGGGAGGATTTCATCGGCATCGTCCTGCTCACGTCAGTGGGGCAGGCGTTCACGCTGCTGCCGATCATCATCATGGCGCTGTCCAATTCCGATCCGTCGCGAGCGACCGCGTTCGCGGCCTATATCCAGATCATGCGGCTCGGTGGCGCCGAGATCGGCATCGCATTGATGGGCACCTGGCTGCGGGTCCGCGAGCAGATCCATTCGAATTATCTCGGACAGCATGTCCAGAACGGCGATGTCGACGTCGTGAACCTGTTAAAGCGGTTGACCGGTGAATTTTCCGGCCACGGCATGGGGGCGGCGATGGGGCGGGCCGTCGGCACGCTCGCGGCGCTGGTGCAGCGCGAGGCCAACACGCTCGCCTATATAGACGGCTTCTGGCTGTGCTTCTGGCTCGCGATGCTGGCGCTGGTCCTGGTCGCCCTGATCACGCGCGCGCCGCAGGGTCCCTTGTCACCTGTGCCGCTTGGCTTCCTGAAGACCGTGATGCGCAAGCCAGACGCCGCCGCTTCCTGACCGACGCCTGCATCATCTGATTTGCGCAAGACGCGGCATCGAGATCGCGACGGCTCGCTGCCGCGAGGTTCAACTTTTAGTGAATGCGGGACGCCACTGACGGCGTGGGTGTCTGAAATATTTTGCTCATCGCGTGGTTCCACAAGCGGGGGAATTGGAGCCACGATGACAGATCTAGAGCAGACGGCCGCGCTTGTTTCCATGGCGACGGCGGTTCCACCGCATCTATTTCATCAAGGGCAAGTCCTGCAGGCCGCGCGCAACCTTCTCGCCGATCGCTATCCCGAATTCGAGACGCTCTCCAGCCTGTTCGCCAACACCGGCATCCAGCGTCGCTACGGCGTCAAGCCGATCGAATGGTATCTCGAGCGGCGCAATTGGCCGGAGCGGACGCTGGCGTTCCTCGAAGGCGCGGAAGCGCTGTTCGTCGACGTCGCCCGTAAGGCGATTGCGCGTGCAGACCTAGCCGGCAGCGATATCGATATCGTCGTTACGGTGTGCTCGACCGGAATCGCGACGCCGACACTGGAGGCGCGCGTCGCGGGTAAGCTCGGCCTGCGGCCGGACGTCTCGCGGGTGCCGGTGTTCGGCCTCGGCTGCGCCGGCGGCGTGTCGGGCCTGTCGATCGCGGCGCGGCTGGCGGAAGCGCGGCCCGGTACGAACGTGCTGCTGGTTGCGCTCGAGCTCTGCACGCTCGCGGTCCGGCACGATGAGCTCACCAAGGCAAACATCGTTGCCGCCAGTCTGTTCGGCGACGGCGCCGCCGCGATCGTGCTGCGCGCCGGGGACGGCGGTGCGACGCGGATCGAGGCGGCGGGCGAAAGGCTGTGGGCGGATACGCTCGACATCATGGGCTGGACGGTCGATCCGGAAGGGTTCGGTGTCGTCTTTCAGCGCACCATTCCAGCTTTCATCCGCGACAATCTCGGGCCGGCCGTTGCAGAAATTCTGGTGCGGATGGGTCTGACGGCCGGTGATATCGACCGCTTCCTCTGCCATCCCGGCGGCTCCAAGGTCATCGCCGCGCTGGAGCGGGCGCTCGCGCTCGATCAGGGCACGCTCGATCACGAACGCGACGTCATCGCGGCTTGCGGCAACATGTCGGCCCCGACGGTGCTCTTTGTCCTCGAACGCGCCTACGCCAAGGGATTGCCGCCGCGCTCGCTGCTCACCGCGCTCGGGCCGGGCTTCACGCTCAGCTGCGTTGCGCTCAGGCACACGGCGTGAGCACCGCTTCGATCATCCTTGCGCTGGTCTGCTTGCAGCGTCTCGGCGAGCTCGTGCTGTCACGCCGAAACACGGCGCGGCTTCTGGCGCGAGGCGCGATCGAAGTCGGCGCCGGTCACTACCCGCTCATCGCGCTGGTTCACGCCGGCTGGCTGACCGCGCTGTGGATCTGGGGCCGCGACCAGGACGTCAACCAGGCCATGCTCGCGGCCTTTCTGGTGCTGCAAGGCTTGCGGCTGTGGATTCTCGCCGTGCTCGGACCGCGCTGGACCACGCGGATCATCGTGTTGCCGGGCGCACCTCTGGTCGCATCCGGGCCTTACCGGTTTCTCCCGCATCCAAACTATGCCGTTGTTCTCGGTGAGATCGCGCTGCTTCCGCTCGCGCTGCATCTGCCTGGGTTGGCGTTGATTTTCACCGTGCTCAATCTCGCGGTGCTTGCGATCCGAATTCGCGCCGAGAGTCGTGCTCTCTCGGTTGCGGACTGGCCGCGCGTCAGCACGCCATGAGCGACCGTACGGATCACCCAACGGACAGCCCATCGGCTGCGACCTGGGCCGGCTTCCTCCTGATGTGCCTCGGCATGTTCATGGCGATCCTCGACATCCAGGTCGTCGCGACTTCGCTGCCGACAATCCAGCGCGCGCTTGCGATCTCGCCTTCCGCGATGAGCTGGATCCAGACCGCCTATCTGATCGCCGAGGTGATCGCGATCCCGCTGACCGGCCTGTTCACCCATGTGCTGTCGTTGCGATGGCTGTTCGTCATCGCCGTGAGCCTGTTCACCATCACGTCCGTCGGCTGCGCTTTCAGCGGCGGATTTGCCGTGCTGTTGATATTTCGCGTGTTACAGGGATTTTCCGGTGGCGTCCTGATCCCCGTGGTGTTCTCCGCTGTGTTCACGCTGTTTCCGGCGCGCCTTCATGCCGTGGTGACCACGATTGGCGGCGTCGTCGCGGTGCTTGCACCAACCGTTGGACCTGTCGTCGGCGGCTGGATCACGCAGACCTGGTCGTGGCCGTGGCTGTTCCTGATCAATCTGGTTCCGGGAACGATTGCGGCCGCGCTCACATCGTTGCTGCTTCCGACGGAAGGGGTACATCTCCGCGCGTTCTCCAGGCTGGACAAATGGTCGCTCGTGCTGCTCGCGGCGGCACTCGCAAGCTTCATGATCGGCCTGAAGGAGGCGCCGCAGCGGGGTTGGCTCTCGATGCTGTGCACAAGCTTGCTGATCGGAAGCGTTGCCGGGATGGCGCTGCTGGTCTGGCGCACGCTCCGCGCGGCGTATCCGATTGCGCAATTGAGCCTGTTCAGGCGGCGTTCGTTCGCGGTCGGTTGCGGCCTGAGCTTCTGCCTCGGCATCGGCCTGTACGGATCGACCTACCTGATGCCGGTCTTTCTCGGTTTTGTCCGTCGCCATGACGCCTTCGAGATCGGCACCATCATGCTGGTCACGGGAGTTGCGCAGCTTATCGCCGCGCCGCTTGCGACAATCCTTGAGGGCCGCGTCGGCGCGCTTGTATTGACCGGTACAGGCTTCGCGTTGTTCGCGCTCGGTCTCGGATTGAGCGCCTTCCAACCCCGTACGGCGGATTTCGGCGAAATGTTCTGGCCGCAGATCGTGCGCGGCCTCGCGATCATGTTCTGCCTGCTGCCGCCGACGCGCATTGCGCTGGGCGCCCTGCCGGACGCGGAAGTTGCCGACGCCAGCGGACTGTTCAACCTGATGCGCAATCTGGGTGGCGCGATCGGGATCGCTCTGATCGATACGATCCTCTACGGCCGGAGCTGGAGCTATGGCGAGGATCTTCGAGTGCGCTTGCTGGCAGGGGATGTCACCGCGGCGCAGGCGATCGGGCTCGATCCGAAGTTACTCCTCGACCGTCTGCCGGGTTTGCCAGACGAGGCGACAGTCGCGTTTATCCGGCCGCTAGTCGAGCGGGCATCGCTCGCGCTCACCGTCAACGAGGCATGGGCGATGCTTGCTTGCGTGGCGCTGGTCGGGCTCCTGCTGGTGCCATTGGCGCGCGATCCGGCGCCCGCATCGCCGCTGGTGCCTCCGGATGCGAGCTAGACCGAGGGCACGTTGCTTCGCTGCGCGGGCTCGATCAGCTCGCGCCGCGGGCCCGACAGCCGCTTGTACATGTGCACCATGAAGGCCATGCCGAACAGCGGCGTCGCCAGATTGACGATCGGGATCGAGACGAAGCCTGCGATGAACAGGCCTGCGGTGAACACCGTCGCAGCATTCTCCTTGCGCATCGCCTTGGCGTCCGCCGGCGAGCGGAACCGCATCGCCGCGAGCTCGAAATATTCGCGGCCCAGCAGCCAGGCGGTCGCGATGAAGAAGATGATGAAGCCCGCGCCCGCGAACAGCACGAACGGCAGCGCGACCAGATAGACCAGCACCGTCAGTAGCGCCGTCTTGACGCCCTCGATCGTCGCGAGCGTGACGGGCAGCGCCGTGCCGGGATGGTCGGCCGGATAGTGCTCGCGCTCGACATGATCGGCGACGTCGTCGACAAACAGGCTCGCCACCAGCGAAGTGATCGCGGGCATCAGGAAGATGCCGCCGAGCACGACGCCAAGGCCCGCCGAGATCGAGATGACCCAGGACAGCACGTGCAGCGTGGAATGGAAGTTGGGACCGAGCATGCCTTCGGCCCAGATCTCGCCATAGTCGGCAAACCAGCTCAGCAACCGCTGCAATCCGATTGCCAGCACGGTGATCAGCACCAGCGCAAGCAAGATCGAACGCCACAGGATCGTGCGCATCGGCGGCGACAGGATTTGCGAAAGCGCCTTGACGGCGGCGTCGAACATGACTGGGTTACCTCTGCCAAATGACGAGCGAGAGGTAGACGCCCAATATGGCTTCGGCAAGTGCCGTTCGTGTCGCGGTTAGAGCGTTTTCGAGCGAAGTGGATACCGGTTCGCGCGAAGAAAACGCGTCAAAAGAGATCTGGAGCATTTCGGTTCTGATCTAATCAGGACCGAAATGCTCTAGGTGTCCAGCGGCTTGCCGCGGACCGCGGGTCCCCAGACACCGATGGCAATGATCACGATGACCATCGCCGCGGTGATCAGGCCGAACACCCCGCTGACGCCGGCGTCCTTCAGCATGAACGCCACGATAAAGCCGGAGAAGGTCGCGCTGAGGCGGCTCATCGAATAGACCAGCCCCGCGGCGCGGGCCCGGATCGCGGTCGGGAACACCTCGGTCTGATAGGCGTGGTAGGCGTAGGACAGCGTCATGTTGGCCCCGGTCACCAGCACGCCGCTGGCGATCAGCAGCAGGGGCTCGGTGAGCTGCGCGAACGCAAGGCCGAACGCCGAGATCGCGGCGGCGGCGCCGCAGATGATCCATTTGCGCTCGAAGCGGTCGGCAAAGGTTGCGGCCAAGAGAGGCGCGAGCGGATAGGCGAACGCAATGATGAAGGAATATTGCAGGCTCTTGGTGACGTTGATGCCCTTCTCGACCAGGAGCGCCGGAACCCAGTTGGAGAAGCCGTAGACGCCGAACGCCTGACAGAAATTGAAGATCATGAAGAGCACGACCAACGAAACGTAGGGCGGCCTGAACAGGTCGGCATAGCCGGTCTCGACCGGCGCGCGTGCCGGCACCATCGCAACCGCGGGGACGGGGCGCGGAGCGGCCGTACCTGATGCAGCCTCGAGCGTCCGCATGATCTTCTCGGCCTCGGCAACGCGGCCATGGCGAGCCAGCCAGAGCGGACTTTCCGGCACGTAGAGCCGCAGCACCCAGATGATCATGCTGGCGGCGGCGCCGATCAGCACCACCCAGCGCCAGCCGTCGATGCCGTAAGGCGTCAGCGGCACCAGCCACCAAGACAATGCGGCGACGATCGGCACCGCCGACAGCATCACCGCCTGGTTGATCGCAAATGCCCGGCCGCGCATCCAGCTCGGCACCAGCTCGGTGATGTAGGCGTCGATGGTGATGACCTCGATGCCGATCCCGATTCCGGCGATGAAGCGCCACAGCAGCAGGCCGCCAGGGGTGGTCTGGCACGCCATGACTACCGACGCCGCGCTGTAGAACAGCAGCGAATAAGTGAAGACCACCTTGCGCCCGTAGCGATCGGCGAGGAAGCCGAGGCAGAAGGTGCCGATGAACAGGCCGGCGAAAGTCGCCGCGACGAAGGCGCCGATGCCGGAGAAGCCGAAGAAAGCCTGCGTCGTGGTGGTCATCAGCCCGCTGCGGGCGAGGCCCGGCGCGATATAGCCGGTGAAGAACAGATCGTAGATTTCGAAGCAGCCGCCGAGCGAGAGCAGGATCACCAGCCGCCAGACATAGCCGGAGGCGGGCAGCGCCTCGAGTCGTCGCGAGATCTCGTCCGGCCCGCTTGTCGTGCGGGCATGCTCGATCGCAGAGCCGACGTCGATGGCGCTCATTCCGCTCCTCCCCGGGTGCTCCAACGGCAGCCCTTCTTGGGAAGGCGTACCGGTCAGGTCATGTTTGGCAGCCGGGAGCCAGAAATCCAGACGAACATATCGAAGGAATCGTTCGATATTTTCGATGTCAGATGAGGAGCGTCGCCTCCCAGGCGCCGCGGCCCACCTGGTCTGCGACCAGAGCGCGGATCAGCCGGCACATTTCCTCCATGACATAGGTCATCGGGCGGTTGCGCAAGCGGCAGAGATAAAGCGTGCGGGTCAGTTTTGGCTCGACGACCTCGCGCGCGACCAGCAACCGTGCCTTCAACGGCTCGCTGACGAAGTGCGTCGTCGCGATCGTGCAGCCCAGGCCGGCGGTGAGCGCGCCGATCATGCCGCTGGTCGAATTGAGATGCATGATCGCATTGGCCTCCAGCCGTTTCAGCGGTACGGGATCGTCCAGCAGCGCACGCGCCGACAGCCCGTGCCGCAGCAGGATCAGCGGCAGCTGCGCGACCTCCTCGAAGCTGATCGGGATTTTCTTGCCGATCAGCTTCTCGGTGCCGACGCAAAACATCTGCTCCTCCAGCACCGGCTCGGCGATCAGGTCCTTGTCCGACGGCGGGTTATAGACCAGCGCGAGATCGACCTCGGAGCTCATCAGATGCAGCAGCGTCGCGCCGGAAAGACTCTCGGTCAGCGACAGCTTCAGGTTCGGATATTTCGCCAGCACGGTGCGCATCAGCGGCACGCCGATCGCCTTCATCCCGGAATTGGCCATGCCGATCGAGATGTCGCCGGCAATAGCGCTGCCGCCGTCCTTGATCTCGCGTTCGGCCGCCGCCATCGCGCGCAAGATGATGCGGGCATGCTCGTAGAGCCGCTCGCCCGCCGCGGTCGGTTCCATGCCGCGCGGCTTGCGGTCGAACAGCGGCGTGGCGAATTCCGCTTCGAGATTGGCGATGTGGTGGCTGAGCGCGGATTGCGCGACATTGGCCTGATCCGCCGCCCGCGACAGGTTGCGCTGCTCGTAAACCGCGATGAAATAGCGAAGCTGGCGCGAATCCATGAAGGTCGAGCGTTCTAGAGCCACGAATGCACTATTCGACAGATTATATTTTTCAGATAGCGTGTGGAAGCCTAACTTGCGCCGATCACTCAAAACGAGCGCAACGAGCACGGAGAAATCGATGACCGGGAGCGGACTGCCGCTGGAAGGCGTGAGGGTCGTCGAGATGACCCACATGGTGATGGGGCCGACCTGCGGGATGATCCTGGCGCAACTCGGCGCCGAGGTGATCAAGGTCGAGCCTCCCGCCGGCGACAAGACCCGCTCGCTCGGCGGCATGGGCGTCTCGTTCTTCCCGCTGTTCAATCGCGGCAAGCGCAGCACTGTGCTCGATTTCGCCAAGCCCGAGGACCGCGACACGATGCACCGGCTGCTCGCCAGCGCCGACGTGTTCCTGGAGAATTTTCGCGATGGCCAGCTCGACAAGCAGGGTCTTGGCGCCGCGGAGCTGCGCGCGAAGTATCCGCATCTCATCATCGCCGGCCACAAGGGGTTTCTCTCCGGCCCCTACGATCATCGCCCGGCGCTCGACGAGGTCGTGCAGATGATGTCGGGACTCGCTGCGATGACCGGCACGCGCGACAAGCCGCAGCGCGTCGGCTCGTCCGCCAACGACATCATGGGCGGCATGTTCGGCGTGATCTCGATCCTCGCCGCGCTCTATCAGAAGCGTGGCGGCAACAGGAACGGCGCCGACATCCGCATCGGCCTGTTCGAGAATTGCCTGTTCCTGGTCGCGCAGCACATGGTCGAGTACGAGATGACTGGGCGCAAGCCGCGCTCGATGCCGGAGCGCGAACACGCCTGGCCGATCTACGACATCTTCGACGCCGCCGGCGGCGATCGCATCTTCATCGGGGTCGTTACCGAAGGTCATTGGCAGAGCTTCTGCCGCGAGTTTGGTCTAACGGAATTCGCCGACGATCCGACGCTGCGCTCTACCACGGACCGCATCATGGCGCGGGACCGGATCATTCCGCGTGTCGCCGAGGTGATCAAAGGCTGGAACGTGGCCGATCTCTCGGCCAGGCTCGACGCGCTCAACATCTGCTTCTCGCCGATCAATCGGCCGGAGGATCTGCTGCAGGACCCGCATGTGCTGCGGCCCGGCGGACTCGTCAACAACGTCAATGCCGACGGCAAGCCGTTCCGCGTCCCCGCCCTGCCGCTCGAATGGAACGGCCGCAATATCGGCGAAGGCCTGAAAGTGCCGGTGCTGGGCGCCGACACCGACGAGGTGCGCGCCGAGCTCGCACAACGCAATATCTCATCAACCGGAAATGCTGCGTGAGGCTGACCATGACCCGCGTCCACGACATCTATCCCAGCGACAAGGTAATCCTGCGCGAAGTCGGCCTGCGCGACGGCCTGCAGCTTGTGAAGACATTCCCGTCGACCGCTGCGAAGCAGAGTTGGGTGCGCGACGAATATGCCGCCGGCGTCAGGCATTTCGAGGTCGGCTCGTTCCTGCCGGCCAAGACCTTCCCGCAATTCGTCGATGTCCGCGACGTGGTCGCCACCATCGCCGCGCTGCCCGGCGCGCATGGCGTCGCGCTGGCGCTGAACGAGCGCGGCGTCAACGAGGCGCTGGCCTCCGGCGTCGCCGAGATCGCCTCGGTGGTGTCGGCGACCGAGGAGCACAGCCAGGCCAATGCCAATCGCTCGCGCGAGTCTGCGATCGAGAACATCAAGCGCCTCTGCGAGCTGCGCGATGCGAGTGCGCACAAGCCGGTGGTCAATGCCGCCATCTCGATGGCGCTGGGGTGCTCGATCGTGGGTGCCGTCGATCCCAAGGAAGTGTTGCGTCTCACCGAGCAGCTCTATGAGGCCGGCGTCGACATGGTCGCGATTGCCGATACCGTCGGCTATGCCGGGCCGAAGCAGGTCGGCGAGCTGACCCGGGGCGCGGTGAAGATCGCCGGTGCCAAGCCGGTCTGCGTTCATCTGCACGACACGCGCGGCATGGGCATCGCCAACGCCTCCGCCGCGCTCGACGAGGGCGCCCGCGTGCTCGACGGCTCGCTCGGCGGCCTCGGCGGCTGCCCGTTCGCGCCGGGCGCCACCGGCAATGTCGTGTTCGAGGATCTCGTCTTCCTCTGTGAGAGCAAGGGGTTTCCGACCGGCATCGATCTTGATCGGCTGGTTACGGTGCGCGCGATCCTGAAAGCCGAGATGCCGAACGAGCAGCTCTATGGCGGCCTCGCCCGCGCCGGCCTGCCGCGCGGCGCCAAGGCGAAGGCGGCGTAGCTCGTCAGCCAGACCGACCGGCGCACCGTCTATGGCCTTGATGTCAACCACGCCGTCGATGTGAGCGTCGGCGGCATCGATACCCAGACCCGGGTCGGCGTGCAGACCCGCTACGACAACATCAATGTCGGCCTGTTCAAGACCGCGCAGCGTGAGATCCTCTCCATCGTGCGCAACGATCAGGTGCAGGAGGGCAGTGTCGCGCTGTGGGCCGATACCACGGCGCGCTGGACCGACTGGCTGCGCACCACGGTCGGGATCCGCGAGGATTATTTCGCAGGTCACGTGCTGAGCGACACGCCGCAGAATTCCGGCAACGAGCAGGCGGCGATGACGAGCCCGAAGGCTGGCATCGCGCTCGGTCCCTGGGTCAAGACCGAGTTCTACGGCAATGCCGGCTTCGGCCTGCACTCCAACGATATCAGGGGTGCGACCATCACGGTCGATCCCAACGACAAGGTTAGGCCCCTCGATCGGGTGCCGCTGCTGGTGCGCTCGAAGGACGCCGAGCTCGGCATCCGCACCAGGGCGATCGACGGCCTCACCTCGTCGTTCGCACTGTTCGTGCTCGATTTCGATTCCGAGCTGCTGTTCGTCGGCGATGCCGGCACCACCGAACCGAGCCGGCCGAGCCGGCGCATGGGCGTCGAGTGGACCAACCAGTACAGGCTGCTGCCGTGGATGAGCCTCGATTTCGATCTCGCCTACACCCGCGCGCGCTTCACTGATTTCGATCCGGCCGGCAACTACATTCCGGGTGCACCTAGCTGGGTCGCCAGTGGCGGCGTCACCTTCGGCCGCAAGACCGGGTCGTTCGGCAGCCTGCGCGCCCGCTATTTCGGTCCGCGTCCACTGATCGAGGACGATAGCGTCCGCTCGCTGTCGTCGTTTATCGTCAACGCCCGCGCCGGCTACAAATTCGACAACGGGATGCGGCTGCAGCTCGACGTCCTCAATCTCTTCAATGCACAGACCGACCAGATCGAATGCTACTATCTGTCGCGGTTGCCGGGCGAACCGATCGACGGCGTCGCCGACCGCCACGTGCATCCCGCCGAGCCGCTTGCCGTCCGGCTGACCCTGGCGGCAACGTTCTGATCAGTCGTGGGCGCGTCGGCTCGAGCTGAAATCCTCGACATCGGGGTGCGCAGCGGGTGTTTCGCGGTAGGGCGGAACGATCAGCATTACGACCCGCCGAGTCTGGCCGGGCCTGCCCAGCAGCGTCGCCTGGGCATCGAACTCGGAGCGAATGACGTCGGTCGCGCGCAACGTTATGCGTTGCATCCAGTTCAGGCAATCCAGCTGATCGGCGAAGCACAGTGCGGCCCAGCCGCGATCGAGCGTGGTCTTGCGCGGCAAGCCCCAGGTGTACTGATAGGCAAACGGCCGCGCGTAGAACGGGTGGTCCGGACTATAGAAGGCCGTAGCGAAGGCGAGCGCGTCGTCGCCGCTGACGGCGGCAAGCGGCGTTCCGGCGACGTCGCGCCATCGTGCGGTCAGCTCCGCCGCGACCGCGTGGTAGAAGCCGCGCCCTTCGCCATAGCCATAGAGGTTGCGATAGTGCGCATGGAGCGGGGCGCCGCCGCCGATCGCGAGAACAGCGATCCCCGCCACCATGACGGTCAGGTTGACCGTATAGAAGCGCTCGATCGGATAGCTCGTGCCGCACACGATCAGGACGATGAACAGGAACAGGCCCTGCACCGCCCAGAGCGAGGGTAGGTCGGTGCCGACCGCAAGCGAAACGATCATCGGAAACAGGATAGTCCCGATTGCGACCAGCAGCAGCAAGCGGAGCCCGGCGCTCATCACGCCGAAATCCGCCGGCAGCCGCGCCAACCGCGGGCCGGCCATGAACACCCAGGTCACGGCCGCAACCGAGAGCGCCGCGATCAGCCCCAGGATGAAATAGAGCACCTCACTCAGCGCAGCGACATGGTCGGCGCCGGCATGCGCAAGCGCATAGTCGAACGTGGGCGCGCCTGTCGTCGCGAGCCAGCGCAGATGCGGGCCAAGCACGAGCATTCCTGCCAGCGTCGAGATCCAGGGCGAGGCCGACAGCAGGTAGCGGCGGCGATTCGGATGCAGCACGGCCGCGAAGACAAAGCTTGCGACCAGAAAGACCGAATAATATTTGCCGAGCATGGCGAGCGCGCCGGCCGCGCCGGCCGCGATAGCCCAGCCGAGCCGCCTTGGTGCGTCGAACGCACGCAGGAAGCAGTAGGTCGCCAGCGGCCAGGATGCCAGCAGCACCATGTTCGCGTTGAAGCGCTGAGCGTGGAATTGATAGACCGGCAGCAGCATCGCCAGCAGAAGGACGATCACCCGTTTCTCACCGCGGACAAAGCGGCGCGAGATCAGGTCGACGGTCCACAGCGCCACGGCTGCGTTGACCATCGCCATCAGCTGCAGCGACCAATCGGTCAGGGGGAAGACCGCAGTCCATCCCCGCGCGATCCAGCCCATCAACGGCGGATGCTTGGGATATCCCCATGCGAGGTGGCGGCCGAGCGTCCAGGTCTCGAGCACGTCGGGATGCAGGCCGGCGCCGAGATAGGCGATGACAAGATACACCGTCCAGATCGCGACAAAGAGGGCGAGCAGAAGCGGAATCGACCAGCCGGTCTCGATTCCCTCCAGCCAAATGATGAACGGACGGCGCCACCGCGCCGGATCTTTCTCCGACGCTGCAGCCATCGCCGAGAAATCGATGATCGAAAACACCGTAAAACTACCGAATGAGAGCTAGCCTGAAGCGCGTGCACCCTAGTGATGCAACAGCAAGAACTCAACGTCGAAGCCGGACGACGAGACGGGTTCCAGATCGTGGTTGACGCGGCCGACGCTCGATGTGTCGGGCCCGACATCGATGCCTGTCACACCGGCGCAGTCTCTGCCGTCGTCACTTCCGCAGCCGGAAGCGTCGCCTCTTCGTCAATCGTTTCAGGAACGAGCGGCGGCGACTTATATTCTGGAAACACACCGAATTCGCCCGCTACCTCCTGGAGCGGCTTCTGCTTGTCGGCCCAGTGCAGCGCTGTGTAGTCAAATCCGTGTACGATGGTGGGTTTGACGATTTCGAAATAGGGCGAGATGTCGAAGTCGCGCGGCATGTAGAGCGAGGAATCGCGGATATGCAGGATCTCGCGGCGCGCCTTGCGGCTGGCGGCGCGCGTGATCTTCGGCAGGATCGGATAGCGCACGGCGTCGAACGCCTGCGCGATCAGTGCCGAGCAGATGATCTTGGTCGGATCGCCGGAGCCGAATGCGATCATGCGGCGCCGCCAGCGCTGCGGGATCGGCAGCGGAAACAGGTAGCGCGCGAGATCGACGATGTTCTTGGTGTCGTAGCCGAAGCCGATGCGGTTGATGGCGTAGCGGCACACGGTGGTGCGGTCCTCGAAGGACAGTCCGACCGGCCGGCACAGGCGGGTGTGATAGGCGAGATATTTCGACAGCGGCGCCGAGGTCACGCCATCGCCGATATTGGCCTCGATCAGCACATGCTGTTCGCCGTCAGGCTCGAACGCACCCTCGATCGGTCCGACAAACAGCGCGGCGTGCGACCAGGTCGATTGCGTGAGGTATTTGATGATGCCGGAAATGCGGTTGTTGCCTTCGACCAGCAGCACATCGCCGGGTTGCATGATGCCCCGCAGATGGTCCGGATCGCTCGGCGTGAACGGCTCGTAACCGGGGACTTCCTTCTGCAGGTACCCCGCGATCCATTTACCGACGGTATCGAGCACTACGCCCATGGATTCCCCCCAGCGGTTCTACGACCGCTTCGTTTGACTTAATCATGGTCGCAAGCCGTTGCAATTTAGTTCATGCCATCAGCGGATCAATCATGATTGATTTACCATGACGGTTGCTGCGGTCGGTGAGATGCGGCACAGTTCGCGAAGCGTTCCCGTTCTCTGCAAGTCCCCGGAAACCATGCCAAAAGCTATGTCATGACAGTGACCCGCCGCGATTTCCTGTCGGGGTCCGCAGCTCTCGCGCTGGCGCCTGCGCTCGGCGGCCGGGCTGTTGCTGCGCCGCTGCCGCGCGAGGCCGACATCGTCGTGATCGGCGCCGGTGCCGCGGGCATTGCCGCGGCGCGACGGATCGCAGCGGCGAACCGCAAGGTGATCGTGGTGGAGGCGTCCGGCCAGGTCGGCGGCCGCTGCCAGACCGATGCATCGACATTCGACGTGCCGTTCGACCGCGGCGCGCGCTGGATGCACAATCCCGAAACCAATCCGATGATCCGGCTGGCGCGCTCCGCGGGCCTCGACATCGTCACGGCGCCCGCAGGCCAGAAGATCCGCATCGGGCGGCGTTACGCTCGTCCCGGCGAGACCGAGGAATTTTTGGCGGCGCTGGTGCGCGCCAATCGCGCCATCGACGACGCCTCGCGCAAGGCCGATATCGCCTGTGCCGCTGCGATGCCGAAGGATCTCGGCGATTGGACCGGCACCGCGGAATTCCTGCTCGGCGCCAATTTCAGCGGCAAGGATCTGAAGGATCTCTCGGCCGCCGACAAGGCCCGCGCGCAGGATCGCAACACCGCGATCGCGTGCCGGCAGGGGCTCGGCGCATTGATCGCAAAGCTCGGCGAGCAGCTGCCGCTGGCGCTGTCGACGCCGGCGCAGCGCATCCTGTGGAGCAATCGCGACGTGACGGTCGAGACGTCCTCCGGCAAGATTGTCGCGCGCGCCGCCATCGTCACGGTGTCGAGCAACGTGCTCGCGAGCGGCAATATCAAGTTTGCGCCCGAGTTGCCGAAGCGCGCGCTCGACGCCTCGGCAAAGCTCGGCCTCGGCAGCTACGATCGCATCGCGCTGCAGATCCCCGGCAATCCGCTCGGGCTGTCGCGCGATGACGTCATCATCGAGCAGAGCAATTCGACCAAAACGGCTTTGCTCTACGGCAATATCGCCGGCTCCTCGCTGTGCACGATCGACGTCGCCGGATCGTTCGGCCGCGACCTGTCCGCGCAGGGCGAGAAGGCAATGTCCACCTTCGCGGTGGAATGGCTGACCAGGCTCTATGGCAGCGAGGTCGGCGCCGCCGTGAAGAAGACCAGCGCGACGCGCTGGAATGCATCGCCGTTCATCCTCGGCGCGATGTCGGCAGCAGTACCCGGCGCGCAATTCTCCCGCAGGATCCTGACCGAGCCGATCGGTGCGATGTATCTCGCGGGCGAGGCCACGCATGAGACGCTGTGGGGCACCGTCGATGGCGCCTGGGAGAGCGGCGAGCGCGCCGCGGATGCCGCGCTGCGCAGGATCGGCGGGGTGAAGGATACGACGCCGGAGCCTGCAGCTCCCGCCGCAAAACACAAGCGCCGCGCGCCGCCGCGCTCCGCCGGACCGATGAATTGATGGTCGGGTAAGATCAGATTTCGTGAACCGCATTAGTCCGGGTTCTCGACTCAAGATGTCAAACAACGTGGTGTCGTCACCCGCGTCCGCGATTGCGGACGTGCGGCGTGCGCCTTCGGCTAATCCGCCCTCCGGACCTGCTGCGTCTCGCTAGCTCGCCAGCGCCATCCCCGCTTCATCCAGCGTCTGCAGGAATCCGTGCTCGATCACGGCATTCCTGCCGCGGCGCTTGGCGGCGTAGAGGGCGGCGTCCGCGGCTTCGATCAGATCGCCGGGGCGCTGGGTCTCGTTCGGCTTGGTCGTTGCGACGCCGACGCTGACCGTCACGACGCAATAGCTCGAGGGCGCATGCGGCACGGCGAGGCCGAGCACCGCGGTGCGCACGGTCTCGCCGATCGCCAGCGCATGCGCGGCATCGGTGTTCGGCAATAGCAGACAGAATTCCTCGCCGCCATAGCGGCCGGCAAAGCCCATCGTGTCGGCGGCGATGGCGGCCAGGGTTTCGCCGATTCGCGTGAGGCAAGCGTCGCCTTCGGGATGGCCGTAAGTGTCGTTGTAGAGCTTGAAGTGATCGACATCGATCATCATCAACGACAGCTCGCAATGATATTGCTGCGCCCGCATCCATTCGAGATCGAGCCGGCTCTGGAAGCCGCGGCGGTTGGCGAGGCCGGACAGCGCGTCGATCGAAGCCATCACGGTGAGACGATCGTTGGACGCGACGAGCTCGCGCTCGCGCTGGCTGAGCTGCGCCGCCATCGCGTTGAACGCGCGCGCCAGCGGCACGAATTCCGACGGCAGCTTGTGCTTGGCGACGCGCGCCGACCAATCGCCCTCGCCGAACCGCCGCGCCATGCCCGTCATCAGCTCGATCGGGTGGATGACGAGCCGCTCCGCGCCGACGAGCGCACCCAGCAAAACGAAAAGGCAAACGAAACCGAGCTGCAGATAGGCGGTGCGGATCTCGCGGTTGATCGCCGCCGTCACCTTGGCTTCATCCATGCTGACGATCAGCCGGGATTGCGTGCCGGCGATGCGGGCGAAGCTCAGCGTGCGCTGTGCGCCGTCGGACGCCGTGAACGACACCGAGCCGGACGGCTCGTCGTAGCTCAGCGCCTTTTCCGCAATCGCCGACATCAATGGGATGTTGTCGAGCGAGCGGCCGATCAGGCTTGCCTGATCAGCGGGTGCTGCGACCACGACGCCGGTGCTGTCGACCAGCACGGCCGACATGCCGGGCTGACCGCCGAGATTGGCCATGATCTGCGACAGCCAGTCGATGTTGATGCCGGCGACGACGACGGAATCCAGCTCCGGATTGATCGCGGCCACCGGATAGGCCGCCATCATCATCGGCCGGCCGTTGGTCCTGCCGCGCAGATAGTCGCTGAACACGAAGCCGCGGTTGTCCTGCGCCTTCTTGAAATACTCGCGGTCGCCGAGATCGAGCCCGACCTGGCTGTTGAGCGTGGAACACTGCACCAGTCCGTCCCTGGAGACGAACATGATGCTGCGGATCCATGGCAGGACCGTCGGCAGGCTGGCGCGCAGCACCTCGCAGCTCTGCGCGATGCCGCTGGCGGCGCGGATATAGGCGGCGGATTTCAGCATAGTCTCGACCGAGGAGACCACCTCGCGCTGGGTCTCGGCGGCGTGCGCGGTGAGGTTGGCATAGCCGGCCGCGGCCTGCGCGATCTGCTTGCTGCGGGAATCTTCCAGCGTGCGGACGCGGTCGAGCATCAGCGGGGCGACCAGCATCAGCGCAAGCAAGGCCAGCCGGGCACGAATTCCCAGAACCTTCTTGAGTCTGACCCGGTTGCGGTTGAAAGTGACGCCCGACATTCTATTCCCTTGCCCGTGCGCAGGGTAAAATGAAGGGCTTCAAAAAGCCTTTCCCGAATTTGGTAAAATTCGAGCCAACCCCCGCACCTGTCAGAGAACGGCACAAGCATGACACAAAGCCCGACCGCGCCGTTATCGGCTGATTCACCACACGGCCTCGCCGCCGTGGAGCAGGAGATCGCGCATGCCTGCAAGGAAGCGCGGCGCGACCGCGCCTCGGTGACGCTGATCGCGGTGTCGAAGACCTTCGCGGCCGATGCAATTTTGCCGATTATCGGCGCCGGACAGCGCGTGTTTGGCGAAAATCGCGTGCAGGAGGCCAAGGGCAAGTGGCCCGAGTTAACCCGGGCTAACCCGGGACTGAAGCTGCATCTGATCGGGCCGCTGCAGTCGAACAAGGCCAAGGAGGCGGTCGCGCTGTTCGATGCGATCCATTCGGTCGACCGCGCGAGCATTTGCGAAGCGTTAGCCAAGGAAATCAAATCTCAGCAGAAGCACCCGGAACTGTTTGTCCAGATCAATACTGGCGAGGAGCCGCAGAAGGCCGGCGTCGCGCCGCAGGACGCCGATACCTTCATCGCGGCCTGCCGCGAGAAGTATGGCCTTCAGATTTCAGGACTGATGTGCATCCCGCCGGTCGACCAGGCCCCGGCGCCGCACTTCGCGCTGTGCGCCAAGATCGCCGCGCGCAATGGGCTAAAGAATCTGTCGATGGGCATGAGTGCGGATTTCGCGGTGGCGATCCAGATGGGCGCCACCCACGTACGGGTGGGGTCGGCGATCTTCGGGACGAGGACGGTGCCGCATATCTAACTGTCGTCCCTGCTTGCGCAGGGACGACAGCGGTGTGCAGCGAGCGCACCACCTACGCGAACCTCACCGACACCTTTCCAATCGCGCCGAAATCGGCCGCGAACACGTCGCCGGCGGCGATCGGCAGCGGCGGATGGCAGGTGCCTGTCGTGACGACCTCGCCTGCCCGCAACGTCAGCCCGAGCGTGCGCAGCTCGTTGGCGCACCAGGCGAGGGCTGCGCGGGGATCGCCGAGCACGTTCTTGCCGTGGCCGGTATAGCGCTCGCCGCGCAGCGCGATGGTCGGGCGTTCCTCGACCAGATCGATCGCGCGCCAGTCCGCCGACGTTGCAGGTCCAAGCACGAACAGATGCGCACAGGCATTGTCGGCGATCAACTGCGCCTCGCCGGCGGATGCGAAATCGGCGAAGCGCGAATCCGGAATCTCGATCGCCGGATGCAGCGTGCCCACCGCCTCGAGCACCTCCTGTACGCTGTAGGGCGTTGTGCGTGGCACCAGATCGCGCGCCATGCGGAAGGCGAATTCCGGCTCGCCGACGCGCATCTCGTTGCCCTTCATCGACGCGGTGCCGCCGTCTGCGATCAATGTTTCCGCGAGGATGCGCCCGGCGAGTGGTCCCGCGACATTGATGTGCTTCTGGCCGGCCTCGCTGGTCGCCGCGATCTTCCAGCCGAACAGTTTTTCGCGCGACGTCTTTTCCAGCGCGGCCTGCACCGCGTAACCCTCGGCGCGGTTGCGCGGCCGCATGGCGCCATCGAGCGCGCCGAGTTTTGTTCCCGCGTGCCAGTGATCGTGCAAGACCTTGGCGGCGGCGGCGATCTGGTTATTGTCGAGCATGCGATTTCGTCCCTGCGGGAATTTTTTGCGTTGCGCACGATCTCAGCACAGGCACGTCGCGTTTGTCGCGTGGGAAAACCGATGCTCAGCTATTCGAACAGGCCAGAGCGTTTTCGAGCGAAGTGGGTACCGGTTCGCGTGAAGAAAACGCGTCAAAAGAAAAGGCTACCCGATGATGATCCTGGTCTGCGGGGCCATCCGCCGCAACAGCCGCAGCATCGAGGCCTTGGTCATCGAGACGCAGCCCGCGGTCGGCGCGAAATTCGGCCGCGCCAGATGCAGGAACACGGCGCTGCCGCGGCCGGCGACGCGCGGCGCGGCGTTGTGGTCGATTTCGATGATGAAGTCGTAGAGATGATCCTCGCGGGTCAGGCGGTCGCCGCCCTGCTCCCGGTCGAGCCGGACAGGCTGGTTGTAGTGGCGATCGGCGGGATCCTCGCACCAGGCGTCCTCGCGGCGGATCGGCCGGGTCGGCAGGAAGGTCAGGGGACGCCGGTGCCGGTCGGCGCGCCACCAGAGCTGCCTCGGATGGAAGACGCCGCGCGGCGTGCCGCCGTCGCCCTCGCGCTTGTTGGCAAGGATTCCGCCTCGTCCGAGCGCGACGGGAACGGTCCAGCCGTCGGCCGTCAGCCAGCCCCGGCGCGGGTCGCCCGCGGCGTTGCGGACCTCGATCAAGGAAAGCGGGCGATCACGTTTCGCCGTCATATAAATGATTGAAATAGCTGCTCTTTCCTTAAGAATCGTTCCAGACTGAACTTGCCTTGGAGGGCCCGAACATTCTATCTCCCGGCATTACAGGACATTCACGTCCTGCCCCGCCGGATTTGAGGTAGAGTGCGCTGCCTTGTGAATCGGTAACAATCGCCTACCTGAGCATATATCCAGCCGACGTTACGGCCGTAAGCGCTGTCCGCTTCTGACCGCCCCGCCCCCGAAGGATTGTACCTATGGCCAATGCCCGCAAGATCTTGATCGTGGATGACGATACCGATCTGCGCGATACGCTGGTCGAGCAGCTGTCCCTGCACGAGGAATTCGAAGCCTCCGCAGTGGATACCGGCGCCAAGGGCGCCACTGCCGCCAAAGCCAATTCCCCCGATCTGGTCTTGATGGATGTCGGCCTGCCCGACACCGACGGCCGCGAAGTGGTTCGTTCGCTGCGCAAGGGCGGCTTCAAGGCCCCCATCATCATGCTGACCGGCCACGACACCGATTCCGACACCATCCTGGGCCTGGAATCCGGCGCCAACGATTATGTGGCCAAGCCGTTCCGCTTCGCGGTGCTGCTGGCCCGCATCCGGGCCCAGCTGCGCCAGCACGAGGCCAGCGAGGACGCGGTGTTCTCGGTCGGCCCCTACTCGTTCCGGCCCGGCTCGAAGATGCTCACCGGCGCCAATGCAAGGAAGGTGCGGCTGACCGAGAAGGAAACCGCGATCCTGCGCTTCCTCTATCGCGCCGGCCAGATGCCGGTCTCGCGAGAGA
This sequence comes from Bradyrhizobium sp. I1.14.4, assembly GCF_050435825.1. Lineage (NCBI taxonomy): Bacteria > Pseudomonadati > Pseudomonadota > Alphaproteobacteria > Hyphomicrobiales > Nitrobacteraceae > Bradyrhizobium > Bradyrhizobium sp. I1.14.4. The sequence goes on along the minus strand of NZ_JBNDLA010000021.1, from coordinate 29,389 downwards.
CCCTGCTCCAGGAAGTCTGGGGCTACAATTCCGGTGTCACCACCCACACGCTCGAAACCCACATCTACCGCCTCCGCCAGAAGATCGAGAAGGATGCCGCCAACCCGGAAATCCTGGTGACGGAAGCCGGTGGCTACAAGCTGGTGCCGTGATACGCTTTGCGCTCAACGATTCGTGAAATCGAGGCGCACCGCGGTTACCGGCCCTGAATGTCGATCGATGATGACGTAGCCCTGCTCGAGCGGGTCCCGACGATGCGTTTGTTGGGCGAGGGCTCCTTGCGCATGCTGGCGATCGGCTCCGAGCAACGTGATTTCAACGCGGGCGAGGTGCTGTTCAAGGCCGGCGACGCCGCCGATGCCGGCTATGTCGTGCAGCGCGGTACCTTCCGGGTCGAGGAAGGCGGCGCCGAGATCATCGCAGGCCCCGGCGCGCTGATCGGCGAGCTCGCACTGATCGTCGCGATGAAGCGGCCGTCGACCGCGACCGCGCTGGAGCGCGGCTCCGTGATCCGCGTCGCGCGCAGCCTGTTCCAGCGCGTACTGGAAAGCGATCCGGCCGCAGCCCGCCGGCTGCGCGACGAACTCGCGCTGCGCACCAGCCAGCTCGCGAGCGACATCCTGATCGCAGGCGGCAAGCTGAGCACGTAATTCCGCGTCGTCCCGGACAAGCGAGCATCGCGAGCGCGATCCGGGACCCATACGCCGCGGCCCATCTTTGGGCACAAGGGTCGACGGCTTGCCAATTTCGGAGCCCTGTGGTTATGGGTCCCTGCTTTCGCAGGGACGACAGCGACTAAACCTCCATCACCGCCGTGACAGGCACGTGGTCCGACGGGCGCTCCCAGCTGCGAGCGTCGCGGGTGATCTTGAAATCGTTGACGTGATCCTTCAGCGCGCGCGAGACCCAGATGTGATCGAGCCTGCGGCCGCGGTCGCCGACGGTCCAGTCCGCCGCGCGGTAGCTCCACCAGGTGTAGACCTTTTCCGACATCGGGATCCGCTCGCGCGCGATGTCGAACCACTCGCCATGCGCCTGCGCGGCGAGCAGCTTCTCGGTCTCGACCGGCGTGTGCGAAACGACCTTCAAGAGCTGCTTGTGCGACCACACGTCGTTCTCGTGCGGCGCGACGTTGAGGTCGCCGACCAGGATGTGGCGGTCGTCGCCGCGCGGATGCAGCGGCTCGCAGGCCTTCATCTCGTCGAGGAATTGCAGCTTGTGCTCGAACTTCGGATTGAGCGCGGGATCGGGAAGGTCGCCGCCGGCCGGGACGTAGAAATTATGCAGCACCAGCGGCTTCGAGAGCTGCGCCTTCTCGCCGAAGGACACCGAGATGTGCCGCGAATCGATCTTGTCGCAGAAGGTCCGGATGTCGGTCGTCTCGAACGGCAGGCGCGAGACGATCGCGACGCCGTGATAGCCCTTCTGTCCGTTCAGCGCGACGTGCTCATAGCCGAGCCGCTTGAAACGCTTCAGCGGAAACGCATCGTCGATGCACTTGGTCTCCTGCAGGCACAGCACATCCGGCCGCGCGCTCTTCAGGAATTTTGCGACGATGTCGATGCGCAGGCGCACCGAGTTGATGTTCCAGGTGGTGACGGAGAACCGCATGAGAACCGCGTCTTAGCACGGTTCTCGCGGCGGATTTCAATTGTCCACAGGGGGACTCCTACCTCGCCCCGCTCGCAGGGAGAGGTCGGATCGCATGCAAATGCGATCCGGGCGAGGGGGACTCACGGCGAACTCACGTCTCTCGAATTTGCGGAGGCAGCCTCTCACCCCGACGCTCTAACAGCGAGCTTCGCTCGTCTCGACCCCGCAAGAGCGGGCGAGGGAGAAGGGTAGGCTAACCCGGCGAAGAACCCGGATAGGTCGTGAAGTCGATCCTGAACAGCCCCGGATCGGGCTTCTGCGTCGCGTCGAGATTGTAGACGGCGACTGTGGTGTCGTAGCCCTGCGGATCGGTGACGGTCCATTGCTTGAGCTTGCCGTCCTTGGCGCCGATCATCAGCAGGAAGCGGCTGGTGCCGACCAGCGCCTGCTTCTCCTCGATCGTGATGCTGACGAACACGTCGTCGGCGGTAACGCTGATGACGTTGGTGTCCTTCATCAGGTCGATGCGGTCCGACAGCAGATAGCGCAGCGGGGTCTGCGACAGCGGATAGACGTCCTGGGTGGCGAGCCTGCGGTCGCGCACTGCGACCGACGAGCCGTCGGCGATCACCTCGATCGTGCTCGGGTCGTCATATTCGAAGCGCAGCTTGCCGGGCTTCTGGATGTAGAAATCGCCCTTGGTCTTGGTGCCGTCGGGGCCGACCTGGACGAAATTCCCGACCAGGGTCTGCAGCGACGACAGATAGGCCGAGACCTTGGCTGCCTGTGCCTTCTGGTTGGCGTCGAAGGTCTGGAAGATATTGGCGGGGACGTTGCGGCGCGGATCGGGAATCACCGGGTTCGGCGGTGCCTGGGTGGCGCCCGTGGTCGTCGGACCCTTGTCCGCATTGCTCTGCGCGCCGGCGTCCCTGGCCTTCGGCGCAGCCTTGGGTGCGGATTTCGGCGCCGGCGCATTCTGCTGCGCGGTTGCGCCGCCGGCGATCGCGGCGGTGACGAGAAGAGCCAGCGCGGTGCGCGTGCCGCGGTCAATGAGGTATTTTGCCATCAGATATGTCAGGTCTCTGTTCGACGCTCGTCCCGCTTGGCCGGATTCTAACCCGCCTCTTCCGAGGGAGATATGGTTTTTCCGTGATGGTCGTCCCCGATCAGAACTGGCCTTCTTCCTCATCGACCAGGATTTCGCGTTTTCCGGCGTGATTCGCCGGGCCGACGATGCCCTCAAGTTCCATCCGCTCCATCAGCGAGGCGGCGCGGTTGTAGCCGATCTGCAGCCGGCGCTGGATGTAGGAGGTCGACGCCTTGCGGTCGCGCTTGACGATCGCAACCGCCTGCGTGAACAGATCGCCGCCGCCGTCGCCGCCCATGCCGGTGGCATCGAACACGGCGCCGTCCTCGTCGGTCGGCTCTTCCGCAGTGACGGCTTCGAGATATTCCGGCTGGCCCTGCGTCTTGAGGTGACGCACCACCTTCTCGACTTCTTCATCCGACGCAAACGGGCCGTGCACGCGGCTGATGCGGCCGCCGCCCGCCATGTAGAGCATGTCGCCCTGGCCGAGCAGCTGCTCGGCGCCCATCTCACCCAGAATGGTGCGGCTGTCGATCTTCGACGTCACCTGGAAGGCGATGCGGGTCGGGAAGTTCGCCTTGATCGTGCCGGTGATGACGTCGACCGACGGACGCTGCGTGGCGAGGATCACATGCAGGCCGGCGGCGCGCGCCATCTGCGCGAGGCGCTGCACCGCGCCTTCGATGTCCTTGCCGGCGACCATCATCAGGTCGGCCATTTCGTCGACGATGATGACGATGTAGGGCAGCGGCTCGAGGTCGAGCTTCTCTTCCTCGTAGATCGCCTTGCCGCTTTCCTTGTCGAAGCCGGTGTGCACGGTGCGCGTCAGCTCCTCGCCCTTGCCCTTGGCTTCGACCAGGCGCGCATTGTAGCCGTCGATGTTGCGCACGCCGAGCTTGGCCATCCGCTTGTAGCGCTCTTCCATCTCGCGCACGGCCCATTTCAGTGCCACCACAGCCTTCTTCGGATCGGTGACGACCGGCGTCAGCAGGTGCGGGATGCCGTCATAGACGGACAGTTCGAGCATCTTGGGGTCGACCATGATCAGGCGGCACTGATCCGGACGCAGCCGGTAGACCAGGCTCAGGATCATGGTGTTGATCGCGACCGATTTGCCGGAGCCGGTGGTGCCGGCGATCAGCATATGCGGCGTGCGCGCGAGATCGATGATCACAGGATCGCCGCCGATCGTCTTGCCGAGGCACAGCGGCAGTTTCGCAACCGAATCGATGCTTTCCTTGGCGACCAGCAGCTCGCGCAGGTAAACCTTCTCGCGATGCGCGTTCGGCAGCTCGATGCCGATCGCGTTGCGGCCGGCGACCACGGCGACGCGGGCCGACAACGCGCTCATCGAGCGCGCGATGTCGTCGGAAAGCCCGATCACGCGTGACGACTTGATGCCGGGCGCGGGCTCGAGCTCGTACAGCGTGACCACCGGGCCCGGGTTGGCCTTGACGATCTCGCCGCGCACGCCGAAGTCCTGCAGCACGCCTTCGAGCGCGCGCGAATTGGTTTCCAGCTCCGCCTTGCTCAGTGGCTGGCGGTCGCTGGCCTTCGGCGCACTGAGCACCGAGACCGACGGCAGCTCGAACTTGTCGGAGGCCTTCTTCTTGACGCGCGGCTCGGCCTTCTTGCGCGGCGCGCGGGCGGCGGGCGCTTCCTCCTCGTCCTCCTCGTCCTCGTCGCCCTCGTCGTCGTCGAAGGCCGAGGCTTCGTCGTGATCGTCGTCTTCGGCGGCGGGCGCAATCGAGGGCGCCGAGCGGCCGCCGCCGATGTTGGGCTCCTGGCGCTCGAACGCCGCAGTACGGCCCTGCGATCCGCTCGACACCAGCGATTTGTAGGCGGTGGTGAACAGCCAGCCGAGACGCGCTTTCGCGCTCATCAGCGCATGGAACAGCCAGCCCAGCGACACCGAGCTGCGGTCCTCGTCGTCCTCGACGAACGGCTCGTCGTCATCCGAGATCGGCGTCAGCTCCTCGTCCTGCTCCTTGGCGCCCCAGCCGCAGGCGAACAGGAAGCTTGCTGCCATCGCGATGAACAGCACAAGGCCGAGCACGAGACGATAGACGAAGCCGGGAGGGCCGAACACCACGGCCGGCGCGCGCAGCAGCGCATCACCGACCACGCCGCCGAGTCCGGTCGGCAGCGGCCACGCGGTGTTGTGCGGCCAGCAGCTGGCGAAACCCGCCGCGATCACCGTGCACAGGATCCAGCAGCCGAGCCGCAATGCCTCGCGGTCGAACGGGCGATGCGTCAGCATCCGCCAGCCCCAGACCGCGACCGGCAGCAGCAGCATGATCGCGCCGAGGCCGAGAATCTGCATCAGGAGGTCGGCGCCGATCGCGCCGGGATAGCCGAGCACGTTGCGGATCGCGCGCGAGGTGGCGTGGCTCAGCGACGGATCCTGCACCGACCAGGTCATCAGCGCCGCGGCGATGGCGCCTGACAGCGCGATCAGGCCGAGCCCGGTGAGTTCGCGCAGCCGTCGCGCCAGCGCCTCGCGCAACGAGAGCGGCAGATGGCCGACCAGGGGGATGACACGTTCGATCGCTGGCATACTCAATCTTCGCGCTTCGCGATTAACCCAGGGTTTCGACCAGGCGATGCATCGCCTCGGCCGTCGATTCACTGTCGGAGACCAGCGCAAGGCGGATATAGCCCGCGCCCGGATTGGAACCGTCGTTCTGCTGGCGCGCCAGGTAGCTGCCGGGAATCACGCGAACGCCGGCATCGCGATAAAGCCTGACTGCAGCCGCCTCGTCGCCGCCGCGTTCGGAGACGTCGAGCCAGACGCAGAAGCCGCCAGCGGGACGCTTGTAGCTGTAGCGGTTGCCGAGGATCTGGTCGGCGAAATCGAACTTGATGCGATAGAGCCTGCGGTTCTCCTCGACATGCGCCTCGTCGCTATAGGCGGCGACCGCGACATGCTGCAGCGGCACCGGCACCTGCGGTGCGGCGACGTTGCGCAGCTCATGGAATGCGGCCAGAAACTTCCTATCGCCCGCGGCAAAGCCGACGCGCAGGCCCGGCAGGTTCGAGCGCTTCGACAGCGACTGGAACGCAACGACATTGCTGAAGTCGGGACCGGCGCATTCAAGGATGCTGCCCGGCGCCTCGCGGGTGTAGATCTCCGAGTAGCACTCGTCGCTCAGGATGATGAAGCCAAAGCGGTCGGCGAGCGCTTTCAGCCGCGTGAAGTAGGCGCGCGAGGCGACCGAGCCTTGCGGATTCGCGGGCGATGCGATGAAGAACGCGACGGTGCGCGCCAGCGTCGCCTCGTCGATCGAATCAAGGTCAGGCAGAAAACCGTTGGCGAGCGTGGTCGGCAGGTAGACCTGCTCGCAGCCGGCCGCGCGGGCACCGGCGCCATAGGCCGGATAGAATGGATTCGGCATCAGGATTGCCGGCCGTCCCTTGCGGGCCGAGACGGTGCGCGACGCCGTGATCGCGGCAAAGAACAGCCCCTCGCGGCTGCCGTTCAGCACCATCACCTCGCTCTCCGGATCGACCGGCCGCGGTAATTGGAACCGGCTCGATAGCCAGGTCGCGACCGCGCAGCGGAACGGCTCGATGCCCTTGGCGATCGGGTAGCGGCCGAAATCGGCAGTGTATTTGGCCAGTACCGGCCCGACGAAATCGGGCACGGGGTGCTGCGGCTCACCTAATGACAGCGTAATCAAGGGCTTGGCGGGCTGATAGGGCGCCAGCAGCTCGGTCGTGCGCAGAAAAGGGGAACGCTCGGCCTGGCCGGCGGATGCGACATCTTCGGCGCCTTGCGCCAAGCCGGATGAGGCGGTCATTGCCATGTTCGAAATGCCAGTACTTTCACTGCGGTCGGAGGTGAGGGGGCCCGACCGTAAACCGATCAAATCACCATAGATAGGGCGAGGTTAAGACGCGATTAACCATCGGCGGCGCGGCACGATCGGCTTCCGCTGGTGGCCGATCGCCGATCTATCCAGCGCGGAAGAGCGCTTCACGCTAGCTGTTGCTGGCCGGCATCCTTGAAAGCTATTTGCGCGACTGCGCCTCCTTTGAGCTGCCGGACGAGGAAGTCCTGGTCGACTGACAGGGCTTGCCGTCAGTTCCGCGCATTCGAGCGATCCGCTTTACCCGCAATTAACGCCAGCGTCCCGCAGCACGAATCTCTTCAGCAATTGGCAAGACGACTGGAGCGAATGATCCTGCGTCTTACAAGGGCGTGCAGACGGAAAATGGCCATCAAGATCGAGACACGCGGCGATGTTCTGCGCCGCACCGGCAAGGTCATGGTCATTGCCGCCGGCATGACTGCGGTGATGTCGTTCACGATCGGCATGCTGGTGTTCGGCCGCGACCTGGCGGCGCCGATCACGGTCGGCCAGATGCAGGCGTTCGGATTGACGGCCGGCGTGTTCATCTCGATCGCGCTCAGCGGCGCGATGTCCTTTCGCGCAGGCCTATTGATGCTGGAGCTCGCGCACACCCGCCGCGAGCTCGCCCAGATCTCGCAGACCGATCAGCTGACCGGCCTGCTGAACCGGCGTGGCTTCGATGCCGAGGCCGCTGCCGCACTCGACAAGGCGCAGGCCGATGGTGCGTCAGTGGCGGTGCTGATGTGCGACATCGACCATTTCAAGTCGATCAACGACCGCTACGGACATGAGATCGGCGACAAGGTGCTGGTCGAGATCGCCGACGTGCTGCGCCAGTTCGCGATCCGGCATGGCGCGCTGGTCGCCCGCTACGGCGGCGAGGAATTCGCAGCGGTGCTCGCTGGCCTGAGCCACGAGCAGGCTGCGCACGGCGCCGAAGAAATCCGCCGCGATTGCGCGGCGCGGACGATCCTCGACGGCCTGACCCAACTGCCGGTGACGATCAGCATCGGCTTCACCGTGAAGGACTCTGGCTTCGATCTCGGCAGCCTGATGCGCACCGCCGACCAGGCACTCTACGCCGCCAAGCGTCACGGCCGCGACCGCGTCGAGCAGGCGCGCGACGCGGCCTGAGCTTGTCGTTTGGCCAGTCGTTCTCACGACTCGTCAAGCCCGGCCATGACGGATGTGGCGGCGCTTCACCGTGCCGGCAGCTTCTCGAACGACGGCTTGCCCTCGGGGACATGGTGGAAGGTCTGCTTGTCGCAGGTGTAGATCGTCATCTGCGGGCTGAACACACTGGGGTCGTCGAAGGTGCCGACCTTCAGGATGGTGGCGGGCAGGCCCGGCACCTTGGTCACGAGATGGGTGCCGCATTCCGGGCAGAATTCGCGGGTCACGGCGCGCTCGAGATCGGTGCGGGTGAACTGCTTGGGTTCGCTGGCGGTGTATTTGAAGCCGGTGGCCGGCATCGCCATGAACATGTTCGGCCCGCCGCCCGTGATGTACTGGCATTCGCGGCACAGGCATTGCGCCGCCATCATCGGTTCGCCCTCGGCCTGATAGCGCACCTTACCGCAATAGCATCCGCCTTCGACCTTCATGACGTTCTCCCGTTTTTGTTGTCTGTAGCCTGCCATTCCACGATGGCGGGCAATTCCGGCAATATTTTCTCAAACCGCCGAAAAAAGAAAGGGGCTCCAACTTGCGCTGGAGCCCCTCAACGGCCCGGACATTGCCGGGTATGTGCCCGGACCGTAGTTCTGGGAACGACCGCTTGGGGAGGTCGCGCCCCGGGAGAACTCTTACATGTTGTAGGCGCGCTCCGTGTGCTCGGTGATGTCGAGGCCTTCACGCTCGGTCTCGACGTTGGCGCGCAGGCCGACGATCACGTCGACGATCTTGTAGAGGATCGCCGAACCGACGCCCGACCACACCAGCGTGGTGCAGACGCCCCAAAGCTGCGAGATCATCTGCGCCGTGAAGTCGTAATCGGCGACCTTCGGCGGGATCGCGGTGTAGTCGATGATCCCTGCGCCGCCGAGCGCCGGGTTGACCAGGATGCCGGTGCCGAGCGCGCCAATGATGCCGCCGACGCAGTGGACGCCGAACACATCGAGCGAGTCGTCATAGCCGAGCGCGTTCTTCACGACCGTGCAGAAGAACAGGCAGACCACGCCGACTACGAGGCCGAGCACGATGGCGCCCATCGGACCGGCATAGCCGGCCGCCGGCGTCACCGCGACGAGGCCCGCGACCGCGCCCGAGAGCGCGCCGAGCAGCGAGGGATGGCCCTTGATGATCCATTCCGCGAACATCCAGGCCAGCGCCGCCGCGGCCGTGGCCACGAAGGAGTTGGTCATGGCGAGCGCAGCGCCGCCATTGGCTTCGAGGTTCGAACCGGCGTTGAAGCCGAACCAGCCGACCCAGAGCAGCGAGGCGCCGATCATGGTCATGGTCAGCGAGTGCGGAGCCATCAGATCCTTGCCGTAGCCGGTACGCTTGCCGATCAGCAGCGCGCCGACCAGACCGGCGATGCCCGCGTTGATGTGCACGACGGTGCCGCCGGCGAAGTCGATCGCACCCTTCTTGAAGATCCAGCCGGCGTCGGCGTTGATCTCGTCGAGCTTGGCCTGCGCCGCGGTCTTGGCCGCGCCGTCAGCCGCAGCGGCAAGCGCCTTGGCGGCATCCTGGATCGCGTCCGGGCCCGGCCAGTACCAGACCATGTGCGCGATCGGGAAGTAGATCAGCGTCACCCAGAGCGGGATGAACAGCGCGATCGCCGCGAACTTCATGCGTTCGGCGAAGGCGCCGACGATGAGGGCCGGCGTGATCGCCGCGAAGGTCATCTGGAAGCACATATAGATGAGTTCCGAGATGTTGGCATCGACCGAGAAGGTCGCCGCTTTCGAGTCCGGCGTGACGCCCATCAGGAAGGCCTTGGAGAAGCCGCCGATGAAGTCGGAGCCGCCGGTGAAGGCGAGGCTGTAGCCGTAGAGGGCCCAGAGCACGGTGACCAGGCAGACGGTGTAGAACACCTGCGCCAGCACCGAGAGCATGTTCTTGGAGCGGACGAGACCGCCATAAAACAGCGCGAGGCCCGGGATGGTCATCAAAAGCACCAGCACCGTCGATGTCAGCATCCAGGCGTTGTCGCCCTTGTTGACGGTTGGCTCAGCGTAGGCGGCGGTCGCGGCGAAGAGGCCGACTGCAAGGGCCGCCAGTCCCGCGCCATAGGGACGCTTGAACGTCATGTTATTTTACTCCTGAGGTCTTAAGGTTTGAGCGCGAAATCAGAGGGCCGCGGCATCGGCCTCGCCGGTGCGGATACGCACGGCGTGCTCGAGGCTGATGACGAAGATCTTGCCGTCGCCGATCTGTCCGGTCTTGGCGGCGGAGGTGATGGCGTCGATGGTCTTGTCGACCTGATCGGAGGCGACTGCGACCTCGATCTTGATCTTGGGCAGGAAGCTCACCGCATATTCGGCGCCGCGATAGATTTCCGTGTGGCCCTTCTGACGGCCGTACCCCTTGACTTCCGTCACCGTGAGACCGTGAACGCCAATGGCGGTCAGGGCGTCACGGACCTCTTCCAGCTTGAATGGCTTAATGATCGCCATAACAATTTTCATGAGTCCTATCCCCGCTTGGGCCCGGCGCAAACGGACGCCGGGAGTTTCGACTGAGGTTCACCACGCGGAGGACATCCACTACGCGGGCACAGCCGGGACCCTTAGAATCAAATGCCGTGCCAGTCGGCCGGACTTCGCTAATGGATTATGAATCCGGATGTTTTCCCGCTTTGCGGGAGAACGGCGCTCCTGCGCCATTCCGTCGCGCCTAAAATATGATCAGACCTGTCTAATTCGTATGCAGGTCAGGGTCTGGACACAATTCTGCTCAGCGGCGGGGCAGCGATAGGTATTTGAATAAGGTATTGCCAGGCCGTTAGCTAGGCGGCATCCCGGGCTGCAAAAACCTTGTCGATCAGTCCCCAATCGAGCGCCTGCTCCGCCGACATGAAGTGATCGCGGTCCAGCGTTCGTTCCACATCGGCTTCGGAGCGCCCGCAATGCTGCGCATAAAGCCGGATGATGCGCCGCTTGGTCGCCTGCATCTCGGTGGCATGGATCAGGATATCGGACGCCTGACCCTGGAAGCCGCCGAGCGGCTGGTGCACGTGGAGGCTGGCGTTCGGCAGCGCCGCGCGGTGACCGGGTTCGCCGGCCATCAGCAGGAACGATCCCATGGAACGCGCGGTACCCATGCACAGCGTATGCACCGGCGCCTTGATGAACTGCATGGTGTCGTACATCGCAAGGCCGCTGGTGACCACGCCGCCATACGAGTTGATGTAGAGGTTGATCGGCTTGTTCGGGTTGTCGGCCTCGAGGAACAGAAGCTGGGCGCAGACCAGTCCGGACATCGCATCATTGACCTCGCCGTTCAGGAAGATGATGCGTTCGCGCAGGAGCCGGGAATAGATGTCGAAGGACCGTTCGCCGCGCGCCGACTGCTCGACGACAACAGGGACGAGTTGCATCATGTCGCGCATCGGCGACCTCCCATGTCAGTAGATGATGAAGCTTGTGATCAGGCCGCGCGCATCAGGCAGCGGCCATTGCTGTTGGCTGCGCGCGGCCGCCTTTCGCGGTCGTCGCAGGCCTCCTGAATGATGCGAAACCGGGTGCCGCCGGCCTCGTTCGGCTCGATCCGGAAGGTGACGTGGCTTTCGCGAAATGGCGGCTCGGAATCGCGGAGCCGGTAGCGCACCTCTTCGCCTGCGATCGATGATAGGGGTTCAGCACCCGCGAGATCGGAACCCGGAAGCCAGCGTTCGCGCAGGGCTGGAATGGTCACGGCGCGCCATACTTTCTCGGGCGGTGCGTCGAGGTCGTATTCGATCACCAGAGCTGCGTCTGTGTCAGGCTCGACTGTATCGCTCATTGATCCATGTCCTTCAGGAGGTCGGAGAGCGCTTCGATGCGCTTCGGCCAATAGGCGCGGTAGCGGGCAAGCCAGGTCCCGATGCTGGCGATCCCGTCCGGGTCGACTTCATAGTTCACGAAGCGGCCCTGCCGCTGCTCGCGCACCAGCCCTGCCGCGCGGAGCACCGCAAGATGCTGCGACATCGCCGGCTGGCTGATCTCAAGTCCGGCGCGCAAGGCGCTGGCGTTCAGGCTGCCGTCGGCCAGCTTCTCGAAGACCTTGCGGCGGGTCGGATCGGCCAGCGCCTTGAAGATATCGGTGTCGACCATGGTAACACATAAGCACGTGCTTATGTGTTCTGCAAGCCTGAACTGGCGGGACCTTCAAAAGGGACCGGGCGCCGGATGTCTTACTGCAACGCCTCGCCATGCTGCGAGATATCCAAGCCCTCGAGCTCCTGCTGCATCGAGACCCGGAGAGGCACGAAGGCGCTGACCAGCTTGAGCAGCACGAAGGTGACGCCGCCGCACCAGACCAGCGTGGCCACGACCCCGTAGAGCTGGATCAGGAGCTGCTTCGGATTGCCCTCGAGCAGGCCGGACGTGCCGCCGATCGCGGTGACAGCGAAGATGCCGGCGAGCAGCGTGCCGGTCAGGCCGCCGATGCCGTGCACCCCGAACACGTCGAGCGAATCGTCATATTGGAAGCGATGCTTCAGCCAGGTACAGGCCCAGAAGCAGACCAGGCCGGCGATGACGCCGATGACGACGCCGTGCCACGGCGCGACGAAGCCGGATGCCGGGGTGATGGTGCCGAGCCCTGCGACCGCGCCCGAGATCATGCCGAGCACCGACGGCTTGCGGCGCGTCGCCCATTCGATCGCGCCCCAGGTCAGCGCGCCGGCGCAGGCCGCAAGATGAGTGGCGGTGATCGCCATCACCGCACGCGAATTGGCTGCAAGCGCGGAGCCGCCATTGAAGCCGAACCAGCCGACCCAGAGTAGCCCGGTGCCGACCACGGCCAGCGACAGATCGAACGGCGACAGATTCTCGTTGCCATAGCCGTGCCGGTTGCCCATCACCTTCGCCGCGACCAGACCGCTGATTCCAGCGGACAGGTGCACGACGAGACCGCCCGCGAAATCCAGCACGCCCATCGAGGCGAGGAAGCCGCCGCCCCACACCCAATGCGCCAGCGGCACATAGGCGAAGATGAACCAGCCGATCGAGAACAGCACATAGGCGGAGAACCGCATGCGGTCGGCGACCGAGCCTGCGACCAGCGCCACCGTGATGATCGCAAACGTCATCTGGTACAGCATGAACAGCGCTTCGGGGATGGTCTTTGCCGCCGGATTGACGCTGTCCATCGTGATGCCGGCCAAGAACCAGCGGTCGAGCGAGCCGAGCCATGGACCGTCGCCGACGAAGGTCAGCGAATAGCCGAAGGCGACCCAGAGGATCGAGATGATCGCAACGGCCGTGAGGCTCTGCGCCATCGTCGCCAGCACGTTCTTCTTGCGCACCATGCCGGAGTAGAACAGGGCGAGCCCCGGGATCGTCATCATCAGCACCAGCGCGGTCGCGACGATCATCCAGGCGGTGTCGGCGGCGTTGATGCCGGAGTTGGCCGTCGAATCTTGCGCGAACGCCGGCGTGTCCCACGCCAACAGGATTGCAGCAGTGATCGGCGCAGCTGATATCGCTGCACGAAGAGCTCGTGCCCCCATCATCATTCCCCGGCGTGTCGTGGTTTCTTGGTGTGTGGTTTTGGCGTGCGCCGGCGTCGTTGCCGGCGACGATCTCGATCTTTTGGTTGGAGCGTGATCCTTCCGGATCATGCTCCAAGGCTCAGAGCGCGTCGTTGTCGGTCTCGCCGGTGCGGATGCGCAGAGCGTGGTCGATCGGCGTCACGAAGATCTTGCCGTCGCCGATCTGGCCGGTGCGGGCGTGCTCGGTGATGACGCTGACCGCCTTGTCGGCGAGCTCGGTATCGACGGCGATCTCGATCCTGAGCTTGGGCAGGAAGTTCACGACATATTCGGCGCCGCGATAGATCTCGGTGTGGCCCTTCTGGCGGCCATAGCCCTTCACCTCGGTCACGGTCATGCCGTGAACGCCGATCGCAGTCAGCGCCTGGCGTACCTCATCGAGCTTGAACGGTTTGATGATCGCGACGACGAGTTTCATGGTTCAGGCCTTCATTCCCTTGAGGTTTTCCGTGTGCACCGGTCCCCGGGGGCGGCACTTGCCGCCTCCCGAAGCGACAATTTGCCATCTCGAGCCAGTGTTTCGCGCCCGCCAAATCTGGCAGCTTTCTGGGCAAATGGCACAAAAAAGTTGCAGGTTGAAGCGGAAAACATGCGCAGCGCGTGAGCGCCGTCACTGTACGGAATGGAAACGCTCGGCCACAATGTGGCTTTCCCACCCGGCCGGCGGTCCTGCTGGCTCGTTTCGCCTACCGCGTGTCCACACGCGCGCGCCTGAGGAAACAAGAAATGTCGAACCGAAACTGGTTTTATGCATCCGAAGGCCAGCAAAAGGGCCCCCTGCCTGAAGCCCAGCTCCGCGACCTGATCACCCGGGGCATGGTGGGGGCCGATACCCTGGTGTGGACCGAGGGCATGGCCGGCTGGCAGAAGGCCGGGGAGATTCCAGGCCTTGTGCCGAGCGCCGGCGCGCCGCCGGCGTTCCCGCAGGCCGGCGGACCGCCGCCCGTGACGGCATCCGGAAGCTATAGCGGAGGCGCGCTGTCGGCCGATTTCCCGATCTGGGGCCTGTTCGGACGCAGCCTGCTGATGTTCATTGGCCAGATTTTCGTCATCCCGGCGCCGTGGACGGCGACCAGCCTGTATCGCTTTGCTATCCCTTACATCCGCGTGCCGGGCCGGCCGCATCTCGCCTTCACCGGGCAGCCGCTCGACATCTGGTACGTCTTCATCGTGCTCGGTCTTCTGACCTACGCCGGCGCGGCCAACAGCAACATCGTCACGCTGCTCTCGCTGCTGCTGCAGGGCTTCCTGAGCTGGATGATCGTTCGCTGGATCTTCGGCTGTCTCAGCTCGAGCGGCCAGGACCTGCCGATCTCGTTCAAGGGCAGCCCGGCCGTCTATGTCGGCTGGTACGTGCTGATGGTGATTGCGGCCATCACCATCATCGGCTGGGCCTGGGTGCTGACCGCATGGATGCGCTGGATCTGCCGCAACGTCGAAGGCACGCGCCGCGAGGTCACCTTCAATGCATCGGGGCTCGAGGTGCTCTGGCGAACCATCGTGTTCTCGATCGGCTGCGCCTTCCTGATCCCGATCCCGTGGGTGCTGCGCTGGTACGGCAACTGGTTCATCTCGCAATTCGCGCTGACCGAGCGCGGCGCCTACGCGGGAAGCTGAGCGGCTACTTGCGCTCGCGGACCGAACCTTCTTGCGCGACGGACGCCACCAGCGTGCCGTCGGGCTTGAAGATCAGGCCGCGGGTCAGACCGCGGCCCGACTGCGCGCTCGGCGAATCCTGCGCGTAAAGCAGCCATTCGTCGGCGCGGAACGGGCGGTGAAACCACATCGCGTGATCGAGGCTCGCCGGCATCATGCGCCTGTCAAATAGCGTACGGCCGTAGCGCGCCATCACCGCGTCGAGCAGCGAGAAATCCGACGCGTAGGCCAGCGCGCACAGATGCAGCGCCGGATCGTCGGGCAGCTTGGCCGCGGTACGGATCCAGACATGGATGCGGCCATCGTCGATCTGCTGGCCGAAATAGCGGCCGAGCTCGACCGGGCGCAGCTCGATCGGCCGGTCGCTCTCGTAGTAGCGGCGGATGAAGTCCGGCATCTCCTTGAACATCGGCTGCTTCGACACTTCCTCCGCGGTCAGCTTCTCCGGCGGCGGCACGTCGGGCATCTTCTCCTGATGATCGAAGTTGCTCTCCTCATCGGAATGGAACGACACCATGATGGAGAAGATCGCGTTGCCGTGCTGGATCGCAGTGACGCGGCGAGTGGTGTAGCTCTTGCCGTCGCGCAGCCGCTCGACCTGGTAGATGATCGGGATCTGGGGGTCGCCGGGCAAGATGAAATAGCAATGGATCGAATGCGGCAGGCGGCCCTCGACGGTGCGGCAGGCCGCGACCATCGCCTGGCCGATCACCTGGCCGCCGAACACGCGCTGCCAGCTCGTCTTCGGGCTGTTGCCGCGGAACAGATTCACCTCGAGCTGCTCGAGATCGAGGATGGACAACAGGTCGATCAGGCTCTTGGACATCGGTGGCTTCCGGTTGGTTAAACCCGTCCTTCCGGGGCGATGCGCTCGCATCGAACCCGGAATCTCAAGATCCCGGGTTCACCGCGTGCCCCGGAATGACTGCTGGGCTTGTTTCTGTCCCCTGTTTCGCCCAGCTATTATCAGGTAGCAAGCACAGTCTGAGAGCGTAAAGCGCAAGGGACGGGCATGCCGGCACAGCGAAGTATTGTGATCTGCGGGGGCGCATTTGCAGGGTTGGCGCTGGCCGTGGCGTTGCGCCAGGGGCTTGGACCGGACATCCCGGTCATCGTGGCCGATCCGGCGCTCAGCCAGCGTCCGAGCCGCGATCCGCGTGCGACCGCGATCGTGGCGGCCTGCCGGCGGCTGTTCGAGACCCTCGGCGTCTGGGGGCAGGTGGCGCCGACGGCGCAGCCGATCACGGACATGGTCGTGACCGATTCCAAGCTGGAGGACGCCACGCGTCCAGTGTTCCTGACCTTCGCCGGCAACGTCGCGCCCAGCGAGCCGTTCGCCCATATGGTCGAGAATCGCTATCTGATCGATGCGCTGGCGGCGCGCGCCGAGGCCGAGGGCGTCGAGCTGCGCGCCACCGCGGTGTCGAGCTTCGAGTCGCGCCCCGACGGCGTCAGCGTGCGGCTTGCCGACGGCACGGATGTCGATGCCAGCCTTCTGGTGGCCGCCGACGGCGCGCGGTCGAAGCTGCGTGAGCGTGCCGGGATTGCGACCCACGGCTGGGACTATGATCAATCCGGCATCGTGGTCACGGTCGGGCATGAGCGCGAGCATCACGGCCGCGCCGAGGAGCATTTCCTGCCCGCAGGTCCGTTCGCGATCCTGCCGCTGACCGGCAATCGCTCCTCGCTGGTGTGGACCGAGACGCGCAAGAACGCCGCGCGCATCACCGCGCTGAGCGAAGCGGAATTCCACGCCGAGCTCGAGCAGCGTTTTGGTTTGCATCTCGGCGAGATCAAGCCGCTCGACAAGCCGCGCGCGTTTCCGCTCGGCTATTTCGTCGCGCGTTCGTTCATCGCCGAACGCCTCGCATTGATCGGCGACGCCGCGCATGTGATCCATCCGATCGCGGGGCAGGGGCTTAATATGGGCCTGAGGGATGTCGCCGCGCTGGCCGAGGTCGTGGTCGATGCGGCGCGGCTCGGCATGGACCTCGGACAGGCCGACGTGCTCGAGCGCTATCAGCGCTGGCGCCGCTTCGACACGATGGCGATGGGTGTTGCCACCAACTCGCTCAACTTCCTGTTCTCCAACGAATCGACACTGCTGCGCACCGTGCGCGATATCGGATTGGGCCTCGTCGATCGCGCGCCTCCGCTGAAGAGCATGTTCATCCGCCAGGCGGCGGGACTGTCAGGCGAGGTGCCGCGGCTGTTGAAGGGCGAGGCGCTGTAAGCCTGTCGTGGCGCCGTAGCCCGGGACTAGTATAGTCGCGGTGAGACTTTCCCGGATTTCGCTTTCGCTCCATCCGGGCTACAGCTCTCAATCGATCTTCCTCGCTTCTTCCGGCAGCATGATCGGGATGCCGTCGCGGATCGGATAGGCGAGTTTTGCGGACCGCGAGATCAGCTCCTGCCGCGCGGCGTCGAATTCCAGCGGTCCCTTGGTGATCGGGCACACCAGGATTTCGAGCAGTTTTGGGTCGGCGGTGCTTTCGAGATGGTCGGTCGTCGAATTCATTGCGGTCTCCGGCTACTCGTCATGTACCACATCCAAATATGCGCTGTCAGCGCTTGGCGATCCGCAGCAGCTCGTCGATTGCGGCCTGCTGACGCGGCTTCGGCAGCGCCTGCTCGGACAGTGCGTAGCCGACGAATGCCCAATAGAAGATCTGCGCGCGGCCGCGCGCCACGTCGTCACCGAATCCAGCTTGCCGGAGCAGGGTCTCGATATAGCCGATCCGGCGCTGGTCGACTTCGAGCACCGCAGCGCGCGCCGCGGCATCGGCGGTGGCCCAGCTGCGCACCGCGCGTTCCAGCGCCAGTCGCGCCGAGAAGGCCCCGCGCAGCAGCAGCGCCAGCGCCTCGTCGCCTTTCGGGATCGTCTCGAGCTCGGCAATCACCTGCTCGGCGGCGACATCACGCCAATGGTTGAGGATCGCGCTGCGGTAGGCGCCGATGTCGGCGAAATGCCAGTAGAAGCTGCCGCGCGAGACGCCCATGGCCTTGGCCAGTGGCTCGGCCTTGAGCGCCGTGTAGCCGCGCCGCGCCAGCGTCTTCAGGCCCTGATCGAGCCAGTCCTTGGCTGAGAGCGGTTCCGTCATGGTTCCCCGTCCGCGCCGCGACCATACACAAGTGTATTGACAGGCGCCAGCGGTCGATGCCATATCCCGTATCCATACAGTACTGTATGGAGACGTTGCGATGCGTGATCTTCTGCTGCAAGGCGCCGGAATCATCGCCATCCTGGTCAGCCTGATCCATGGCGTTCTCGGCGAGACCAAGATATTCGCACGCGCCACCATCGAACCACCGCGGCTGCGCCTCTTGCTTCGCCTGGTCTACCAGGCCGGCACGGTCGCCTGGATCGGCGGCGGTGTGTTGCTGGCCGCCGCTCCCGCGATGGCCTCCGACCCGGCGCGGCACTGGATCGTGGCGACGCTCGCAGTGGTTTTCGGCTTCGCCGCGCTTGCCAACGCGCTGGCGACCCGCTTCCGTCATTTCGGCTGGATGTCGATGAGCGCAGTCGTGGCGCTCGCCGCCGCCGGCTATTAGCGAACGCAGCCATGACGACCGATCGCATCAGCCTGAGCATCGCCAATGGCGTGGCCGACGTCCGGCTCAACCGTCCGGACAAGCTGAACGCACTCGATCCGGCGATGTTTACCGCGATCGCCGAAATCGGCGCGCAGCTCGCGGACGACCCAAAGCTCCGCGCCGTGGTGCTGTCGGGCGAAGGCCAGGCCTTTTGCGCCGGCCTCGACATCGAGCGCCTGGTCGCGACGACGGAAGGCGAGTCCATCCTGCCTTTCGTCGATCTCGGCCAGCGCACCCACGGTATCGCCAACTTCGCTCAGCATCTGGTGTGGCTCTGGCGCAAGCTGCCGGTGCCGGTGATCGCCGCCGTCCACGGCATCGCGTTCGGCGGCGGCTTCCAGCTGATGCTCGGTGCCGACATCAGATATCTCGCGCCGGCCACGCGACTTGCCATCATCGAAGCCAGATGGGGGCTGGTGCCCGACATGGCCGGCACGCAGCTGATGCGCCATCTCGCGCGCGAAGACGTGGTCCGCGAATTGACCTACACCGCGCGCGTCTTCTCCGCGGAGGAGGCGCTTGGTTACGGCTTCGCGACCCGGATCGTCGAAGACCCGCGTGTCGCTGCGCTACAGACGGCGCGCGCGATCGCTGATCGCAGCCCCGATGCAATCCGCGCCGCCAAGCGGCTGCTCAATCTTGCAGCCGACTGCGATGCGGCGACCGGGCTCGCAGCCGAAACGGCCGAACAAAAGAACCTGCTCGGCACGGCTAATCACATCGAGGCCGTCAGGGCGAATCTCGAGCGACGACTGCCGCGATGGAGTTTTGCATGACCGCTGGCCCGGGATTCGATCTGGAGCGTCTTGTTGCGACCAATGCATCAGCGGCCTTCAACCGGCTCGCCGGCTTCGAGGTGGTCTCTGCCGGTGCTGGCCAAGTGGAGCTGCGCATGCGCTGGCGCGACGATCTCACCCAATATGCGGGACATCTGCACGCCGGCTTGATCGCGGCCCTGCTCGACACCGCCTGCGGCTTTGCCGCGGCGTCGCTCGCCGGCTCCGTCACTGCATCGCATTTCTCGATGAATTGCCTGAAGCCCGCGGTGGGCCGCTGCTTCATCGCCAAAGGCAGCACACTGCGCGTCGGGCGCCGGCAGGTTTTTGCGCGCGCGGAACTGCTTGCGGAGAACGAGCAGGGCGAGATGTCGCTGGTCGCAACCGGTGAAACCGTGCTCGTTCCGCTCGCAGGCTGAACTGCCCGGAGGGCCGCATGGCTGCGATATTTATGGGGCCATCAATTTCCGTGCGGAATCGGCTTACGCGCGGATAACCATGCGACCAAAAGTTGCAGAAAATTATCGAGAATACCATTCAATCGGCCTAGCTTGTCCGAACGGGCAACCATGGACCGGCGCATGTTTCGTGTTTTGACGTGTCTTTCAGGTGAGCATGACTGGCGGCTGGTTCTGCTCGCCGGACTGGTCTGCTTCGTCGCCAGCATTGTTGCCGTCAACATCTTCCATCGCGCGATCGCTTCGCAGGCGAGGACGCGGCTGATCTGGATTGCGATCGCGGGAGCCGCGATCGGTTACGGGATCTGGGCAACGCATTTCATCGCCATGCTCGCCTACGAGCCGGGCGTGCCGACCGGCTACGGTATCGTCCTGACCGCGCTGTCGCTTGCCGCGGCGATGATGCTGACATCCGGCGGCCTCGGCCTTGCCGCCAGCGACCCCAGCCGCTGGCGTGCGCCGGTCGGCGGCGCGGTGATCGGAGCCGGCATCGCCAGCATGCACTATCTCGGAATGTGGGCGCTGGAAGTGCCGGGCCACGTGGTGTGGTCGCTCGACCTCGTGGTGGCGTCCGTCGTGCTCGGCATGCTGTTCGGATACGCCGCGCTTTCGATCGCGGTCCGCCATCAGGATCGCTGGATGTCCCTCGTCGCAGCACTGTTGCTGACGCTTGCGATCGTCTCGCATCATTTCACCGCAATGGGCGCGGTCGAGATCGTGCCGGACCCGTTGCAGGCTCCGGCGGCGCTGTCGCTGTCTCCTGCCTTCCTTGCCATCGTGATCGCGGGCGTGGCGCTCTCGGTGCTCGGGATGAGCCTGGTTGGCGTGCTCGCGGATCGCCGGTTGGCGCTGCGCACCCGCCGCTTCGAGGAGATCATCAGCCAGCTTTCGCTGGCGCGGCAGCAGGTCGAGGTGTCGCAGAAGGAGCTGGAGGAACAGAGGTTCCGGCTGGATACCGCGATCAACCACATGGGCGAGGGTCTCTGCATGTTCGATGCGGAGAAGCGCCTCGTCGTTTGCAATGATCGCTATGCCAAGATGTACCGGCTGCCGCCCGAATTGCTGATGCCCGGCACGTCCCATCGCGAGATCATCAGGCATCGGATCGCCAACGGCATCCTCAAGGGCGAGACCAGCGACAGTGCGGCGACGCAGGTGCTCGCGACATTGAATGCGCTGCCGGCCGGCGAGATCAGCAGCCGGGTCGACGAGCTTGCCGACGGCCGGCTGATCTGCGTGACCCGGCAGCCGATGCCCGGTGGCGGCTGGGTGGCGACGCATCGCGACGTCACCGAGCAGCGGCGCTCCGAGGCCAAGATCACCCATATGGCGCAGCACGACGCGCTGACCGATCTGCCGAATCGCGTGCTGCTCAAGGATCGGATGGAGGACGCGCTCTCCGGCAGCCGGTGCGGCGGACCGAGCCTTGCAGTGCTGATGCTCGATCTCGATCGCTTCAAGGACGTCAACGACACGCTCGGGCATCCGGCGGGCGACGCGCTGCTGAAGTCGGTGGCCGCGCGGTTGCGCAGATGCGTCAGCGAAACCACGCTGATCGCGCGGCTGGGCGGCGACGAGTTCGCGGTGATCGACTATGTCAGCGATCCGGTCCCGGAAGCGGGTTTGCTCGCCGAGAAGATCAGGAAGGCGCTCAGCGAGCCGATCGATCTCGGCGATCATCGGGTGACCACCACGACCAGCATCGGCATTGCGATCGCCCCGCGCGACGGTACCGATTCCGACGAGATCCTGCGCAGTGCCGATCTTGCGCTCTACTCGGCCAAGAGCTGCGGGCGTGGCTCGTTCCGTTTCTTCGAGCCCGAGCTCGATCGGCTGCTGCAGGCCCGGCGCAGCCTCGAGCGCGACATGCGCAGCGCGCTCGCCAACGGCGAGTTCGAGCTGCACTATCAGCCGTTCATC
This sequence comes from Bradyrhizobium sp. I1.14.4, assembly GCF_050435825.1. Classification (NCBI taxonomy): domain Bacteria; kingdom Pseudomonadati; phylum Pseudomonadota; class Alphaproteobacteria; order Hyphomicrobiales; family Nitrobacteraceae; genus Bradyrhizobium; species Bradyrhizobium sp. I1.14.4. The sequence goes on along the minus strand of NZ_JBNDLA010000021.1, from coordinate 7,751 downwards.
AACGTCGCGAGCGGCGAGACCTGTGGCTTCGAGGCGCTGTTGCGGTGGCTTCACCCGCAACGCGGCATGGTGTCCCCGGCGCAGTTCATTCCGCTGGCGGAAGAGACCGGCCTGATCGTGCCGCTCGGGGAGTGGGTGATGCGCACCGCCTGTGCCGAGGCCGCCAAATGGCCTGATGACCTCAAGATCGCGGTCAATCTGTCGCCGGTGCAGTTCAGGAGCCCGGAATTGGTCTCGGTGATCGTGCACGCGCTGGCGAGGTCGGGCGTTTCGCCTGACAGGCTCGAGCTCGAAGTCACCGAGACGGCCATCATCCAGGACAGCGAGGCGGTGTTCGCGGCCCTCAGCCAGCTGCACGATCTCGGGGTGCGGATCGCGCTCGACGATTTCGGCACCGGTTATTCGTCGCTGAGCTTCCTGCAGAAGTTTCCATTCGACAAGGTCAAGATCGACCGCAGCTTCGTGTCCGAACTCTCCGGAGCAACGGACGAGTCGCGCAGGATCGCGCGCGCGATCGTTCGCTTCGCCGTCAGCCTCGGCAAGACGACGACGGCCGAAGGCGTTGAAACGAAGGAGCAGCTCGACATCCTCCGCGCCGACGCCTGCGTGGAAGTGCAGGGCTTCCACTTCAGCCCCGCAGTCCAGAGCGAGAAGGTCGCACAGATGATCGGTGGGCGGACTATGGCAAGCCCGCAACGCCCAGCGGTCCGTCGCGCATTGGCGGGTGCCGCTTCCTGACCGCGGGCGCGCGTCAGCCGATCGGACACGTGTGAGGCGTAAGGCCGCAGCAGGCAGTGAGAACCAAATTGCGCATGGAGACCAAAGCGGTTTTCGCGACCGTTAGAATTCCTCTAAAGCATGGCCATAAACGCGCTTCCTTGACTTGGCAATCACCTCAGTTTTGTTCACGCATGTGCTCGGCGCGATGGCGCTAAGGGCGTGATCGGAAACGGAGGGGGGAGATGCGCGTGAGAGTGATTTTGACTGCGCTGCTTGCAGCGTGCGTTCTGGGGCATTTGGGATCGGCGGCGTTCGCCGACGGCTACAAGAATTGCACCAAGCTCGACAAGGCGTCGTGGAAGCCGGCAAGCGATGCCGAAGCCAAGGCCAAGGCTGCCGGCTACGAGGTGCGCCGGTCGAAGGTCGAGGGCTCCTGCTACGAGGTGTACGGCGTCAAGGAAGGCAAGCTCTACGAGCTGTTCTACAGCCCGGAGGACCTTAGCCTGAAGCACACGATCGCGAAGTGAAGCGGGCGCGATGACGGAGGCGGCGCCTGGCGCCCGCGGCGCAACCACCGTGCAGGTCTGGGACCTGCCGCTGCGGCTCTGGCACTGGGCGCTCGCCATCCTCGTCCTGGTCGCCTGGGTGACGCCCAGCGTCCATGACCGGCTGCACCGGCTGGCGGGCTATGCCGTGATCGCCCTGCTGGCGTTCCGGCTGATCTGGGGCTTTGCCGGAACGCGCTATGCGCGTTTCGGCAGGCTCGGCGTCCGTCTGCGCGCCGCGCCGCGCTACATCTGGAATCTCCGCCGCGGCGTCACCGGGCACTATATCGGGCTCAATCCCGCGGGAACCGCAATGCTGGTGGCGCTGCTGCTGATGCTCGCGGTCTCGGCGGTCACAGGTGCAATGGAAGTCACCGTGACCTTCTTCGGCGTCTGGTGGGTCGAGGACACCCACGCCTACGCTTCGGATGGGGTCATCATCCTGGTCGGGCTGCACGTGCTCGGCGTCATCGTGGTGGGATTGCTGCAGCGTCAAAACCTGGTGCGCGCGATGTTCACCGGACGCAAGCAGCTTCGCAAGCGGTGACAAGTGGCTTCTTCTTTGGCACGATCTCCGCGCAAATGCTCTGCGTTTGTCGCGAGGGAAAACCGCTTCACACTTTCCGAATCAGGCCTACTGCACCGGCGGGTCGCCCGAGGTGCGTTTCTTGGCGAGGTCCATCTCGGTGACCGCGATCAGGATTTCGGCGCGGGTCTTCAGGTCGGGCGCTTCGAGCATTGCCTGCTTTTCGGCCGGACCATAAGGCGACATCATCGCCAGCGCATTGACCAGCGCCTCGTTGGGCGCGGATTCGATGCCCTCCCAGTCGACCTTCAGATTGTTGGCGTCGAGGAAATCGGCGAGCACTTCGAGCAGCGCCTTGCGGTCGACGGCCTCCTCGCCCTTGCGCGCGGTGAAGTCGCCGGCGAAGGAGAAGAAGTCGACCTTGCACTGCCGGTATGGCGTCTGCACGGCAAGCTCTTCGACCACCTTGAAGCGTGCGACGCCGGTCAGTTCGAGGATGTAGCGGCCGTCGCCGGATTCGGCGAGCTGGGTGATGCGGCCGACGCAGCCGACGCGGAACAGCACCGGCTTCGCCTCTTTTTGCGAATGCGCCACGTCGGGCTGGATCATGCCGATCAGGCGGTGACCGTCGCGCAACGCGTCGTCGATCATCGCAAGATAGCGCGGCTCGAAGATGTTGAGCGGCATCTGGCCGCGCGGCAGCAGCAGCGCCCCCGGTAGCGGGAACACCGGGATGACCTCGGGGAGCTCGCCGGGCCCGCGATATTCGGCATTGATCGGCATCTGCGGTCCCGCTGCTGTGACGGGCGTGCTTTACGAGAACAGGATGGTCGACAACCGCTTGCGCCCCTCGACGGTTGCCTCATCGGTGCCGCCCCACGCCTCGAAGAACTGCACCAGCTGCTTGCGCGCGCCGTCGTCATTCCACTTGCGATCACGCTTGACGATCGCGAGCAGCTGCTCGGTCGCCTCGACGCGCTTGTTCATCGCATTGAGCGCGGTCGCGAGATCGAACCGAGCCTGATGATCGAGCGGGTTTGCGGCGACTTTCTGTTCCAGCTCCGCGATCGGACCGACCGACTGCGCCTGTTCGGCGAGATCGATCGCCGCCTGCACCGCCTTCACCGCGGCGTCGTTGCGCTTGGATTCCGGAACCATCGCGAGCGTCTGCTTGGCCTGCTCGACCGCACCCGAGGTAACGTAGCATTTGGCGAGGCCGGCGAGCGCCGCGATGTTGGTGGCGTCGTGCGCCAGCACGTCGGCATAGATCTGCGCAGCCGCTTCGGCATCGCCCTCGGCAAGCACGGCGTCAGCCTCGGCCAGGATCTCCGCGAGATTGGGCTCGCCGGGGGCCGGCACGCCCTTGGTGATCTTCTCGATAAAGGCGTTGATCTGGCTCTCCGGCACCGCGCCCATGAAGCCATCGGCGGGCTGGCCGTTAACGAACGCGATCACAGCCGGGATCGACTGTATGCCCATCTGACCGGGGATCTGCGGATGCTCGTCGATGTTCATCTTGACCAGCTTGACCCGGCCTTTGGCATTATTGACCGCCTTCTCCAGCATCGGCGTGAGCTGTCGGCAGGGACCGCACCACGGCGCCCAGAAGTCGATCATCACCGGCTGACGGCGTGATTCCTCGATGACGTCCTTGACGAAGGTCTGGGTCGTCGTCTCCTTGATCAGATCGGGCGCTGCCTGGGGCGTGGGGCCGCCCTGCTCCATTATCGTCACGTTGTCCTCGCCTGCTTCTGAGGTCGGAAATCCGGGGGCGTTCTAGCACGCCCGGCACGGCACGTTCAGCCGTTCTGTCAGGCTAAATGGCGGTCAGCCAGCAAAATTCAATCGCTTGCCGTCCGGCCTTGTTCCATCAGAGATCGGGTGGGTTCAGGCCCCGGAACGGCCGATCATGGGCGATCCTTGATGGCAACAGGGGGACCGCCAATGGCAAAAGCCTATTACAGCACCGTGTTCGAGCAGCCGGCCGGCGAGGTCTGGAAAATCGTCCGCGATTTCAACAACTACCCGGTCTGGGTCCATGGTGCGGGGACAAGCGAGATCGAGGACGGCAAATCCGGCGACACCATCGGCGCCGTGCGCAACGTGCTGTACCGGGAGCGTCGGATCCGGCAGCGGCTGCTCGCGCAGTCCGATGTGGACCGTTTCCAGACCTACGAATTTGCCGACACCCCGACCCTGCCGGTGACGGATTTCAGCGCCACGCTGCGGGTGACGCCGGTGGTCGACGGCGACCGGGCCTTTATCGAATGGTCGGCGGTGTTTGATTGCGATGCTGCCCGCCGCGCCGAACTGGCGCAGACGCTGGCCGGCTGGTTCGAGACCTGGCTCGAATCGCTCCGGGACGAGATGGCTCTGAGGCCAGTTCCGGCGGAACGGTAAAAAGAAATCGGCGGACGGGTCGATTTCGGTCGATTCGAGGTCGATTTTTAAGGAAACCGCGCGATTTCGTGAGGTTCGGACCGCGCTCTTGTGTTGCATTCACAGACAGCTTTTGGCATAGCTCTGCCGTTGCCGGCGAGTGATCGCCGCCATTTCGGATGCGGGTGTAGCTCAGTGGTAGAGCACGACCTTGCCAAGGTCGGGGTCGAGGGTTCGAGCCCCTTCGCCCGCTCCAAAACATCTCGCTGACCGAGCTGACAGTCTGATGAAGGCCCGCCCATTGGTGCGGGCTTTTTTGCTGTTCCGGCCGTGCCGCGATCCCGGGGTCAAGATGCCGCGTCCGGCGATGGCCGTTTCCGGTTTTGTTAATCGTCAAACGGTGCATTCTCAAAACTGATAGAAATCTATGGTTGTGTCGGCCTCGAAATGGCTGCCGCGCGCCATTCGTTGCGGCAAGCACGTGAATGATGTCGATCAGCTGGACGCCAGATCCCGGGTTGAACCGCCGCTTGGCTCGCGCATGCGTTGCAGCGCTGGTCGTGCTCGTCGGCAATTGGGCAGGTTCGCCGGCATCGGCGCAGCAATTGCCGAGCGACTCGGCATATGCGCCGGCGCCCAGCCTTTTTCCCATGCCCGGCTTTGAGCAGGCACCTGGCTTTGAGCCCGCGCAACGGCCGCGGCTTCGGGTCTACATCACGACGCGATTGGAACGGGGCGGCCGGCAGAATTTCTGCGTCAGGACCTGCGACGGCCGTTTCTTTCCGCTGCCGCGCATGAGCGAGGCGGCGGATATCAGGACATGCGAGGCGGCCTGCCCGGCCGCCGAGGTGAAACTGTATTCCGGCTCCGATATCGACGGCGCCAGAACCGAGCAGGGCGAGACCTACAAGACGCTTGCAAATGCATTCCGCTTCCAGCGCGAGATCGTGCCGCAATGCTCGTGCAGCGCCGGCACATCGACCGGCCTGTCGCCGATAGCGATCGAGGACGACATGACGCTTCGGACCGGCGACATCATCGCCGCCGATGACGGCTTCAAGATCGCGGCGATCTCCAGCGGGCAGAGGCGCAGCGTATTGTTCAGGCCGCTGCCGAAGGCCAAGGCGCAAGCGCTCGGTCTCGCGCGCCTCTCGTCGCGATAGCAGCGATCGCGAGCGTTAGCTTCATTCGAATATTACGTTGCGGTGCAGAATGCCTTATTCTCAGGCAGTCCTCGCAGGAAAATTTCGTCTCAAATCTCGTCTCAACTTGTTTTGACGCAGCGCACACCCGCGCATGCGCTTTTCAGCGTCGATGGATGTGCTACCATTTTGCCGTCTGACCTGCCTCACAGACCGCCACCATCATCTCTCAGGGCGTTCAAAATCAATAACAGGCAAGCTGCAACGGCTTGCATAGGGGAGTGACGCGATGAAGTCGGCTTTCAATCGATCAATACTTGCGTTCGCGGCGATTGCGCTGCTGGCGGGGACAACCTTCGCCAATGCGCAGCAACAAACAGACAAGAACCGTGCGCTGAAGAAATACGAATCCGGGACCAAGGAATTCTGGACCCATCCGCCGGATGACTGGTTCCTCGGCGACGAGACCGAAGCGCAGAAGGGCTTAGCCCCGCCGTCCGGTCCGCCGACCGGCGCGTCCGACGCCGAACTCGCCGCGATGATGAAGAAGATCAAGCTGCCGCCGGGCTTCAAGATCGAGGTCTATGCCTCGAACGTGCTCGCCGCGCGGCAGATGGCCTGGGGCGACAAGGGCACGCTGTTCGTCGGCTCGTTCGGCCTCGGCAACGTCTATGCGATCAAGGACAACAACGGCAAGAAAGAGGTCAAGACCATCCTGAAGGGCCTCAACATGCCGACCGGCCTCGCGTTCCGCGACGGCGCGCTCTACGTCATCGCAGTCGACAAGCTGATCAAGTACGACAATGCCGAAGCCAATCTCGACAATCTCGGCAGCGGCAAGGTGGTGTATGACGACATGCCGTCCTATGCGGCGCATGGCTGGAAATACATCGCCGTCGACAAGGATGGCTGGTTCTACGTTCCGTTCGGCCCGCCCTTCAACATCGGCATCCCGCCGACCTCAGTGTCGCAGATCCGCCGCGTCGATCCCAAGACCGGCAACGCGGAAATCTATGCGCTCGGCGTGCGCAACTCGGTCGGCGGCGACGTCGATCCGCGCACCGGCAAGTACTGGTTCACCGAAAATGCCCGCGACTGGATCAGCGACGATCTGCCGAGCGACAAGCTCAACATGATCTCGAAGATCGGTGAGCACTTCGGCTATCCCTACTGCCACCAGGGCAATCTGCCGGACACCAAGTTCGCGATGGGTCACAAGTGCTCGGAGTTCACCCCGCCGGTGTACAATCTCGGTGCGCACGTGGCTCCGCTCGGCATGAAGTTCTATACCGGCAGCCAATTCCCGGCCGAGTACAAGAACAGCATCCTGATCGCCGAGCACGGCTCCTGGAACCGGCACAAATACCAGGGTGGCCGCATCGTGCGGATCACCGCGAGCCCCGACGGCAAGAATGCCAAGCAGGAAATCTTCGCCTCCGGCTGGATCGAGGGTGACCAGGGCTATCTCGGCCGTCCCGCCGATATCCTGCTCGACAAGGATGGCTCGATCCTCGTCGCCGACGACTGGGCCGGTGCGATCTATCGCATCAGCTACAGCAAGAAGTAACGGTTGAAGGCTCAAGAGGCTGCGGTGGCCACGAGGCGGCCGCAGCCTCTGTTGTGATCGGCCGCGGAACCACCTCGTCATGCCCGGACTTGATCCGGGCATCCATCCAAATCAAGAAACCCTTTTTCAAGCCAGATGGATTGCCGGGTCGAGCCCGGCAATGACACGCGGAGAAAACTTTCAATGCGCCTTTTGTCATTCGGAATGCTGTTCGCGTCGGCGCTGGCGATGACCTCCCTTGCCCAGGCCGCCGACGTCGCCGCGGGCAAGGCGAAGGCCGAAATCTGCGCCGGTTGCCACGGCGACAATGGCCTCTCGCAGACCGAGAACATTCCCTCGCTGGCCGGCCAGCTCGACCAGTTCATTCAATGGCAGCTGGTGTTCTTCCGCGCCGGCGCGCGCAAGAACGAGCAGATGCAGCCGATCGTCGAGCAGCTCGACAACGACGACATCCGCAATCTCGGCGCCTATTTCGCCTCGCTGACGCCGTTCAAGGGCGGCAAGGACGACAATCCGGAATTGTCCGAGAAGGGCAAGCAGGCCGCGGCCGGCCGCCGCTGCGCCTCATGCCACGGCGACGGCTTTGCCGGCACCAAGGCGGTGGCCCGCATCGCCGGCCAGCGCGAGGAATATCTCGTCAAGGCGCTGCACGACTACAAGTCGGGCGTCCGCTCCGGCGGGGCGCAGGCCGCAATGGCCGACGTCGCCTATCCGCTGAGCGACGAGGAGATCACCGCGCTCGCGCATTATCTGGCGCATTTGTAGCCACAAAGAAGGTCGTCGTCCCTGCGAAAGCAGGGACCCATATGTGGACGGCCCCCGTGGCACAAGAGCTTTTTGAGTAGATCGGATCGCTTGCATCCATATGTCCG
>NZ_JBNDLA010000020.1:0-128568 GCF_050435825.1 Bradyrhizobium sp. I1.14.4 | reverse complement strand
GTCTCCAGTCCGACGCTTCAACGCCGGATGATTCGAGGTTGATCACCCCGGAGACTACGCCAACCTCAATTCCTACCAACTCCGCGACGGCACCGAGTACTGCGGTATTGCCGCGCGCGGATAGTCGTTGCCGGCTGTGATGATGACGACGGTTTCAGATGGCTTGGCCCGTTGCGGCGTTTTCGGCTTTCCACTCCCACGGGAGCAGTTCGTGCAGGCGGGATTGCGTGAGCTCCACGATGCGTCGGCGAACCAGACCTTGGGATCGACCTCGTCGAGGCGCGCGATCATGATGAGAGTGAGCATGACGACAGCCCCTGTCCGCGCCGCGATCGGATCCGGCGAACAGCCAGGCCCTTCTGCCTAGTACCCGCTCTTCTGGATCGTGAGTCGTGCTTCAAGATATGGATGATCCGCGAAGCAAGAGAAGTCCACCTTTCGCGGAACGAGGCGCAGGCTAGCAGGCGAGTGCGCCTGGAAGCGCGGCCTGTTGCGGCAAGTGACCAAGCGGATCTGTCGGGCAAGGAGGACTAATGAGCTATCTCAAGGGCGGAGGCGGTTCGGCTTGTAGTTGTGATTTAGTCATGGTCGTGAAGAAGAAGTATTGGTACGCCGTCGTCAATTTGACCCAAGTGCCCATACCGATGCCGGGATTATTTACAAACACGCCATTTTGATAGAGGAACGGAGCTGAGGCGCTTCTCCACCAGTCAGCTCCAAAGTTTGCGATCAGATTTGCACTTGCACTATCGGTACGCAGCTGTGCCATTGAGAACACTCCGTCGACTGTTCCGGAAGTATACGAGCCCCTCGGAGCGATCCAGAAGTGATCGTTGTAGCCCGATGCCGGAGAGTCCATTCTTGCGCTTCCGTCAGACTGAACCACGAGACTCATTGGCGAAAGCGAGTCGTTGGCGAAATCTGCCACGTAATGCCCACCCGCGACAGAATTCGTGGCTTGGTCTTGTACGAGTTGCCAACCGCCACCCGTCAAGTGCACATAGACCCGATAATCCTTCAAATAAATATTGGCAGCTACGTTCGAAGCACCGACTTGCGGATATATCTGTCCCCAACCTGTCAGTGAAAGGAAACTGGAAGGAGGAGTAGCGTTGCCCGTGGCAGCGGGGCCCCCTGCATACCACCCGAAAGAGGTCGGGACTCCGTGTGGATACATTCCATGGTCATATCCGGAATTTTGCGAAACTACACAATCGATTGACAATGACGTGCAGATGGGTTTGAGCGCCGGACGCTTGGTCTGGGCGCTCGCCGATGAGACCAGGGCGCCGAGGAACATGAGAGCCAGGGGCGGAAGAGCAAGATGGCGTTTCATGATAGGTATGATCCAATTGGGCCGATGACACAATCAGCGACCACGGACGCGGGAGGGAGCTCCACGAGGTTTCGCCGTGCGAGAAGCCAGCGAGCCGTGGCGCGCGGGTTGTCGTCAGACCTAAGGCTACGCTCCCATTTCACGGGCTTGCGCCACCCTCGCCGGCAAAACACGTCTTATGGCTCCGCGCTCTCAGCCCACTCATCAACGATCGGTAGGTGTTTATCAAATTGGTGTTGTGCGTCTCGATCGAAAAGTTTCTCTCTGCTCGAATTCGCCCGGCAGCTCCCATACGCGCCCGCAGCGAGGCGTCGTCCATCAGTCGGCTAATGTGCCTGCGAAGCTCATCCGCATCAGCCGGCTCGAACAAAACGCCCGTCTCGCCGTCAACGATCAGCTCAGGAATGCCGCCTATTCGGCTCGCCACGACGGGCTTACCATAGGCCATCCCTTCCAGAACCGACATTGGGCAGTTCTCGTACCATTCCGACGGCACCACGATCACCGATGCGCCGCCGATGGTCTCCTTCAGCGCCTGTCCCGACAACTGACCGACAAATTGCGCGTTGCGGTACCGTCTCTGCAGGTCGCGTTCCAAAGGACCGGTCCCCGCGACGACCAGTTTCCAGGTTCCGCCGGCTTCATGAGCCCGCAGTAGAGTCTCCACGCCTTTCTCTTCGGAGAGCCGTCCCAAATAGAGAGCGTATCCCTCGTCCCGCGTGCTCACCTCTGTTTCGCCGGTGTCCACGCCATTGTAGAGCAATGCAACCTGATCTGGTCGAAACCGATTCAAGGCCGAGTCTTGCATAAATCGACTGGGCGCGAGAAATAGATCGACCTTTTCATAGTTTCCAAGCCAGCGTTGAATCGCGGCTTCCGCGTAGAGCAGGGCGCTCGCTCCGATGGAGCCCGAAGCACAGCGGTTGGTCAAAACTTGAAGAAAATCTCCATGCAAGCATAGCGAACAGGGCTTGCCGGCCCGCAAACGCACATAAACCGGACATACAGGTTTGAAGTCGTGCAGCGTCAAGACAACCGGTATTCCGCGAGACTTAGCGACAGAGACAATCGAAGGCGTTATCTGATGATAAATATTATGGCAGTGCATGAGATCGGGGCGGGTCCTGTCGATTAGAGCCGCAATCTTGCCGACTGCCTCGCGTGAATGGATCAGCGAGAGCGCGGGATTCAACTTCGATAGGGAACCACCGTTGCGATAGTCCTTGTGAGATACGAAATGAGATTTGTAGGGCGAGTCAAGATTCCGTTCATCTTGCATGGAGAAGTCGATCACTTGCTCTCCCGAACGAAGCAGAAATTGCCGTTCCTGAAACATAACGACTTCGGCGCCGCCCTTGCGGAAGAAGAACTTGTTGGCAATTAGTACTTTCATCAACGCGGTCTCACACGACTTGAACCTCGGGATACGGCCCGGCCGTCAATTGCCCAGTCGTTTGTCGGCACAGGGCGTTGGTCGCAACCATCGTTTGGTTTGATTCAATGTTCGCTTCACGAATGTCAGATCTGGAATGCCGTCGGCCCGCGCTCATGCGATCAATGCCTCACTGACTCATCCAGCGAACGTTCCGTGACCTTGAGTTCGACGTCCCCGCTACGCACGGCTCTTCGATACACCCTGACGGTTTGCTTCACGACAGAGCGCCAGTCGTAACGTTCGGCCACCCATCTGCGGGTTCTTTCGCGCATCTCCGCCGTCCAGGGCATTACTGCGAACGATTCCAGCCGAGCGGCCAGGGCTTGTACATCTCCCAACGAAAAATAGTGCTTCTCGTCCAGTCCAATCTCCCGGTGCGCGGATATGTCGCTCGCCACGACCGGAAGCCCATAACTCAATGCCTCCAGAAGCACGATGGGCAAGCCCTCGTGAGAGGATGGCAGGACGAACACACCGGCATGAGCATATAGTTCACGCAACGTAAGGCCTGTCTGGAAGCCAGCCAAGATCACGTCGGGGTTTGCGCGCGCGAGCGACGCCACCTCGGCGGCATAACCATCCGGATGATCGGAAGCTCCAATCAACACGAGCTTCCATCCGTTCAGCCTGGCTATTGCGTGGGCCGCAATCAGATCCTTGTGCCGCTTCTCAGGCACTAGGCGGCTCACCGTCAATACGTACCGGCCGGCTTCGAGCCCGAACTGCTCCAGCGCCGAGGTGCTCGTCGGCAATTCCGGCAGCTCTACCCCGTTAGGTATCACGTAGGCATCCAGACCGTATTTGTCGCGCACCAGCTTGCGTATCGTCCGAGAGATGACAATACGGCGGTTGGAGAACCGCATGCCCCACGCTTCACCAGTGCGCAAAATCAGCTTGGCAAATCTCCCCCATTTCTCTCGATCATAGTCCGGGCCGTGATGTGTCACGACGACATGCAACCCGAGCAAGCGAGCCAATGGCACCATCAGAGCGGGCCCGATTGCCTGAACGTGCAATACATTCGGCCGTCGCCAGGCCGCTACCAGCACCCCCAAAAACGAATGGACTATCGTCTCGAGAGCTCGGGATTTCGGCGACCAGACCCGCAGGTAGCGAACGCCCTTCCACTCTTCACCTCGTTCGCTCGGCACATAGGGGGAGCGAACAACCACCTCAACATCGCAAGCCAGTTCTTTCAACAAGGGGCACAAATGCTCGGCGTGAGATTCAACTCCGCCCTGTACGCCGGGAAATCCCCGCAGTCCGAGAATCATCACCCGTAGCATGGAGTAGCTCGCACTCATCGCATGGTGGGATATCCTAGCGAGAGCGAGACGTCCTGATGCAGGACTAAATGGCGTTACTGCTTGTGGCCGCGACGAGCATCGCCGCCGCCGTCCTTGGAGTACCCACAAATAGGTATCGCGGGGAAAGGCGACGGGCTCTGGCCTATCCATTCGCTCGATGACCGCACGATCGACGAACTGCTAGAGTGGCAAATGTTATCGAAGCGCAAATTCATTGCTGGGCGTAGGCTCCATGAGGCAGGTGTTGAAGGATTTCGTGCGCCATGGAGCCAGCTGGGCTGGACTCATGCCGACCGTTCGCAGCCTGTTTGCAGGTCGCGCCGTCATAATCGTTTTTCACGAAATACAGAGAGAATTTCAATCCGAGCTGGCTACTGGAGTTCCAGTTTCGCTATTTGAGTACTCGCTCAGCTGGCTGCGGCGAGAGGGCTGGAGAATCGTGAGTCTTGAAGAGTGCCTCGATCGAGTGTTGAGGGACGATCGATCGCGTCGCTATGCAGTGCTTACTTTTGATGATGGCTACCGGGACAATGTCTCTGTCGCGCTTCCGATCCTTGAGCGCCACAATGCTCCATTCCTCATGTACGTGCCGACCGGCGCTCCCACGCGAACCCTGCAAACATGGTGGCTCGGATTGCGAGAATTGTTTCGGTTGCGAGATGATGTCGTCATCGATGCAATGGAGACCTCCTTCCATTGCCCCGACTTGCGAACAAAGATATCGGCGTTAGCACGCGTCACTCAGTGGGTTCATGAGGATTATCGACGTACCGCAACCTTCGCCCTAGCGTTCAGCAAAGCTGGCATATCGCTGCCTGCTTTGAATGACATGTACTTTCTTGACGAGGAGGAACTCCGGGCTCTGTCGAACCATCCTCTGGCGTCGATCGGCGGGCACACAACCTCGCACGCGGCGCTCGGGAGTCTGGATAGCTCTTTGGCGCGGGCGGAGATGGCTGACAATCGAAACTACCTCCAAGGCTTGATCCAAAAGCCGGTGCGGCACATCGCGTTTCCATACGGCAACGTCAGAGCATGTGGTCCTCGTGAAGAGCAACTCGCGCGCGCTGTCGGCTTTGTGACTGCGGCGACGACCAGGCCCGCACATCTGGATGCTTCGCACGTAAATCACTTTGGGCTTCCCCGCATCGTCTTTGACACAGAGATTCGATTCCAGGCTCGAATGAACGGCCTCATGCGGGCCGCTCATATGCTGCGAGGTGATCGTCATTTCGCCTAGTGCAAGGCCTGGTATCGCGACTGTCCCATCAGCTTTGTCGTCCGACCCACGGTCGCTACGCATTCAATGAGAAGACCGGGCGTGGTCAAGGCGCCCGCGCACGCGGTGCCGCGCGCGAACGAGCCTCCGCGCGGTCGTCGCAGCTCTCTTCGATCTCTGGCAGCAGACCTTACGGCGGATCTCCGGAAAATCAAAGACCGGCCGAGACCATCCGCCATCCGCCATGCCGTCTCGCGCCGTGCCATGTTCGAAGGGTCCCGACCGATGGCCGTATCGAACCGTCGAACGCGCCATCAGGCCACAAACAATTGCGTGAAAGAGTAGACTCTTCGCTAGCAGCGATGGCCGCGGACGAACCTAGGCGACCATCGCAACGCTGCTTCGGACAGCGAGGATGAACAAGGTTGATCCGTATCGCCTGGCTCACCCCTAACGCTTCAGCGTGTCGCAAACGGCTGGCCGAGCAGCCCTATCGACGCGCCCATGCCATGGAACCACGCCATCTGACGTCCTCAGCTTGCCGCTTGCTACGCTGCTCGGGCCATCCGTGCACAACCTCTCAGGTTTTCGCCACGCCTTCGATCCGCTCGTCTCGCTCGCGCGACACATTTGTTTGAACGGGAGGCAAGCTGCAGAGTTGGCGCCTTGGGCCTTGAGCGCGCCGAGACGTCCCTGATGATGTTTGCTCTAACGACATGCGTGCCGTAAAGCGAGCAGGTGATAGGCGGTGATAAGCGAGATCGTGTTCTGCAAGTCGATAGCCACTTCGGGCGGCCTCCCGGTCAGTCCGGAGCGGCCTCATTGTACGCGTGATGCTTCTCGGCCTTGAACGAACCGTCGAAATGAGACTTGACGCCGTTGACCTTGAGCCCCTGGTTAACGCCGGTTCCGCCAGACACCGCGCCTCCAGACCTCCGGACCGGAACGGGTCCTCGTTCCGACAGATCGCGCAGCAGCCCGATCGCGATGCCAAGAAGAAGGCCTCCGACGATTCCGATACCAAGGACCACACGGACTTTCGGCGAACTGGCCGTGAAGGGACGGGACACCTCGGTGAGCAGGCGCGCCTCGAATACCGGCGCGGATTGCTGTTGCGTAGCCTCCATGTAGCGCAGCGTGCGGAGGAAGTTGTCATATGCCCTTGCGCTCGATTCCGCCGCGGCTTCCAGTTCGCGAAGCTCACCGGTCGATTGCACCGAGGACGTACTCGTCACTGTGGAGGCCGCGCTCTCGTTCCTATTGTTGTTGTAGTCAGCCAATGCCTTTCTGGCAGCCGACGCCTGACTGCTCAATTCGTTGACCCGATCCTTGGCCCATTTCTCGCTTTGTACGGCCGTTCTGTATTTCGCGTCCATTTGTGACGTGATGTATGTCTCTACAATGGTGTTTAGGATCAACGTCGCCCGATCGGGGTCCGCAGAGTCGAAGGTCAGCCCGACAATGTAGGTCAGGCCGAGGCGTTTCGCCGCAAGCTTGCGTTCGAAGGACTCCACGGCCGATCGGGTCACGCTGGCGTCCGTTTCCGGCTTGCTCCACCCGAGCAACCGGGATGCCGACTTGCCGACGCGGCGTATGAGGCCGCCTCCGGCGAATTCCGGGTCCTCTGCCAGGCTGAGCTTCTGTATCACGGCACGGGCGACACCCTCGGACTTTATGATTGCGATCTGGCTTTCCACGTTCGTTGAGATGGACGCCAAGTCTGCCGAGGCGGCCTTCGAGGCCACAATCAGTTCCGCGCTTGCGGTAAACGTGGGCACCGCAGCTATGAGATAAAGGACAGCGACGACAAGCGTCACCGAGCAGGTCAGTAATATGATCCAGATCCTTCGTCGCAGGAAGGCCACGGCCTCTGCCAGAAGCTCGGCCGGCGAAAGGTCGGACGGCGCATGGTCTTGATTGGGCGAACTGTCAGGTCTGTAAGTATGCAGCATTATTCGCACCGACGCTACTGATGGCACTCCGGAGGCGTCCATCAAATGAACAGGCGACACGGCGGATGCCCAACTCCAATGCCCGGCAAGATGCCTTAAGGGCTGTAGCAGACGTCACCGCGTTAACAGGCATTCTGATAGACCTTTCTGGAGAACAGCGTCATGACGATGATCTTGAGATCGAGAAGGAGCGACCAGTTGTCGACATAGTACAGATCGTGCTGCACACGACGCTGCATCTTCTCGAGGGTATCGGTTTCGCCGCGGTAGCCGTTGACCTGGGCCCAGCCCGTAATGCCGGGCTTGACGTTGTGGCGGCGGGAAAATGACGAGATCAGCTCGGCGAACGCCTCGTTCTGCGCAGTGGCGTGCGGGCGTGGGCCGACCAGCGACATATCACCGATCAAGACATTGAACAACTGCGGCAGCTCGTCGATATTGGTGCGACGCATGAAGCGTCCCAGACGGGTCACGCGCGGATCGTGTCTGGTGACCTGCCTGAAATTGTCGCCGTCCTCCATGACGTTCATCGATCTGAATTTCAGCACGCGAATAGCCTCGTTGTTGTATCCGTGTCGCGTCTGGCGAAACAGCACTGGGCCGCGGGAATCGAGCTTGATCGCAAGCGCGAGGATGACGAAGAGGGGACTGAAGATAATGAGTCCGGCCATCGCGGCGGCGACGTCGAATGCCCGCTTGATTGCCCGGTTGAACGGGGTGAGGGGGGACTGGAACACCCTCATCGTCACCATGTTTCCGAACTCGGTGATCCGCGATACTGCCATGAGATCGATAGCGCCGATGGGAACGACGTGAACGTCAACCGGTAGTTCCGATAGTGCGCTGGCAAGCGCAAGGGCGGCCGGCACGTCCGAGTCTGACGTCAGGATGACGATGTCGTCCGTCCGAAGGGGCCGGCAATCCGCAATGAGTTCGCGCGCATGAGATAGCGCCTGGATGGCGCCGGGGTGCCCGGGTGCCGCCGGGTCGGCGCGAAACGTCGGAAAGTCGAACGTGTGGGTGGTCCGAATTCCGGTCGCGGCAGCCCGTGCGGAGAAATGCAGGCAGTGGGTCTGGTCTCCAATAAGGATGATGCGCCTGGCGTCTATCAACCCCGATGCAATGGCAGGCTGAACCAACGAGAACCATAGGGCCCGTGTGCAAAGCACCGCCAAGAGGACGCTCGCAGCTTGGGCGATGACGGTTGCGCGCGAATAGCCATCCGAGATCTTCAGAAGGAATATCGTCGAGATGAAGATGGAGAACGCGAAGAAGACGGCGCTGGCGCCGCTCCATAGGAACACGTGCCGGGGCTGCGTCTGGATCCGGGAATATTGCCGCAGCCCAAGGGAAATGAGCAGCTGCAGCGCGGAGATCAGCAGGGATTCCAGGATGTACTTCTCGGCGTCCGGCGCGGCGTGCAGGATCAAGTCCCGCAGGATCAGCCAGTGATACAGGACGGCTGCGGAATAAGCGGCAACCATGACGAGCAGGAATTCGGTCGCGGCTGCCAGGACCAACAGGACAATCAGTCGGCTCTTACCAACGGTCGTCGGAACTGCTCTGACGCTAGCGACCGACTGCGCCGATATTTTGGTAGAACCCGGCGAATTGGTAAACGATACATAACTCACCGGTCACTCCCAGCCAGCCATTCGTAAAACAGTAGCATTCGCGTCCCATGGGGGAATGGCAATAAGTGGGTACAGTGGAGTAACCACAAAGGCCGATTGAGCCGGAGCGGTACGGGATTAGATTATTGAACATTCAATAGACCGACAGATCACTCAACCTTAGAGGGCAGTGAGCTGCCCGGCGCCAGCGAGGAGGCAGAACGTTGGTTTGGTTTGCTGATGGCCCGTGAGGACGGTTGCTCCGACACCAGCGGCGTGTCGACGCGCTGCCTTCCGTGGGATGCTTTGAACGATGCCACTCGATAACCACGTCCGAACGTACAGAGAGTTGCCGCCATGCCTTACTCGATGCCGCGCAAGTGTTTCTATGTGTTTCGTAGTAGTCCCAGTCGTTGCATCAGATGGGGCCTCATGGCGGTTGGCCTGACAGTTTCGGCTCAGGCGAGGGCCGAATATCGCGTGAACGTTGGAGACGTCCTGGAGGTCGCGGTTGCGGGCGTGCCGGAGTTGCGTCAGCGCGCTCCGGTCCAGATCGATGGCAATATCTCGTTGCTGTTGGTTGGAATGCTTCCGGTCGCCGGGCTGCCGTTGTCGCAGATCCAGGCCAAGATTGGGGCCGCACTCACGAGCAAGGTCTTTCGACAGCGGACTTCGGACGGTCGCGAGGTCATCGTCGTGATTGACGCGGGCGAGGTCACGGCGATGGTCGCGGAATACAGGCCTGTTTACGTCAATGGAGACGTGTCGAAGCCGGGCGAGTACGCCTATCGTCCAGCCACCACAGCACGCCAACTCGTCGCCATGGCGGGCGGCTATGATCTGGTTCACATCAGAATGAACAACCCGTTTCTCGAGTTGGCAGACTTGAAGAGCGAGTATGGATCGCTGTGGACAGAGCTTGCGAAGGAGCAGGCGCGCATGTGGCGCATCAAGAGCGAGCTTGGAGAGGGGACGCAGATCAATCCAGCCAATGTCGCGGACCTGCCCGTAGCGCGGTCGGCGATCTCGGACATCATCAATGCAGAAACGGAATATTTGAAGACGAAGCAGAGCGATTATCAGCAGGAAAAGGCGTACCTTCAGCGTGGCGCCCGTCAGGGAGACGACGAGGTCCGCGTGCTGTCGGAGCAGCAGAAGAAAGATGAAGAGGCATTTCAGTCAGACCTCGAAGACTTGCAGAAAACGACTGATCTCTACAGCAAGGGTTCCTTGATTAGTCCTCGTGTGACGGATGCGCGTCGTGCGGTGCTGCTGTCGTCGACTCGGAAGCTGCAGACCTCGGCGCAACTACTCCAGGTCAAAAGGCAGCAAGACGAGTTTGTCAGAAAGCTGGCAAAGCTCGATGATCAGCGCAGGCTCGACCTGCTCCGCGAGCTGCAGGACACCAGCGTCAAGCTCAACCAGATTCGCGAAAAGCTGCAGAGCGTCAGCGAAAAGCTTCTGTACACTGGGATAGTTCGATCGCAGCTCGCGCGGGGAAACGCCGACAGGGTGGAGATCGTCATCCTCAGAAAGAGTGAAAAGGGGCAGGAACGGATTGTCGCAAACGAAGATACGGAGTTGCAGCCGGGTGATGCCGTCGAGATAAGCCTGGGTTACCAGGATGGTCCTGATGCGGCGCGTCGAAAGCTAAGCAGTTCAAATGTTCCGCCGGCGATAGGCCGGACTGATGTGACCGCCGCCGATTCGCTGCGCGTAGGCAGCGCGTCCGCAGTAGACGACGGAAGGAAACCATGAATGTGTCCAGGGAAACACGACCGACTGTCAGCATCATTATCAAAGCGCTGAATGAGGAACGTCATATCGCCGAGGCGATCGAAAGCGCGATCGGTGCGCTCGGAGAAAGCGACGGAGAGGTAATCCTGGCCGATGGCGGTTCGAGTGATCGAACCGTCGAGATTGCGCGCCGATACCCGATCCTCATTGTTCGGCTGAACCGAAGTGAGGATCGATCCTGCGGGGCGGGCGCGCAACTCGGTTTTCAGTACAGCCGCGGCCGCCATCTGCTGCTGCTAGATGGCGACATGCGGGTGCATTCCGGCTTCCTTGCCGCCGCCATCGACACCCTGAACCGAAATCCGAACCTTGCCGGCGTCGGCGGCGTGCTCTCCGAGCCCGGCGTGGTGAACGAGGAATACGAACAGCGACGCAAGCGGCATAACCCGGATCGCCGGCCCGGCCATGTCACGCGGCTCGACGGCGCCGGCCTTTATCGGCGGACGGCGATCGAGTCGATCGGCTATCTGACCGATCGTAACCTTCACGGCGCCGAGGAATTGGAACTCGGTGCCCGGCTGCATTCCGCCGGCTGGGCACTTGCCAAGCTGGACCGTGCAATCGCGCATCATGAGCCCCACACCGGGAGCGCCTATCGTCAGTTGCTGCGTCGCGTTCGGAGCAGGAACGCCAGTGCGCCGGGCGAGTTGCTCGGAGCGGCCATGGGACGCCAGCATTTCTGGTTTGTCATGCGGAACGACCGCCAGTGGTGGATTGCCCTGCTGGTGGCCGGCTGGTGGATCGCGCTGCTCACAACGCTGGCATTACCGGGCGGGTTTTCTGCGTCTGCTGCCGTCGGGGTCTTCCTGTTTCCCTTCGCCGGCATGTCGCTGCGCTGGCGATCGGTTCGGCTCGGCATCTACTCCGTCGCGGTGTGGAACGTTATAGCTCTTTGCTTTTTGCCTGGTTTGTTGCGGCCGCGTATTTCCCCGGCGAGCTGGATTGAAAGCACTGTCCTGCGGGACCTTCCTCACGAGCGCGATAGGACGGCGCACCATGGCTACCAGATACCTGGCAGGGAGAGCTTGCACGCGCGGCGCGACGCGGAAGAGGCCAAATCGTGACGATCGCGCCGCTCGCGAGCCGGTATTCTCGCGTCCGGCCGTTCGCCGGAAGCGACCGGCTCATTCGCAACGCGCTATTCCTGGCGACATTTCTGCACATCTGGTTGACGGCGAGCCCGTTTCCCGACCTGTCGGATGCGAGCGCGCTCGAGCTGTCAACCAACGCAAACGTCATGGGGCAAATCATTGCGATAGTGTTGACGGGCGCCCTGGGCGCGTTTGCGTTGACCCACCAATTGCGCGTTATTGCGCAACTAGTGACGCCCATCCTTGTTGTAATTTTTCTGTGGTTCGCTTGCTCTGCGGTCCTATCGCTTCACCCTGATATCGCTGCGCGTCGATTGCTGCTGGCTAGTTTCGTGCTGTTCCATGCCGGCATGTTTGTTTTTCTGCCGGAAGATCGCGTCCACTTTGCGCGACTGCTGGCGATCGGCGCTCTGTTCGTCTTGGCTTTGTGTTACGCCGGCGTGATATTTGCGCCGCACTTCTCGGTCCATCAAGTCACCGACCTTGAAGAGCCGCGGCTCGCCGGGAATTGGCGCGGCTTTTTCGCCCACAAGAACGGGGCGGGGAGCGGCATGGCAATCCTCATTATTTTCGGCATTTACATCTTTCGTAGGTTGAGCCGCGGGCTCGGGTCGCTGGTCGTCGCGCTAGCGACGTTTTTCCTCGTCTTCACGGAGTCGAAGTCGTCGATGATGCTGTTGCCGTTAGCGTTAATCTTCAGCGTCGTTTTTGTGCGGCTCCGCAATGCGGCTGCGAAGCTGATCGTCCTGGTCGGTGTCCCGGCGATCATCGGCGTCCTTACTATCGGATCGGTCCAGTTTGCCGCCGTGAATACGTTGGTCGGCGTGCTGATGCCGGATCCGACCTTCACGGGCCGAGACGACATCTGGCAATTCGCGCTCGATCATATCGCGCAGCACCCCATCGTCGGCTTCGGATTTCACGCCTTTTGGGGAACGAGCGAGTTGGTGAACAGCTGGACCTGGCTCGGGTCGTGGGGTTACCGCGCTAGCGATGCACATAATGGCTATCTCAACATCGCGGTGATGACCGGGCTCGTGGGCCTGGTGTTGACGCTCGGATGGGTATTCGTCCGGCCTTTCATCGACTACGTGCGCACTCCTCTGGGCCGCACCGATCCCGCGCTCAACTTGATGTTCATCCAGACTTGGCTGTTCGGGCTCTACCTGTGCGGCCTCGAATCCGAACTGTTCCAGAACGGCAACATCGTGTGGTTCATGACGGTGGTGTCAATTTTCGGGCTGCGTCTTCAGGCCAGCGCCAATTATGTTGGAGAGAGCGCATGAAGCACTCTCCGCACGGGCTCATCGATCAACAACTATTTCTACCCACGGGAAGCCGAAGTGGTCTTTCTCGAGCAGAATTGCATGCGCGAAGGCGCCGGCCGACAGGTCGTGCCGCTCGCGATGCGGCATCCGCAAAATCTGCCCACGCCATGGGCCGGCGACTTCCCCGACGAGATTGAATTCGGCCCGAGGTATTCGCCGCAAATCAAGCCCCTGCGGACTCGCCTTCGATATTGCCGACCTTACGCGCCGCCGGAATTCCGGTGGTCATGACCGTGCACGATCTCGAACTCGCCTGTCCTGCTTACACGATGATGACAGCAAATGGGCCATGTGAACGCTGTCGCGGCGGCCGCATTCACAACGTCGCGCTTCATTTTAACCGGTTCGTGGTGCCAAGCTGGTTCGCGCGCGAGAAGGTTGATCGAGTGAGGATGGGCGCGCGAGCGCTGCGCCCATATTCCCAATTTCGTGGACGTCGAGCAGTTTCACCCCGTGCGGCCGATCGGCAGGCGTTTCGTCTACTGTGGGCGTCGGCAAAGCGTCAAGGGTGTGGAAACGCTGGTACGTGCAGCACGCGCGTGACCGGTGCGCGGGGTCGACGAGGTTCATTTGCACAAGCTAAGTGAGGAGCCCGCGCCGACGTGGAATTAAGGATGCTTTCATCGACTAATCCGGTCGCCGCGCGATCGTCGTCTCATCGGAGGTCCGGCGCGCTGCTGGGTTCCGGAGGCGTTGATCGGGCTCGGTGACTCTCGGTCAGTTCGCCACGTTACCTGGCGGGCGGCTCGTCGAGATGGGGGCGGCGGCAGGCCGCCGGGCCGAGCAGGACTTCAGCGTGACACGCTACTGCGACCGGTTTCTCGCGCTCTTATATCTCGCCGCCGGCTTGCTCGCGGGGCCGCCTGGATTCGATGCAGGATGGTGCATCATGCTCCGGTCCGGCGAATGGCGGACAGACAGCAATAAAGGGCGATAGCGGAAAGGGCGGACACGCTCGCAATACCTAACATTGCAGTACCGGTGATCGCGTATGAGACAAGAACGGTGACCCCGGCGCCGATCAGCAGTAAGTCTCGCGGCCCGATCGTCCTGAGATCGAACAGGGTATGTACGCGCGCCGCCGCGAGCGGATAGAGCAGAGAAAACGCGACCGCCATTGCAACCGGAATCGCCGTCGGACCGAGCAACGGCGCGGTCACGAACGGCATCGTGACGAGCATCGTGAAGTTCCCGACGGTGATGGCGAGTGGGACGTTCGCATGGCCGGCGATGATCAGCAGTCGGTCCGAGGTCGAGTAGAAAGATGCCACGAAAGCAGGGATCGCCAACCACACCAGGAACGACAAGGCGCTGGCGTAATTGCCGAATAGCGGCAGCAGGAAGGGGCCGACGCATAATATGCCCGCGACGGTCAGCGCGCTGCAGCCGACGATCAGCTTGTGGCAGAGCGCGAATTCCTGGCGCAGCGCGGCGCGGTCCTTCGTCTCGATCATGTGCGCGGCGCGCGGCGAAAAGCGCTTGAGCAGCGCAACCTGAAAGAACGGGTAAAGCGCCGCGATCCGTGCGGCGATCGCGTAATCCGCTACAATCTCCGAAGAGAACAACGTGCCGGCGACCAGGATGTCCACGGCTCCCAGCTGGTTGGCGAACAACGTTGTGGCGACGGACTTGCCGCAGTAGCTCAGGTCCCAGAAGGTCCAGCGCTGCCATCCTCCGACCGAGCGGTCCCACAACGCCCGAGCCGACCACAGCCATGGAAGCAGAACTGAAACAGTCATGGCGTGCGCAATGTATGCGTTCGGCAGGCCCGACAATGCCACTGCCGGCAACAGCACCATCCGCACCGCGTTGGGGGCGGCTTCTCCGAGCGCGATCGATTCCGCGATGCGCGAACGGCCTTCGAGTGCACCGGTCGACGTCACCAGCAATGCGGTGAAAATGCCGAATGGAGCGAGCTCGCGGAACCAAGCCTCCAACCCTGGCTTGACGAGCGCATGTGCGATCGGCTCGGCGAGAACAAAGCCTGCGAGTGCGACGAGCGCGATCGCCGCGACGCTGAGGGCCGCCGAGTAGCGGTGCAATCTGATTTCCGCGGTTCTGTCGCCGGGATGCCGCGACACGTGATAAATCAGCACGAGCGAGGTGCCGATCCCGAACGCCATAGCCATGAGTCGATAAAAACCAAAGGCAATCATCATGTCGCCGAAGCTGTCTTTGGACAGCATGCGGTTAAGGATGATCAGCACGATCAATTGCGAGGCCAGCCCAAACAAGCGGACGCCGGATCCAGCCGCTAGAACGGCCAGATAGGTGCCGCGCCATCTTCCACGGAAGGCCGCACGGACGTGGTTCTGCAACAAAAGCGCGACTTGCATACTTGCTATTCGAATCCTAACGCCTTTGACGGCGGTCCGCTCTCGACTGGTGTCCGCGCCATGATATGGCTGATGCCCAATCCGCGCCTAAATTCGCTGGTGACAGCGCCCTCGGCTTTCGCCCGATGCAAAAGAGGCGAGGCGGCGAGGAACGCGGCGAAGGCCAATATAGAGGCTGCGGCGCCCGTCCGCTTGCCAGGCATGATGCTCATTCCGCAAGCTCGGACGTCGGAGGCTTGTGCACGAGGATTTCGACCGTCTGAAAGAGCGTAACCGGCGGCTCGACCATAATCCGTTTGAGCGATGAAGGCAGAACGGAGAGACGGCGCAACGCCGGATGCTCGGCGGCCACCAGCGTGACCGCGAGGCCCACCTCGGCAAAACTGTGCCGCACCTCGCGCAGCGGGCGATAGAACGTCTCATTGAGGACGAAATCGTAATACACCTGAGCCTTCTTTCCGAAGGATGCCGCCGCAAGCCAGTCCCATTTGGGTTCGATGCCACAGGCGAGGCAGGCTGCGATCGCCCACTTGCGGGTCGGGTTCTTGGGCAGCCAGTGGACGAACGGCATGAACAGATGAGGCTCGATCGGCCGCAGTTTGCCGGGATAAACGTGAAAACCGCGTCCCCCCGGAACAGTCACCCGGGCAATCTCGCGCGTCACCGCGTCGAGGTCGGCGACGTGCTCAAGCACGTAATGTGTAAAGACGAAGTGGAAGAAGTCCGGCGGCAGATCGGTCTTGCCGCTCGCTGGAATGGTATTGATCACTCCGCCGTAATCGTGTCCATGGGCCTCGAGCAGATCCTTGCCCCGGTCGGCGGCTTCTCGGCGGATTTCTGCGCCGAAAGCGTTGTAGCCAGCATCGCGCAACCAGCACACGTATTCCCCGCGCCCGCTGCCCCAATCGAGGACGTTCATCTCGCCCTGTTTGAGGCCAAGCCGCTCACGGGTCGCCTCGAGATACCGCACTACCTCGGCGTTCGGCCGAAAGACCGCGAACTCGACTTCGGTCAGGCTATCGTCGTAACTCAACTGGATTTCCTCTGTGAAGCGACATCACGGTTCGAAGAACGAAATCCTGCTTGCGGACGCCAGCCGTGCTTGCGCTTTGCGTGACGCTGGTCGGCGGAATGATGCGGTGTGCGTTTCTTGGGATCGGCCTAATACGCAGTTCAGTGTGGTCTCCTGGAGAAGAGCGTCATTGCAATTGTCGCCGGATCGGACGTGAACGACACGTAGTACACGACGCCAAGACCAAGCTCCGTAAAGGGCATTTTATCAAAGATTGGCAGCGGTCGGCCCAGCACTCCCGGGTTACCCCGTTGGAGGTGACGGACGAGCCTAGGCAGCAGCTTAAGCGTGCGATCCAACGACCTCGATCCAGCGAATCCCGGAGCGACCTCAGCTCGACAGAGGCCGGCATCGATGGTGGCGAACCGCCGCGCTGCGGCTTCGTGCCGCATCCGTGCGACCCGGACTCCGGGCCCGACGTCCCGCCGAAGGCTTGCCTGGCGGGACGCGAGACCGGATGAGTTTCGGCTATTTGCGGATCGACCTGTCGAGTTTTGAGCTCATCCCCATATGGACGTGGCCGTTCGTAAGCGGCATTTCAAAGTAGCTTGCCGCATGGTCGATTGCGCCGAGCGGCGCCGGCCGGCCGGCCGGCGTGATTTTGGAAATGTCCCTCATGGGTGGCAGTGGACGCTCGACTGCGGCAGCGTCCTGATGCGCGGTCCTGTTTGGCGGCCAAGTCGAGGGTCTGTGACTCAATCCCCAGATCGCTGCCTGTGTTCTGTTTTGAACTCGAATCTTGCGAAGGATCGCCTTGATGTGAACCTTCACCGTGGCTTCGGCAATATTGATCTTGCGTGCAATGCACTTGTTGGAATCGCCTTCGATCAGACATTGCAGTATTGAGATTTCCCGCGGCGAAAGCTGCTGAACAAGTTTGTCATCTGCTCTTGCAACGGCGCTATCGTCATCGTTGGGCGGAGGATCGCCGTCTACATCGCGCATTTCGGCATCGAGGGCGGACGTCAGGAATGCCGGCGGGAATGCTGTCCCACCCATCATGACGAGTTCGATGGACTTGATGAACGCGTCGCAGTTCATCACGTCGATGAAATAGCCGGTGGCACCGGCCCGGAATGCGGCAACCAAGTCGCTCAGGCGATAGTGGTCCGCGACGACTGCAACCCGTCCGTCCGCGTGATGGCGCTTGAAGGAATCAATTTGGTGGACTGTTGGGCCGAAATCGTCGCCACTGTGAACAATGAGGAACAACGCCTGATGGGCCGGCACATCGCCTAGCAGGTTCTTCTCAAGCAATTCGTCAGCATCGGATATTGAAGCCAGGACTTGAAAATTTTCTGAGTTGAGGATCCTAGCAAGACCTTCTTTTCGAAGACTACGTTCGCCACCAAGCCAAATTGAAAAAGTATACTGCCGTCTCATGGAACTCTCCCGGACGCTACAAAAATGAACTACTGGCTCATCGGTTCAAACCGACTCATCTCATTTATGGCTTGCCAAGCCAAAAGGATGACGCATGAAAATTGCTCTTTCAGATTTCGGTCCAGCCGACAAATCTGGGGCGAAAAAAGCCCGGAGCGTGCGTCAAACAATTTATTAATTTTAGATGCTAATCCCCAATATCCCTATATACCTTTAGTTATAGACCTTCTTTTAGATGTCGGCCGTCATGAGAAGGCCGGCGGCCCGACGAGCACAGTCACTTGGCCGTCCCCGCGAGCGCTCGCTTTGGGTGAGGCAATTAGCTAACTCGACCTCAAGCTGTGACAGTCGCCCTTATTGAGGACGCTCGGGCAGTAGATTCACGGAGACCGCGACACGACGAGACCTTACGGAACGCCTCAAATTGGAGTAGCTTTTTAATTAACTGGGCGGCGAGCGAAATTGGAGGGGACCGAGGATTGGTCGTAGATGCATTTCAGTCGTGTGGTAATTGCTAGCAGATATCCAGTTGTTTTATTGGGTTTGAACTGCCTGCTCGAAGCGGAGCGCGATTTCAGAGTTGTTGCTCGTTGCAACGATAGTGCGAGCTGTTTCGAAGCGATCCGGGGCGTTGCGCCCGATATAGCCATTTTGGACATGTCGATGCCTGACGTTCTTGGGCAGGCAATGCTCGATATCGCAAATTCGGGCACGCCCCCTGTGCGGCTGGTATTCCTGGCTACCTCAGTTGAGGATCGCGATCTCGCCGCGTTGGCGGCCGCGGGAGCTTATGGCGTTATCTTGAGCGACGAGGAGCCCACAACTCTGGTGCAGACGTTGCGGCAGGTCGGAGACGGCCAGAGGATGTTACCGCTGCCGTCGGAGGAGTCGATCTCCCGTGCGCAAACCGCGATCCCAGAGAAGTACCTTGCGATGCTGACGGATCGCGAGCGTCAGATCATGCGTTTGGTGTCGGAGGGTTTGTCGAACAAGGAGATAGGCCGCCGTCTGAAAGTGGCGGACGGTACCATCAAGGTTCATCTGCACCACATCTTCCGCAAACTCGAGATCAGCAACAGGACAGTCCTTGCGACGCTTGCTGTCTCGCACTCCGGGCCAGGTGGCGGCTTTCCATCCACTTAGCTAGCACACGACGTCGCGCGAGTTTGGAATGTTGCCCCGTCGCTCGAACGCGCGAGCTTCCGGTCATCGTGCGCGCCGTCTCGTCCATTTCCTCGATGCGTTCGCCGGAGAGGCGCAGCGTGTCGACGAACAGCGCGCCGACGTTTGGCGAGGACGGCCGGACGGCGTCAAGTCGAATAAAACGGAAACAGATATTCTAGATTTCGATCGCCTCCTCGGCCTGGTGCCGATGATCAGTGCTGACGGGGGGCCGGGCCGGCCCCACGCCAGCGACCGCAAAGCGCATGAAGTCGCGGAACGCCTTGGCGGCTTCCGATGGCTTGGTGTCGCGACGCCAGGCGAGACCGACATCCATGCTGGGCACCTCGTCCTCGATGACGCGGGTTTCGATCCGCTGTCCCTCCAGCGACCACGGCCGGTAGATCAGGTCGGAGAGAATGGCGATCCCCATCCCGCCGGCGACCATAGAGCGTACGGCTTCGACCGAGGAGGTGCGGAACACCGTCTTCGGTTCGAGAGCGGCGTTGCTCCAATAGCGCATCGAGGTGTGCTTGGCCTCGTCGACCGTGAGCATGACGTAGGGATAGGTCGCGATGTCGGCGAGGTGGACCCGCTCGGCGTGGGTCAGGGGATGCTCGGGCGCAAGCCACAGCCGGCGTGGCGATCGAAGTAATGTCTCGCTGGTGAGCATGGCGTTGTCGCGCAGGTTCGAGACCAGCATCACGGCAAGATCGAGCGCGCCGTCGACGAGCGCGCGTTCGAGCACATCGCGCGGCGCCTCGAACAGCTCGACCGTGATTCCGGGAAAGCTCGCCTGGAAGCGCATCTGATGGCGCGGCAGGAAGTAGCCCGACACGGTATAGGTGACGCCGATGCGGACCGTCCCGAACAGCGGACCGGCGGAGATCTGCGTGCTGCGCACCGCTTCGGCGACGGCGGCGAGGATTTGACGGCCCTGGGACAGGAAGCGGCCGCCCTCCATGGTGACGGTTACGCCGTTCGGCGTGCGGTCCAGGAGGCGGGCGCAGACGGTCGCTTCGAGCTGCTGAATGGCCGCGGTGACCGCGGATTGTGAGACGTTGAGGTCGATCGCCGCCTGGCTGATACGCCCGGTCTCGGCGGCAGCGACGAAGTAGCGGATTTGTTTCAGAGAAACGGACATCGCGGTTGTTCCGATGTTGCCTAACCCATGAGCGGTGTTTCTCAGCCCGACGGTATTCGTTGCAACTCTCGTGCCGACAGGCCGAGAACTCGCAGCGGCGCCGACCACGCGCAATCACCCCCATCGGCGGTGGCTGGGGTCTGTCTTTAGCGGATCGGGCCACCGGCGGTTACGCCAGGGCGTTGTGCAGCTTGCCCAGCAATTCCGACCGGCTCTTGCGGGCCGCGAGCGCCTGATTCATGTCGATCTTGACGAACTTCACCGGCGTGTTGGGCTGAAGCTGGCCGATCAGATCCATGTCCGCGGCGATAACGGTACCGACCATGAAGTAGCCGCCGCCGGAGACTGCATCACGATGCAGCACGATCGGCTCGGTGCCGCCGGGAACCTGGATCGAGCCGTAAGGATAGCAGGCATCGGTGATGTTGGAGGGGTCGGAGCCGGCGCCGAACGGCGGTTCGCGCGGAACGAACTCGAGCGGCTTGCCGCCCTTGAAGCGGTAGCCGATCCGGTCGGCTTCCGGTGCGACCTTCCAGGTGTCGGAGAAGAACCCGTTGCCGGCCGCCTCGGTGATGCGGTGCCAATAGAGACCGGGCATTGCGCGCAGCTCCGTCGGCATTCCTGCCGGTTGCCCGCGTAAATCCCTGGCAACAGTGCGGCCGTCCTTGACCGTCGCGGTGGTACGGCCGACCGGCAGTTCGTCGCCGGCCTCGAGCTTGCGGCCTTTGAAGCCCCCGAGTGCGCCGAGTGCGTAAGTCGAGCGCGAGCCGAGAACCACAGGCGCATCAATGCCGCCGGCGACCGCGATGTAACCGCGCGCGCCCTGCTTGAGGAAGTCGAAGGAAAGGATCTGGCCGCGCTTCACCCTGAAGCTGGTCCAGCTTTCGCGCGGCTCGCCGTCGAGTTTCGGCGGCAGCTCCGCGCCGGTGACCGCGATCGTGGCGTCCTCGGTGAATTCGAGCTCGGGTCCCATGAACACGGCCTCAAGCACGGCGGCACCTGCCTCGTTGCCGACGAGCAGGTTGGCGGCGACCAGCGCGTGGCGGTCCATGCCGCCGGAGAGCGGGATGCCGATGTGATAATAGCCGGGACGTCCGAGATCCTGGACTGTGGTCGCTAGACCCGGCTTCAAAACCTTAACGGCCATGGAGAACTCCATCGAGCTTGCTGTTGTAGGCATCAACGTCGCGGTTGAATTCGGTCAGCGAGAAGGAGACGTTGCGGATAACAGGTGCAAAACGACCGGCATCGACGTCGGCGACCGCTGCGTCATAGGCCACCCGGTCGATCGGCTTCCACTTCACGATGTCGCCTGGTCTGAACAGGCACATGAAGTCGCGCAAATAGCTGATGTTCTGGTTGGGATCGTAGATCGGCATCGGCGTGATGCCGAACATCTGATAGCCGCCGGCGCCACGCACCGAGTAAATGCAGCTGAAGCAGCCGCCATGCCCGACGGTGAGTTTCGGCGTGTCCGTGCGCGGGCGCAGATACTTTGGTGCCTGAAGCTGCCGCTTGCGCTCGACCATCTGGTAGAGGAAGGGCAGGCCGGCGACGAAGCCGACCATGGAGACGAACCAGGGTGCGCTGGAATGCGCCTCGATGAAGTCGTCGACGCTATCGAGACCGTTGATGCGTGCCGCGTATTCGAGGTCGGTTCCGTTGGGATCCTGATGACGCTCGCGGAAGCGCATCAACGTCTCATGCGTCCAGGGATCGTTGTAGAGCACGGGAATCTCGATGATCCGTGTCTTGATGACCGGTTCCGATTTCTCGGATGCGGAATCCAATCGCTTCAGCTCGGCAAGGAGATCGTCGGGCTTGATCTGATCAGGATCGAACTTGACCTGATAGGACGCATTTGCCGGGCAGATCTCGGTTACGCCCTTGATCCTGGCGTCGCGCACCGCATTGGTGATGAAGAGACTCTTGAAAAAGGCCTCAAGCGACATCGCTTCGCCGACCTCGGCGAAAATGTGCTCGTCGCCGCCGAATGAAAATCGGGTTTGCATGACTAGCGGCCTCCTGTTGCTGACGGGGCAGATTCTGTCGCGATCATGGGGCGACCTTCGCGACCGATGGCGGCTGAGCGGTGGCAAGGGCGGCAGCATGGGACTCCAGCCACGGTTCAAGCCATGCCGTATGGAAGCGTGCGGCCTGCACATCGGCGTCGCGCGCCAGCGCCTGGTGCAGCGGTTTTGTCGTGGAAATACCTTCGACGCTGAGCTCGGCAAGCGCGCGCTCGAGCTTTCTGATGGCGCTCGGCCGATCCTTGTCGTGCACGATCAGCTTGCCGAGCAGGCTGTCGTAGAAGGGGGGCACCGTGTAGCCCTGATAGAGCATGCTGTCGAAGCGCACGCCGTCGCCGCCGGGCACACTGAGCCCGCTCACCGTGCCCGGGTTGGGCAGGAAATTCCTGGCGGGGTCCTCGGCGTTGATGCGGACCTCGATCGAATGGCCATTGACGCGCACCTCGTCCTGGCGGATGCGCAAGGGAGCGCCGCCGGCGATCCGGATCATCTCGCGCACGAGGTCAATGCCGGTGACCATTTCCGTCACCGGATGCTCGACCTGGATGCGGGTGTTCATCTCAAGGAAGTAGCCGGTCGTGTCGTCATAGAGATATTCGAGCGTCCCGGCGCCACGGTAGTTGACCGCCTTCGCAAGCGCCACGGCGGACGTGCAGAGCTTTTCACGTACTGCCTGGGTGAGCGAGAGCGAGGGGGCCTCTTCCCAGACCTTCTGACGGCGCCGCTGCAACGAGCATTCGCGCTCGAAGCAATGGATCACGTCGCGTCCGTCACCCAGCACCTGGACCTCGATATGCCGCGCGCCTTCGATCAGCTTTTCGACGTAGAGCCCGCCATCGCCAAAGGCCGCGAGCGCCTCAGCCTGCGCCTGCGGCATCAGATGATGAAATTCCTCGGCGGAGCGAGCGATGCGAATGCCGCGTCCGCCACCGCCCACGGCGGCCTTGATCATCACGGGGAAGCCGGTCCTCTCGACCAGGGAGAAAGCCGCTTCCGCCGATTCCAGTCGCCCCTGGCTTCCGGGGACGGTCGGCACGCCGGCCGAGGCGGCGGCCTCGCGCGCCGCGACCTTATCGCCCATGAGCCGGATCGATTGCGCGGCCGGGCCGACGAAGATCAATCCAGCCGCTTCGACCGCAGCCGCGAACTCGGCGTTCTCGGCCAGGAAGCCATAACCGGGATGGACGGCGTCGGCACCGGCGCTCTGCGCCGCGGCCAGGATGGCCGCCTGGTTCAGATAGGATTTCGACGCCTGCGGCGGACCGATATCGATCGACTCGTCGGCGAGCCTGACCGCGAGCGAGTCCTTGTCGGCCTTGCTGTAGACCTGGACGGTTGCAATGCCGAGATCGCGCGCTGCGCGGATGATGCGCACCGCGATCTCGCCGCGATTGGCTATGAGGAGCTTCTTGATCGCCATGACTGGTTGGGGGTTCAAGCGTCGATTTCAGCGATCGGCTGGCCGGCCATCACGGCATCCTCGTTCTCGGCCAGGAAGCGGACGATCTTGCCGGCGATGCCGGCCTTCACCTCATTGAAGGATTTCATCACCTCGATGAGCCCGATCGTGTCGCTCTCCGCGACGACGTCGCCGTCGTTCTTGTAGACCGGCTTGTCCGGTGCCGGCTTGCGGTAAAAGATTCCCGGGAGCGGCGAGAAGATCTGCTGCGTTGCCATGGTTTCCTCCTGAGGTGATTGCTTGGTTGTTGGCGCGACGCTCAGCGCGCGGAGAGATAGGGACGGACCGCTTCGCGAACGGCCTCCGCAATGGCGACGGCGTTCGGCGTGTCGGAGTGAATGCAGATCGAATCGGCGCCGACCACGATATCGTTTCCCGCCACCGTGCGCGTCTTCCCTTCATTGACCGCTCTTGCGCATCGGGTGGCAGCATCGGCCGGATCCTTCGCCTCGTGCTCGCGTGTGATGATCAGGCTGCCGTCGGCATTGTAGTCGAGGTCGGCATAGTATTCGGCGACGAAAGCGTGGCCGCGCCGCTCGTAGACCTGCTGGTGGAGCGTTCCCTTCATGCCGAGCAGCGGCACCTTGTAGACATCAGCGGCATCAGCCACAGCCTCGGCGATTTCCTCGTTGCGCGACGCCATGCCGTAGAGCGCGCCGTGCGGCTTGATATGATTGAGCGCCATGCCCTCGGCATCCAGGAAGGCCTTGAGTGCGCCGATCTGATAGAGCAGGCAGTTGGTCAGCTCCTCGCGGCTGATCATCATCTCCCGGCGGCCAAATCCCTGCAGATCCGGCAGCGAGGGATGCGCGCCGACCTTGACGCCGAATTCCTTGGCGAGCTGCACGGTCTTGCGCATGTGATTGAAGTCGGAGGCATGAAAACCGCACGCGACGTTCGCGACGTCGATATGAGGCATCAACGCCTTGTCGTCACCCATCTTGTAGAGGCCGTAGGCCTCGCCCATGTCGCAGTTGATCACGACCATCTCTCGATTTCCTTCCAACAGGCTTTGCATACGACCGTCGAGGCCGCCCCGGGGGCCGTCTGGCGCACCCCGGGGCGGCGCGTTGCCGGGTTACTTGGACACCAGATAATCGAGCGGGATCTTTTCCGAGATCGTCCACTGGTCGATCACCTTCGGCTTGCCGGCCTCGGTGTCGACGATCAGGTAGCGGCCCTGGTTCTGATGGTGGATGTCCTTGGTGAAGGTGCGCGGCCCGAACAGCGTGGTCTCGTTGTTCATCTTCTCGAGCTCAGCCACGACGGCCGCCGCATCGGTCGATTTGGCACGTTCGACCGCCTTGGCCCAGACATCGATCAGGACGTAGCCCGGATAGACATATTGGCTCGACGGGTCGCCGCCGGTGACGTCCTTGTACTTCTTGTTGAACTCGTTGACCTTCGGGTTCGGATCGTCGCCGTAGACCGATCCCTGCACCGGGACATAGAAGTTCGACAGATCCGGAACGGCGTTCATCCAGTAGCTGCCGTCGACGCCCGAACCGTTGAGGATCATCGACTTGATGCCGGCGGCGCGGATCTGCTTGATGGCGGAGACGGCGCCCGGCATCATCGTGCAGAGCATGATGGCGTCAGGTTCCTTCGGCAGGCTCTTGATCCGCGTGATCTGTGAGGCAATCGAGGCGTCGTCGTTCTTGAAGGTGTCGCTGCCAACCAGCTTGGCGTCCTTCAGGCTCGGCAGCATCCAGTCGAAGCCGTCGCAGATGCCCTTGTTGTACACGGTCCAGCTGTCGAGCAGCCGATAGAAGCTGCGCGCATTCTTCTTGGTGTAAGCCCATTCCGACATGGTCGCTCCCTGCACCGGCGCCAGCACCGACGCCGAGAACGAGAACGGACCGACGCCGGGAATCCCGGCCTTGATCGATTCGGCGCAGAGGAAGAAGGAAACCTTGCCGGCGGCCTGCGCCTGCAGTGCCGCGGGCGCGCCGAAATCGTAGTCACAGGAGACGATGACGAGATCGGCACCTTGGTCGAGCACTGCAAGGCCGGCTTTGGCGCCTTCGGCCTGATCGGTCTTGGTGTCGGCAAAGACGGGCTTGATCTTCTTGCCGAGCAGGCCGCCGGCCTTGTTGATCCCATCGATCCGGATCAGCGCCGCATCCTGCGCCGGCTTGTCATAGGCTTGCATGAATCCGGATGCCGCGGTCGCAAATCCA
This sequence comes from Bradyrhizobium sp. I1.14.4, assembly GCF_050435825.1. Lineage (NCBI taxonomy): Bacteria > Pseudomonadati > Pseudomonadota > Alphaproteobacteria > Hyphomicrobiales > Nitrobacteraceae > Bradyrhizobium > Bradyrhizobium sp. I1.14.4. The sequence continues at coordinate 102,725 of NZ_JBNDLA010000020.1, read as the reverse complement.
ACAACGATCTCGTCGGCTGCCTGGGCCGGTGTGAACCAGAGCGCGGATGCCCCGGCCAAAATGCTGAGTAACGTCGTAAAGCGCATAAGCCACTCCTCCAATTGTACAAACGAGCGTCAGTGCAGTTCCTTCAGCGCGGTCTGGACCGGCCGCGTCAGGCCGCGCTGCAACGGCCAGCGACGCCAGGAGAACTCCTGGTTGCGGGTCAATCCCGTCGGCAAATAGGTCAGGATCGCGATGGTGATGATGCCGATCGCGATCTCCTGGACACCGTTCGGCAAGCCGAAGGTGTGCCCGCCAAGGCTGATGCCCTTCTCGAGATCACGGAACAGCTCGATCAGCACCGACATCGCGACCACCCCTGAGACGGCTCCGCTGAGGCTGTACATCCCGCCGACCACCAGCATCGACAGCGTGACGAAGGTCGTCCGCAGATAGAATGCGCCAGGATTGACGATGCTCAGGAAATGCGCGTACAGCGCGCCGGCGAGCCCGATGATGAAGGCGCTGACGACGAAGGCGATCAGCCGTTCGCGGACGATGTCGATGCCGGAGGCGCTGGCCGCGACCGCTTCGTCGCGCGTGGCGCGAAGCGCGAGCCCCGAGCGCGAGATCGAATAGAGATAAGCGATCGCGATGGCCACAGCGCCGCCGATCCATCCGGTCCAGACGTTCATGGTGGGCGGAATGCCGACGATCGAACCTTGTCCGCCCGTCACCGAATCCCAGTTCGAATAGACATTGTTGATGACGCCGAGCAGGCCGAAGGTCGCGATCGAGGCGGCGATGCCCGACAGGCGCATGATGACGCGCCCGACGATCAGCGCAAACAGTGCTGCAAACAGGCCGGAGATCGGCGTCGCCACCCACATCGGCAGTTGCGCATGGAGCAGCCACGCCGGTAGGCCCTTGAGCGTGATCGACTTCATCACCGGCGGAATGGTGAGCCAGGCGGTCATGTAGGCGCCGAGGCACATGAAGCTGATATGGCCGAACGAGAGCAGGCCCGAATTGCCGACGAAGACGTAGAGCCCGACCACCACCATGATGTTGATGAACATCTCGACCACGGTGCGGTTGAAGGCCCGGCTGCCGAATTGATAGGTGAGGGCGGCCATGATGAGCAGCGCCACGATCAGCACGATCGGCGTGATGACCGTTTGCCGAATGACGGACGGCCGCTGCGACATCAATCAGACCCTTTGCTTGGCGGATTTCGGTGCGAACAGGCCCTGCGGCCGCACCAGGAGGACGACGATGACGGCGCCGTAGACGAAAGCATCGCGGAACACGCGAGCGTCATGCGGCAAGGTCGCCTGGAACACGACGCTGGCCGCACCGATCAGGAAACCGGCGGCAACGGCGCCGGGAATGCTGCCGAGGCCGCCGATCACGGTCGCGATGAACGCGATCAGCATCACGTTGGCACCCATGCCGATGTCGGCGGTACCGGAATTGGTCGCCAGGATCAGGCCTATCGTGGCCGCCAACATGCCGCTGATGGCGAAGGCCAGCAGGATCACGCCGTTGGCGCGGACCCCGAGCATACGCGCCATCGTGAAATTATCGGCCGCCGCGCGCATCTCGAGCCCGAAGCGCGTGCGCTTGAGGAACAGGACGAGGATCACCAACACGGACAGAGTGATGATGATGGTCACGACCTGGAGCATCGGGATGTGGGCACCGAGGACTTCGACCGGCAGGCCGAGGCTCGGCCACAGCGTAATCGACTTCGGCCGGCTGGAAAACAGCATCAACAAGAGATGGCGGATGACGAAGCCGAGCGCGAAGGATGCGATCATCATCGTCGCCGGATTGGCGTTGCGGAAGCGACGGAAGACGACGACCTCCGACAGGATCGACAGCGTGGCTCCGATCAGCAGCAGAAGCGGAATTAGCAGATAGAACGACAGCTGGCCGGCAAATACGATCGCTGCCGCATCGATCGACGGCCATAGCATGGCGAAGACGCAAAACGCGATGAAATCGCCGTGGGCGAAGTTGACCAGCCGCATGACGCCGAAGATCAGGGCGATGCCGAGCGCGCCCAGGGCATAGAGGCTGCCGAGGCTCAGCGCGTCGAAGACGATCTGGAGCAGCTCGCGCATCTCAATGATCTCCGAAGCCGAAATAGGTCTGCTTCAGGCGATCGTCCCTGATCATGTCGGCAGCCGGGCCCTCGAGCACGACGCGTCCGCCGCGGATCAGGACCATCCGCCCGCCCGTCATCATGGCGCGTGCCGAACTCTGCTCGACGATCAGGAGGGTGAGTTTGCGCTGTGCCCGCAGTCGCACCAGAATCTCGTAAACCTGGTCGATGATTTTCGGCGCGAGACCCAGCGATGGCTCGTCAATGGCCATGATGCGCGGCGCGGTCATCAGCGCGCGACCAATGACGAGCATCTGCTGCTGGCCGCCGGAGAGCATGCCCGCCGGGGTGTGGCGGCGCTCGGCCAGCATCGGAAATTCCTGGTAGACCTGAGCCAGGTCGTCGGCGATCTTCTTGCGGTCGGCCCGCATGCCGGTTCCGACCTTCAGATTCTCCTCGATCGTCAGCGCGCCGAAAACGTTGCGTCCCTCCGGAACCAGCGAGAATCCGCGCCGGGCGATGTCTTCGGGCGCGGCACCCGTGATCTCTGCACCATCGATCATGATGGATCCGGAACCCGGTGGTGCGACACCTGCGATGGCGTTGAGCAGCGTCGATTTTCCGGCGCCGTTCGGGCCCGTCACGAACAGGATTTCGCCCTCGTCGACCTTCAGTGTCACGCCGCGGAGCGCCGTGAGCCGTCCATAGCTCACCGTGATGTCATCGACGGCGAGTGCTGTCATGACGCGACGGCCACTTCGGCAGTAACCTGCGCAATCAACTCGTCGCGCTGAGTGCCCATATAGGCATGTCGAACTGCATCACTGTCGCGGATCTGAGCGGGCGGGCCGACTTCGATGACCTCGCCGGAGTCGAGGACGAAAATGCGCTCGCAGAGCTCGAGCACGAGGCCGATATTGTGCTCGATCAGTAGCACACCGACATTGAGCTCGCGTGCGATCCGGCGGATGATGGCAGCGAGCTCGTGGCTCTCGTGCTCCGACATGCCCGCCGCCGGTTCATCGAGCAGCAGATACCGCGGCGTGCACATGATCGCGCGGCCGATGGCGACGCGGCGCTCGTCCGTGTAGGGCAGCGCGCCGGCAATGGTGCTGGCAAGATGTGAAATGCCGAGCCAGGCCATGACCCGTTCGGCCTCGCCGATCGCGTCGGGTCGGCCTTTGGCCAAGGCCGACGCCGGTCACTTCCAGGTTGTCCATCACCGGCAGATCGCGGAAAAGTCGACCTGACTGGAACGTCCGGGCCACGCCTTTGCGTCGCAGCATATGCGCTGCAATGCCGTTGAGCGTTTCGCCTTCGAGCTCAACGGTGCCGGTGCCGACAGGCTGAAAACCCGTCAATACATTGATAAGGGTGGTTTTCCCGGCCCCGTTCGGGCCAATCAGCCCGACGATGCGGCCCCGCGGTACGGTCAAGGTTACGTTGGACAGTGCTTTCAGGCCTTCGAATTGGACGCTGACGTCGCGAGCGACCAATTCCAAACCATCGGACATCATCTCAACGCCTTCCCGCCCGCAACCGACGGATTGATCTTTCCGTTCCGCCGGGGGATTGTAAAATTCGAAATATCGTTCGCTGATATCGGAAATTTTTATGTCTCTGACGTTCCGTCAGGTTCGGCATTTCATCGCGACGGCGGAGAGCGGACGCGTTTCCGCGGCCGCGGCAGCTCTGAACGTGACTCAGTCGGCGGTCACCTCGTCCATTAAGGTCCTCGAGGCGGAGCTCGGCCGCAAATTGTTCGACCGTCATTCCAACGGCGTAACGCTGACCTTTGACGGCCACGAGTTCTTGCAGCGCGCCCGCGCGATCGAGGCGAGTGTGTCGGACGCGACACGGGGGCCGCATCGCTGGGGAACACAGGTCGACGGCACGGTCGACGTGGCCGTGAGCTACACCGTTGCCGGATACTTCCTGCCGCCGCTGCTGTCGCGGTTCTGGCGCTCCTTTCCGGGCATCACGGTCCGGTTGCACGAGTTTCAACGTGATGCGATCGAGCAGAGCCTGATCAGCGGTAGCGTCGATGCGGCCATCATGCTGGTCGCGAACCTGCATGACCGGCACGCCATTCGCTCGCGGCTATTGTTGCGATCACCGCGTCGCTTGTGGACGTGCGTCAATCATCCGCTCCTTCGCAAGGACAGCATCAAGCTGGCAGACCTGGCGAGCGAGCCTTATCTGATGTTGACCGTCGATGAAGCTGAACGCTCCGCGATGCGCTACTGGCAACATACGGCGCACGTGCCGAACGTCATCTTCCGTACTCTGTCGGTTGAAGCAGTTCGGAGCATGGTCGCGACCGGGATGGGAATCACCGTCCTGTCGGACATGGTCTACCGTCCCTGGTCGCTCGAGGGACATCGCATCGATCTCAAGACGCTTGATGACGATGTCCACACCATGGATGTCGGGCTCGCCTGGAAGGACAAGACGAAGCTTTCTCCGGCGGCCCGCGCGTTCTGCGAGTTCGTCGCCCATTCCTATCCCGGATCGGAGCCGGTCCATTTCGAATAGCGGCCCTGGCCCCTCCAGGCCAGGTCGCCCGGCTGCTTGAGGAACTGCGTTGCGACCGGTCCCTTCGAGGCCTGCGGGCTTCGGGATGGATTCGACCGATGCCATCGTGCCGCCAATCACGTGCAGCGGCTTCCAGCCGAGCTCGTAGACCTTGCGGATCGATTGTGCGGCGGCCGTGAGCTGGACGATCTGCGAGCCGATTGTCGGGTCGGCGAGCTCGTAGGAGGCCTGGGCCACGATCAGCTCGGCCTTCGGTCCGAGGCCGGCGCGGAGGCCCTTGTGATAATCCTTGCAGTAGCGGTTATTCTGGTACGGATCAAAGCCACTCTCGGCATCGATCGTCACGTCTGCGCTGATCCGATGGTTCTGTCAGGGAAGCGAAACAACGCGCAGATTGTTTGTTGTTCCCGCCTTCCCAAAGGGGATGCCGGCGACCACGACCAGAAGATCTCGGCTTGATGCAAACTGCTCTGCACGCGCGAATGCAGTCGCGCGCTCGACCATCTCCTCATAGCTCTGAACGTCGTCGGAAAGAACACTATGGGCACCCCAAAGCAGGCACAAGCGGCGGGAGACTTCGCGGCTTGGGGTGATGGCGAGGATCGGGCGGCTCGGGCGCTTGCGCGCTACGCGTGCGGCAGTGGTTCCGCTTGAAGTATAGGCCACGATGGCTGCGGCGCGGACGACGGAGGCGAGGTCGGCGGCCGCCGTTGCAACGGCATGCGGCGGCGTTTGCTCTTCGCCGGGCTGGGTCGCCTCGATGATGGAGCGGTACATCTTGTGCTGTTCCGTGCTGCGGATGATGCGGTCCATCATCTCGACCGCCTCGTGCGGATAGCGGCCCGTCGCCGATTCCGCTGACAGCATCACCGCGTCTGCGCCATCATAGATGGCGGTCGCAACGTCGGAGACTTCCGCACGTGTCGGCGTAGGGGCGGTGACCATGGAATCCAGCATTTGCGTGGCGACGATCACGGGCTTCACGGCAAGCCGGCACGCGCGTACCAGTTCCTTCTGACGCCCCGGCACGTCCTCATGCGGAATTTCGACGCCGAGATCTCCCCGCGCAACCATGATGGCGTCGCACAACTGGATGATATCGTCGATCCGTTCGAGCGCAGCAGGCTTCTCGATCTTGGCCATCAGGCCGGCGCGGTCCCCGATGAGGCCTCTCGCCTCGATGATATCGGAGGGCTTCTGCACGAATGACAAGGCGACCCAATCGAAGCCGAGTTTCAGGCCGAACTCCAGATCGAGGCGGTCCTTCGTGGTGAGCGGTGAAAGATCGAGGACCGTCCCCGGTAGATTGATTCCCTTGTGGTTCGAGATCGCACCCCCGACAATCACCTTGGCTTCGATGAAATCGTCACCCAGCCCGGTGACGCGAACGCGGACCCTGCCGTCGTCGATCAAAAGGTCGTGGCCAGGAGCTACGGCCGCAAAGATTTCCCGATGCGGGAGGGGAATTGAGAATCGGTCGCCATCCGATCCGGACAGAACGAACCGAATGGTCTCGCCTGTCACCGCGGTAATCTTTCCATCTCGCAAGGTGCCGACGCGGATCTTCGGACCCTGGAGGTCCATCAGAATGCCGATCGGACGGCTGACTTCCTGTTCCAGCCTTCGGATCGCGGCATGGATGCTTGCGTGGTCGCTCTGGGTTCCATGGCTGAAGTTCAGACGAAACGTATCGACGCCTGCCAGCAGCAGCGCCTTGAGCATCTCGGGGGAACTGCTGGCGGGGCCGACGGTTGCGACGATCTTGGCCCGTCGATGACGACGCATGGGTCACCTCATTGCTGGCTTGCCGGCTGCAATCAGCACAGCGCGGATATCGTTGACGTTCGTAAGCGTTGGCCCGGTGCGCACGAGGTCTCCAAGGCGGTCGAAGAACGTGTAGCTGTCATGGGCTGCCAGATAGGCCCGTGCGTCCAGGCGATTGGCGGCGGCCCGCCGCAGCGTATCCGGACTGATCAAAGCTCCAGCCGCATCTTCCGTTCCATCAATACCGTCGCTGTCTCCGGCAATCGCCCAGATATCGGATGCACCGGACAGGGCGATGACAAGCCCCAGCAGGAATTCGGTGTTGCGGCCGCCGCGCCCCGCCGGCCCGCGTCCGATCGTCACCGTCGTCTCGCCGCCGGACAGCAGCACGGCAGGGGCAGGGTCGGGCTGCGCATGCCTCGCGACCGACCGGGCGATGCCCGCCATCACGGTTCCGAGTTCGCGTGCCTCGCCTTCGATCGCGTCTCCAAGGGTGATCGGGGTCAGGCCTTCATCCCGCGCGGCGCTGGCCGCAGCATCAAGCGCATGGAACGGCGCCGCGAGGATGCGGACATCGGTGTCGATCTCGCCGGGCTTTGGGGTCTCGTCGGCTTGCTCGAGGATAAGCCGCGCCGCGTCCGGCAGGTCGGTTGCAAACCGGCCAACGATCTCCCGCGCATCGGCTCTTGTGCTGCTGTCCGGCAGCGAGGGACCGGAGCCAATCGCGCCGGGATCGTCGCCGGGAATATCTGATATCACGAGGGTCGTGACGCGGGCGGGGCGGGCGGCGAGCGCCAGCCGGCCGCCCTTGATCGCGGACAGATGTTTGCGGACGACGTTCATCTCGGCAATCGTTGCGCCGCTTGCAAGCAGTGCCCGGTTGAGCGCCTGCTTGTCGGCAAGGGTCATCGGGGATGCAGGAAGGGTCATCAGGGCCGAGCCGCCGCCGGACATCAGAGCGATGACGAGATCATCCGCTGAAAGCCCCTGAACGGCGCTGAGCATGCGAAGGGCGGCGGCCTTGCTCGTGTCATCCGGCACGGGGTGAGACGCCTCGAGCACTTCGATGCGGCCCGCGGGGACTGAATGGTCGTGGCGTGTCACCACGACGCCTGAAAGGTCGACATCGGGCCAGGCCGCGTCGAGGCCAGCCGCCATCGCGGCCGAAGCCTTGCCAGCGCCGACGACGATGCATCTGCCCTTCGGCTTGGCCGGCAAGGCGCGCGCAATGGTTAGCCTTGGATCGCAGCTGGCGATGGCAGCATCGAAGATATTCCGGAGCGCCGTCCGAGCCCGCACGTCCGTCCATTTGTCGTTCAATCGTTTGCGCTCCGGCCAATAGGTCTGGTGTTATGGCGCCTTCTTGAGACGGTCGTAAGACACCGGTGCCTCAAGTCGATCGCCGTCAGCGGGGAGGGCCGTTGCGCGAGCGACTGCAGCGTTTGCCGCAGTTTCATTGCCGAGAATGAACGCGCGCCGCATCGGCTTGATCACCAACAAGGCCGTAAGGGCCGCGGTGGCATTGAGCGCAACCGCGACGATGAACACGGCCTGCCAGCCGAGCTGGGAGGAGATGATACTCGCGAGCGGCACGAGCAGCGCCGCCGTGCCCTTCGCCGTGTAGAGCATGCCGTTGTTGGTGGTTGCGTATTTGGCGCCGAACGTGTCGCCCGACGTCGCAGGAAACAGGCTGTAGATTTCGCCGAAGACCCCGAAATAGATCGCCGTTGCCAGCACGAAAACAACCGGAATGTGGCCGTAGGCGGACAGCGTCAGCAACATCAGCGCCGCGGTTGCGAACGCGATAAACATCGTGTGCTCGCGGCCGATGGTGTCGGAGGCCCAGCCAAAGAACGGGCGACCGAAACCGTCGAAGACACGATCGAGCGAGATGGCAAAGGTCAGCGCCGCCATCTGGAAGCCCGCCAGGGTGACTGGCGTCTCGGCGATCTTGAAGTCATGGGCGATCGGCCCGATTTGCGCGGCGGTCATCAACCCGCCCGAAGCCACCATGACGAACACCACGTACATGACCCAGAAGATCGGAGTGCGCAGCACCTGGGGCGGTGTGTAGTCGATCGCGCTTTGCGGCAGATTGAGATGCTTTCTCCTGGGGGCCTCGACGCCATGCGGCGCGCGAACGAACCAGGCCAGCAGGAGAACTATGAGGCCTTGCCCGATTCCGAACGTCAGGAAGGTGCTTTGGTAGCCGCTGGCGGCAATCATGTTGGCGATCGGCACGACAGTGAGCGCTGCGCCGGCGCCGAACCCCGCGGCGGTCGCGCCTGCGGCCAGCCCGCGCCGGTCCGGAAACCATTTCAGCGCATTACCGACGCAAGTGCCGTAGACGGCGCCCGCGCCAATGCCCGCGACGACAGCTGCTGCATAAAGCGTGACGAGAGAAGAGGCGTATGAGTTCAGCACCCAGGCCAATCCGATCATCAGCCCGCCGAACATGATGACGATGCGGGGGCCGTATTTGTCCACGAACCAGGCTTCCACCGGCACAAGCCACGTCTCGGTCATCACGAAGATCGTGAAGGCGAGCTGGATGGCCGGACGACCCCAGTGAAACTTCGCGTCGATGGGATCAACGAACAGCGTCCAGCCGTATTGCAGGTTGGCGATCATCGCCATGCAGACGATGCCGATCGCTAGCTGAAGCCAGCGGAAGCCTCCGGGCGACGATACCGGTTTCGTGCTGGAGATCATGTGCGCTCCCAAAAGAAGTGTTGGTCGTTTGGTCCGGCGTCAGTCTGTCGTCCTGCAGCCGCCTACTGACGAAATTCGTTGGTCAACTCGCCGATTCCGTCGATCGCGACGGTGACCGTATTGACGGGCTCCTTCATCACCCCGACGCCGATCGATGTCCCGCAGCAGATGAGGTCGCCTGGCAACAGCGTCATGTCGTACGAGATCTTGCTGACCAGCGCCTGCGCACTGAAGATCATGTCCGCAATCGGGTAGTTCTGACGCTCCACACCGTTGAGGATGGTGCGCACCACAAGGTTTGCGGGGTCGAGGCCTGAGGCAATAACGGGACCGAAGGGGCCATATCCATCGAAGCCTTTGGCCCGCGCCCATTGCGGGAAGGTCGGATCGCGATTGAGAATGTCTGCGGCGGTGACGTCGTTGGTGCAGGTATAACCGAAGATGAAGGCGTCGGCCTGTTCGGGCGCGACCGCGGTGCAGCTCTTGCCGATGACAATGCCGAGCTCGCCTTCGTAGGTCGTCTTGCCATCGTAGCCCACTGGGCGCCTGATGACGGCGTCAGGTGCGGTGACGCTGGTCGGGGCTTTCAACAGGTACAACGGTTCAGCCGGCTCGGGTGATTTCAGCTTCGCCGCAAGGGCGTGGAAATTGTTCCAGAGCGCGATGATCTTGCTCGGTTGGGTCGGGGCCAGCAGCTCGACATCGTCCAGCGCCAGCGTTCGTCCGGTCGGCCGTGTGTCGCCGAACATCTCTCCTGCGTGTACGGAGATGCCGGACGGGGTGAGTTGCCCGAAGCCGATTTCGGTATGGTGGCGGAAGCGGACCCAGCGTGTAACATTGGCCATCGGGATCACGCCACCGCAAGCGATTGTGTTTCGGCGGCGCCGGCCGCCCCATCATAGAGGCCCGCCAGCCTGGTGCGCTGCGCGACCAAGGCCAGCACCGCGTCGAGCGCGGGCGTCGCAATTCCCGTCATCCGGCCCATCTCCTGCACCACGGTGATCAGCGGATCGATCTCGACGGGACGTCCACGCTCGAGATCCTGCAGCATCGAAGTCTTGTGCGCGCCGACCTTGCGCGCACCCTCGATGCGGCGCTCGACATCGACCCGGAACTTGACGCCGAGACTTTCCGCGATCGCCTGGGCTTCCAGCATGATCGCTCTTGACAGTGCGCGCGTGCCAGGATTGCTGCAGATCACGTCGAGGGTCGCGTGGGTCAGGGCGCTGATCGGGTTGAAACAGACATTGCCCCACAGCTTGAGCCAAATCTCGTCGCGGATGCGGTCGAGGACCGGCGCCTTCATGCCGGCCGCAGCGAACAGCTCGGAAAGTCTCTGGACGTCCGGTGTGATCTCGCCGGATGGCTCGCCCAGCGGAAAGTTGTTGCCGTAGACGTGGCGGATCACGCCCGGCGCTTCGATCTCGGTGGCGGGATACACCACGCAGCCGATGGCGCGCGCAGGGTCGAGCTCGTTCCACTGCCGTCCGCCCGGATCGATGCTCTCGAGTGTCGATCCTTCGTGCCGTCCGCCATGCTTGTAGAAATACCAATAGGGAATGCCGTTGACGGCGGTGACGATGCGGGTCCGATCACCCAGCAGCGGCCGCATGGGCTCGATGACTCCGGTGATCGAATGTGCCTTGAGGCAAATGATGACGTAATCCTGCTCGCCGAGTTCGCCGGGGTTATCGGTACAGCGAGGATGCACCACGCGCTCCTCTTCGCCGATCAGGAGCTTCAAGCCATTCTGTCGCATCGCGGCGAGATGCGCGCCCCGCGCGACCAGGCTGACATCGGCGCCAGCGCGCATAAGTTCGACACCGAGATAGCCGCCGATAGCGCCGGCGCCGTAGATGCAGATTTTCATGAAATCCTCGCGAGCAGAGTGGGGGCACGGCACGCGCAGCAGCGGCTCGAACCGGATCGTGTAGCAATGGCCTTGAGAAAGTCTGTCAGGCCGCGCAGGCGGCCTCCTCGAAAGCAAAGGCGATGTCCCGCATGCTCACGACGCCGACAAGCCGGCCGTTGTCGATGACCGGGATATGGCGGATCCCGTGACGAGCCATGAGATGCTCGACATCGGTGAGCTTGTCCTGCGAATTGCAGGACACCAGCGGCCGCGGCGAAATGACCTGCGCGACCTTCATGGCGAGACCACCGGTGCCACGCTCGGCGATCACAGCGACGACGTCGCGCTCGCTGAACATTCCGACCACGGCGGCGTCCTTGCTGCGCGAGACGTTCCTGACCACCAGTGCGCCGACATTGCTCGCGTACATCAGGTTCGCCGCAATACTCACGGTTTCGTTCGAGCCGATCGTCACCACGTGCGCACTGTTGGTGCGAAGGATGTCCCCGACGTACATGGCATCGTCCTCCCGGTTGCGTGATTGGGCCGTTACCAAATAATCGTGGTATACATTATTCCAGAAGTCAAACAAAAGAATCCATGCAATTTGCAGAGAAAACGGCAAAGATGCTGACCTATTCGCGAATCGTGCCGCCTTGACTTCAAAGCTATTTGGCATGCCATATACCAACTCTGGTGCTCATTCGACGAGCAATTTCGTTCTGAACCGCAACCGGTTAGGGGCAGGTCGTGATGAAAAGAGAGCCGATCCGGCGCAAGCCGTCCGATCCCGATTTTCGCGCACAGCCGGATCACGACGCGCGAGACGGCGGCGTTCAATCTGTCGATCGCGCGCTGCAGATCGTGGAAGCGCTCGCAGAGGATGACGAAGGCTATCGGCTGACCGATCTTGCGATCCGCATCGGCCTGCCGCCGTCGACGGCTCATCGGCTGCTGACGACCCTGGAGAACCGCAGGTTCGTGCAGTTCGACCGCGAGGAATCCAAGTGGCACATCGGTGCGCAAAGCTTCGTGGTCGGCTCGACCTTCATGCGCCGGCGAAATTTTTCCGCGCGGGCATTGCCCTATCTGCGCAAGCTTCGCGACCAGACCCGGGAAACGGCCAATCTTGCAGTGGTCGATGATGAATCCATCATTGTCGTATCCCGCATCGAAAGCCGGGAGATCATGCGTTCGCTGACCAAAGTCGGCGGACGCGTCGCGATGATCGCTTCGGGAATGGGGAAAGCGGTGCTGGCCGCGTATTCCGATGCCGACGTCAACGCGATCATCCGCTGCCGCGGCATGCCGCGCCTGACGGAGAAGTCGATTGTTCGGCCGGGCGAGCTGTTCAAGGAATTGGAGGCCGTGCGGCGTCAGGGTTATGCGGTGGACGACGAAGAGGCCCGGCTCGGCCTGCGCTGCGTGGCCGCGGTTGTCTTCAACGATTGCAGCGAGCCATTTGCCGCGATTTCGGTATCGGGCATGGCGGATCGGCTGACAGATGATCGCTTGCCGGACATCGGCGCTACCGTGCACCAGATCGCAGCCGAGCTCTCGGCAGAGCTTCGCGGGAGCGGTCTCGCGCTGCAGCAGGCGTGAGGCCTGCTGGTTTTCTCGTCCTTGCCGATTTCCATTTTTTCGTTGGCGCTAATCACTTGGAGACATACAAGAAATCACGGGCGTTGCCACAGCGCGGAAAATCCCATCGATTGCGTTGAGATCGATGGCCGCGGGCCTGATGATCCTGCTCAGGCCAACTCATAGCGAAGCGGGATCATCAGATGAAAATGCGAGCAGTGGATGCAGCAGTGCGCATTCTCGAACGCGAGGGGATCACCTGCGCGTTCGGCGTTCCCGGCGCGGCGATCAACCCGCTTTACTCCGCGCTGAAGCGCAATGGCTCAATCCGGCACATTCTGGCGCGGCACGTCGAAGGTGCCTCGCATATGGCGGAAGGCTATACCAGGGCGACAGCAGGCAATATCGGCGTTTGCATCGGCACATCGGGCCCCGCCGGAACCGATATGATCACCGGCCTCTATTCGGCGATCGCGGATTCGATTCCGATCCTCTGCATCACCGGTCAGGCGCCGCGGGCGCGGCTCTACAAGGAAGATTTCCAGGCCGTCGACATCGAAGCGATCGCAAAGCCGGTGACGAAATGGGCCGTCACCGTGCGCGAGCCGGCGCTGGTGCCGCGGGTGTTCAGCCAGGCGTTCCATGTCATGCGGTCGGGGCGGCCGGGACCGGTGCTGATCGATCTTCCCCTCGATGTGCAGTTGGCCGAGATCGAGTTCGACGACGAGACCTATTCGCCGTTGCCGGTCTACAAGCCGGCGGCGACGCGCAAGCAGATCGAGAAGGCGCTCGAGATGCTCAACGCCGCGGAGCGGCCGCTGATCGTGGCTGGCGGCGGCGTGATCAACGCCGATGCATCAGAACTCCTGGTCGCCTTCGCCGAAGCGGTCAACGTTCCGGTCGTCCCGACGCTGATGGCGTGGGGCGCCATTCCTGACGATCACGCGTTGATGGCGGGCATGGTCGGCTTGCAGACCAGCCATCGTTACGCCAACGCCACGATGCTCGAATCCGACTTCGTGCTCGGCATCGGAAACCGCTGGGCCAACCGGCATACCGGTTCGATCGAGACCTACACGAAGGGTCGCAAATTCGTGCATGTCGACATCGAGCCGACACAGATCGGACGCGTTTTCAATCCGGATCTCGGAATTGCATCGGACGCCAAGGCCGCGCTGGAAATGTTCGTGAGCGTCGCCCGGGAGTGGCGGAAGTCGGGGAAGCTGCGCGATCGGCAGGCCTGGCCCGCAGCCTGTCGCGACCGCAAGCGATCGATGCTGCGCAAGAGCCACTTCGATAACATCCCGATCAAGCCGCAGCGCGTCTACGAGGAAATGAACAAGGCCTTCGGCCGCGACACGTGCTACGTGACCGTGATCGGACTGTCGCAGATCGCGGGTGCCCAGTTCCTCAACGTCTATCGCCCGCGCAACTGGATCAACGCCGGACAGGCCGGTCCCCTCGGCTGGACACTGCCCGCCGCGCTCGGCGTACGCGCCGCCGATCCCAACCGCGACATTGTCGCGCTGTCGGGTGATTACGACTTCCAGTTCCTGATCGAGGAACTCGCGGTCGGCGCGCAGTTCAATCTGCCCTACATCCACGTCGTCGTGAACAATTCATATCTCGGGCTGATCCGGCAGGCCCAGCGCGGCTTCGATATGGACTATCACGTCCAGCTCTCGTTCGAGAATATCAACGCGCCGGAGATCGGCGGCTACGGTGTCGACCATGTCGCCGTCGCAGAGGGGCTGGGATGCAAGGCGATCCGTGTGACGGATCCGAACGACGCACAGGCCGCGTTCGCGACCGCGCGCGAGCTGATGGCGAAGCACCGGGTGCCCGTGGTGGTCGAGTTCATTCTCGAGCGGGTCACCAATATCGCGATGGGAACGGAGATCGACAACATCGTCGAGTTCGAGGAAGTGCTCGATGTTCCGCTCGATGATGAGCCGAGCGTAGCACGATCCAGCACGCTGTTGCCGGCCTGACGACATCATTCAGCGCTTCAAGTGGAGATACCACCCGTGCCTCAATTCGCCGCCAACCTTACCATGCTCTTCAACGAGCTGCCGTTCCTCGACCGGTTCGCAGCCGCCAAAGCCGCCGGCTTCAACGCGGTCGAGTATCTTTTCCCCTATGACTTCGACAAAAGCGAGTTGCGGGAGGAGTTGGTGCGATCCGAGCTGACCCAGGTGCTGCACAATCTTCCGGCCGGCAATTGGGCCACTGGCGAGCGCGGCATTGCGATCCTGCGCAATCGGGTCGATGAATTTCGCGACGGCGTGGTGCGCGCGATCGACTACGCGAAGGCTCTGGAATGCCGGCAGCTGAACTGTCTGGTTGGCATCGCTCCCGCCGGAGCGGATGCGGCGGAACTGCGCGAAGTCCTGGTGTCCAATCTGCGCTTCGCCGCTGACGCGCTCGCCCGGCATGGCATCAAGCTCCTGATCGAACCGATCAACACGCTCGATATTCCGGGTTTCTTCCTGAGCGGAACGGAACAAGCGGCGCAGCTCATTTCCGAAGTTCGCTCATCCAACCTGTTCATCCAGTACGATATCTATCACATGCAGATCATGGAGGGTGACCTGGCGCGGACCCTGCAGAAGCATCTCGGCCGGATCGCGCATGTCCAGCTCGCCGACAATCCGGGCCGTTATGAGCCGGGGACCGGCGAGATCAACTATTCCTATCTGTTCAAGCATCTCGACAGCATCGGTTATCGCGGCTGGATCGGATGTGAATACAAGCCACGGACGAGCACGCTCGAGAGCCTCGCCTGGCACGCCGCGCAGACCTTCGTGACCTAGAGCGTTTTCCGTTCCGATTGAATCGGAACGAAGCTCTGGATTTTTGTCTTGACGCGTTTTCTTCGCGCGAACCGGTATCCACTTCGCTGGAAAACGCTCTAATTCGGCTGACAGGAGCGACAACAATGAAAGACATAGGATTCATCGGGCTCGGCACTATGGGACGTCCGATGGCCAGCCATCTCCTGGCTGCCGGCTATCGCCTGTTCCTGCACGACGTCGCACCGCTTCCGCCCGAGCTGATCGCGGACGGTGGTGTCGCTTGCGAGTCCGGCAAGCAAGTCGCGCAGGAAGCGGATGCCGTGATCATCATGGTGCCGGACACTCCGCATGTGGAAGCGGTGCTGTTCGGTAGCGGCGGCGTCGCGGAGGGCGTCTCCAAAGGCATGATCGTGGCGGATATGAGCTCGATCTCGCCGCTGGCGACGAAGGAGTTTGCACGGAAGATCGATGCGCTCGGGGCCGACTATCTCGACGCGCCGGTTTCCGGCGGCGAGGTTGGCGCCAAAGCCGCAAGCCTGACCATCATGGTTGGCGGGCGGGAGCGGGCGTTCAATGCGATGAAGCCTGTGTTTGAAACGATGGGCAAGAATGTCACGCATGTCGGCGGCAACGGCGACGGCCAGACCACCAAGGTTGCGAACCAGATCATCGTGGCGCTGACCATCGAGGCGGTGAGCGAGGCCTTGCTGTTCGCTTCCAAGGCGGGCGCCGACCCTGCGCTGGTGCGCCAGGCGTTGATGGGTGGCTTTGCGTCGTCCCGGATCCTCGAAGTGCACGGCGAGCGCATGCTGAAGCGCAACTTTGATCCGGGCTTTCGCATTGAGCTGCATCAGAAGGATCTCAACCTCGCGCTGGAGGGCGCGCGGGCGCTAGGGTTGTCGCTGCCAGGTACGGCCTCAGCCCAGCAGCTGTTCAACGCCTGTACCGCCCTCGGCGGCAAAGACTGGGACCATTCTGCAATTCTGAGAGCGCTGGAAGTCATGGCGGGCCACGAGGTCGCCGCTGCCTGAGCCTCAACGCAACGGTGAAAAATGCTGATGTCGGGGGACGAGCTGTCGGCCACGTCCTTGCGTACAAGGCCGTTGCCGTCGACTTTAATCGTGCGGAACCCGAAAGGCGATTCGGTGAAAAATTTCCAGGGCATGTGAGGCGGTTCACATCGCGACGTTGCGGTCAGCACTAATCAGATCACTGCAAAACTTCTTCGGGGGCAGCTCCAACCGAACGGAGATTTCGCATGAAGGGTCTGGTGGTAGCGGTCGTCACCACTTTCGCACTTCTTATCGCGGTGCTGGTCATCCCGCGCTCACACTCGGTCTCGGCGGTCGGGCGGGCGGATATGGCGAGCAGTGCGACATTGCAAGAACTGCAAGGCGCCCGCAGTGCAGCCAAGTTGCCGGCCGAGGACTTTGATGACCGGTCCTTGGTCTTCCCCAGAGAGACGACGCGCTAGCCAGCCACCGGTCGGGCGAAGCGACCCGCAGCCAGGATCAACGCTGAGGAGCGCTTCAGATTGAAACCTGGTCGGGCGACGAACGCTACGGGCCTAAAAAGGCGGCTGGAGGCGAGTCGTGGTTTCGGAGTAAGCCAAGCGATTCCAATTTACCTCGATGAAGATCGATCTCCAAGATAGCCAAGAGAAACGCCAGTACGACCGCGACGAAAACGAGCGATGGTGACGTCTTACGGGGCACGTCGCCATGGCGTGGCAAAATCGAGTTGCGAAGTGATCGCCACAGCGAAATGAAATGCAGATACGTTTTGGGTCGTATTTGCATGCCGTCATCCCTGACGCTTCCGGTTCAGCATAGGAGCCGGTAACCCTCGGTTCAAGCCGACAAGACGCCATTGCGGCATTGAGTAGCGGGGCCGTTCCAATCCCGCGGCGCAGCATGGAAACCGAACAACGGCTCCTGTCGTTGACCTTGGTCAGTGCGTGCAAGCTATCCTGCAAGGCAACGGCAGCCTCGTCGCCGACCCGCGAGCCGCCAATGAATTGGCTTTCAAATCTGTGCGTCGTTGCCGCCCTGTGGGCATTTGATTCAGCGCCGGCGCAAGGTCAACTCGCGGGTCATGGCGGACCCGTTCGGGCGATTGCAATCTCGAGCGATGGCAACAGTGCTCTGTCAGGCAGCTTCGACACATCAGCAATTCGATGGTCACTCAGGACCCAATCCGCGGAGCAAGTCCTCCGTTTTCACTCCGATGCGGTAAATGCGGTCACCTTCCTGAAGGATGGACGCATGGCGACCGCCGGAGCCGACGCGCGGATCGCGATCTGGACATCCGGCCGGGAGCAGCCGGATCAGGTTTTCGAGGGCCATCAGGCGCCAATCGTTTCGCTCGTCGTCTCGCCGGACGGAACCCGGCTCGCCACGGCATCGTGGGACCATATGGTTCGTGTCTGGTCACTCGTCGGCGGCGCGTCGCAGGTGCTGAAAGGGCATACGCAGAACGTGAACGGAGTTGCCTTCTCTGCGGATGGACAATCGCTGGTCAGCGTCGGTTACGACCGCGAGTTGAGAATCTGGCCGATGGTGGCAGGAACGCCGGAGGTCGTCCTGCTCCAGTCACCTCTCAACGCCGTGGCAGTCGCGCCCGACGGTGAGATCATAACGGGCGGAGGCGACGCGAACATACGGTTTCTGACATCGGACGGCCATGAGACCGGTGAGGTATTGATCGGGTCGACCCCGATCGTTGCGTTGGCGATGTCCACGGACGGCACGTTGATCGCGGCAACGGAAATTGGCGGAGGAGTTTCCGTCATCGACCGAAGGACGCGGAGCATCGTGCAATCGCTGGCCGCTCAAGGGGCGCCGGTTTGGTCGGTGGCATTTCTGCCTGACAATGCAACGTTGCTGACGGGAGGCGCGGACGGCAGGATCCGGCGCTGGAACGCGCGGACGGGCAATCCCATCGGCTCGCCGCCGCAGGCTGCGCAAAGCGATCCCCTGGCGGCCTATGCGGGAGATCGTGGCGCCGGAGTGTTTAGGGCGTGTGTTGCGTGTCACACGCTGTCCGCGAACGAGCCGCAGCGCGCCGGCCCCACGCTCGACGGCCTGTATGGTCGCAGGATCGCGACGTTGCCGGGATATCGCTTCTCCGACGCGTTGACGAAGATGGATATCGTCTGGACTCCCGAAACGGTGGCAAGACTCTTCGAGCTAGGTCCGAATGCCTATACGCCGGGCACAAAAATGCCGGAGCAGCGGATCGGGTCGGTCGAGGACCGCAAGGCGCTCACGGATTTCCTGGGGCGTGCGACGTCGGGGCGACGGTAGCGGCCCGTTACGCAAGCGTTATGCAGCTAGTACCCTGGCCATTTCTCTACCGGGAGGTCCGTTATGTTTGGATGCTCCTTGATCAATCGAACAACGTCGACGTTCGGATGTTCCTTCAGGGCCTCGGTGACGCAATTGTTCACGTATTTCCGGCGCGCGAGCCATTTGACCTTCCTGCCCTTCGCTTCAGCCTTGCAGGCAACGATCGCCTGTTTCAGGGCGACCTTGTCGGCTTTCGACAGGCGCGCGGCTTCGACGGGCGCCGGCATCATCGCTGCGCCAAGGGCAACTACAACGGCAATAAATGCAAAATGAGCTTTGGTGAGATGAGACATGGTGCGCCTTCCTAGGTGTGCTGCTCCCCACAATTGAATCGGTTCTAATTCTTGGGTTCCCGTTCGCGCAGATAATCGTCGGTCGTGCGAGGCGCCGCGCGTTGTGGCACGCCGGCAAACGGGTCGAACTGCTGCTCGCTCATGGCGATCACGCGGCAATCAGCGCACATTCTCACCGTATCGAGCCGCCTGTCGCCGACGGGATACATCCAGTGCCGGCCCTCGAGTTTTGCCGCGATCTTCTCAATCGTGCTCTTCACGCCAAACGGCTTGTTGCAGCGGATGCAAAGCGCCGGCTCTTCCTCCTTGATGATCGTCGCCGGGGCCATGGCGGCACGGAAGTCGATCTGTGGTTTGAGCGTAATCACCTTTTCCGGGCACGTGCTCTGGCACAGACCGCACTGCACGCAGGCATCTTCGACGAATTTGAGCACCGGGCGTTCGGGATCGTCGCGCAGCGCTCCGGTCGGGCAAGCCGACACGCACGAC
Organism: Bradyrhizobium sp. I1.14.4; assembly: GCF_050435825.1. NCBI lineage: Bacteria > Pseudomonadati > Pseudomonadota > Alphaproteobacteria > Hyphomicrobiales > Nitrobacteraceae > Bradyrhizobium > Bradyrhizobium sp. I1.14.4. The sequence continues at coordinate 83,268 of NZ_JBNDLA010000020.1, read as the reverse complement.
AGACATAAGGTGCATCCTTCCACATTGACGCTGATCGTGCCAAGTGGTGCGCCCTCGGGCAGAGCGATGACGTCGACCGGCGACGGAGCGAGGCGGTGCAACTCGTGAAGCGCGAGGCGAAGCAGTTCGCGCCGTTTGCCGACGGTCCGGAAGGTCGCGGGATGCTCGACAGTCGGCGCAGGCTCGACTGACCAGAGCGTCTTGCCGAGTGCGTCCGGATCGTCGGTTTCGATTGCTTCGACCCTGCGTCCTGCAAACCCAAGTCCCGAGATAATCGCATCGGCCATCGCGATCGTCTTGAAGAGGCCGGCGACGTCATGCCGCGGCTTTGCGCGAAGGAGAAAGCGTATCCCCGCCGCACCATAGGCGAAGCAAGCAACGATAGCTTCGAGTCCAACCTGCGTAACCTCGTTCACCGCGAGCGGCAGCACGCTGGCCGGAAGCCCGTCGCCATGGCGGGCGAGCGCATCGATCAGCGCGGTGCCGTGCTGGCTGTCGTGGAGCAGGACGACGGCATTGGCGCCGCCGGCTGCGTGATAGGACAAGAGCATCGCGCGCAATTTGTGCAACAGCGCGTCGGCTGGCGGCAGGGCATAGGTTGCCGCGCCGGTCGGACAGGCCGCGGCGCATTGGCCGCATCCGGCGCAGACCTCCGCATTGATCCTGACGTGATCGCCATCCGGTGTGATCGCCCCGGTCGGGCAAAGATCGAGGCAGCGATGGCACCCCGTTAGCTTCGACCGCGAATGCACGCAGAGCTCTGCGGTGAAGTTGACGTATTTCGGCTTGTCGAAACTGCCGACGAGATCGCGTGCCTTGAGGACCGCGCGCAGCATTGCGGGCGGGTCTCCCGGGTCGACGCGGAGATAACCTTCGCGCAGGTCATGCGCGGGAAAAAGCGGCGTCCCGCCGGAAAGGTCCAGGATGAGGTCGCAGCGCGACGTCAGGCCGTTGCGCGGAGCCTCGAACAGCAGCGCGTCGCGCGAGGAGGGGCGAGACGCGGCATAGTCGTCGATCACAAGCTCGAAGGCGCCCAGATGTCCATTGGCATTGCGAATCGTTCCCCTGACGATCGGGAACGATGTCGTCGCTGGTGGCGCAATCTGCGCTGGCCTCGTGATCATGACGGTCACGTCGAGGTGATCTGCCAGCAGTTGGCCCGCTTCAACCGCAACGTCGTCGCGGCCATAGATCAGGATCACGCCCTCGCTCGACAAGCTGACAAACGGGTAGGCCGGCACAGGTTCGGACGCTGCAGCGAGCAGCCCTGCCATTTTCGGCCCCGCCTGTCGCCCTTCCAGGGACCATCCTGCGGTCTCCCGGATGTTGACGAACTCTGTTCTTGCCGAGCGGCCCTCTATTGCATCGGCAAACAGCGGCGCCTCCTGGGTGCAGCCGACGATCATCGGGCCCGCAACCTTCGCTGCATCGCGAAACCGATCCAGCTCGGCCCGGCACAGGTGTCGGAATTCGGTGATCTCGCTGTTGCGACATCCTCGCTTGATCGTAGCGGTGTCGAGACGCATCGTGTCTTCGCACGAGCAGATCAGGATCGTCTTTAGCGAATCCGGCATACGCAGCTATTCACCTCCCAAAGCGGTCGGGGAACGCGGGGGCGGACTCGCGCCGTCCCCGTTGGTCGGATAAGCTATTATCACATGGGAAGAAATGGAAGCTGGAGGTCCGTCTGTCGCCGACCGTCCGCACCCGCTCATCGATCTTGGAGCCCGTTGAGCTGCCTCCGCCGTTCACGCTCGTGAGGCTGCGCGAGACGCGCGATGCCTTCGCCCATGCCGTCGATATCGCGGAGGAAAGCGGGGCAGGTACGCTGACCTTTGTCGGGCGCTTCGATCTAGCCGAGTTCGCCGTCGTGCTCGAACCCGGCGAGCCCTTGCGCACCGCGCGCCGCGCTTTTTATGCCGCCATGGTGGCATTGACCGACGCCTTGCGCGCCTATGCACCGCCGAACAAGGAGGTCGCCATCGACTGGCCGGATGCGGTCCGTGTCGACGGCGGGCTGGTCGGTGGCGGCCGGCTTGGCTGGCCATCGTCCTCGAAAGAGGATGAGCCGCCACGCTGGTTGGTGTTCGGTGCCATGATCCGGACGGTTGCGATGACCGAGGCTGAGGCGGGCGTCCATCCACTTGCGTCGGCGCTCGACCAGGAGGGCTTTGGCGAGGCCGGCGCGGTTCAGATCACGGAAAGCTTTGCGCGGCACCTGATGCTCGCGACCGAAACCTGGCAAGTCGACGGTTCTGACGCCGTCGCACGCGAATTCCTGAACCGGCTGACGGACGAACCGCAGACCTCTCGCGCGATCGCTGACAACGGCGATCTTCTGATGCGCCGGGTTGGCGCAGATGAGACCGAGCGGCGCGATTTGAGGAGATGCCTGCTATCGCCCTCGTGGCTCGATCCGAAGCTCGGAGGGCCGCGCCGGTGAAGCTGTTGCGCACCATTGCGCTCGATCCGTCCGACACGTTCGTATTCGACGCGCCCGCGGAGCCCGGCGAATGGGCGGTGTCGGGCGCGTTCCGCTTCCTTGATCGCGATTTGGCGCAACTGGACGGCAAGGACCGTTCCGCGTTCCGCGGCGGTTTTCTCGGAGTGCAATCCTGGGGCTGGTCGACGCTGGCGCAGATCGTTCCTGCGACCATGGACGATCGCCGCGCGCTGGTGGAGCTGCTTGCAAAGCGGCTGGTCGAACGGTTCGGCGCGCCGGATCTTGCAACTGCGCGCGTCGCGGCGGAAGAGGAGATAGCCTTTGCGCAATCGCTCTGTGCTCATCCGATTAGCACGCTGATTGCCGTCCACCGCTCGGTGCGCGACGGCGAGGTTCACGAGTCCTTCCGAAGCTTGCGGCTGCGCGAGGGGCAGGGGCACGGCAAGGCGTTCTCGTTCATGGAAGTGCAGGATGACGTCGAGCCCGGCGGCGACCTCAATCTTGCCGACATGAGCAAGGAGCCGCGGCGATGAAAGATTTGGCGATGAAGGATTTCTGGATCGCCTGCGGCCACCATCTGCTCGATCGCAACGCGAGCGGCGGGCTCGTTGTCACGGATGAATACCTGAAGGCCTATTTCGCGCGCCCCGAGCTGATGCCGCCGGATGACGCGTGCGCGGTCGAGCGTCGCTTGCACCGGCAATTGCTGGCCGATCCGCGCCTCCCGGTCGGTGACAAGGAGGTGGCCGCGATCGGCGATGCCGATGCGCGGGAAAATTGGCAATTCGTGCTGGCATTTCGTGACCTCCTGCTGCGCCATCCGACGCTGGAGGCCGCCTATCTCGCAACGGTTCGTTCAGATTCGGTCAATCTACCGCCGCTGTTCATGAACCAGTTGGTGCATGTGATCCTGCGCAATGCGTTTGATCGCTGCGAGGATCCGTTTCAGCTGCGCGCAGCCGAGTTGTTCTTTCGGCCGCAACGGATCCTGCCGCACGAGCATTTGCTGCTGCTGGGGGACGAGGAAATCCTTGGCGGGCGCAGCCCGACGCCGGTGCTGTCGCTGATGTCCATGCTGGGTGCGACGAGCGATAGCGAACTCGACGTTCTCGGCGAGGAGAACGCCGACAGCTATTGGCAACGTAGTGACCAGTTCGATATGGCGCTTGATCTGACCGGCGGAGGGCGTGGGCAGGCCTCGCTGGCCGCCGCAATGCGGCGCTGGATCTCGCATCTGCTCGGGATCGACGTGGCGATCGAGCCTCTGACCGAAATGCGCAACGCCGAGCTCACCTGGTATGTGGGCCTGGATTCCGAGGCGACCGGCATCGGTGACCGGCTTTGGCAAGGCGAATCCCTCGACGACCGGTCCGCGGGGCGTGTGCTGGCGTTGTTTCGACTGAGCTTTGCGGATCCCGGACTGATCGTTGACGCCGCGGGGCGCATGCCGGCCTATCTGATCCTTGCAATGACGTCCGCTCAGATCGTCCGGATGAAGCCGCAGAACTTGCTGACGGGACTGCCAATCAAGCGTCTGGAGGCTGTGACATGAGCCCCGTCGCCGAGCCGCTGGTCCGCATCTCCGTCGGCGTCGTGGTCGAGCGCCGCAGAGCGGATTCACCGTGGATCGACGTCGTCTGGCGCGGCGTCGGGGTGCTGCCGGACGAGCCGGAGATGACGCCGTGGACGGTGATCCGCGAGCAGGATGGCGTGACGCTGTTTTACGCCGGCAGCGCGACAGTCGATCTCTACCGCTCGGAAACCGATCGCTACCGCGACAATCTCACCTCCGGAGCGCCCAGCATCTGGATCGTGTTGAGCCCTGCCGAGGGAGCCTCGCCCTACCTCCTTTCCGTGGTCACGGCGGATCCTGCCGAAGGCGAGGCGTTCACGGCGGCCGGTGCCAATCTCGTCGAAGCGGTACCGATGCCCGAGGTGCTGCGCCAGGCGATTGAAGATTTCATCGCCGAGCACCACGTCGAGAAGGAGTTCTTCAAGCGCGAGCGGAGCCGCGCCGATCCGGAGGCGCTGGCGCAGCGGCGCCATGAAGGTGGGCACGAATGAGCGAAGACGATTTTCTAGCGCGCTGGTCGCGACGCAAGCAGGCGTCGAGGGACGGCCAGGCTGAACCAAGACCCGAACAACCCGCTGAGGCGAATGTGCCGGCGGTGGCCGGCCCTGACGTGGCGGAGCCCTGTCCCACCGAGGTGGACTTGTCGAGCCTGCCACCCATCGAATCCATTGATGCCGCGACCGACGTCTCGGCCTTCCTTCGCAAGGGCATTCCTCAGGAGTTGAGCCGTGCGGCGCTTCGCCGGGCCTGGAGTGCCGATCCTGCCATTCGCGATTTCATTGGGCTGGCGGAAAACGCCTGGGACTTCAACGACCCGACCGCCATGCCGGGCTTCGGTCCGCTGGACTATTCGGCCGAGCAGCTTGACGCACTCGTCCGCCGCGTTGTCGGGGACCTCGTGCAGGTCGCCGAGAACGCGACCAATTCGATCGAAGAGACTGCGGAAGACGCCATGCGACCGACTGCTGCTGCTGTCGACGATTTGGCGCAAGCACCAAATTCGGTGAAGGCGCGCGCGGATCTCACACGGTCCGATGGGTCCGCAACCGCGGAATTGCCCCCAATCTCCGCTGCACCGCAACTGCCCGGCGCGGGCGAAGAGGCTGGCGTTCGGCGGCGCACGCATGGCGGCGCGCTGCCTCGATAGGCTGCGACCAAATGCTATAGCCGTAGGCTATGCACATCGATTGACCGCTTCCAAGCACCCGACTAGTCTTTGTTAAGCAAACGCAATCAAGCGCTTGGCCCCTAAGATGGGAGGGCGGCGTGCGCGATGCGGGCCTTGAACGTGCCATCGATGCTGCCGGAGGCGTAGCCCAGCTAGCCCGGAAAATCGGTATTGCCCAGCCCTCGGTGTCGAACTGGAATCGGGTGCCGGTGCAACGCGTGATTGCGGTCGAAATCGCGACGGGCGTCTCGCGAAAAATTCTTCGTCCCGATCTCTATAGCGACCTTGCGATCTCGGACATTGATCCGATCGAAGCCGGACGCGCGCAGGAATACGCACTGCTTGCGACCCTGCTCTCGTCGGCGCCGTCGCAAGCCTTCCTTGAGCAGATCGCGCAACTGAGCGGCGATGTGACGCCGCTTGGGCGCGCCCACTCCGCTCTTGCGGATTCTGCTTCGATGGCGGTCGCAACCGAGGTCGAACGCGAATTCTTTGACCTGTTCGTCGGCGTCGGGCGCGGCGAGCTGCTGCCCTATGCTTCCTACTATCTAACCGGATTCCTCAACGAGCGCCCGCTGTCGCGACTTCGCGACGATCTGGCCGCGCTCGGCATTGAGCGGATTGAGAGTAATCCAGAACCCGAGGACCACGCGGCGACGCTGTGCGAGATCATGGCAGGCCTTGTGGCTGGTCGCTTCCCGGCGTCGCTCGCAGCACAGCGCGCCTTCTTCGAGAAGCATGTGTCCCGCTGGATCGGACGTTTGTTCGCCGACATGACGAAGGCCGAAAGCGCCAAATTCTATCGAGCGGTCGGGGCGCTGGGATGCGTGTTTTTGGAGATTGAAACAGAGGCGTTCGAATTCGCCAATTGATGGGCTGCCCGGTCCAGGAGAGGTGCAATGAGCGACGAGAAGAAAATGACGGCAGGCCGCCGCGACTTCCTTCGCAAGGTCGGAATCGGCACGGTCGGCGCGGGCGCCACGCTGGCAACCCCCTTGATCGCGCCAGCGCAGGCCGACAGCGAGACCGACGCTGAAAAGCGCAAGGCGCGCTACAAAGAAACCGAACACGTGAAGGCGTATTATCGCGTCAATCGCTATCCGCGCTGAGGGAGGCGGCCATGCTGATCAGGAGAACACAGCGTTCCGATTCCGACCGACGTGGATCCGTCGCGACCCTCCTGTCCGGGCAGACCGGTGGGCTCGACCGCCGCACGTTCCTGCGCCGGTCCGGTCTCGCCGGCGGCACGCTTGCTGCGCTCAGCACGCTGCCCCTCGGCAACGTCCGCAAGGCGGAGGCTGCCGCCGCGGGTCCGCTCACCGCGGGAGCGACGGCGCGCAAGAGCATCTGCACGCACTGCTCGGTTGGTTGCACCGTGACCGCGGAAGTGCTGAACGGCGTATGGATCGGCCAGGAGCCGACCTGGGATTCCCCGATCAATCGCGGATCGCATTGCGCCAAAGGCGCCTCGGTGCGCGAGCTCGTGCACAGCGAGCGGCGGCTGCGCTATCCGATGAAGCTCGTGGGCGGGCAGTGGACCCGGGTCTCCTGGGAGACCGCGATCAACGAGATCGGCGACAAGCTGCTGGAGGTGCGCGAGAAGTCGGGTCCCGATTCCGTCTATTGGCTCGGATCGGCCAAGATGACCAACGAAGGTTCCTACCTGTTCCGCAAGCTCGGCGCGTTCTGGGGCACCAACAACACCGACCATCAGGCGCGCATCTGTCATTCGACGACCGTCACCGGCGTGGCCAACACCTGGGGCTACGGCGCGATGACAAACAGCTATAACGACATCCGTAACGCCAAGACCCAGATGATCATGGGCGGCAATCCGGCCGAGGCGCATCCGGTCTCGTTGCAGCATCTGCTTGAGGGCAAGGAGCTCCAGAAGGCCAACTTCATCGTCATCGACCCCCGTCTGACGCGAACCGCGGCGCACGCGACCGAATATGTCCGCATGCGGCCGGGCACCGACATCCCGGTGCTCTACGGTATGATGTGGCACATCCTGCAGAACGGCTGGGAGGACAAGGAATTCATCCGGCAGCGCGTCTACGGTTTCGATGATCTCCGCAAGGAGGTCGAAAAATGGAATCCGGAGGAGGTCGAGCGCGTTACCGGCATTCCCGGCGAACAGCTCAAGCGCGTCGCCAAGATGTTCGCAACGGAAAAGCCGTCGACGCTGATCTGGGCCATGGGTCAGACTCAGAAGACGGTCGGCACCGCCAATGTGCGGGCGAGTTGTATCCTGCTCCTGATGACCGGAAATGTCGGCGGACCGGGCATGGGCGCCAACATCTTCCGCGGCCACGACAACGTGCAGGGCGCGACCGACGTCGGGCTCGATATCGTCACGCTGCCGTTCTACTACGGGCTCGCCGAGGGAGCGTGGAAGCACTGGTCGCGCGTTTGGGAAGTCGACTATGACTTCCTGAAGTCGCGCTTCGACTCCAAGCAGATCATGGAAGCGCCCGGCATCCCGCTGACCCGCTGGTTCGAGGCGGTGACGCTGCCGAAAGACCAGGTCGCGCAGAAAGACAATGTGCGGGCGGTGTTCGTGCAGGGACACGCCAGCAACAGCATCACCCGAATTCCGGAATCCCTGAAGGGCCTGAAGGCGCTCGACCTGCTTGTCATCGCCGACCCGCATCCGACCACCTGGGCCTCGCTCGCGGTGGAAGCCGGGCGCAAGGACGGCCTCTACATTCTCCCGGTCGCCACCCAGTTCGAGTGCAAGGGGTCCCGCGTCGCCTCGAACCGCTCGCTGCAGTGGGGTGAGCAGATCGTGAAGCCGATCTTCGAATCCAAGGACGACCTCGAGGTCACCTATCTGCTGGCAAGGAAGTTCGGCTTCGCCGACAAGATGTTCAAGAACATCAAGGTCGAGAACAATCTGCCCGAGGCCGAGGACATCCTGCGCGAAATGAATCGCGGCAGCTGGTCGACCGGCTATTGCGGGCAATCGCCCGAGCGTCTCAAGGCCCATATGAAGAACCAGGCGAAGTTCGACATGCTGACGATGCGGGCTCCGAAGGACGATCCGGAAGTCGGCGGCGACTATTACGGCCTGCCCTGGCCGTGCTGGGGCTCGCCGGAGGTCAGGCATCCGGGCACGCCGCTGCTCTACAATACAAATCTCGGCGTGATGGATGGCGGCGGCACGTTCCGGCCGCGCTTTGGCATCGAACGTGAGGAGAAGCTGGCCGACGGCACGACGCGGAAGGTCAGCCTGCTTGCCGACGGGTCCTATTCGAAGGATTCGGAAATCAAGGACGGCTATCCGGAATTCACGCTGGCGAGCCTCAAGAAGCTCGGCTGGGACAAGGATCTAACGGAAGCGGAGATGGCCACGATCAACAGGATCAATCCGGCCACCCCCGACGCTGTGTCGTGGTCGCTGGACCTTTCGGGCGGCATTCAGCGCGTCGCACTGATGCATGGTTGCGTGCCTTACGGCAATGGCAAGGCGCGCATGAATGCGTTCGGTCTGCCGGATCCCATTCCGGTTCACCGTGAGCCGATCTATACGCCGCGTGTCGATCTGGTCGCGAAATATCCGACGCTGCCCGATGCCAAGCAGTTCCGCATGCCCAACATCGGGTTCTCCGTGCAGAAGGCCGCGGTGGAGAAGGGGATTGCCAAGCAATTCCCGCTCATCCTCTCCTCGGGCCGCCTGGTCGAATACGAGGGCGGCGGCGAAGAGACGCGAACCAATCCCTGGCTTGCCGAACTCCAGCAGGACATGTTTATCGAGATCAGCCCCGCCGATGCCGCCGATCGCGGCATCAAGGATGGCGGCTGGGTCTGGGTGAGCGGCGCTGAAAACAACTCGCGTGCCAGAATGAAGGCGCTGGTGACCGAACGGGTCGGGAAGGGCGTTGCCTGGATGCCTTTCCATTTCGGCGGCTGGCTCGCGGGCAAGGACCTTCGTGGCAATTACCCGAAGGGAACCGATCCGATCGTGCTTGGCGAGAGCGCCAATACGATCACGACCTATGGCTATGATCCTGCAACCAATATGCAGGAGACCAAGGTCACTCTCTGCCAGATCGTCGCAGCCTAGAGGAGCAACGCACATGGCTCGGATGAAATTCCTCTGCGACGCCGACCGCTGCATCGAGTGCAATGCCTGCGTGACCGCCTGCAAGAACGAGCACGAGGTCCCCTGGGGCATCAACCGGCGCCGCGTCGTCACCATCAACGACGGCAAGCCGGGGGAGCGATCGATCTCCATGGCCTGCATGCACTGCACCGACGCGCCCTGCGCGGCGGTCTGCCCGGTGAACTGCTTCTACACGACCGCGGACGGTGTCGTGCTTCATTCCAAGGATCTGTGCATCGGCTGCGGCTATTGCTTCTATGCGTGTCCGTTCGGTGCGCCGCAATATCCGAAGGTCGGCAATTTCGGCTCCCGCGGCAAGATGGACAAATGCACGTTCTGCGCCGGCGGCCCGGAGGCCGACGGCAGCAAGGAGGAGTACGAGAAGTATGGGGCCAATCGCCTCGCCGAAGGGAAATTGCCGCTCTGCGCCGAGATGTGCTCCACCAAATCGTTGCTCGCCGGTGACGGCGAGATCATCGCCCAGATCTACAGGGAACGTGTGGTGAAGCGCGGCTACGGCTCAGGCGCCTGGGGATGGAAGACCGCCTATCGCGAAACGATCGAATCCTGAAGGCGGTTTCACGCACATACCGGGAGGAGCTCATGGCGTCTCTTGCAAGATACTTCCGTCTCGCCCTCGGAGCATGGGCGCTTGCCTTGATGATCACTGTGTCGGCGCCGTCCATCGCCCAGCAGGTCAACCCGACCGCCAGCGCGGTGAAGGAGCAACAGCTTCTGCAGGAGCTCAACCGGATCCAGGGACGCGTCAGCATTCCGGATCAGCGGTCAGGCGTGCTGGAGCAACCTGCGGGGCGCGAGTGGCGGGAATTCCGCAACGTCACCCTGCGCTGGGTCGGCGGAGTTGCCATCCTCGGCATGCTCGTGGTGCTCGTCGCTTTCTATCTCACCCGCGGCATGGTCCGGATTCAGGACGGAAGATCAGGGCGCACGATCGTGCGCTTTGGCGCTTTCGAGCGCTTCGTGCACTGGATGACGGCGAGCTGCTTCATCATTCTCGCAATCTCCGGACTGAACATCACGTTCGGCCGTCCGCTGCTGTTGCCGCTGATCGGCCACGAAGCATTCTCCGAATGGTCGCAATGGGCGAAGTACGCGCATAACTATTTGAGCTTCCCGTTCACCATCGGAGTGGTGTCGATCTTTCTGATGTGGCTTGGCGGCAATATCCCGAACAAGGTCGATGTGGAGTGGATCAAGCGTGGTGGCGGCATCGTGGGTCACGACCATCCCCCGGCCTATCGTTTCAACGCCGGCCAGAAGGCGGTCTACTGGATCGTCGTCATCGGCGGCGCCGCCGTTGCGATCACCGGATATCAGCTGATGTTCCCGTTCTACCTGTCCGGCATCGAAGGCATGCAAATGGCCGCGGTGGTCCACGCGATTGTGGCGGTACTGTTCGTCGCGGTGATGCTCGCCCACATCTACATCGGCACAATCGGTATGCAGGGCGCCTTCGAGGCGATGGGCAGTGGCATCGTGGACGTCAATTGGGCGAAAGAGCACCACAGCCTGTGGCTGGAGGAGGAGGCGCGCGCCGCAGCCAATGATGCGGGCTCGAAGCCGGCCGCCACGGCGGCGGAGTAGGAGCAACGCTGCCTCCAACGCTGCCTCGGGGGCGAGATCGCTAAAGCCGCACGGCCGTCGTTGCAAAGGCCTCTGCGACCGGCTCTTGCACGCGGTCAAGGACCGCGGCACTGGCTCCCGCCACGACGACAGCGGCCACGCAAGCGAGCAGGAAGGCTCTCACGGCAATCCTCCCAAAGAGGTCGAGTGCAGCGAGATTACACAAAATGGATCGTCAAGGACAGCGCTGCTCCCCCGCGCCGTCGAACCGCGCCATTCCCGTCGGCAAGAAACAGGCTCGTTGGATTTCGATTGCTTGAGCTAGACCAGCTCAAACTTGCCCATGATGGATTGGAGCGATAGTTCAAATTTTTCAATCTGTTAGAGGCCGCGTGTGCACGATCTGTGCGCCGGGAGATCAAAGATAATCTAGAGACAATCGATGTGAGCCCGCCGAACCGAGTCCTTCGGCGTCAGTGGCGGACGGGCGTGTCGAGAGGGCGTGACCTGTCCGGCAAGCTGGTGATTGTCGAAGTGGATTGTGGATCGACCGCTGTCGGCGCAAGGCGGACGTTCCCAAGCGCGACCGTTAGCACGGTTAGCAAGACGCAGATCCAAAGATCCATTCGCCGCAGGCCACAGCTCGTTGCAGGATTGGCCAATCTTCGCTTCAATCGTCGCTCACAGTTCGCCGGCGGCACAGCAAGAAATAAATCATGGAGGATCCATGCCATCGATCGTCATTGCCCAGGGTGGCGGCCCCACCGCCGTGATCAACCAGACGCTGTGCGGTGCCATCCTTGCCGCGCGCAAGCATGATCCGTCGTTGCGGATTCTCGGCGCGCGCCATGGCGTGCGCGGCCTCACGGCGGGCAACGTCGTCGACCTTACCGCCATCCCCGAGGCGGATCTGCACCGCCTCGGCAACACGCCCAATTCGGCGCTCGGCTCGACCCGCGACAAACCAGATTCCGACGCATGCTCTGATATCCTCGCGGCGCTGGACCGGCTCGAAGCGCGTGCCTTCGTCTATATTGGCGGCAATGACACCGCCGGAACGCTAGAACTGCTGCGTCAACAGTCCGGTGGCACCTGCCATTTTGTGCATGCCCCCAAGACCATCGATAACGACCTGATGGAGAACGATCACGTCCCCGGCTTCATCTCGGCCGCGGCCTTCGTCGCCAATGCCTTTGTTAGCGCCGATCTCGATTTTCGCGCCATGCCCGGCATCTATGTGGCCATCGTCATGGGCCGCCATGCCGGCTTTCTCACCGCCGCCGCCGCAGGCTGGCAGCAATCGCCCGACGATGCCCCGCATCTGATCTACGTCCCGGAACAGCCGTTTTCCGTCGCCCGGTTCCTCGACGACGTCGATGCGGTTTATGCGCGCTTGGGCCGCTGCATCGTTTCGATGTCCGAGGGCGTGCAGGACGAGATGGGACGGCCTCTCGCCGAGGCGCTGGCGGGCGAGGCGGTCGAGCGCGACGCCCACGGCAATCTGCAATTGACCGGCGGCGATCTCGGCATCGAGATCCAGAAAGCGCTGAAATCGCGTTTTCCCGGGGCAAGGGCGCGCGTCGATACGCTGGGCTATCTGCCGCGCGGATATATCGGCGTGATCGACCAAACCGACCGCAAGGAGGCTTTCGACGCTGGCGCATTTTCCGCGCAAAGCGCCTTGACCGGCAGCGGCTCGGTGGTGCTGCATTATGACGATCATCGCATCGAACCTCAAATCGTGCCGCTCGCGCGTGTGGCCGGCAAAACGCGCCATATGCCGGACGACTTCTTTGCCGGCAGCAATGCCGTTTCTGCTGAAGGACGGCGCTATTTTCGGCGGCTTCTACCCAAACGGCCCGATATCTTCCTGCCGTTCGTGTGAAAGTGCCGGATAGAGCATTCTCAGCGTGAGGCTTAGGAATATTTCAAAGCATCCCGAGCCTGCTCGCTGGAGACGAGACCGACCTCAAGGCCGACGACCGGCTCATCGTCCGCAATCCAAGCGAGCGCAGGCGACTATCACGGAGACGCCGTTCCGTGGGAAAGCAAGTACGGAGCTCACGGCGAGCCGCCGCTTGCATTTTGGCCCTCGATAGGTTCTAAGCCCGCTGACTTCATGACGCATGAATCAGAAGCGCTTTGCGCGGATTCACCGCGTTCCAGGCAGAGTTACATCGCAGCTTGCCCGCACCGAATTCAAAGGAATCCCGAAATGGCCAAGATGACCAAGAATCAATTGATCGACGCAATTGCAGAAGGCACGCAACTTGCCAAGACGGACGTGAGATCGGTCATCGAGTATCTGGCGACCGTCGGTTACAAGGAGCTGAACGAGTCCGGTGAGTTCGTCATTCCCGGCTTTGTGAAAATGTCAGTGGTACACAAACCCGCAACCGAAGCTCGCAGCGGCGTAAATCCGTTTACGAAAGAACCGATGGAATTTGCGGCCAAGCCTGCCAGCAAGTCGGTCAAGGCGTCGCCTCTCAAGGTCGCCAAGGATGCGGTTTAAATGAATCGTGCCGACGATCGGCATGGAGCAGGATTGTCCGGTCCTCGTCGACCTGAAAATGGATGTGGTCCGGAAGCCTTCCAGGAATCTCGCATCGGCAGCTCCGCGGCCGCACCGATCCGACCGCTTGTCTTTGCCAACGCAGCGTTCGCGCGGATCCCGCCGGGCGTTGCGCGCCGGAACGGTGGCCGGTCCATCGCATTTCCGGATCACGCCGCTGCCGATGATGGATATGGGAAGTTCTACGTTGGAGGTGAATACGTCCGCAAGCACAACCCGCAAGTTGGCGGATACTACGTGGTCTACGAGGACGGCTACAAGTCGTTCTCTCCCGCTGATGCATTTGAAGGCGGCCATAGCCGGATTTGATTTAACGCCACGCCACATCATCGAAGCAGTTTGGTTAGCCGCCTCCGGGCGGCTTTTTCAGTTGATCCTCGCGGCACACCAAATGGAGCGCATCGATTGGAAGTGGTAAGACCCGTGGCACACTTTGGCACCCCGAGAGTGGTCTTGAAATCAAACCAGCAGATACGTCGTTGAATTTGCTTAGGAAAAATTCGGTCGGTTCTCGTTGCATTGGACCGACAAAACCTCTAAGTCATTGATATGAATTGGAAATTTAGTTGCGCGCCCATGATGGAATGGACCGACCGGCATTGCCGGGTCTTCCATCGCCTGATGTCACGGCGGGCGCGGCTTTATACGGAGATGCTGACCACGGGCGCCGTGATCCATGGCGACCGGGCGCGGCTGCTCGGCTTCGATGTCAGCGAGCATCCGGTGGCGCTGCAGCTCGGCGGTTCCGATCCGCGGGATCTGGCGACCGCCGCGCAGATCGGCGAGCAGTTCGGTTATGACGAGGTCAATCTCAATGTCGGCTGTCCCTCCGATCGGGTGAAGGATGGCCGTTTCGGCGCCTGCCTGATGGCGGAGCCCGGGCTGGTCGCCGAATGTGTTGCGGCGATGAAGCAGGCGGTGCGGATTCCCGTCACGGTGAAATGCCGGATCGGCATCGACGACCAGGATCCGGAAGTCGCGCTTGATGCGCTTGCTCGTGGCGTGATTGCCGCCGGCGCGGATGCACTCGTCGTGCACGCGCGCAAGGCCTGGCTCAACGGACTGTCGCCGAAGGAGAACCGCGACATCCCGCCGCTCGACTACGATCGCGTCTATCGTCTCAAGGCGGCTCTGCCGGATGTGCCCATCATCATCAATGGCGGCATCGCGAGCCTCGCCGAAGCGAAGCAGCATCTGGCGCACGTCGATGGCGTGATGCTGGGGCGGACGGCCTACCAGGAGCCGTGGCGGCTGCTGTCAGTCGATTCCGAGCTGTTCGGTGAAGCTCCGCCGTACGCCACGATGAAGGACGTGTTCGCAGCCATGCTGCCCTATATCGAGCGGCAGCTGGCGGAAGGCACGCGGCTGCATTCGATCACGCGCCATTTCGTCGGTGCCTTCCATGGCGTCCCCGGCGCGCGCGCGTTCCGCAGGCACCTCGCGGAGAACGGCGTTCGGCCGGGCGCTGACATCAACGTGCTTTCCGATGCGCTCGCACGCGTTGACGATAGCGCGCCGGCGCCGGTCGCGGCCTGACGGCGCGGGTTACGGCTTGCGCTGACGCCGCGTGACGTCCTGTGCGATCTTCAGGAAATTGAACAAATGCGGCATCCGGTTGTCGCGCCGGTAGTTCAGCGACAGCGCCGTGCCCGGATTATGTCTCATAGGCGCGATAGGCGACGCCGGGGCGTTCCGCCTCGGAGACTGATTTCGGCGTGCGCGCCTGCGTTGATCGCTGGCGCAAACGTTGCCCACGCGGAAGGCACTCTCCGCGCGCGCCTAGTCGACGACCGTGCGCGGGCGTCGGTGGCGGCCAGAGGGGGTGATACTCCCGGTGATGTCGGGGTAGCCGGTCAGCATCAACGTGTCGGAGCGTACCCCCCAGCTCTCGAGCCGGTCGAGAAAGCTCATGCCGAGCAGGTTGGTTTTCATCTGCCCGCGCTGCATCACCAGCGCCGGGACCGATTTCTCGACCAGTCTGCCGACCGCGAGACGATCGAGCGTCAGCCGTGCCGCCTTGGTGTGACCGCCGGCGGTCTCCAGGTCGACATTGTATTCGAGCATGTCGGTCGGCAGTCCGATCGCCTTGGCGGTTTCCCAGGTCAGCACGACCGAGGTCGCGCCGGTGTCGATCACCATCGGTGCGCTGACCCCGTTGATCTTGGCACGGAACGCGAACTCACCGCCCTGGCTGCGCGTGATCTGCACCGCGGGAGCGGACGAGGAAGTGGAGGCTGAGGCAGCCGTGCTGCGGCCGAAGATCTGGGTCAGATTCTCCCTGGCGCGGGCGATCTGGTCGGGATCGCCGTAGGCGACGACGGCGCCGGCGGTTGCCATCAGCAGCAGGATGACGAGGAGGATGCGGGTCACGGTGCAACTCCCGCCGCAATGCCGATCAGGCGCGCTTCGGATGCGGCTCCATGCGCTCGAGCCCAGCCTCGGCCATGCGCGCCGGCAAATTCGCCATCACGGACAGCCGCTCGGTGCGGTCCATCTTGTGCCAGCGCGCGATCTCCGGAAGCGTGCGACCACACCCGAAGCAGAGCTTCGTCCTGGGGTCCATCATGCAGACTGCGATACACGGTGTTTCTGAGCTCATGCTTCAAGTGTTGAACGGTTTCAGCCGTGACTGCAAGCCGACTGAGGCGGGATGCTGCATCACGCCCCGGCTTTTTGTCGCGAGCATGGTCGTCGCGCGAACGCCCTGCGTTCGTTGCTAAAGCGTTTTCGAGCGAAGTGGATACCGGTTCGCGTAAAGCAGACACGTCAAAACTGGAATGTGGAGCCCCGTTCCGATTCCATCGGAACGGAAACGGCTCTGGCCAAAACCGCGTCACGATTGTCCGCGACATGCTCTACAATCCGGTGCCGGCACTCATGATAGACTTGCGGCGCACCCGTTTCCGGTCGGCGCCCATGGTGGACTCGACGGGCTCCGGCTGCATCGGCGGCGCTTCCTCCGACATCGGCGCCAGCGCGCTCATCACCCGTTCCGGCGGCAAGGTCACGATCACCTCGGTACCGATGCGCAGCTTCGATTTCAGCGTGAAGGTGCCGCCATGCATGTCGATCAGGCTCTTCGCAATCGGCAATCCAAGGCCCGCACCCTGTTCCGCCGACTTGATCGAGTTTGAGCCCTGGCCGAATGAGGCCAGCACGACCGGAATCTCGTCCTCGGCGATGCCGCTTCCGGTGTCCTTGACGCTCAGATATTGCCCGCCCGACGCGGTCCAGCCGACCTTTAGCCAGATTTCGCCGCCCTGCGGCGTGAACTTGATCGAGTTGGAGAGCAGGTTGAGCACGACCTGGCGGATAGCGCGCTCGTCGCCCCAGATCCTGGGCATGCCATGCTCGAACACTTCGTGGATGGTGATGCCGCGGCTGGAGGCGCGCAGCTTCAAGAGATGGTGGCAATCGGCGACGACATGCACCAGCGCCACGGCCTCTTCGTTCAGCTCGTAGCGGCCGGCCTCGATGCGCGACAAATCGAGGATCTCGTTGATGAGGTTGAGGAGGTGCACGCCGGAATTGTGGATGTCGGCGGAATATTCCTTGTAGACCGGCACGGCGTGCGCGCCGAAGATCTCGCTCTTCATCACCTCGGAGAAGCCGAGGATGGCGTTGAGCGGCGTGCGCAGCTCGTGGCTCATCTGGGCCAGGAAGCGCGACTTGGCGACGTTGGCGGATTCGGCGCGGTGCCGCGCCTCGTCGGAGATCGCCTTGGCCTGTTCCAGTTCGCCGATCAGCGCGTCCTTTTCGGCGCGGGCTTCCAGTGTCGCCAGCGTAGTCGAATGCAGGCGGTGCGCCAGCAGCGCAAAATAGCCCTCGGCCGCAAGCGCGAGCAGCGCCAGCACGTAATTGTCGAACGCGCCGTTGAGCACGAGGTCGAGCGCGATCCCGACCGTCACCGGAACGGTTGCTGCGAGTGCTGCGATCGGCAGGCTCGCCGCCAGCATGCTGGAGACTGCGATCACCAGCAGCATCAGGAACATCATCAGCGTGTTGGAGGCGAGATCGCGCCCGGCGGGGTGGATCAGGATCGCGGTCCAGCACAGGCCGTAGAGCAGGTCGAGCAGCACGAAGCGCGTCCGCCATTTGCGGGTCACCGCGACCGAGGTGGGCTCGGCGAGGAAGCGCGAGCAGCTGCGGATGATCGCGAGATGGACGCAGAGGATGCCGACGGTCCAGGCCCCGGCCAGGATCGGCTTCATCCAGAGGCCAAACAGGACGCCGGTTGCCACCACGAGCAGCATCACGACATAGGACGCCGAGATCCGGGTTTGGGCGTATTGGCGGAGCAGTTCGGCGTCGAACGCCGGGCGGGTTCCACTGGTTGACGTTAACCGATCCCGCGCCTCACGCACCCGCTGCGCGGCAACGCGCCGGCTGTTCACCGGCGCCGCCACCTGAGGGCCTGCCGGAAGCTGCACAACTTCAGGCTTTTCTGCGGGATTACTCATCAACAACACAAATCCTGCCCGCGAACCGCGCGGGCCTTTTGCATTGTCTATCTGTGCAGCTAAATCATTAAGCGATGACTTAAAGAGCTAAAGAAACTCGTTAACCGCAGGTTAAATTAACCTTTGCCGGGCGCCGTGGCGCACGAGGGATCTCACCATCTCACCATCTCACCAGCAGCAGCGCCGCGGCACCCACCAGGATCACGGGCGGAACCGCACCGAACGGCCAGCCGCGCAGATACACGGTCCGCTCGAGATCGGGTTTCGTCAGGGCTGCAGCTGCGGTGTTCTGATCTCCGCGAGCAGGTCGCGATAGAGCGCGTAGCCGCTGTCGCCGAAGAAGGTCCGCGCCCGGCCATTGCCATGCCGGGTGACATGGTGCGGATGACCGAGGACGACGAGACTGGCGAGGCGGGCCATGCGGCATGATGCATCGAGAAGGGCAATCAATTTAGTGCACTGTCACCGTAATTCCGCTGGAGATCTATCCCTCGAAAGTGGGTGGGCTGGACCTGCTGCTGACATTCCGCGCGGGACCTCGGGCTTCGATATAGTCACGCGAACTCACGTCGAAGGTCACGCGGCGGCTGTTATGCAGGAGCAGGGACTTTCAGAGGGCACTCTGTTTATAAACAACCCAACCGTCTGCTCGAGCTGCACAAATCTCCTTCCGCGCATGTTTCCGCCGGGTGCGCAGCTTAACGTCGTAACTCCGAATGGTTCGACAGTATTCGTCGGGAGAAGCCCATGATAAGGAGCGCAGTTTTTCGATAGGCGGATTACGGTGACAGTGCACTAAACCGCCAACTAGAAGTTACAATTTCGGAATAATGGAAGTGTGCCCCTGATTTGCCCGACGTGTCAAGTTGCCCTATCGAATGTCGGCGGCCGGCCAGCTCCTTTGCATGGGGTTGTTTTCGATATTTTGGCGGCGCGACCTTCAAAGGGGAATTCTCCTTCGCGAGACGACGCTGCATGGCTGGTGACCCGCCGACGCGGGTCACCGCGGCCTATGCGAGCAGCTAGCGCTGCAGGCGGGCGAGCAGGCTCGACGTATCCCAGCGCTTGCCGCCCATCTTCTCGACCTCGGCATAGAACTGGTCGACCAGTGCGGTGGCGGGCAGCGTGGCGCCGTTGCGGCGGGCTTCCGCCAGCGCGATCGCCAGGTCCTTGCGCATCCACTCGACTGCGAAGCCGAAATCGTACTTGCCTTCATTCATGGTCTTGTAGCGGTTCTCCATCTGCCAGGACTGTGCCGCCCCCTTGGAGATGGTCTCGATCACGGCCGCGACGTCGAGACCGGACTTCTTGGCGAAGTGGATGCCTTCGGAGAGGCCCTGCACCAGGCCGGCGATGCAGATCTGGTTGACCATCTTGGTCAGCTGGCCGGCGCCTGCCGGTCCGAGCAACTTGCACATCTTCGCATAGGCGCCGGTGATGATCGGCTCGGCGCCGGCGTAGGCGTCTTCGGTTCCGCCGCACATCACCGTCAGCACGCCGTTCTCGGCGCCGGCCTGGCCGCCGGACACCGGCGCGTCGACGAACTTGAAGCCGGCCTTGGTGGCGGCGGCATCGAGCTCGCGGGCGACCTCGGCGGAGGCGGTGGTGTGATCGACGAAGGTCGCGCCCTTCTTGACGCCGGCGAAGGCGCCGTCGGGACCGATCGTGACCGAGCGCAGGTCGTTGTCGTTGCCGACGCAGCACATCACGAAGTCCTGGCCTTCGGCGGCGGCCTTCGGCGTCGGCGCGGTCTTGCCGCCGAACTTGTCGGCCCATTCCTTCGCCTTCGCCGCGGTCCGGTTGTACACGGTGACCTCATGGCCGCCTTTTTTCACGAGGTGTCCCGCCATCGGGAAACCCATCACGCCGAGACCGAGAAAAGCGACTTTAGCCATATCTGTTACCTTGTGATTGCCGTGGTGATCGCCTCCGTGGCCTGCCGGCAATGTCGCGGCGGGCGGGGCATTCCGTCCATGGAAGGAGCCGCACCATACCCCCTGCGCAGCGGAGGGCAACGGCTTCGTTGGATGGCAGAACCCCGTTTTGTGCTAGGATCGCCCCACCAAAGAACTTCACAAAAAAGGGAGTGTATCGCATGGGCATGAGCGTCGGTGTGCTCGATCATTTCAATATCCGGACCCGGAATCTCTCCGCCACGGTGCGGTTCTATGAGGACATTCTGGGCCTCGAAAAAGGCGCGCGGCCGAACTTCGCGTTCCCCGGCGCGTGGATGTACAGCGAGGGCAAGGCGGTCGTGCATCTGGTCGATATTTCATCGACCGACGAGGCACAAAAGCCGGATTCCGGCGTCGTCCATCACGTTGCCTTTGCCAGTCACGGCTTTGACGGGATGAAGAAGCGGCTGGAGTCCAAGGGCATGGAATTCGACTCGCGCCAGGTTCCCGGCGGCGATCTCTGGCAGATCTTCGTGAACGACCCGAATGGGGTGATGATCGAGCTGAACTACGAGGCCGCCAAGGAAGGGGGCGCGGCGCCGGCCGAGCGGCGGGACGACGTCGGAGCGAGGTAGCCTTTTGCGCTGCAACGCTCTATGGGTCGTCTCCTGGGCGTGATCCGGAACTGAGGTTTTCCGGCGCGCAAACGCGACGCGTTTGCGCGGAGATCACTCCCCGCTTAAGAGCAGGAGATGCGCGGTGAGCGTGACGCAGCAACAGGTTCTCGATTGCCTTGCCAAGGTGATGTCGCCGCGCGGCACAGCCTTGACCAACGCCAATGTGCTGTCGGCGATCACGGTCACCGACGGCAAGGTGTTCTTCTCGATCAACGTCGATGCCGCGGAAGCCCGCGCCTGGGAGAGCGTGCGCGCGCAGGCCGAGAACGCCGTGCGCGCCATTCCGGGTGTCAGCGTCGCGATGATCGCGCTGACCGCGGAGCGCAAGGCGGGCAGTGCGGCGCCTGCGCCGCGACCGGCCGGCGGTGTCCCGCCTGCATCCGCGCACCGTCATCCGCACCCGCCCGGCGCGGCATCGCCGATGGCTCGCCAGGCCGAGATCCCCGGTATCGCGGCCGTCATTGCGGTTGCCTCCGGCAAGGGCGGGGTCGGCAAGTCGACCACGGCGCTCAACCTGGCGCTCGGTCTGCGCGACCTCGGCCTGCGCATCGGGCTGCTCGATGCCGACATCTACGGCCCATCGGTGCCGCGGCTGACCGGCATCCGCGAGAAGCCGCAGCTCAACGACGACAAGAAGATGATCCCGCTGCAGCGCTTCGGCCTGTCGATCATGTCGATCGGATTCCTGGTCGAGGAGGACACCGCGATGATCTGGCGCGGGCCGATGGTGATGTCGGCGATCACCCAGATGCTGCGCGACGTCGCCTGGGGCACGCTCGATGTGCTGGTCGTGGACATGCCGCCCGGCACCGGCGATGCCCAGCTCACACTGGCGCAGAACGTCCCGCTCAAGGGCGCCGTCATCATCTCGACGCCGCAGGACCTCTCGCTGATCGATGCGCGGCGGGGACTGGCGATGTTCAAGAAGGTCAATGTGCCGGTGCTCGGCATTGTCGAGAACATGAGCTACTTCCAGTGCCCGCATTGCGGCACGCGCTCGGACATCTTCGGCCATGGCGGCGCCCGCCACGAGGCCGAAAAGCTCGGGGTGCCGTTCCTCGGCGAGGTGCCTCTGCACATCGCGATCCGCACCGCTTCCGATTCCGGTAACCCGGTGGTTGAGAGCGAGCCGGACGGCCCGCACGCGGCGATCTACCGCGCGATCGGCGGCAAGGTCCGCGAGCAGCTGCAAGGCGTCATCGCCGCAGCCTGAGCCCGCGTTGCTGTCCTGGCGGGCCGACGGGCCCTTAAGGGCAGGGATCCCTTTCTTCACAGGTCTGTCGCCTCGGACGATTGCTGAATCGGTTCCGGCCTGTATGTTTGTGCCTTGTCGGCCGAATCGTACCACTCGTCGAGCAGTGGAGGCGGCCGCAGGTGAAGCCGAAACTGCGGAAGGGTCGTGAGGCGACCGTCACATGGCAGCACGCGAAGCGAAGAAAGAACGCCGCAAGCATCTGACACGGGAGAAGCGCGAAGAGGCCTCCCGGATGGCGTTCAACGTTGCGAAGAAATCCGACTCGATCGGCGAGGCTGCCGAGGCGATTGCCAAGACGTATGGCGTCAGCAAGACGACCGCGCAAAGCTGGATCCGGCGCGGGCGGCATCTGGCCGATAAAGCCAAGAAGGCGCGGAAGGCGATGCGGCGTTGATCGCTTCAGGTCCACCGATGGTTGAGGGCGAACCGGTCGGCCCGTACGCGGCGATTTACCGCGCGGTCGGCAGCAAGGTCCCCGTGCAGCCGGAACGCGCCATCGCCGCCGCCTGAGCCCGTATTTTCCAGCGGATTTCCCGCATCATCAGACTTTCGTTTAATTGGCGCGGTCATGCCATTGTCGCGTTTCCGTGAGGCGCCTTCCGTGTTAAAGGGCCGACCCAGAGCGCCTCGGCAGGCCTTCGAGCGTCCTGCCGGAGAACTGCTTGCGGTCACTGGGAAACGTCCCTCAAGGAGAAGCCTTACGATGAAGCGTCGTGATTTTTTGAAAGTTTCTGCGGCCGGTGCTGCCGCGACGGCGGTTGCCGCGCCGGCGATCGCGCAGTCCTCGCCTGAAATCAAGTGGCGTCTGACCTCGAGCTTCCCGAAGTCATTGGACACCATCTACGGTGGCGCCGAGCAGCTGTCGAAGTACGTCGCCGAAATGACCGACAACAAGTTCCAGATCCAGGTGTTCGCGGCCGGTGAGCTCGCGCCCGGCCTGCAGGCGCTCGACGCAACCTCCAACGGCACCGTCGAGATGTGCCACACCGTGTCTTACTACTATGTCGGCAAGGACCCGACGTTTGCGATCTACGCGTCGGTGCCGTTCGGCCTCAACGCCCGGATGCAGAACTCCTGGTGGTACCAGGGCGGCGGCGAAGCGCTCGGCAACGAGTTCTTCAAGAAGTTCGGCGTGATCGGCTTCCCTTGCGGCAACACCGGCACCCAGATGGGCGGCTGGTTCCGCAAGGAGATCAAGACGGTCGCCGATCTCTCCGGCCTCAAATTCCGCATCGGCGGCATCGCCGGCCAGGTGCTGCAGAAGGTCGGTGTGGTGCCGCAGCAGCTCGCCGGCGGCGACATCTATCCGGCGCTCGAAAAGGGCACCATCGACGCCGCCGAGTGGGTCGGCCCCTATGACGACGAGAAGCTCGGCTTCGCCAAGGTCGCGAAATATTACTACTATCCGGGGTTCTGGGAGGGCGGTCCCACAGTGCACGCCTTCGCCAATCTCGAGAAGTGGAATGCGCTGCCGAAGGGCTACCAGGCGATCCTGACCAACGCCACCGCCAACGCCAACAGCTGGATGGCCGCACGCTACGACATGCAGAACCCGGCGGCGCTGAAGCGGCTGGTTGCCGGCGGCACCCAGCTGCGGCCGTTCACCAACGAAGTGCTCGAGGCCTGCCTCAAGGCGACCAACGAGCTGTGGGGTGAAATCTCGGCCAAGAACGCCGACTTCAAGAAGTCGATCGACGCCATGCAGGCGTATCGTTCCGACCAGTATCTGTGGTGGCAGGTCGCCGAATACACTTTCGACAGCTTCATGATCCGCTCGCGCACGCGCGGCTGATCAAGCCTCCGTTCGACTTTAGTCGCCCGGCCTTCGCAAGAAGGCCGGGTTTTTTGCGTCTGGCGTTCGGCGGAGGGATGTTCCATGCTCGTACCCAAGCCTCTCGACGAAGGCGCGCATGACCCCGGTTGGGTCAAGGCAAGAAAAGATCGAGCGGAACGGTCTCGAACCTCGCCGTTCGTGCAAGCACAATCACAAAGGGTAGGATTCAAAATGAAGCGAAGAGATTTCATCAAGGTTACAGGCTTGGGCGTCGCGGGCGCCGCGACCGTCGCAGCGCCGGCGATCGCCCAATCGATGCCGGAGCTCAAATGGCGAATGCCGACCAGCTGGCCGAAATCGCTCGATACGCTGTATGGCGGCGCCGAGGTGATGGCCAAGATGGTTGGCGAGGCAACCGACAACAAATTTCAGATCCAGACGTTCGCCGCTGGCGAAATCGTGCCCGGACTGCAAGTGCTCGATGCCGTGCAAAACGGCACCGTCGAGATCGGCCACACGGCATCTTACTATTATTTCGGCAAGGACCCGACCTTCACCTTCGGCTCTTCGGTACCCTTCGGCCCGAACATGCGCATCAACCAGGCCTGGTATATGCTTGGGGGTGGCAAGGATCTGCTCAACCAATTCTACAAGAAGTACAACGTCACTTCGCTGCTCGCCGGCAACACCGGCTGCCAGATGGGTGGCTGGTTCCGCAAGGAGATCGCTAGCGTCGACGACCTGAAGGGCCTCAAATTCCGTATCGGCGGCTTTGCGGGGCGCGTGTTGCAGAAGATGGGCGCCGTGCCACAGCAGATCGCAGGCGGTGACATTTATCCGGCACTCGAGAAAGGCACCATAGACGCCGCGGAATGGGTCGGCCCTTACGACGACGAGCGGCTCGGCTTCGTCAAGGTCGCTCCGCACTACTACTATCCCGGCTGGTGGGAAGGCGGGCCGATACTGCTATCGTTCGTCAACCTCGACAAATGGAATGCGTTGCCGAAATATTATCAGGCCGTTCTCGAACAGGCGGGTCACTACGCCAACAACTGGATGATGGCGAAATACGATCAGGCCAATCCGCCGGCGCTCAAGCGCCTGCTGGCGGCGGGCGCCAAGCTCCATGCTTTCCCGGCCCCGGTGATGGAGGCATCGTTCAAGGCCGCCAAGGAGCTGCACAACGAGGTCTCGTCCTCTAACGCCGACTTCAAGAAGGTGTACGAGTCTCTCAACAGCTTTGCCAGCAACGGCTATCAGTGGTTCCAGGTCGCCGAAGTCGGCTACGATAACTTCATGGCGCGCCACGCACAGAGCTAAACCCGGCTCCGCGATCGCGACGCGCACAGCCCCGGGGCAACGTCCCGGGGCTTTTCCACATCGTGATCACGATTTCGAGGCGACCTGTGTATCGTTTGCAAGGCGCGAACGCCTGAAATGCGATCCGCTTTGCGTGGCTGGCACATCGCGACGGGTGCGGAGAACGAACCGAATGAAGACAGGATTGCTGCGATGCGCCTTCTGATCGTCGAGGACAATGCCGAGCTATCGAGGCTGCTGGCCAGCGGGCTGATGGCGGCGGGATATGAATCCGATATCGTCAACAGCGTTGCCGAGGCGCGTGATGCGTTGCGCAGCGTCAGCTATGCGGCCATGATCCTCGATCTCGGCCTGCCCGATGGCGATGGCCTGTCGGTGCTGTCGGAGCTTCGCCGCAAGAACGACCCGCTTCCGGTTCTGGTACTGACCGCGCGCAACGGTCTGCAGGATCGCGTCAGCGGCCTGCGCAGCGGCGCCGACGATTATCTGGCGAAGCCGTTCGCGCTGGAAGAGCTGGTGGCGCGGCTCGAAGCCATCCTGCGCCGGCCCGGCCAGTTGCTCGGCTCCTCACTGGAGCTCGCCAATCTTGTCTACGACACCGAGAGCAAGCAGGTGTTCGTCGACGGTGCTCCGCACGTCTTCTCCGCGCGTGAAACGTCTGTGCTGGAGATCCTGCTGCGGCGGCAGGGGCGGGTGGTGCCGAAGAAGAACGTCGAGGACCATATCTTCGGTCTGTCGGGCGAGGTCGCCTCGAACGCGGTCGAGGTCTATGTGTCGCGGCTTCGCAAGCTGCTCGCCGAGCACCGCGCCAAGGTCATCATCCACACCATTCGCGGCGTCGGCTATTTGATGGCGGAGGAGAAGTAGCGGTGTTCCGCTTCAAGTCGCTGACCTCGCGGATCGTGTTCCTGCATATCGTGGCGGTCGCGGTCGCGGCGATCTTCCTGCCACTACTGCTGCTGTGGTTGTTGAATTCGGAGATCAACCAGCTGCATCGCGAAGCGATGCGCGATCAGGCCGCCGATCTCGGCCAGAACCTCGTGGTCGATTCCACCGGCAAGGTTCAGCTCAACCTGCCGGACAGCCTGAGGGGACTCTATTCCGACGCTTACGGCCGCTATCGCTACGACATCTACGATGCGGACGACAATCTGCTGTTTTCGTCGCATCGCGGAGCTCCGCGATTGCCGACCCTGGCCGACCGGATTTCCGGCGCCAGCGCCACCAAGCTCGTTGCCGGCCAGACGCTGCGCATCCAGGTCGCCGAGGACCTGTCGCATCGCGACGTCATCATCGATGACATCGTTTCCAACTTCTTCCGCCGGGTCGGCTGGATCACCATCCCGATCCTCCTCATCCTGCTTGCGACCGACATCCTGATCTTTCGCCGCGCCGTGATTCCGCTGCTGCGCGCTTCGGAGGAGGCCAGGAGCATCGGACCGGCCAGGACCGACATCCGTCTGCCGACGGAGGGGATTCCCAGCGAGATCCTGCCGCTGGTGACCGCCGTCAACCAGGCCTTCGACCGTCTGGAGGACGGGTTTCACGTGCAGCGCCAGTTCACCGCCGATGCCGCGCATCAGCTTCGCACCCCGCTCGCGATCCTGACGACCCGGATCGAGACGCTGGATGTGGGCAAGGGGACCAAGGAGCTGCATGCCGACATCGAGAGCATGAGCCGCATCGTCAGCCAGCTCTTGGAGATCGCCGAGCTCGATACGCTGGTGCTGGACCCCGGCGAAACCGCGGACCTGCGCGCGGTGTGCGCCGAGGTGGTCGGCTCGATCGCGCCCTACGCGCTGGCGCAGCGGAAGGACATTGCGCTGCGCGGCACCGATAGTCCGGTGCGGGTCAGGGGCAATGCCGAGATGCTGCAGCGCGCGATCTTCAATCTGGCAGAGAACGCCATCAAGTACACCGCCGATAAGACCTCGGTCGATGTCGAGGTGCATGAGGACGGTTCGGTGCAGGTGCGCGACTGCGGGCCGGGGATTGCGCCCGCCGAGCAGGGCCTCTTGTTCCAGCGCTTCTGGCGCGGCGATCGTCAACGCCATCGCACCGACGGAGCGGGGCTCGGGCTCTCGATCGTCCGCGGCGTCGTCGACGATCACGACGCGACGATCAGGGTAGAGAACCTGCCGTCCGGCGGTGCCCAGTTCACGCTGAGCTTCCGCCTCGCCAAGGCGGAGGCGGCGACCGCCTGAGAGGCCCGGCCCGTGGCAACGCCGTGCTGTATCCCTGCCGGTCTATTTCACCTTGCCGTCGGACAGGTCCATGATCATGCGCGTCGTCAAGTACAGGCGTGGCACGATGCTGTTGATTTGCACATACTCGGCATCGTTGGAGTGCGCACCGAAACCGGAGAGGCCCATGCCTTCAACCACCGCACCCTTCGTCTTGAGGGCGGCAAACGCAGCGTCGGTGCCGCCGCCCGTGGCCCGCTCGGCCACGTTCAGCGACATGCCCAGTTCCTGATAGATCGTCTTGCCGTGGCCGACCACGCTGCGCGAGGCGTTGTTGGGTTCGAGCGGCGGCCGGCGGACCTCGAACTTCACGTCCACCTTGGAGTCGGGCAGCAGGCGTGTCTTGATCTTGTCCTGTAGCGCCTTCTCGAGTTCGTCGAAGTCAGCCACCTTGAGTGCACGCGCATCGGCCTGAGCCGTGGCTTCGGCCGGGATCACGTTGCGGTTGGTGCCGGACTTGGAAACCGTCCAGTTCAGCTTCAGGCCCTGCTCGGGTTTCGAGAGGTCCTTCATCTGCAGCACCTGGTGTGACAGCTCATAGAGCGCATTCACACCGCCTTCGGGCCTCGCGCCCGCATGCGACGACTTGCCATGCACCGTGAGATAGGCCGAGCCGATGCCGCTGGTGGCGAGGCGGAGCGTGCCGCTGGCGTCGCTGCCTTCGAACGAGAACACGGCATCCTGCTCCGCGGCGACGCGGGTGATCGTGCTGCGCCAGCCGGGCGAGCTGATCTCCTCGTCGCCATTGATGAGCACCGTGAGCGTGCCGTAGTCCTTGAAGTTCAGCTTCTGCAGCAGCGCCACGGTGTGGATGATGGTGGCGATGCCCTGCTTGTCGTCGGCAATGCCGAGCCCGTAGGCCTTGTCGCCATCGATGCGGAAGGGTTGGTCCTTCAGCATGCCCTTGAGGTACACCGTGTCCATGTGCGCGATCAGCATGATTTTCGCGCTGCCGGTGCCCTTGAACACCGCCCGCACGGCCGGGCCGATCTGCTCGGGCGTATCGTCCAGTCGATAAATATCGGTGGTTTGCAGGATGTCGACCGTGCCGCCGAGCTGCGTGAGCTGCCCGGCGATCCGCGCGGCGATCTGGTTCAGGCCTTCGATGTCCTTGCTGCCGGACTCGATCTGCACGAGGTCGCGCAGGGTGTCGAGCAGCGGCTGCTGTTCCTGTTGCGCGAACGCGCGAATGTCGGCCGCCGGCGCCGCATGCGCCGCGGCAGCGGCAAACGCCAGGCCGAGGGATGCGATAAGCGGACGAACGAACGAGCGGGCGGGATGCGATTGGGGCATGGGCGGCAGTCTGTGAGTTGGAGGACGATCCGTATCCCCGCGTCTTCACAGGACTCGCCGCCGCCGTCAACGGTCGCGGCAAGCCTCGCTCCGGCGAGGCATGCCGAAAGGTTGATCCCGGCTGCTGCTTCGGTTGCCTGAAATCGAGCAGCGACAGCTCGATCTGCGTGCGAAGAGCTGCTGCCCGTCAGTGAACCAGCCAATACTGCACGATGTAGACGGCCACGCCGCCGAAATAACCCAATAGCGCAAGCCCGCTGATGCGACGCGCATACCAGAAGAACTCGATCTTCTCGAGACCCATTGCAGCGACACCCGAGGCCGAGCCGATGATCAGGATCGACCCGCCAGTGCCGGCGCAGTAGGCCACGAACTCCCACAGGAAGCTGTCGGGCGGATGCTGGCCCAGGCTGTACATGCCCATCGAGGCCGCTACTAGCGGAACGTTGTCGATGACCGCGCTGAGCAGACCGAGCAGCACCACGATGACGTCCAGCCGTCCGAAGGTGGCATCCAGCCATTTGGCCAGCATTTCGAGAACATGCGTGTGCTCGAGCGCGGCCACGGCCAACAATATCCCGATAAAAAAAACGATCGAACCCATGTCGATCCTGGTCAGGGCATGAACGAGCGTCAGGCGCTTCCTTTCATCCTCCTGCTTGCCGCGATGGATCAGTTCGCCGACCGTCCAGAGGATGCCGAGCCCGAATAGAATCCCCATGAAGGGCGGCAGGTGCGTGGCCGCCTTGAATGCCGGAACCATGATGAGAATGCCAAGGCCGAGGTAGAAGATCACATTACGCTCGAACGTGCTGATGGAAGCGGATTGCGTTTGCCGCTCCGGCGCTACCACCGCTTTTCCCCGCAACGACGCGCTGACGACCAACAACGGCACGACAAGGTTGACCAAGGAGGCGAGGAACACGCCTTTGACGATCGCGATCGGGGTGATCTGGCCTCCGATCCACAGCATGGTTGTGGTGACGTCGCCGATTGCCGACCAGGCGCCGCCGGCATTGGCAGCGATCACGATCATCGCGGCGAAGAACAACCGGTCGTCTTGGCGGTCGAGCAGCTTCCGCATCAGGGAGATCATGACGATCGTGGTCGTCAGGTTGTCGAGCACGGAGCTGAGAAAGAACGTGACGAAGCCGACCAGCCACATCAGGGTGACCTGGCTCCTGGTATTGATTAGCGACGTAATGACCTCGAAGCCGTTGTGGGCATCGATCACTTCGACGATCGTCATGGCTCCGATCAGGAAGAACACGATCTGCGCGGTGGACGCGACCGATTCACTGAGCTGCCTGTCGATCAGGGCAGGATCTCCGCCCCAGATCGCATAAACCGACCACATCACGCCGACGCCGAGCAAAGCCGACGCAGACTTGTTGACCTTGATCGGATTCTCGAGCGCAATCGCCGCGTAGACGATCACGAAAATTGCGACGACTGCAGCTGCCAACATCAAGCCCCCGGTCTTGCGGACAGGCCGGCCGGTCTGCGGTCACGAGACGGCCGGTGTCGAACGATCAGTTCTTTGGCTGTCCAAAGTCCAGCGGCGGCAGATCAATCTGCGGGACCTCGATCTTGACGGAGTTGGGATCGATGGTGGATGCGGTGCCCTTGTAGTGCATGACCATCGATGGAAACAGAATGACGAGCAGGACCATGATGACCTGGATCACGACAAACGGCACCGCGCCCCAATAGATTTGGCCAGTCGTGACCGGCTCCATGCGCTTGCGGGTCACGCGATCGAGATAGGAGTCCTTGGGCGCCACCGAACGTAGATAGAACAATGCGAATCCGAACGGCGGATGCATGAAAGAGGTCTGCATGTTGACGCCGAGAATCACACCGAACCAGATCAGGTCGATGCCGAGCTTTTCCGCGGCCGGTCCGAGCAGCGGGATCACGATGAAGGCCAGCTCGAAGAAATCGAGGAAGAAGGCGAGCACGAACACGAACGCGTTGACGAAGATTAGGAAGCCGACTGGCCCGCCGGGCAGCGAGGTCAGGAGGTGTTCGACCCAGACGTGGCCGTTGACGCCATAGAAAGTCAGCGAGAAGACGCGCGCGCCGACCAGGATGAAGACAACGAAAGCCGAAAGTTTCGCCGTCGATTCCACGGCCTGGCGCACCAGATCCCAGCTCAGCCGGCGCTTGGACGCGCCGAGGATCAAGGCACCGGCGGCACCCATCGCACCGCCCTCGGTCGGGGTGGCAATGCCGATGAAGATGGTGCCGAGCACGAGGAAGATCAGGAACAGCGGCGGGACCATCACGAAGGTGGTTTGCTGCGCCATCGCGGAAAGGAAGCGGAAGCCGGTAACCCTGGCGAGAACCCAGTTCACGACCGCGACGAAGAACGCGAACAATATGCCGAAGAACATGCTGAGCACGACGAAGTCGGCGCCATGTGTATCCGAATTGCGCATCATGGACCAGCCGAACACGCAGCTGGCGACGAACAATGCGCCGAGTGACCGGAGACCGCGGCTGCCGTCCTTCTCGCGAAAGCCGATCGCCTCGGCAGGCAGGCCGGGGGCCGCCTTGGGGAATATCACGGTCACGAGGAATGCGTAGCCGGCATAGAGGCCGGCCAACACCAGCCCCGGAATGAACGCTCCCTCGTACATGTCGCCGACCGACTTGCCGAGCTGGTCGGCCATCACGATCAGCACCAGCGACGGCGGAATGATTTGCGCCAGCGTGCCGGACGCCGCGATGATGCCGGTTGCCATGCGGCGGTCGTAGCCGTAACGGAGCATGATCGGGAGCGAGATCAGGCCCATCGAGATCACCGAGGCCGCAACCACGCCGGTGGTTGCCGCCAGAAGGGCGCCGACAAACACGACCGCATAGGCGAGCCCGCCGCGAATGGTCCCGAACAACTGCCCGATCGTGTCGAGCAGATCCTCCGCCATGCCGGATCGCTCCAGCACTAGCCCCATGAACGTGAAGAACGGAATCGCCAGCAGCGTGTCATTGTTCATCACGCCGTAGACGCGTTCCGGCAGTGCTTGCAGGAAATCCGGCCGGAACTCTCCGAGCTGAATGCCGACAACGGCAAAGATCAGGCCGACCGCGCCGAGCGAAAAGGCCGCGGGGTAGCCAAGCAGCAGCATGACCACCAGCGACGCGAACATAATCGGCGCCATGTTCTCGATAAGAAAAGCAGTCATTCAATCCCCCTGCGATCGCGACCGACGATCAGCGCTTTTCGATCGCTTCGACGAGGTGCTCGACTTCGGCTTCGATCGCCGTCACCTGGGATGCGTGCGGATCGGCAATAAGCCCGCGCATCACCGCGATACGCTTGATCAACTCGGAAATGCCCTGAACGAACAGGAATGCGAATGCGATGATGACCAGCGACTTGGCCGGCCATTGCGGCAGGCCGCCGGCGTTGCCCGACTGCTCGTTGATCTGGTAGGAGCGCCAGAAGAACGGGCCGCCGGTGACGATCATGACGATGCACAGCGGCAGCAGGAAAAATACGTGCCCGATCACGTCGATCATGTCGCGCACGCGCTTCGGCAGAAGATTGTTCACGATGTCGATTCGGATGTGCTCATTGTCGAGCAAGGTCCAGGGCGAGCACAGCAGGAAGACGATGCTGAACAGCACCCACTGCAGCTCCAGCCAGGAATTCGAGGACATATCGAAGGTCTTGCGGACGATCGCATTGATCGCGGAGATGATCACGGCAGCAAGGATTAGCCAAGCCAGACGCTTTCCCGTCCAGCGCGTGAACGCGTCGATCCCGCGGCTCAATTTCAAGAGCGATTGCAACGATAGTCCTCCCACGTGGGCTTCAGCAGTCTTGACCGCGCCTGCGGGGGCGCAGCGGCCTGTCCGGCCGAGCTAGCATGAAGCGAGCGCACCAAACCAGCGGGAGGCTCCGCCGTCAATTGGAAGTTTGTTGATATTCAAGCGGATTTCGGCCCGGGCCGGCCGCGTCGGTAATCCTAGCCGCCGGTCACGCTCATATGGCGGCTGACGCTCGGGCGGTTGTGGCGGCGGTCGATGATGAAGTCGTGCCCCTTCGGCTTCAGCCCGATCGCCCGGTCGATCGCCGCCGACAGCAGGTCGTTGTCCGGCGAGGCGCGCAGCGGCCGGCGCAGGTCGGAGGCGTCCTCATGGCCGAGGCAGGTGTGCAGCGTGCCGGTGCAGGTGATCCGCACCCGGTTGCAGGATTCGCAGAAATTGTGGGTCATCGGCGTGATGAAGCCGAGCTTGCCGCCGGTCTCGGCGACCCGGACATAGCGGGCGGGGCCGCCGGTGTCGTCGGCAAGGTCGGTCAGGGTGTAGTGCTTCTCGAGCCGCGCGCGCAGCAGCGACAGCGGCACGTACTGATCGATGCGGCCTTCGCCGATGTCGCCCATCGGCATCACCTCGATCAGCGTCAGGCCCATTCCCTTGCCGTGTGCCCATTCCATCAGGGCGGGGATCTCGTCCTCGTTCATGTTCTTCAGCGCGACCGCGTTGATCTTGACCGCGAGCCCGGCCGACCGCGCCGCCTCGATGCCGGACAGCACCTTGTCGATGTCGCCCCAGCGGGTGATGGCCCGGAACTTTACGGGGTCGAGCGTGTCGAGCGAGACGTTGACGCGGCGCACGCCGCAATCGGCCAGCTCCTGGGCGAAGCGCGCGAGCTGCGAACCGTTGGTGGTCAGCGTCAATTCGTCGAGCGCGCCGGTCGTCAGATGGCGCGACAGCGAGCGCACCAGGCCCATCACGTTGCGCCGGACCAGCGGCTCGCCGCCGGTGAGGCGGATCTTGCGCACGCCCTTGGCGACGAAGGCCGAGCAGAGACGGTCGAGCTCTTCCAGCGTCAGCAGATCGGCCTTCGGCAGGAAGGTCATATCTTCTGACATGCAGTAGAAGCAGCGCAGGTCGCAGCGGTCGGTGACGGAGACGCGCAGGTATCGGATCGTCCGGCCGAACGGATCGATCATCGGACGAAACAGCGTGTCAGGATGCGCCTGCGTGGATCCGTTCATTCAACCCAAGCCTTCATTCAACCCAAGCCTTCGTTCAAGTCTTCAAGTCTTGCAACCCGTTTGTTGCAACCCGATTCTTGCAACCCGTTCCGGGCGTGCCGAGCCGTGACGGGCTCTGCACGGACAATCTATGCATGTTGGCACGCCGTCACAATGCGTTCCAAGGGATGACCTGCAACCTGCAAAAACAAATTCCCACGCGATAGGTGAGACATATCGCGTGATGCCTGATCGCAATCGCCGATGTGTCTGCGCCAAATACAAAAACCCGGCTTTGGGCCGGGCTCTTGTGCAGTGCAAATCTGCGTAGCCGTGCGTGCTAGCGCGTCGGAGCCGCGGCCGGCGGCGGCGGTGCGTTCGGGGCGGGGAAGGCTGAGTCCGGAGCGGCAGCGGCAGGAGCCGCGGCGGCAGCCGGCTTCGGCCTCTTCTTTTTCGGCTTGTGCGCACGCGGCGGCGGGCCCGCGGGTTGCAGCTCGGCGACCACCGGGCTCGGATCGAGCGTGGTCGTCGTTGGGCTCGTGAAGTCGCCCGGCGTGCGGGTCACCGTCACCGGCACCGTCGCCGGCTGGAACTTCTGCATGTTGAAGGTGACGGAGAAGTTGGCCTCCGGCGCCGGGACCGACACGGTGCAGGGCGTCTTGCAGCCCGGTCCAAGCGAGGTCACGGCGTCCGCGCCCTGCGGCGTCGAATCCAGCTGCACCTGCATCGGCGGCGGCGCCGACTTGAACGAATCCAACGAGAAGGAGGAGCAGCCGGCCAGGCTCAGCCCGGCGGCCGCAATCACGATGATACGACGCATGATCCACACTCTACTGCGGCAATCAGCCACAATCCCCGGGCGGACCATAGGGGCGTCGAAACAGGGGCGCAACAGCGCCAGGCCTGCTCGTTAAAGGATGGTTAACAGCAAAATCGCATGGCAAAATATTACCGAGCGATATCAATGCGTTGCGAAAGATTTATGCCGCGCTGAGGCTGGCGACGGCGTCCGGCAGATCGCGCATATGGCTGATCAGCCGGTCCGGCTTCAGCTCCGTCATCGGGACGTCGGTATAGCCAAAATCGACGCCGATTACCGGGACGCTGGCGCGCCGGGCGACCCCGACATCGGGGCCGGCATCGCCGACCATGATGGCGCCGGGGAGCCGGCCGCCGGCGCGGGCGACCGTCTCGCGCAGGAACGTCGGATCGGGCTTAGCAATGCCGAAAGTGTCCGCGCCGCAGATCGCGGCAAAGCGCGGCGTCAGACCGAGCCGATCAAGCAGCAGCTTCGACAGCCACTCGAGCTTGTTGGTGCAGACCGCGAAGCGATGGCCCTTTGCGGCGAGCCGGTCGAGCGCCGCTTCGAGCCCGTCGAACGGGCGCGAGCCGTCGGCGATATGCTCGGCGTAATAGTCGACGAAATCCCTGGTCAGGCGGTCGAGGTCGGCGACACTGACCGAACGTCCATCCACCTCGAGCCCGCGTTCGAGCAGCTTGCGCGCGCCGGCGCCGATCATGTTGCGCGCCGCCGACAGCGGCACCGGCCGCAGACCCTCGCGGTCGAGCACGTAGTTCAGCGCGCTGATCAGATCAGGCGCGGTGTCGACCAGCGTGCCGTCGAGATCGAATACGACGATGGGGGGAGAGGAGGCGGGCATGATGCTTTTGGCTATCGGGCCGGGCGCTGCGATGCAAGAGTAGATGTCGGCGCGTCATGAAATTGGGGAGGCTGCGATGCGGGAACTTGCCGGAAAAGCCGCTTTTGTCACCGGTGCGGCCAGCGGAATTGGATTGTCCATGGCAACCGCCTTCGCCCGCGAGGGGATGAAGGTGATGCTCGCCGACATCGAGACCGGCGCGCTGGACAAGGCCGTCGAAGCGTTGCGCGCCAGCGGCGCGGACGTTCAAGGCGTCGTCTGCGACGTCGCCGACGCCGGCAGCGTCGACGGCGCAGCGCAAGCCTCGTTCCTCGCCTTCGGCAAGATCCATGTCCTCTGCAACAATGCCGGGGTCGCGGCCGGCGGCGGCATCGACCCGATCTCGGTCGACGACTGGCGCTGGGTGGTCGACGTCAATCTGATGGGCGTCGTGCACGGCATCAGGACCTTCCTGCCGCACATTCGCAGCCACGGCGAGGGCGGCCATATCGTCAACACGGCATCGATGGCGGGAATGAATGCCGGGCTCGGTCTCAGCCCCTATGCGGCAACCAAATTCGCCGTCGTCGCCATATCGGAGGGGCTCGCGGTGCAACTCAGGCCGCTCGGGATCGGCGTCAGCGTGCTCTGTCCGAGCTATGTGCGGACCCGGATCGGCGAGAGCGGGCGCAATCGCCCGGAGCATTACGGCGCGACCCGCCAGCTCGATCCGGCAAGCCCGATGGCCGCGATCGTCGCCGAGATCTCGCGCCGCCTGGAAGCCGGTCTCGATCCGGCTTCGGTTGCGGCCCGCGTCCTGACCGCGATCCGCGACGACCAGCTCTATATTTTCACCCATCCCGGGATGCGGGCCGAGGTCGAAGACCGCTTTTCGGCGATTTTGGCCGCGATGGACGCAATTTCCGACTAAGGACGGTCTCCTGTTGGTGCTATTCCTGCCCGCAAAACGACGCTAGATATGCGCCCGCCGGGGCCGCCCAATGGCGCGCCCGCAACGCAAGGGGCTATCGGCACGTGGACATGGACGCACTGAAACGCCAGGCGGCGGCGCGCGCGCTCGAAGAGGTGCGCGAGGGCATGAAGCTCGGGCTCGGCACCGGATCGACCGCCAAGCATTTCGTCGAGCTGCTCGGCGAGAAGGTCCGCGCCGGAATGAAGGTGATCGGCGTGCCGACCTCGGAGGCGACCCGCGCGGATGCGGTCCGCTGCGGCGTTCCGCTGACCACGCTGGAAGAGATCGATCATCTCGATCTCACCATCGACGGCGCCGACGAGATCGACCCGGCGCTCAATCTGATCAAGGGCGGCGGCGGCGCGTTGTTGCGCGAGAAGATCGTGGCAGCCGCCAGCGATCGCATGATCGTGATCGCGGACGACAGCAAATGGGTCGACATGCTCGGCCGCTTTCCGCTGCCGGTCGAGGTGATCCCGTTCGGGCTCGCCGCGACGCAGGCCGCGATGGCGCGAGCGTTCGCGCAGGCCGGCGTGTCCGGCCAAATGGTCATCCGTAAAGGCAAGGACGGTCACGTTTTTGTCACCGATGGCGGCCACTGGATCGTCGATGCCCATCTCGGCCGGATCGGCGACCCGCCGCTTCTCGCCGGTTTGCTCAGCGTGATTCCGGGCGTGGTTGAACATGGCCTGTTCATCGGGCTGGCGAGCCGCGCCGTTCTGGCCGGCGCACAGGGAATTCGGGTTGTTGAACGGCGATGACGCCGCAAGCAAGGAGACTTGGAATGAAGCGTTTTTCGGGACTTTTGTCGGCTGTGGCCCTGGCGGCCGGACTGGCCTTCGCGACCGCATCCGCAATGGCACAGCAGCAGCAATTGCCCCCCATGCCCCAGGTCAAGCAGTCGACCCCCGCGGCGATTGCGGCCGCCAAGGAAATCCTGGCGATGAAGAACGTGGCGGCGATGTACACCGGCGCCGTTCCGGGAATCATCGAGAAGACCAAGACCGGTCTGCTGCAGCAGTACCTCAACTATCAGAAAGACCTCAACGAGGTCGCGCTCGTCGTCGCCAAGCAGTTCGGCGGCAGCGAGAAGGAGATCGGCGAGGGCATGGCGCAGATCTACGCCTCCGAGTTCACCGAGCAGGAGCTGAAGGATCTCGTGGTTTTCTACAAGACGCCGCTCGGACAGAAACTTTTGACCGCGGAACCCCAGGCAATCAACGGCTCGCTGCAATATATGCAGCAGTGGGCGCAGCAGTTTGGCGTGATCGTCAACTCCCAGTTCAAGGCCGAGATGAAGAAGCGCGGCAAGGATATCTAGGCGGGCTTGCCTTAGACCCTCATGGTGAGGAGCGCGGAGCGCGTCTCGAACCATGAGGCCCCTTCTGTGGCCTACATCCTTCGAGACGCCCGCTTTGCGGGCTCCTCAGGATGAGGGGGCAGTCGTAAGAGCCGATTTTCGGCGGAGCCGTTAACGTTGGGTACAAAGATGGCCGAGTTTGACGTCGATCTGTTTGTCATCGGTGGCGGTTCGGGCGGCGTTCGTGCCGCCCGCATCGCCGCCAATTACGGCGCCAAGGTCATGGTTGCCGAAGAGTACCGGATGGGCGGCACCTGCGTGATCCGCGGCTGCGTGCCGAAGAAGCTGTTCGTGATCGGCAGCCACGTCCACGATGAGATCGAGGATGCGGCCGGCTTCGGCTGGACCATCGGTCAGGTCTCCTTCGACTGGGCGACGCTGGTCGCCAACAAGGACAAGGAGATCGCCCGGCTCGAGCGCGCCTACACCACCAATGTCGAGAAGTCAGGCGCGCGGATCGTGAAGACCCGCGCGGTGCTGGAGGACGCCCACACCCTCCGCCTCGCCACCGGCGAGAAGGTGACGGCAAAATACATCCTGATCGCAACCGGCGGCGCACCCAATCACGGGCCGATCGTTCCCGGTATCGAGCACGTGATCTCCTCCAACGAGGCATTTCACCTGAAGGAGCTGCCGAAGCGGATCGTGATCCAAGGCGGCGGCTACATCGCGCTCGAATTCGCCGGCATCTTCGCCGGCTTCGGCTCCGACGTCACCGTGATCTACCGCGGCGACAACATCCTGCGCGGCTTCGACGAGGACGTGCGCAAGCACGTCCGGGCCGAGATGGAGAAGCGCGGCATCACCATCATCACCGGCTGCACGGTGGCGAAGGTCGACAAGCACGGCAAGGACTTCACCACGCATCTGTCCAGCGGTTCGAGCATTGCCTCCGACCAGGTGATGTTCGCGATCGGCCGGCATCCCAATGTCGCCAATCTCGGGCTGGAGACCGCCGGCGTCGCCATCAACCCCGCCAATGGCGGCATCCAGGTCGATGGCTGGTCCAAAACCTCGGTCGACAACATCTACGCGATCGGCGACGTCACTCACCGCACCAATCTGACCCCGGTCGCGATCCGCGAGGGCCATGCCTTTGCCGACACCGTGTTCGGCAAGCGCCCGGTCGAGGTCGACCACGCGACGATCCCGACCGCGGTGTTCTCGCAGCCCGAGGTCGGCACCGTCGGCCTCACGGAAGAAGAGGCGCGGGCGCAGTATAGCCACGTCGACATCTACAAGACCGATTTCCGCCCGATCAAGGCGACGATGTCCGGCCGTGACACCCGCGTGCTGATGAAGCTCGTGGTCGACGGTTCGAGCGACCGCGTGCTCGGCTGCCACATCGTCGGCGATGCCGCCGCCGAAATCACGCAAGCGGTCGCGATCGCGGTGAAGATGAAGGCGACCAAGGCCGATTTCGACGCCACCATCGCGCTGCATCCGACCGCCTCGGAAGAACTGGTGACGATGCGTAACCCCACGGCGCGCCACGTGCGGCAGGCGGCGGAGTAGGGACGATCCTCGGGGCCGCGAAGAACCCGAGCGGCTGAGAGCCCAAGGGCGACTAACCGTGCCGGCTCCCCCAATTCCGGGCAAGCCGATTGGCGCGCCTGTTCCGTTGTCATATAGTGCCGGTGGTGCAGCCTCGGTGCGGCACTCATTGTGCCTAAGAGCGCTGCCCTGTGACACACGGAGGCAGTTATGCCCGCGCTGGTTTATGGAGTGCTTTCTTATATCCTTTTTCTTTTGACTTTCTTGTATGCGATTGGCTTCGTCGGGAACATCGTCGTTCCCAAATCGATTGATCACGGTGGCGCAGCCGGCTCGCTCACCGAAGCATTCATTGTCGATGTCGTGCTGCTCGGTCTGTTCGCGGTACAGCATAGCGTCATGGCTCGGCAGGGCTTCAAGCGCTGGTGGACCGGATTTGTGCCAAGCTACGTCGAGCGCAGCACATATGTGCTGTTCACCTCGCTGATCCTGATCCTGTTGTTCTGGCAATGGCGTCCGCTGACCGGCGAAGTCTGGTCCGTCAGCGCGCCGGCAGGCGTTGCCACGCTCAATGCCATCTTCTGGATCGGCTGGGGCGTCGTGCTGCTCGGTA
Source organism: Bradyrhizobium sp. I1.14.4 (assembly GCF_050435825.1). Lineage (NCBI taxonomy): Bacteria > Pseudomonadati > Pseudomonadota > Alphaproteobacteria > Hyphomicrobiales > Nitrobacteraceae > Bradyrhizobium > Bradyrhizobium sp. I1.14.4. The sequence continues at coordinate 43,838 of NZ_JBNDLA010000020.1, read as the reverse complement.
CGTTCCTCATCAATCATTTCGATCTGTTCGGGCTTCAGCAGGTTTACGCCCATTCGCAAGGATCTGTGGCGGAGCCGCCGAGCTTCAGGACACCGTTGTTCTACAGGTTCGTCCGTCATCCGATCTATCTGGGCTTTCTGCTGGCGTTCTGGTCCACGCCGACGATGACCGTCGGACACCTGCTGTTTGCAGTCGCGACCACCGGTTACATCTTCATCGGCATCTTGCTGGAGGAGCGCGACCTCGTGAATTTTCACGGCCAGGCCTATGTCAAGTATCAGCAGAGCGTCTCGATGATCATCCCGATGCCGCCGAAGGGGAGCTGAGATCGGGCGGCGCTTGAGCGTTTTCGAGCGAAGTGGATTCCGGTTCACGTAAGGAAAAGCGCCTCAAAACAGAAATCCAGAACCCCGTTCCGATTCAATCGGAACGGGGTTTTGGGATGATGACGCACCGTCTGGTTCCGCTTGGAACATTGCGCTATGCTGCTAGTTCCACTCTCGAACAGTTTGAATTCTCAAATTGAGGGAGCCGCCCATGCCAGGACCGTCCGAGCAGGAGATCAGGACCCGCGCGTACGAATTGTGGAAGGACGCCGGCGAACCGCCCGGCAAGATGGATCAGCTCTGGTACCAGGCCGAAAAGGAACTGCTGGCGCGGAAGGCCGCCAACGGCGAGGCGCCTTGCGATCGGAACGGGCAGCACAAGCCGACGACGTATCCGGAGAGATTAAGGGGCGTGCATTGAGTGTATCGCGCGGCTGAGCTAACGAGTCCGGCAATCTGGCCCGGACCCGGAGGCATCATGAACGACGCGATCGATCTTTCGCAGAAACTATCGACATTCTCCGATCACTGGTCACCGCGCACCGTCGCGCAATTCAACGCCTGCGACGTCATGGTGGTGAAGGTGCAGGGCGAGTTCGTCTGGCACAAGCATGACGACACCGACGACTTCTTTCTCGTCCTGAAAGGCGTACTCGACATCGAGCTGCGCGACCGCACCGTGACGCTGAAGCAGGGGCAGATGTTCATCGTGCCGAAGGGTGTCGAGCATCGGCCCGTGGCGCGGGAGGAGGTGCATCTGTTGCTGATTGAGCCGACGGGGACGCCGAACACGGGTGATGCGGCGACGGCGGCGGCGCGGAAGGTGGTGTGAGGCCGCCGCTGCACCCCTCGGAAGAAACGACAGGAGAACTCCGGATGCCGACGTTTCGCGGTATTCGGGCGCAAGCGCCACCTGCAGGGGCCGCAGAAATCGCCCTCAAGATGGCTTCTTGTGCGCGTCACGAAGAATGCTGCGTTTGCCTTCAGGTGAATTTTCGATCCGATGGCGGCGAACTGTCCATAGCGGACACGGCCTACCTGCTCATTTTTGGCAAGACCGCCGGTTCATCATCTGCCGTCATGCTCATGGGTACCTGTTGTCCTCAAATTGAGAGTTTTCGTGGGGCCTTTGGAGTGAACGGAGTTTCGAATTGTGTTGCATTGCCGGCGCAATGGGCGCCTAGTCTCTACATCGCCGCGATGCCTTCTGGCCAATATCGGTGACTGAGAGTTCGGTAACGCTCCCGCCCAGCACTGGAAGGAGCAACTATGGCCAACAAATCCCCGACACTGCACGAACGACTCACAAGCGAAAAGACGCGGCTTCAAACCGAGGCCGGTCGGATCGGTCCAGGTTCGACGCGGAAAAAGCTCTTAGACAAGATCCGTCAGCTTGAAGTAGCTGCAAACATCAATGAATGGATTTCATCGCCGGGCTTGCGCGCGCCGACCTGAAACAGGAGTGGCCGCGTCCTGAACCTTATTTGTCGGCTAGCCGACATTCAGTCACCGGGAGCATTGCTCTTTTCCGGGGCTAGCGCAGCGCCACCAAGCATTATTCAGCTTGAGGGCGCTGTTTGCATTGGTGGCTGTATTAATTTGGCGAGTGGCCTTTTTCGGCCGGTCCGCAACTTTGGTGGATAATGATAGGAAACGGAACCGGCTTAAGTTCCGAATAGTCCCATTGCATGGCCTTCGCGGAAAATATTCCGCTTGGCGTTTCCCCCAACTCAGATGTTCAATCCGCCGGTCTCACCCGATTGAGGGGCGCGTCGCGGTCGTCACGGGTGTTGCGGTGAGATGCGGTGGACGCCAGTTGCGCAACAGACGATTGCACAATGCGGCGGACGGCGAAGTCGTGCAGGCCCGACGCCCTAGTGGCAGGTGTCCTCTCACAAAACGCTAGCGCGTCTTGTGAAGACGGTGACAAGCAAGCCTAGTCTCACCGGGGAGAGCACGTATAAGCCGTAAACCATCGCGCAGGGAAAGCCGGGATGTTTCCGGTTACACCCGTGGTCCTACCTCCCGTGCTTTTTGTTGCACGGGACCCATGGGTGCGATCGGCACCCGGCTTTCCCTGCGCCCTCTGTTTGGGAGAGGGCGCAACGAAAGAGCAAAGCTCGGACAATCATGTCGCGAGAACGCGGATGTTTGACTCACGACATCGCAACAACCTCGGTGTCGTCCCTGCGAAAGCAGGGACCCACAACCACAAATGTTGATTGTTGTGCGGCGCTGGAACGACGAGTCCCACCTACAACGCAAGCCGCAGAGTGTGGGTCCCTGCTTTCGCAGGGACGACGGCGGAGAGTGCTGTGCTCATCCCTCCGCCTCGAGCCACTCAGCGGCACCGCGCCACAGCGTGTCGCGGTGCTCGCTGTGGAAGAAGCCGAGATGGCCGATCTTCTTGGTGCCGGTATCCGCCGGGCGGATCGAAATGATCTCTGGCGTGATCGAGGTAAAGGCCGAGCACAACAGTTCGACTGCCGGCCGTGTCGCCCAGGTATCGTCGGTCATCGCCAGCGCGCGGAGCTTGCCCTTGAACCCTGGAAAATTCTCGCGCGCGGCAAGCGTGGCATCGTCGAGCAGATAGCGCTCCCGCATCACCCACCGCCTCCATTGCTCGAACACGCCGCTCGGCAGGTCCATGCCGAGGCCGGCCCAGCCCGGCAGGTAGCCGAGCGTGCGGGTCAGCGGGAGGCCAACGCCGTTCATGAAGGCCACGACGCGGTAGCGCTCGGGCGAGGCCATCAGCTTCCAATGGGCGGCCTGCGCGGCGATCAGGAGGGCGCGCGGGATCTCGGCATTGTTGGCCAGCAGCCCGAGCGCCTGACCGCCGAAGGAATGGCCGACATAGGCGAACGGCAGGTCGCGGTAGCGCTCGCGCATCCAGTTCACCGCCGCGGTGGCGTCGAGCGCAGCCCAGTCCGCCATCGTGGCCTTGAATCCAACAAGCGATTTCGGCTTGTTAAAACCGGTCGCCGCCATCGGCCTGGAGTCGCCGCTGCCGCGGTAGTCGTAGGTCAGGACCGCCGCGCCGCGGCGGGCGAGGTAGCCGGCAAAGCCGCGATAGAGCTTTCGGGGCACGGCGGTCGCCGAGTTGATCAGGACGGCATGGCGCCTGGCGCCGCGCGGCAGGAACAAGGTCGCGGCCAGCGGATAGCCGTCCGCGGCCGGCACGGCGATGTCGTCGCTAAAAACGTCGTCCAGCGCGGCGGAGGCCGCGGCGATTTCCCAGGCGTTCATGATATGCTCTAACAAATGCGAAATTCGGATTTTCCTGCAAGGGCTTGACCAAATTGCAGGAATCCTTCTAGCGGGAGAGCGGGGCCCTGTGTATAAGCCGGGCTTTACTCGACCGTCGAGTAAGTTGCGGTTTTTGCTCAGGAGTTGACCTCATGTCCGAGCGGTGGACACCCGATAGCTGGCGCGCCAAGAAGGTGCTGCAGGTGCCCGATTATCCCGATGCCAAGGCATTGGCCGATGTCGAGGCCCAGCTTGCGACCTTTCCGCCGCTGGTGTTCGCGGGCGAGGCGCGCAGCCTGAAGAAGGCGCTGGGGCGGGTCTCCGCAGGCGAGGCCTTCCTGCTGCAGGGCGGCGACTGCGCCGAGAGCTTTGCCGAGCACGGCGCCAACAATATCCGCGACTTCTTCCGCGTCCTGCTGCAGATGGCCGTGGTCATGACCTATGCCGGCGCGCTGCCGGTGGTGAAGGTCGGCCGCATCGCCGGCCAGTTCGCCAAGCCGCGCTCGTCGCCGACCGAGACGCTGAACGGCGTCGAATTGCCGAGCTATCGCGGCGACATCGTCAACGACATCGCCTTCACGCCGGAAGCGCGCATTCCCGATCCGCAGCGCCAGCTGATGGCCTACCGGCAGTCGGCGGCGACGCTGAACCTGCTGCGCGCCTTCGCCACCGGCGGCTTCGCCAATCTCGGCAGCGTGCATCAGTGGATGCTCGGCTTCCTGAAGGACTCACCGCAGTCCCGCCGCTACAAGGAGCTCGCCGACCGCATCTCGGATGCGCTCAACTTCATGCGCGCCTGCGGCCTCGACCTCGAGAGCCATCCCGAGCTCCGCGCCACCGATTTCTACACCAGCCACGAGGCGCTGCTGCTCGGCTACGAGCAGGCGATGACGCGGGTCGATTCCACGACCGGCGACTGGTACGCGACCTCCGGCCATATGATCTGGATCGGCGACCGCACCCGCCAGCTCGACCATGGCCATGTCGAATATTTCCGCGGCATCAAGAACCCGATCGGGTTGAAATGCGGTCCGTCCTTGAAGCCGGACGAGCTGTTGAAGCTGATCGACGTGCTCAGCCCCGACAACGAGCCGGGCCGCCTGACGCTGATCAACCGCTTCGGCGCCGACAAGGTCGGCGACCATCTGCCGGGCCTGATCCGCGCCGTGCAGCGGGAAGGGCGCGTCGTGGTCTGGTCGTGCGATCCGATGCACGGCAACACCATCACCTCGACCTCGGGCTACAAGACGCGGCCGTTCGACCGCGTGCTGTTGGAGGTGAAGTCGTTCTTCCAGATCCATGCCGCCGAGGGCACCCATGCCGGCGGCGTGCATCTGGAGATGACCGGGCAGGACGTCACCGAATGCATCGGCGGCGCGCGCGCCATCACCGACGAGGATCTCAACGATCGCTACCACACGGTCTGCGATCCCCGTCTCAACGCCGAACAGTCGATCGACATGGCCTTCCTGATCGCCGAGCTCCTGAAGCAGGAGCGCGCCGGCAAGGTCAAACCGATGCCGGCCGTTGCCGGGTTGTGATTTGGGGGCTGTGACTTGCTGAGGTTCTGGCGAGCCACCATCAACTCGCGCAACGGGCTGGCTTTCGCCATTCGCTCCGAGCAGGCGATACGCGAGGAGGTGGTGGCGCTGGTGCTGTCGGTGCCGCTGGCCTGGCTGATCGGCGCCACCGTGATGCGCCGGGTCGAGCTGGTCGCGACCGTGGTGCTGGTGCTGGTGATCGAGCTGCTCAACACCGCAATCGAGAAGCTCGCCGACCGCCTGACCATGGATCACGATCCGCAGATCGGGCGGGTCAAGGACATGGGCTCGGCCGCCGTCGGCGTCGCGCTGGTCATGGCCGGGCTGTTCTGGCTGTTCGCCCTCGCCGAACGCCTGGGGGTGTTCTCGTCGTGAGTGCCAATAGGACGATCAGACTCGCGGTGATCGGGCGCGGTCTGATCGGCTCGGCCGCTGCGCGACACCTGTCCAAGATGGGCCATGATGTTGCACTGATCGGGCCCGGTGAGCCGGCCGATTTTTCGCAGCACAGCGGCGTCTTCGGCAGCCACTATGACGAAGGCCGCATCACGCGGGTTTACGATCCGCAGCCGTTCTGGCGGCAGATGAACCGCGCAGCGATTTCGCGCTACGGCGAGATCGCAACTGAAAGCGGCGTGGACTTTTACCGGGAAGCCGGTGCGCTTCACGTCGGTGACAGCGAAACCACGGATGTTGCGTCGGTCGGCAAAGTCTGCGCCGAAGACGGGATCTCCTGTGAAGCCTACCAAGATGCGGCGCTCGCGCAGCGATTTCCGTTTCTGAAATCAACGGCGGGAATGCTTGGCTATTTCGAGCCGCGCAACGCGGGATACATCTCACCGCGCCGGCTGGTCCGGGCGCAGACGATCGCGGCGGAGCGCGCAGGCGCCAGGATCATCGACGAGCCTGCCCTGGGCATTTCGGAAAGCGGCTCCGGCGTGACGATCCGGACGCGATCGGGCAGCGTCGAGGCCGAGCGTGTTCTCGTTGCGGCAGGCGGGCATACCCAATCGCTGCTCGGCCGGTCATTGGGTTTCACGGTCTATGGGCGTACCGCGGCGCTGTTTCGGCTTGCCGCGGCGGAGGTGCAACGCCTGGCCGGCATGCCGTCGATGCGCTGTCTCGGGCCCAAGGGCGACAATCCCTATATTCTGCCGCCGATCCTTTATCCGGATGGCCAGAGCTGGCTGAAGCTCGGCGGCGATCCGGTCGATCTTCCGCTCGACAGCGAGGCTGAGATCAAGGACTGGTTCCGATCGGGCGGATCGGTTGACGTGGCTGATCGGCTGCAAACCCAGATCCTCGACCGCATTCGCGACCTCAAGTTCGAAGAACGCCGCGTCGTGCCCTGCATGACCACCTTCGGCGACACGGGCCTGCCCCGGATCGGACCGGTTTCCGAGCGGGTCACGGTTGCATTCGGCTGCTATGGCAAGAGCGCGAAATGTTCGGACGAATTGGGTCGGTTGGGCGGCATGGCGCTGCTCGGCGAGGTGAGAGCGGAGCTCGCACCCTGACCGGCGCGGACCATCCCAGTGCGATTTCTGCAATCGCACCATGATCGGACGACCATTGAAGTTTGCCCTTGTGCGGGACAACATAAAGATATGAGCGAACAACAGATCAAGATCACCCTGGCGCAACTCAATCCGACGGTCGGTGACGTCACCGGCAACGCCGCCAAGGCCCGCGCTGCGCGCGAGAAGGCGAAGGCCGACGGCGCCGACCTCGTGGTGCTGTCGGAGCTGTTTGTCGCCGGCTATCCGCCGGAGGATCTGGTGCTCAAGCCGGCGTTCCAGTCGGCCTGCCGCGCCGCGATCGAGGAGCTGGCGCGGGAGACCGCCGACGGCGGCCCGGCCATGCTGATCGGCACGCCCTGGGTCGAGGACGGCAAGCTCTACAATGCCTGCGCGCTGCTCGACGGCGGCAGCATCGCCGCGCTGCGCTTCAAGGCCAATCTGCCGAATTACGGCGTATTCGACGAAAAGCGGCTGTTCGCGCGCGGACCCGCGTCGGGCCCGGTGACGGTGCGCGGTGTGCGGATCGGCGTGCCGATTTGCGAGGACATCTGGCTCGAGGAATCCGAGGACTACGAAAACGTCGTGGAGTGCCTGGCCGAGACCGGCGCCGAGATCCTGATCGTGCCGAACGGTTCGCCCTATGCCCGCGACAAGGCCGATCTCCGGCTCTCGATCGTGGTCGCGCGCGTCACCGAGAGCGGGCTGCCGATGGTCTATCTCAACGAGGTCGGCGGCCAGGACGAGCTGATCTTCGACGGCGCCTCGTTCGCGCTGAATGCCGATCTCTCCGTCGCGGCGCAGCTGCCGGCGTTCGAGGAGAACATCACGACGCTGACATGGCGCAAGACCGCGGACGGCTGGCGCTGCTCCGGGCCGATCACGGCGCAACTCGAAGGCGACAAGGCCGACTACGCGGCCTGTGTGCTCGGCGTGCGCGACTATGTCCGAAAGAATGGTTTTCCCGGCGTGCTGCTCGGCATCTCCGGCGGCATCGACTCGGCGCTGTGCGCGGCGATTGCGGTCGATGCGCTCGGCGCCGACAAGGTGCGCGGCGTGATGCTGCCGTTCCGCTACACCGCGCAGGTGTCGCTCGACGATGCCGCCAAGCTCGCCGCCGCGCTCGGCATCCGCTACGAGATCCTGCCGATTGCGGACGCCGTGAACGGGTTCGAGAAAATCCTGGCGCCGGTGTTCGCAGGGCTGGAGCGCGACATCACCGAAGAGAATTTGCAGGCGCGCGCCCGCGGCACGCTGCTGATGGCGATCTCCAACAAGACCGGCGCCATGGTGGTGACCACAGGCAACAAGTCGGAAATGTCGGTCGGCTACGCCACGCTTTACGGAGATATGAACGGCGGCTTCAACCCGATCAAGGACATCTACAAGACCGAGGTGTTCCGCCTGTCGAGCCTGCGCAATGCCTGGAAGCCGGACGGCGCGCTCGGCCCGTCAGGCGAGGTGATCCCGGTCAACATCATCATCCGGCCGCCGACGGCGGAGCTGCGCGAGAACCAGACCGACCAGGATTCGCTGCCGCCCTATGACGTGCTGGACGCGATTCTCGAACGGCTGGTGGAGCGCGAGGAGCCGCTTGCGACCATCGTCGCCGCCGGCTTCGACCGCGATGTGGTGAGCCGCGTCGATCGTCTGCTGAATATCGCCGAGTACAAGCGGCGGCAGGCCGCGCCGGGGGTGAAGGTAACGCGCAAGAATTTCGGCCGCGATCGCCGCTATCCCATCACCAACCGCTTCCGCGATTTCGGCCAGGCGTTGCCTGAGCCCGACGACAAGCTGGTGACGCGCGGCTCACGCGCGTCGGCGGAAGCGTTCGAGGGGTGAGTCTTACTGCTTCTTCGGGATGAAGGTCGGGCCGACCGTGCGGATCTGACCGTCGCTCGCGGGCGCGGCGGGCGCGGTGGCGTCAGCGGCGGCAGGTTGCTGCTGCTGAGCCGCTGCTGCGGGCGCGCCCTTCTTGCCGGCGGCGGACTTGGTCTGGGCGCGCTGTTGCATCTTCCGCGCGCTCTCCTCGGTGACGATGATGTCGCCCTGCTGCTCGGCGGATGCCTTGTCGTCGACCGCCTTCAGCGCCTCGGCCCAGCTCTGGCCGGCCGGCTTGCAGGAGCACGACGGATTGAACTCGGTGCGGTACTTGAAGGCGTTCGGCAGCGACGAGTAGGACTGGCCGCTGATCGAGACCGCCTGGTTGATGTCTTCGCCGGGATTTCGGTAGGAGAACAGGCTGGCCTCCGCGGCCGGACACTGTGCCTTGCAGATTTGCTCGTCGGCGGCGAAGCGCGCCTGCACGGTTGCGAACGAGATCGGGAAGTAGGCGCCGTCGCAGGTGCGAACGCAGACGGTGCGGAATGTGCCGGACTGTGCGCCATATTGCGGGTCGGGCGGGGGCAGCGGATTGTTGGGATTGCCGCCACCGCCACCGCCGAACAGGTTCTCGAGGAAGTTGCCGGGGCCACGCGCGGCCGCGGCGTATTGCGGGCCGCAATTGTTCTGCGCGAGCGCGGTCAACACCGAGCGGCGCTGGTTCTCGCGATCGGCGCCGCCGAGCCCGCCGGTGCGCAGCCGCTCGAGATTGGCGGTCATCTGGTCGAGATTGGCGCGCATCTGCTGGATCTGGTTGTTGACCGGTCCGCACTGCGCCGAATTGTTGTTGAAGAGCGAAAAGAAGCCTGAGCTGTCGCAGCCCATGCGCCGCGCCTGCGCCGTCACGCGATCAAGCTCGCCCTGCTGCCGGGTCGCCGCGTCCTGATAGCGGCGGATCTGCTCGTCCCTGGCCGGATCACCGCTGCCACCGCCCCGATCGATCGCCGCCAGCTGGCCCTCGAGCCGCCCGCACATCGGATTGGCCTGCGCGCCTTGCGGAGCCGGGCCGGGCGGGCCGGGGGGCACCTGCGCCAAGGCCTGCGTCGCGGGCAGGGCAATGCCGGCCAACACGGCGCAAGTCAAAAACCAGCGGGAGAAGCGAGAACGGGAGCTATTGGGCATATCCGGCCATTAAAACGACGCCGCGCGGCGATCAACGCCAAAGCGCGCGGCCAAGGCCACCTGCAAAGGCCGCCTGCAGTAGCCTTTTCTCGGGGCAGCGTCACGTCGTTTCCGGGGCGCCGGTGTGGCAATAACCCCGCTTGGCCAGCGGCTTGGTTCAGCGCTGACAGGTGATGGCAACGTATTCGCCGCAGCTGTTGCCACTGCATGTCTGGTTCGCGGCGTGCGGAACCGCACCGGTGATCTCGTCGGGATCGACGCGGCGGTAATTGGTGGCCTGCGCAAAATCGCGTGACCGGCAATAGGCGCGGGCGGCGGAGGCGCCGCAGCGGTCGCCGCGAGCCAGGCACTGGTCGATGCCGTAGCCGTCGGCCTGGTTGGCGACGATGAAGACGCGGCTGTCGGCCAGCGCGGCTGAGGGGGCAATGAATGAAGGGACAAGGAAGAGCGTGCAGGCAATCAATGCTGAAATGGGCCGCATGGTGCACCACGTGAAAACGGCGGGGAATCCGCTGGCGTCCGGATACGCCCAATTCCTTAATAATGATTAACCATGAGGGCGTTGGCGTGATTTCGGTGCGGGACGCGTCGCAAAACGCCCGAAAACAGCCCCTTGACGCGATAAAGGGGCCGTGAGACATGGTGGAACCATGAACGGCCACCTCGCCATCTGCAGCATTTGCCGCGAGATTATGAGCTAGCGATTCGCTGGCTGAGGCCGTCTTTTCTCAATCGCCCTGAGAATCACTGGACGCCCGGCCGCAAGGGACGGTGATCCATGGAATTGCGTCTTTACGACACGTTGACCCGGGAAAAGCGGCCGTTCGTGCCGCTCGATGCCAACAACGTCCGCATCTATGCCTGCGGACCGACGGTCTACGACTTCGCCCATATCGGCAACGGTCGCGCGGCTGTTGTGTTCGACGTCCTGTTCCGTGTGCTGCGCCATCGCTATGGCGCCGGCCACGTGACCTATGTCCGCAACGTCACCGACGTCGACGACAAGATCAACGTCCGCGCCGCACGGGACTATCCCGGCGTGCCGTTGAACGAGGCGATCCGCAAGGTCACCGAGCAGACCTATCAGCAGTACCAGGACGATGTCACCGCGCTGGGCTGCCTGCCGCCGACCGTGCAGCCGCGCGCGACCGAGCACATCCCGGAGATGCGTGCGATCATCGAGAAGCTGGTCGCCGGCGGCTTTGCCTATGTCGCCGAGGACCATGTGCTGTTCTCGCCGCAGGCGATGAACGCGGCTAACTCCACGCTGCCGCGCTACGGCGCGCTGTCGAAGCGTTCGCTTGACGAGATGATCGCGGGCGCGCGCGTCGATGTCGCACCCTACAAGCGCGACAACACCGACTTCGTGTTGTGGAAGCCGTCGAAGCCGGGCGAGCCGTCCTGGCCGTCGCCGGCGGGCATTGCGGCGGAGGGCCGGCCCGGCTGGCACATCGAGTGCTCGGCGATGGCCTGGAAGCATCTCGGCGAAAAGTTCGACATCCATGGCGGCGGCATCGACCTGGTGTTCCCGCATCATGAGAACGAGCTCGCGCAGACCTGCTGCGCGTTCCACTCCGACCGCATGGCCAATGTCTGGATGCACAACGGCTTCCTGCAGATCGAAAGCGAGAAGATGTCGAAGTCGCTCGGCAACTTCTTCACGATCCGCGATCTGCTGGCTGATTGGCCGGGCGAGGTGCTGCGGCTTGCCATGCTGAAGACGCACTATCGTTCGCCGCTCGACTGGACCGAAAAGGCCACCGAAGAGGCCGCGAAGACGCTCGACGATTGGTATACGGTCGCGGCCGACGCCGAGCCCGGCGCGCCGTCGCCGGCGATGGTCGAGGCGCTCTACGACGACCTCAACACGGCGCAGGCGATGGCTGTGCTGCACGGGCTGCGTAGTGCCGCGTCGGGTAGCGAACAGAGCCGCAGGGAATTTGCCGGTTCGCTCAGGATGCTCGGCTTCCTGTCGGAGAGCGCGGCCGCGTGGGAGGGACGCAAGCAGCAGGCGAGCGGCGTCGATCCGGCTGCCGTGGAGGCGCTGATTGCCGAGCGCACCGCGGCGCGCGCCCGCAAGGACTTCAAGGAGTCCGATCGGATCCGCGATCAGCTCGCCGCGATGGGCGTGGTGATCAAGGATTCCAAGGCAGGCACCACCTGGGAGGTTGCGCGATGAGCCGCTCCGCACCCGCGTTGCGCCCGTATCTGCCCGATGATGCGCCGCTGCTGGCGGCGATCTTCGCGGCGTCGATCATGGATCTGACCGGCGACGATTACAGCGAGGCGCAGCAGGAAGCCTGGGCGATGGCCGCCGACGACGAGGAGGCCTTCGGCAAGAAGCTCGCCGGCCAGCTGACGCTGATCGCGACATTGCAGGGCGCGCCGATCGGCTTCGCCTCGCTGAAGGGGGCCGATCACATCGACATGCTCTACGTGCATCCGAGTGCAGTCGGGCAGGGTGCGGGCAGCGCGCTGTGCGATGCGCTGGAGAAGATCGCGAGCGCCCGTGGCACCAAGGTCCTGAAGGTCGATGCCAGCGACACCGCGCTCGAGTTCTTCCGCAAGCGCGGCTACGTCGCGCAGCAGCGCAATACGGTCACGATCAACGACGAGTGGCTCGCCAACACCACGATGCAGAAGACGCTCGACGGCGTTGCCACCCCTGGAGGCCACGCATGAGCCGCGAGCGCCTCTATCTGTTCGACACCACGCTGCGCGACGGCGCGCAGACCAATGGCGTCGATTTCACGCTGCAGGACAAGCAGGTGATCGCGGGCATGCTCGATGCGCTTGGCATTGACTATGTCGAGGGCGGCTATCCCGGCGCCAATCCGACCGACACCGAGTTCTTCAGCAAAAAGCCCGCCTTCGACCATGCCCGTTTCACCGCCTTCGGCATGACGCGGCGGCCGGGCCGCTCGGCGTCGAACGATCCCGGTCTCGCCGGCATCCTCGAGGCCAAGGCGGACGCGATCTGCTTCGTGGCAAAATCCTCCGCCTATCAGGTCCGGGTCGCGCTCGAGACCACCAACGAGGAGAACCTCGCCTCGATCCGCGACAGCGTCGCCGCCGCCAAAGCGCTCGGCCGCGAGGTGATGGTCGACTGCGAGCATTTCTTCGACGGCTACAAGGAGAACCGCGACTACGCACTGGCGTGCGCGAAGGCGGCCTATGAAGCCGGCGCGCGCTGGGTGGTGCTGTGCGACACCAATGGCGGCACCATGCCGCATGAGATCGAGACCATCGTCGGCGATGTCGTCAAGCACGTGCCCGGCGCCCATGTCGGCATCCACGCCCATAACGACACCGAGCAGGCGGTGGCCAATTCGCTCGCTGCGGTGCGCGCCGGTGCGCGGCAGATCCAGGGCACGCTCAATGGGCTCGGCGAGCGCTGCGGCAACGCCAATCTCTGCTCGCTGATCCCGACGCTGAAGCTGAAGCAGGAGTTTTCCGACAAATTCGAGATCGGCGTCACCACGGAGAAGATGGCGACGCTGATGAAAGTGTCGCGCACGCTCGACGACATGCTGAACCGCGCGCCCAACCGCCATGCGGCCTATGTTGGCGAAAGCGCCTTCGTCACCAAGACCGGCATCCATGCCTCCGCGGTGATGAAAGATCCCCAGACCTATGAGCACGTGCTGCCGGATTCCGTCGGCAACCACCGCAAGGTGCTGGTATCGGATCAGGCCGGCCGCTCCAACGTGATGGCCGAACTCGACCGCGCCGGCATCGTCTATGACAAGGGCGATCCGCGGCTGACGCGCCTGGTCGAGGAGCTGAAGGAGCGCGAGGCCGCGGGCTTCGCCTATGAATCGGCCAACGCCTCGTTCGACCTGCTGGCGCGCCGCACGCTCGGCAAGGTGCCGGAATATTTCAAGGTCGAGCAGTTCGACGTCAATGTTGAGCAGCGCTACAACGCCAACGGCCAGCGCGTCACGGTGGCGCTCGCGGTGGTGAAGGTCGATGTCGACGGCGAGCGGCTGATCTCGGCCGCCGAAGGCAACGGTCCGGTCAACGCGCTCGACGTTGCGCTGCGCAAGGACCTCGGCAAATACCAGAAATATATCGATGGCCTGAAGCTGATCGACTATCGCGTGCGTATCCTCAATGGCGGCACCGAGGCAGTCACGCGCGTGTTGATCGAGAGCGAGGACGAGACCGGTGAGAGCTGGACCACGGTCGGCGTCTCGCCCAACATCATCGATGCCTCGTTCCAGGCGCTGATGGATTCGGTTTTCTACAAGCTGGTGAAGTCGGGCGCGCAGGCGTGACGCGGCTGCGAAGGAAACAGGTGCGTCATTGCGAGCGAAGCGAAGCAATCCACCCTTTCACAGGCAAGGATGCATGGATTGCTTCGTCGCTTCGCTCCTCGCAATGACGAGCAAGGAGGAGGCCATATGATCGACCACGTCTCCGTCGGCGTCCGCGATCTCGAACGCGCCGCCCGGTTCTATGAGCCGACGCTGGCCGCGCTTGGTCTGAGCCGTCTCGTCACGCGGCCGGCGACGATTGGCTTCGGCAAGGCCTATCCCGAGTTCTGGATCAATCTGCGCGCCAAGATGGCGCAGGTCGCGCATGAGAGCGGCACCCACATCTGTCTGCGCGCGAAGACCACCGCCGAGGTCGATGCCTTCCATGCCGCCGCGCTGGCCTCCGGCGGCCTCTCCGATGGCGCGCCCGGCCCGCGCCCGCACGACCGCGTGCGCTATTACGCCGCCTTCATCCTCGACCCCGACGGCAACCGCATCGAGGCCGTGACGTTTCCGAGCGAGTGATGCTCGCGGTTTGAAATGTCACGAGGCTGCGAAAGCCGTCGTCCCGCGCAAAGGCTTCGCCTTTGTCGCTGGAGGTGCAAGCGGAGCGAGCCTCGAAGGGCGAAGGGCCACCAGCAGGGCCGTGCATGCTTCGAGACGGCCGCCTTGCGGCCTCCTCAGCATGACGGTGAGAGGGCCGTGCAAGCTAGTAAAGTTGCTTGAAAGGCTCTCGCCTACAGCCGCCGCGCCACTTCGGGGGCGAGCTCCTTGGCGGCCTCGGGCGTGCGTGCCACCGCCGAACGCAGCCGCGGCAGGATCTCGTCGACGCGGTCGGCCATCAGCACGTTGATCGGCAGCGTTGGGCGGATGAATTCGGTCGTGCGCATGTGGCTCAACAGCGACAGCAGCGGCTCCCAGAAGCCGTCGATATTGGCGAGCAGAATCGGCTTGGAGTGACGGCCGAGCTGCTGCCAAGTCAGTTGCTCGACCAGCTCCTCGAGCGTGCCGATGCCGCCGGGCAGCGCCACGAACGCATCCGAGCGCTCGAACATCAGCCGCTTGCGCTCATGCATGTCGGGCGTGACGACCATCTCCTGAACCGAGGTCAGCGCATTTTCGCGCGCGCGCAGGAATTCGGGAATGATGCCGGTGACGGAGCCGCCATGATCGAGCACGGATTTTGCGAGCGCTCCCATCAGCCCGACCGAGCCGCCGCCATAGACCAGGCGGACGTTGGTTTCGGCAAAGCTCTTGCCGAGCGCGACGGCAGCTTCGACGAAGCGGGGATTGTTACCGGGGCCGGAGCCGCAATAAACACAGACAGTCTTGATTTGGTTCATACGTCCCTTGTGGCACTGCAGCGTAAACAGGGTCAAGACTCGGATATGGGGATTGAGAGCCAAAAAGTCCTGCAAATTCCCGCGAATCGCGAACAATTTTCGGCATAAGCCTGTACGCCGCGTTCAAACGATCTATATGACGGGCACAATGGCAAATCGTGGACAAGATGTGGCAGCGGACCGCCGCGCCGTGGCGGGCTTCTGATGGTGCCGCCGCAACAGAATGTGACCGGTGCCGCTGAGCCCACGGCCACGACGCCGGCCGCCGAGAAGGGGACGCTGCTCGGCACCCTCATTCATCTCTGGCCCTATATCTGGCCCGGTGACCGCGCCGATTTGAAGACGCGCGTCATCTGGTCGGTGGTGCTGCTGCTGTTCGCCAAGCTTGCGACGCTGTCGGTGCCGTTCACCTTCAAATGGGCGATCGATGCGCTGAACGGCGCTGATACGGCGCCGGTCGCGGCCTCGAACTGGATGGTGTGGCTGATCGCCTCGCCGGTGCTGATGACGATCAGCTACGGCGCGGTGCGCATCATCATGGCGGTGCTGACGCAGTGGCGCGACGGCATCTTCGCTCGCGTCGCCATGCACGCGGTGCGGCGGCTCGCCTACATCACCTTCGTGCATATGCACGAGCTGTCGCTGCGCTTCCATCTCGAGCGGAAGACCGGCGGCTTGACCCGCGTGCTGGAGCGCGGCCGCTCCGGCATCGAGACCATCGTGCGGATGGTGATCCTGCAGCTGATCCCGACCATCGTCGAGGTCGCGCTGCTGGCGGCGGTGCTGCTGTGGCAGTTCGACTGGCGCTATGTGCTGGCCGTGCTGCTCACTGTCGTCGTGTTCATGTACTTCACCTACATCGCGACAGAGTGGCGGATCGAGATCCGCCGCAAGATGAACGATTCCGACACCGAGGCGAACACCAAGGCGATCGACTCGCTGCTCAACTACGAGACAGTCAAGTATTTCGGCTCCGAGGAGCGCGAGGCCAGGCGCTACGACCGCTCGATGGAGCGCTACGAGCAGGCCAGCGTAAAGACCTATACCTCGCTCGCGGTGCTCAACACCGGGCAGGCGATCATCTTCACCGCGGGGCTGACCGCGACCATGCTGATGTGCGCGTTCGGCATCCGCAACGGCACCCACACCGTCGGCGATTTCGTGCTGATCAATTCGATGATGATCCAGCTGTATCAGCCGCTGAATTTCATGGGCATGGTCTATCGCGAGATCAAGCAGGCGATCATCGACATCGAGAAGATGTTCGATGTGCTGGCGCGCGATCCCGAGGTGAAGGATGTGCCGGAGGCCAAGCCGCTTGCAGTCTCGACCGGCAGCGTGCGCTTCGAGGACGTCCGCTTCGCCTACGAGCCCGAACGGCCGATCCTTAAAGGCCTGAGCTTCGAGGTACCGGCCGGCAAGGCGGTCGCGATCGTCGGCCCCTCCGGCGCCGGCAAGTCGACGATCTCGCGGCTCTTGTTCCGGCTCTACGACGTCTCCTCCGGCCGCATCCTGATCGACGGCCAGGACATCAAGACCGTGACGCAGGCCTCGCTGCGGTCGGCGATCGGCATGGTGCCGCAGGACACCGTGCTGTTCAACGACAGCATCCGCTACAACATCCGCTACGGCCGCTGGGATGCCGGCGACGACGAGGTGGAGGAGGCGGCGCGGCTGGCGCAGATCGACGGCTTCATCCGGATGTCGCCGCAGGGCTACGAGACGCAGGTCGGCGAGCGCGGCCTCAAACTGTCCGGCGGCGAGAAGCAGCGCGTCGCGATCGCGCGCACGGTCCTGAAGGCGCCGCCGATCCTGGTGCTGGATGAGGCGACATCCGCGCTCGACAGCCACACCGAGCACGAGATCCAGGGGGCGCTGGAGCGGGTCTCGCGCAACCGAACCTCGCTGGTGATCGCGCACCGGCTGTCGACGATCGTCGGCGCCCACGAGATTATCGTGCTGGACGAGGGCCGGATCGCCGAGCGCGGCACCCACGCGCGGCTTTTGGCCGCCGATGGCCTCTACGCCAGCATGTGGAACCGGCAGCGTGAGGCCGAAGAGGCCCGCGAACGGCTCGCCCAGGTCGACGACGACGGCACGGCGCCTAATCGCCTGCCGCCCGCGGTCACCGATTCGTCGGAGGATTCCACCCCGGTTGCGGATGAGAAACCCTTGCCGACCGCCGCGGAATAGTCGATTTAGGGCCTCTCCCGCCAAACGGGGTGGGGAAACGCAAGCGAGCTTTGATGTCGATCGCCAATTCCATCCGCGCGCAGATCCCGCCGATCCACCCCGAGGGCTATCCCTTCATCGGCGGCTTCGCGCTGGCGAGCCTGATCCTGTTCTGGATCTGGACCCCCTTGGGGTGGATCGGCACGCTGCTGACGGTCTGGTGCGCGCTATTCTTCCGCGATCCCGTGCGCGTGACGCCGCTGCGCGACGGCATCGTGGTGTCGCCGGCCGATGGCCGCGTCTCCATGGTGGTGCAGGCGCTGCCGCCGGCCGAGCTCGGCCTCGGCGACAGGCCATTGCCGCGCATCTCGGTGTTCATGAGTGTGTTCAACTGCCATGTGAACCGCAGCCCGGTGGCCGGCCGCATCGACCGCATCGCCTATCGGCCCGGCGCCTTCATCAATGCCGAGCTCGACAAGGCAAGCGAGGACAATGAGCGCAATTCGCTCGTCATCTCGACCTCGAACGGGCGCATCGGTGTGGTTCAGATCGCGGGCCTGGTGGCGCGTCGCATCGTCTGTTTCGTCAAGGAAAGCCAGTCGATCGGCGCTGGCGAGCGCTTCGGCCTGATCCGCTTCGGCTCGCGGCTCGACGTTTATCTGCCCGAGGGCACCAAGGCCCTGGTCTCCGAAGGCCAGACCGCTGTCGCCGGCGAGACGATCCTGGCGGATTTCCGCGGCGCCGATCCGGGGCGCACCTACCGCGCCGATTAACTCTGTTTCGCTGGCCCAGAGCTTCCGTTCCGCTCGGAATCGGAACGGGAGCTCAAGTTTTCTATCTTGACGCGTTTTCTTAACGCGAACCGGTATCCACTTCTCTGGAAAACGCTTTAACCAGCCGGTTCCTGCCACAATGGCGGAGCCGGGCCATGCTTGCTATATTACCAGGCCATGATGCCATTCGATCCCAATTCCAGCGAACTGCGCCGCCGCCGGTTCCGCCCGATCCCGGTGCGGATGCTGGTGCCGAACATGATCACGCTGCTGGCGATCTGCGCCGGCCTCACCGCGATCCGGCTGTCGACGGAAGGGCGGATGGAGCTTGCGGTCGCCGCGATCGTGTTCGCCGCGCTCCTCGACGGCATCGACGGCCGCGTCGCCCGCATGATCAAGGGCCAGTCGAAATTCGGCGCCGAGCTCGACAGCCTCGCCGATTTCGTCAATTTCGGCGTCGCGCCGGGCCTGATCCTGTATTTCTGGCAGCTGCACGAATTGAACAATGGCGGCTGGATCGCCGCGATGGTGTTCGCGATCTCCGGCGGCCTGCGCCTTGCGCGCTTCAATGCCTCGATCGACGATCCGAACAAGCCGGCCTTCGCCGCCAACTACTTTACCGGCGTGCCGGCGCCGGCCGGCGCGATCACCGTGCTGCTGCCGATCTATCTCGCCTTCCTCGGCGTACCGATGCCGCCGGCGACGCTGACGGCATTCTATACGCTCTTGATCGCCTTCCTGATGGTGTCGCGGCTGCCGGTGTTCTCCGGCAAGACGGTGAAGATGCGCGTGCCGCCGGAGATGGTGCTGCCGGTGTTCGTGTCGGTGGTGTTCTTCGTCGCGCTGTTGATCGGCTATCCCTGGCACATCTTGTCGGCGGGTTCGGTGCTGTATTTGATCAGCCTGCCCTGGGGCTGGAAGTCCTACCGCGACCAGGACCGCAGTCTCGCCGCGCAGACGCATGGGGCGAACGCGCCGCCGCCGACCGCCGCTCCCTACACGGCGCCGGTCGCGGAGACGGACCAGGACAATCGTCCGACGCATCTACACTGAGAGGCGCACGGGTCCTCGTCACGTCATTGCGAGCCACCCGGTCGGCGCGAAGCGCCGCCGGATGACAGGCTTCGCGAAGCAATCCATGCCGCGACATATCGGAGAGATGGATTGCTTCGTCGCTTCAGCGCAAAATTGCCCTGCGATTTTGTCGCGAACTCCTCGCACTGACGGAGAGGGGTGGGGCAGTCCATCTTCCCAAATATCAGCCATGAGCGTGCCTCGGTTGGGTTCGCCTCCGATCTCGGCTATAGGCTGAGACGGCTCAGCGAACGCCAAAAATCAGGAGAGAAACGCCGTGACGACATCCGCTTCCGCCCCGCTGCCTGCGTCCGTCCTTGAAGCGTTGGCGCGCTACGACACGCCGACGATCTGCAACGCGATGGAGATCGTCGCGCCGGAGCGCCGTCTGATCGGCTACACGGTCAAGCCGCTGGTCTGCCCGTTCCCGACGCTGCCGCCGATCGTCGGCTACGCGCGCACGGTTGCGATCCGCTCGGTGCTGAAGTCCGGCCTCTCGGCCGAGGAGCAGTCGAAGCGCCGCATCGAATATTACGAATATGTCGGCACCGGCTTCGGTCCGCGGATTTCCGTGATCCAGGACATCGACGGGCCCGACGTCGGGTACGGCGCGTTCTGGGGCGAGGTGCAGAGCGCCGTGCACAAGGCGCTCGGCTGCCTCGGTGTCATCACCGACGGTTCGATCCGCGACATCCCGCAATGGGCGCCGGGCTTCCAGGCGCTGGCCGGCTCGATCGGCCCGTCGCACGCCTGGGTGCATGCCGAAAGCTTCGGCGGCGAGGTCCGCGTCGCCGGCATGACGGTGCGCTCCGACGATTTGATCCACGCCGACAGCCACGGCGCGATCGTGATCCCCTACGAGGTCGCGGCGAAGCTGCCCGAGGCCGCCGAACTGTGCGGCCGCCGCGAGACCCCGATCCTGGACATCGCGCGTTCGAAGGACTTCACGCTCGAGAAGCTGAAGGACGCGCTGAAGCGCTCGGCGGAGATCCACTGACGCAACGCGCATCTTCGATATGCGGAACGGCGGGCCATGAGGCCCGCCGTTTTGCTTTCGATCGTCAGGACGGTGCAACCTTCGCGATCTCGGATGCCCCGCGAATGGTCATGTCGACGGCGACATAGAGGATCACGGCGAGGCCGACATAGGCGATCCAGCGGTGGTTCTGCAGCAGCCGCGCGATGAAGCTCGCCGCCGCGCCCATCATTGCGATCGAGAGCGCGAGGCCGAACACCAGCACGATCGGCTGCTCGCGCGCCGCGCCGGCGACCGCGAGCACATTGTCGAGCGACATCGAGACGTCGGCGATGATGATCTGCGTCGTGGCCTGCCACAGCGTCTTGCGCGGCACCTCCGCGCCGTCGGCGGCATGCGCGGCCGTCGTTTCATGCGCCGTGGCTCGCAGTTCGCGCCACATCTTCCAGCACACCCACAGCAGCAGGATGCCGCCGGCCAGCAGCAGGCCGACGATCTGCATCAATTGCGTGGTGACCAGCGCGAACAGGATGCGCAGCAGCGTCGCGGCGCCGATGCCGATCAGGATCGCCTTGCCGCGATGCTTCGCCGGCAGGCCGGCCGCGGCAAGGCCGATCACGACGGCGTTGTCGCCGGCCAGCACGAGGTCGATGACGACGACTTGCAGCAATGCGCTGAGGGCGTCGAGTGAAAACAGTTCGGACATGGGTCATGTTCCCCTTGAGGTCGGGGAGTGAACCGTTTCGACGAAACTGGATGTTGCCGTCGTGCCGACGGCATATCCACCACGACGTAGTCACATCGCGGGTCGAAGCAGGGCCACTCCAACTCGGTTCCAGTCCGACATCGCAGCTTGTGGCTGCCAGAGGGGCCCGGCCTGGGTTTTACGGTCGTGACACCGGACGAAGCGCGGCCTGCTCCTCGAAGAACAGCGCCGCCTGATCCGGCTCGCCGAGGATCGCCGCTGCACACCCCATGAAGGTGAATGCTCCGGCAAAATCCCACAGCGTGAGGTTCGCCACGCTGGTGCGCACGTGGATCACGCGCGCCGCAAGCGCGGCAATGGCTGCCTTTGCGAACAACACCAGGCTGAGCGCGGGCAGCACGAGTGCGGGCTCAACCAGATGGACCATCAGGACAATCGGCAGCGCGGTGAGCGCTGCGAATAACAGGAGCATGCCGAACGGCTCCAGCGAGGGAGCCTTCTGCGAGAACCCGTCTGGAATGGTCGAGGACATTCCGGTCCATTGCCGGTCCTTTGCCGATCCCGGCTTTGTCGTTCATCTCGACGTTATCAGATAGCATCCACCTTGACGCGCGACCCGGCGCCGCGCGACCGCAAGCCGCGCGACAGACTGTACGCCGGTGGTGATGGCGGAGGGCCCTCGGTGGTCGTTTTGGCGCCGTTATTGGCGTCGATGGCGCCGTGGCATGCCATGGCAAAGTTCACACGGCACCTCTATCTTTGCTGGCAGCGCTGGGCGAACGATCGAAAGGCAATTTCGATGAACATGGCAGGCAAGACGGTGCTGATCACCGGTTCCACCGATGGCGTCGGCCGCTACGTTGCGATGAAGCTGGCGTCAGCCGGCGCCCGGGTCCTGATCCACGGCCGCGATACCCAGCGGGCGCAGACCCTCGCCGACGAGATCAAGCGGGTCTCCGGCCGCGAGCCGATGTTCTATCAGGCCGATCTGTCCTCGCTCGCCGAGGTCCGCGAATTCGCCCAGCTGGTGCTCGACGACCAGGAGCGCCTCGATGTGTTGGTCAGCAACGCCGGCATCGGTTCGCAGAACGAGGGGCCGGCGCGGCAGACCAGCAAGGACGGCCACGAGCTGCGCTTCGCGGTCAATTATCTCGCCGGTTTCCTGCTCGCGCATTTGTTGCTGTCGCGGCTCAAGGCGAGCGCCCCGGCGCGTATCGTCAATGTCGCTTCGCTCGGCCAGCACCCGATCGACTTCGGCGACGTGATGATCACGAAGAACTATAGCGGTGCTCGGGCCTATGCGCAGAGCAAGCTGTCGCAGATCATGTTCACCATCGATCTCGCCGCGGAGCTCGAAGGCTCCGGCGTGACCGTGAACGCGCTGCACCCGGCGACCTACATGAACACCACGATGGTGCGCGCCAGCGGCGCCACGCCGATCTCGACCGTCGAGCAGGGCGGCGACGCCATCCTGCGTCTGGTCCAGGATGACGATGTCGCCGGCAGGAGCGGGCTGTTCTTCGACGGCAAGCGCGAGGCCCGCGCCCATCCGCAAGCCTATGACGCCGAGGCGCGCAAGCGGCTGCGGACGTTGAGCCTTGCGCTTACCGGGCTGCGGGGTGCCTGACGCGCCGGCGGGCCGGACGCGGATCGCATCGGATATGCGCCTCGCCTGAACGCCGGGTTCCCCGGCGATAGCCTATATTTACTAAGTGCTTGGTTAAAAGGAACCAGAGCGCCTCTCCGCACGTTGATATGGCAACCCAAGCAGACTGACAGGTCGAGCAACGCAGGGAGCCAGTGATGGACCATGTGGTGACGGATGACGCGCGCGAAAACGGGCGGCTGAGGCGGACCGTTTCGGCTGCTCGCGGCGGGATTATCTTCGTTGATACTCATGGGCAAGTGGTGGGAATGGACAGCACCGCCCGGCACCGGCTCGACGGCGAGGTGAAGCAACTGAAATTGCCGCTTCGCAACGAGGACGCGCGCGACGCTGGGGGCTTAGTCGACTGCTTCGTGTCTGCCGAAACCGTGAGCATCCGAGGCGTGCCGACGCAGGTCTGCGTCATCCAGGAACACGAATCCACGGAACATGAATCCATGGAACGCGAATCCACGGAACGCGAGGTGATGACTGCGATCGAGTCGGTGCTGGCGGACACCTCCTCCTTCGCTCGTAGCATCATCGATCGGATCAAGACGTTGTCCTTCGCGTCCTCTCGCGCTGCGGCCGAGGACCTTGATTCTCTCACCGAGCGCGAGAAGGAAGTCCTTGGGTTGATCTGCCAGGGCAAGAGCGATCTGGAGATGAGCATTGAACTCAATGTGTCGCACAACACGGTGCGCAACCACATTTCGTCGCTTTACCGCAAGATCGGTGTCAACCGGCGCAGTACCGCCATTCTCTGGGTGCGCGAGCGGGGCATCGCTGCGGAGAGCTTGCGCAGCCGGCGACGCCGGCATCGCTCCGATCGGCAGCCGCTCTAGATGAGTCGAACCTACTAATGGTCTGGTAGTTCTAGCTCTCTTGCGCCCAACCACTGTTTGTTGTTCCTTCAAAAAAATCATCAGGTTCACTGGGAGCCTCCGTAACTCGGATGCTGTGGCGCCGACGGCGCTGCAGCCATTGGGCCAACGGTCAGTCGAGAAGGCAATGTCTCCGTGGCCGCACGCTTGCTTCGATTGTATATCGCGGGAAATTCGGCCAGTTCGCGCCGAGCCCAGCAGAATCTTGAACGTTTGCGGGCGTCCCTCGGTGCACATGGATGGGACGTCGAGGTCATCGACGTGTTGGATCGGCCAGACCTCGCCGAAGGCGCGCGTATCATCGCGACGCCGACCCTGTCCTACGAAGATACGGCCCGCACGCGACGCATCGTCGGCGACCTTGGCGACACGATGCGGGTTCTGGAATTTCTCGGGATCGACCGAAAGGACGAGGCATGAGCGCTGAGGAAGCAGAGATCACCGGCGTGTTGGAGCGCGTCAAGACTGGGGTCGAAGCCTTCGACGAGCTGGTGATGGGAGGGTTGCCGCGGGCTCGCTCCACCGTGGTCGGCGGTACGCCCGGGAGCGGTAAGACCGTATTTGCCACCCAGTTTCTCGCTCACGGCATTACCCAGTTCGATGAGAACGGCGTGTTGGTGACGTTCGAGGAGCCGCCCGCCGACATCCAGGCCAATATGAGCGGTTTCGGCTGGGATCTGGCAAAATGGAATAGGGAAGGCCGGCTCGCTTTCGTCGATGCGAGTCCGCCACCGAATGATGAGCTTGTGATCGGCGACTTCGATCTCGCGGGATTGTTGTCGCGTATCCAACACGCGGCCAAGAGCGTCAACGCCCAGCGGGTCGTCCTGGATTCGCTCACTCAACTGTTCGATCATTTCATCGGCGATCCCAAGATATTGCGCCGCGAGCTGTTTCACATTAGCACGGCGCTGAAAAAGTCGGGGCTGACCGTACTGATGACGGCGGAGCGAAATAGCGAATATGGCGAGATCACCCGCCATCGACTTGAAGAGTTCGTTGCCGACAACGTCGTCATCCTGCGCAACGTGCTCTATCGCGAAAAGCGCCGCCGCACGATCGAGGTTCTTAAAATGCGCGGCAGCCACCACGTCGAGGGCGAAGCGCCGTTCACGCTACTGGGCGGACGGGGCGTGGTGGCGATCCCGCTATCGTCGTTACGCCTTGAGCAGCACTCGAGCACCGTGCGCGTGACGAGCGGCAATGCCGAGATCGACGAGATGTGCGGCGGTGGATTCTTCCGCGACAGCGTGACGCTTGTCAGCGGGGCGACGGGCACGGGCAAGACGCTCCTGGTGACCAATTTCCTTTCCGGCGGGGTGAAAGCCGGAGAAAAAGTCATCATGTTCGGTTACGAGGAAAGTCGCGGCCAGCTGTTCCGCAACGCCAGCGGCTGGGGCGCAGATTTCGCAGGCATGGAAGCCGACGGTAGGCTGAAGGTCGTCAGTCTGTACCCTGAGGCCCAGGGTTTGCCCGATCACCTGCTTACGATCCAGGGGATGGTCGATGAGTTCAAGCCGAACCGGATCGCGGTCGACAGCTTGTCCGCGCTGGAGCGCATCGCCCCTGAAACCGGCTTTCGCGAGTTCCTGATCAGCTTGACGTCTTTCATTAAGAAGCGGGAGATCGCGGGTCTCTGCACCGCAACAAGCAAGTCCCTGATCGGTGGCGAGAGCGCGAGCGAGCAGCACATCTCTACCATGACCGACTCGATCATCCTGCTGCGATACATCCAGGAGCAGGAAGTCATGCACCGCGGCTTGATGGTGCTGAAGATGCGCGGCAGCGAACACGCCAAGGAAATCAGACGCTTTTCCATCGACGGTTCGGGCATGCACCTTGGCGAACCGTTCAAGGAGGCGCCGAACGTATTCAGAGCGTGATATCCACCGCGAACGGTAGTTGGAATATGCATGATGGATACTCGGATCGGTTCCAAAATCGCGCAGTCGGACATTCAATTCCTCATCGAGAAGAACGCCGACGGCATCATCGTCGTTGATGAAGCCGGATTTGTGCTGTTCGCCAATCCGGCGGCGGAACGCCTGTTCGGGCAGCCTTCTTCCGCGCTGATCGGATCGCCGATCGGCTTGCCGATCGTGGTGGGCGAGATGAGCGAGATTGCGATCCATCAGCCTGGGGGCGCGCTGGTGGATGCCGAAATCCGCACCGTAGAAACCAGCTGGGAGGGCCTTCCGGCGCGCCTCGCGAGCGTACGCGACGTGTCGGAACGCCGCGCAATGGAAGACCGCATGCGTCACGCTGCCAAGATGGAGGCGGTTGGGCGCCTTACCGCCGGCATCGCGCACGACTTCAACAATTTGCTAGCCGTGGTTCTGGGCAATCTGGAAAGCGCGAGGCGCCGCGTCGGCAGCGAAGGCGGCGCACTCGTAACCATGCTCGACAACGCCACACGCGGCGCCCAGCAAGCGGTGCTCCTGACCAGTAAATTACTTGCTTTCGCGAGGCGCAAGCCCCTTGAGTTTCGTCGAGTGGACCTTTCCGAATTGATCGCTGGCATGTCGGACTTGCTGCAGCGTACCTTGGGCGAGGGCATTGCGATACGAACAGACATACCGCCTCAGCTATGCGCAGTCGAGGTCGATCCAACTGAATTGGAGTCGGCGATCCTCAACCTGGCCGTCAACGCGCGTGATGCGATGCCGGATGGTGGCGAACTCGCGATTACGGCGGACAATATCGATCTCGCGCGTGATGAGTCGGAGAATGGCGACCGCGAGGCCGGACCTCACGTCAAGATCTCCGTCGCCGACACTGGCACGGGGATGACACCAGAGGTCCAGAACCGTGTGTTCGAACCATTTTTTACCACAAAGGCCGACGGAAGGGGGACCGGCCTCGGCCTCAGCCAAGTTTATGGCTTCGTCAAACAGAGCGGCGGATATCTCAGGCTTGGCAGTGAGCTCAACGTCGGGACCAGGATAGACATCTATCTTCCCAAGGCCGTCATGCGTCCAGATCAGGCATCGTCTCACGCCGAAGCCAGCTCGGAGTTCAGGGCAATCCCGCGGGCGCGCGGTGGAGAAACGATCCTTGCTGTCGAAGACGACGAGGATGTGCGCGCTACCACCGTGGGTAGCCTTCGTGAACTCGGGTACAGGGTACTTGAGGCGGCAGATGCGAGTGCCGCGCTGAGTTTGCTGAAAAGTGATCCGCAAATCGAACTATTGTTCACTGACCTTGGCCTGCCTGGTCAAATCAATGGCAAGACGTTGGCGGATCAGGCGCGGGCGCAGCATCCCGACTTGAAGATACTGATCACGACGGCCTATGCGGGTGACGTCCTCATTCGTGAAGGACGGCTCGATCCGGAAATCGAGTTGCTCAGCAAACCGTTTTCATTCGCCGAACTCGGAACTCGGATCCGTGGTTTGCTCGACGGTGGGCCTCCACCGCCCAGCCGCATCCTGTTGGTCGAGGACGAGTTTCTCTTGCAGCTTCTCGTCACAGACATGCTGGCGGAATCCGGGCTCGCAGTAGATGGCGCTGCGAGTTTCAAGGAGGCCGCTGCCAAGGCGCGCTCAGGCATCGAGGGCCTGGTAGGCGCTGTTGTTGATCTTGGCCTGCCTGACAGGCCAGGAGACGAGCTCGTTGCGGAGCTGCGCAGCCTGTATCCCGACCTGCCGGTCGTGCTTGCGACCGGGTATGTGGACGAGGACGTACGACAGCGCTTCTCGGTTGTGAAAGGAGTCCAATTGCTGACGAAGCCATTCTCTGTCGAAGATCTGACGGCAGCCCTCGGAAAAGCGGGCGTGAGACTTTGGCGCGCGAGCCTGAGCCGATGAGGGCAGGTCCGGCCGGAGTGGGCTGTTCTTCGACGGCAAGCGCGAAGCCCGCGCCCATGCCCAGGCCTATGACGCCGAGGCGCGCAAGCGGCTGCGGACGTTGAGCCTTGCGCTTAGCGGGCTGCGCGCTTCCTGACGCGGTGCACGGCCGGCGCGCCGCGTGCGCGAATCGCCACGAACGGATATCGAGGCCGGAGCCGCTATCGATCTCCGTCAGGTGCGCGCCATGCGCGCGCCTTTGCCGTTGTCTCCTCGACGAAAGCGCCCTTGCCGGCTCGATAGGCCTCGATGTTGTCTTTCGAGGAAGCGGCGAGGGCCCGCTTGATGTCGGCGTAGGCGCGGGCCGCCTCGGGGTGCGCGCGCAGATAATCGCGAAACACCAGGCGTGCGTCCCAACGGGGGTGTGACGGCTCCATCATATGCACATGGTGGGTCCACGGACCCGGAGCCCCCTTGCGGAAGAACAACTCGCCGGGAATCCACGACGCGTACTCCGGCAAATAAACATAGCCAAGTGCCTCAAGCGGGTTGATGCATCGTTGCTCGGCCTCCTCGAGGCTGGGCACGCCGACCAGCAGGTCGATGATGGGCTTCGACGGAAGGCCTGGAACGGCCGTGCTGCCGATATGCTCAATAGCCAATGCGAACGCGCCGAGAGCCTGCTCGATCCGCGTGCGCTCCTGCGCGAACAAGGCGAGCCAGTCCGGGTCATAGTCAGAGACAACAATCGATCCGGCGCCGTATTTCTCCACGTTCACCCCCTGATTGCTTCTCATAGAGTATCACGCGGGCAGCGGCCGGACATCACTCACGGACCCTGCTTCACCTCGACAGCCTTCTTGGCGAACTGCGGGAATGTTTCGGCGACGACAGGTCCATCCAGCCGCCACGAATAGCAGCCGCCGACGAAGAAGGGCGGCTCGGTGGCATCGCGCCGGTGATCGAGCGCGCCGCGGCCCTGCGGGTCCTTGCCCGCGGTCGCGGTCTGAAACAGCG
Source organism: Bradyrhizobium sp. I1.14.4 (assembly GCF_050435825.1). Classification (NCBI taxonomy): domain Bacteria; kingdom Pseudomonadati; phylum Pseudomonadota; class Alphaproteobacteria; order Hyphomicrobiales; family Nitrobacteraceae; genus Bradyrhizobium; species Bradyrhizobium sp. I1.14.4. The sequence goes on along the minus strand of NZ_JBNDLA010000020.1, from coordinate 15,574 downwards.
TCGTCACCGCAGGACCCAGCAGCTCGGCGAGATGGGTGCAGGTCTCCAGCTTGCCGATCTTGCGCCTGATAATCTCGCGCCAGCCCTTGCCGATGCGTTCGCCGACCAGACGCTGCAGAATGCCTTCGACGTCGAGGCAGGACGGATAGGGCGTCGCGGCCATCGTGGTGCCGGTCTCGCGGATCGTAAAGCTGTCGTCGACCACGAGCCGCAGCCTTATGTCGTGCACGGGATCCTCGGGCTGCTGCAGGCCGCGATGCTTGTCGTGCCGTGCATAGGGTTTCGTGTCGACCAGCCGCGCTTCGACTTCCCAGAGCCCGTCGTCGCGGAGATAGCCGAGACATTCGACGGAGCGGCGGTGCATCAGGCGGCGGGGCTTGCCCTCGGCATTGGTATCAGGTGCGGACATCGGAACTCGCTGGATTGAATCTAAGCCGATCCAATCGGCCACGTATCCCGATGTCAACGTCTGCGGTCCACGCGGCGCCATGCATTTCGCGGGGCGGGTTAGCCGACCACGTCCGCCGTAGCTCAACGAGCGAAGGCGGAAGGCGTAACCCACCATTTTTCCCACGCGCGAGTTGGTGGGTTACGCTTCGCTAACCCGCCCTACGATTTCTGCGATATCGGCGTCAGCTCACAAGCCGCTCGCGGTTCTCCCAATACGGCCGGCGCAGCTCGCGCTTCAGGATCTTGCCGGCACCGGAGAGCGGCAGCGGGGTCGCCGTGATGTCGACGCTGCGCGGGCATTTGTAGCCGGCGATCAGCGTCTTGCAGTGCTCCATCAACTCCTCCGGCGTGGCGCCGGCGCCGCTCTTCATCACCACCACGGCATGAACCTGCTCGCCCCAGCGCTCGCTCGGGATGCCGATCACGGCGCATTGCGCCACCGCAGGGTGCTGGGCGAGGGCGTTCTCGACCTCGGCCGAATAGACGTTCTCGCCGCCGGAGATGATCATGTCCTTGACGCGGTCGACGACGTACACAAAACCGTCCTCGTCCATGTAGCCACCGTCGCCGGTGTGCATCCAGCCGTCGATCACGGCGCGCGCGGTTTCCTCCGGACGCTCCCAATAGCCCATCATCACCATATCGCCGCGCACCGCGATCTCGCCGACGGTGCCCGTCGGCACGACTTTGTCCTCCGCATCGACGATCTTGACCTCGGCGCCAAGCGTGGCGCGGCCGGCGCCGCGGTGCCGGCCCTTGGCGCGGCCGTCGCCGATATGCTCCTTCCAGTGCAGCAGCGTCGCGATCGGCGACAGCTCGGTCATGCCGTAGGCCTGGGTGAACTCGACATGCGGCAGCGCCTTCATGGCGCGCATCAGCACGGCATCGCTGATGACGGAGGCGCCGTAGGAGATCCGCTTCAGCGACGACAGGTCGTAATTGCCGAGCGTCGGGTGATCGACGAACATCTGGATCATGGTCGGCACCAGCAGCACGTCGGTGATGCGCTCCTTCTGCACGGCGGCCGCGACGCCGTCGGGCGTAAAGCCCTGGATCACGACGTTGGAGCCGCCCGACAGCAGCACCGAATACATCGCCGCGCCGTTGGCGAGGTGGAACATCGGCGCGGCGTGCAGGTAGATCGTGCTGCCCGGCCACAGGCCTTCGCCGAGCGCATTCAACGCATTGGCCATCAGATTGCCGTGGCTCAGCATCACGCCCTTGGAGCGGCCAGTGGTGCCGCCGGTGTAGAAGATGCCGGCGAGATCGTCGCGCGTGCGCATCGCATCCGGAATCGGTTCGCTGCGCGTGATCAGCGTCTCGTAGCTCTCCATGCCCGCGGGTGTCTCGCCTTCATCGGCGTAGACCAGCTTGAGGCCGGGGATGGCGCTTGCCAGCGTCACGCCGACCGGCGCAAACGCCTTGTCGACGAACAGGATCGTTGCGCGGCAGTCGCGCAGCGCGTCCTCGTTCTCCATCGGGCTCCAGCGGATGTTGAGCGGCACGATCACGGCGCCGGCCCAGCCGACCGCAAGATACAGCTCGAGATAGCGGTCGGAGTTCAGCGACAGGATCGCGACGCGGTCGCCATTCTCGGCGCCGAGGTTGCGGATCGCGGCGGCGAGGCGGGCGACGCGCCTGCCGACCTCGCGCCAGTTGCGCCGCCGCTCACCGCAGACGACCGCGAGCCCGTTTGGATTGACCTGCAGCGCGCGCCGCAGCCCATGTGTGATGTTCACTCCCGTCCTCCCTTGATGCGTTTCCCTTGCGAGGCGGTTTGTCCGCCTTCTCTGCAGCCGGAACGGCTGCTTGGCGCGTTGTTGTCTTGCGCGTTGATGCCATTTGCGTTGTTGTTTTGGCGATGCCTTCGGTGAGGCGGATCGCGAATTCCTCGGCGACGGCGCGTCCGGTCATCTCACCGCCGGGCTGGAACCAGTGTCCGATCCAGTTCAGCGAGCCCGCAATGGCGAACGCCGCGAGCTTCGGGTCGCACGGTTTCACCGAACCGTCCTCGATTCCATCAGCGACATAGTCGCGGAAGGCGCGGTCGATGCGCCGCTTTGCGGTCTGCACGATCTTGCGGTTGTGCTCGCTGAGATCGCGGATGTCGAAGCGGACCAGGCTCTTGCCGTAGTCCGCGGTCATCAGCTCCGCGTAGCGGACGGTCAGCTTGCGCAGCTTGTCGAGCCCGCTGCCGCCGCCGGCCGAGGTCTCGGCAATGCATTCATCGACCAGCTCATTGCCGATCGACCAGCACTCGAACAGGATTTCATCCTTGCCACGGAAGTAGTTGTAGAGCGCGGGTTTGGTGATGTTGAGCCGCTTGGCGACGTCGTTCAGCGTGGCCCGGTGATAGCCCTGCTCCAGGAACAGCTGCACGGCCGCACGCAGTACCGCCTCGCGCTTCTCGTCGCGGGCGCGGCGCCGGCTCTCGAACGGCAGCCAGGGCGACTCGTTGTTGGAAGAGGGGGAGCGGGCGTCCATCGCGTGGGCTGCTGTCGCATTGACTTGGGATGATCTCCCGTATATTACCCATGGGTAATAAATAGTCCAGTGGGTAGTTTTCGGGAGGACAAGCAATGACGTCACGCACCTTTGTTGCAGGGGTCGGCATGATCCCGTTCGTCAAGCCGGGCGCCAATGCGCCGTATCATGTGATGGGCGCGGAAGCCGCCAAGCTCGCGCTCGCCGACGCCGGGCTCGACTACGGCAAGGTGCAGCAGGCCTACGTCGGCTATGTCTATGGCGACTCCACCTGCGGGCAGCGCGCGCTCTATCCGGTCGGCATGACCGGGATCCCGATCGTCAACGTCAACAACAATTGCTCGACCGGCTCGACCGCGCTGTTCCTGGCGCGGCAGGCGATTGAATCGGGCGCCGCCGATTGCGTGATGGCGCTCGGCTTCGAGCAGATGAAGCCCGGCGCGCTCGGCGCTGTCTTCACCGACCGCCCCAGCGCGTTCGACGATTTCGACGCCGCGGCCGACAGACTGGTCGACGCGCCCGGCGTGCCGCTGGCACTGCGCTATTTCGGCGGCGCCGGCCTTAGCCATATGAAAAAATACGGCACGCCGCTCTCGGCTTTCGCCAAGGTGCGCGCCAAGGCGAGCCGCCATGCCAAGAACAATCCGCTGGCGCTGTTCCGCAAGGAGGTGACCGCCGACGACGTGATGAACGACCAGGTGATCTGGCCCGGCGTCATGACGCGGCTGATGGCGTGTCCGCCGACTTGCGGCGGCGCCGCCGCGATCCTGGTCTCGGAAAAATTCGCCGACCAGCACGGCCTCAACAAGAGCGTCCGTATCGCAGCGCAGGCGATGACGACCGATACGCCGTCGACCTTCGCGGCCTCCGACATGATGCAGGTGGTCGGCTACGACATGGCGCGCGATGCCGCCAACAAGGTCTATGAAGCCGCCGGCATCGGGCCAAAAGACCTCGACGTCGTCGAGCTGCACGATTGCTTCGCCCACAACGAGCTGATCACCTATGAGGGGCTCGGCCTGTGCGGGCAGGGCGAGGCCGCGAAATTCATCGACGAAGGCGACAACACCTATGGCGGCAGGATCGTCACCAACCCGTCCGGCGGCCTGCTGTCGAAGGGCCATCCGCTCGGCGCCACCGGCCTTGCGCAATGCTACGAGCTGACGCGGCAACTGCGCGGCACCGCCGCAGCGACCCAGGTCGAAGGCGCACGGATCGGGCTACAGCACAATCTCGGGCTCGGCGGCGCCTGCGTCGTGACGCTCTACGAACGCGCCTGAGGCTGCCATGGTCGATCAATCCGCTGTCGGGCGTATGTTTGCGCCGGTGACCGCGCGCGTCGAGCCGGGGCGCCTGCGCTTCTTCCTCGACACGCTCGGTGAGACCAACTCCGTCTATCGCGACGAGGCGGCCGCGCAGGCGGCGGGCTTCACGGCGGCGCCGGTGCCGCCGACCTATCTATTCTGCCTGGAGATGATGGACGCAACGGTGCCGTTCGAGTTCCTCACTGCGCTCGGCATCGATCTCGCTCGCGTGCTGCATGGCGAGCAGCGCTTCGACTATCACGCGCCCGTCGTGGTCGGTGATAGCCTGACCTTCCGGCCGCGCGTCACCAGCGTGACCGACAAGAAGGGCGGGGCAATGACGCTGATCGTGGTCGAGACCGCGGTCACCAACCAGGCCGGCGTCCACGTCGCCGATACCTCGCGCACCATCGTGGTGCGCAATGCGAGGCCGTCATGAGCGCTGGTGTTCCGTCGGTCGGCGACATCATCGTCCACAAGGAGTTTCCGCCGATCACCCGCCATCGTCTCGCGCTGTATTGCGGCGCCTCCGGCGATCACAATCCGATCCATGTCGATATCGACTTCGCGAAAGCGGCCGGCTTCCCCGACGTGTTCGCGCACGGCATGCTGGTCATGGGCTATCTCGGCCAGGCGCTGACGGATGCGGTCGCGCCGTCGCGCATCCGCTCGTTCTCGACACGCTTTGCCGCGATCACCCAGCTCGGCGCCACGCTGACCTGCGAGGGTACGGTGACCGAGCTGATCGAGCAGGGCGGCGAGAAACGCGCAAAACTCGCGCTGACGACGAAGGATCAGAACGGGGAGGTGAAGCTCGCCGGGGAAGCGGTCATCGCGTTGTAGTGTGGCGCGGTCGGGCCGCGAAGAAAACTGCGCTCCCTCGCCCCGCTCTTGCGGGGAGAGGGTTGGGGTGAGGGGCTATCTCCGCATAGGCGGTACAGCGGGACTCGCGGAAGCTCCCCCTCACCCGGAACGCATCTGGCGATGCGTTGCGGCCTCTCCCCGCAAGCGGGGCGAGGCGGAGCCGAGCTCGCGGAGATAATGTTGCTCCAGGGAGAAACCATGTCGAAACTGCAAGGCAAAGTCGCGCTCGTTTCTGGCTCCGGCCGCGGCATCGGGCGCGCGATTGCGCTGAAGCTTGCCAGCGAGGGCGCGCGGGTCGTGGTCAACGATCTCGATGCCGAGCCGGGCAATGCCGTCGTCGCCGAGATCAAGGCTGGTGGCGGCGAGGCGATCGCGATCAATGGCAGCGTCACTGAGGCGGGCTTTGCCGATCGCTTTGTGAGAGCCGCCATCGAGCAGTTCGGCGGTCTCGACATTATCGTCAACAATGCCGGCTACACCTGGGACTCGACGATCCAGAAGATGTCGGACGAACAGTTCCAGGCGATGCTCGACGTCCACCTCGTCGCCCCGTTCCGCATCCTGCGCGCGGCATCGGAGCCGATCCGGGTGATGGCGAAGAAGGAGGCCGAGGCCGGCCGCGAGGTGTTCCGCAAGGTCGTCAACATCTCCTCGATCGCGGGCCTTTACGGCAATGCCGGTCAAGCGAGCTATTCCTCGGCCAAGGCATCGCTGATCGGGCTGACGCGTACGATGTGCAAGGAGTGGGGCCGCTACAAGGTCAACGTCAATTGCGTGGCGTTCGGCCTGATCAACAGCAGAAGACCATCGACGTCGCCGGGCGCGACATCAAGGTTGGCGTCCAGCCGCAGATGCTGGAGGCGATGGGCCGGATGATCCCGCTCGGCCGCGGCGGCACGCCGGAAGAGGCGGCGGACGCGGTTTATCTGTTCTGCGCGCCGGAATCGAACTACATCAGTGGCCAGGTGATCGTCGCCGGCGGCGGTCTTCTCATCTGACACGGGGATATCATGCACTACCGATCGTCCTGGATGACCGAGGAGCTGGACACCTTCCGCGACCAGTTCCGCAAATTCCTCGCCAAGGACCTGGCGCCGCACGCCGGGAAATGGCGCGAGCAGAAGCTGGTCGACCGCTCCGCGTGGCGCGCGCTCGGCGAGATGGGCGCGCTGCTGCCGAGCGTGCCGGAGGCCTATGGCGGCCTCGGCGCCACCTTCGCCTATGACGCCGCCGTGCTCGAGGACATCGAGAGCACGGTGCCGGAGGTCACGACCGGCGTTTCCGTGCACAGCGCGATCGTCGCGCATTACATTCTGAACTACGGCTCGGAGGAGCAGAAGCAGCGCTGGCTGCCGAAGATGGCGTCGGGCGAGCTGGTCGGCGCCATTGCGATGACCGAGCCCGGCACCGGCTCCGATCTGCAAGCCGTCAGGACCACGGCCAAGAAGCAGGGCAATTCCTACGTCATCAACGGCCAGAAGACCTTCATCACCAACGGCCAGGCCGCCGACCTCGTCGTCGTGGTGGCGCGCACCGGGGCTCCGGGCGCCAAGGGAATTTCATTGATTGTCGTCGAAACCGCAGGCGCCGAGGGCTACCGGCGCGGCCGCAACCTCGACAAGATCGGCCTGCACGCGTCAGACACGTCGGAGCTGTTCTTCGACGATGTCGTGGTGCCGCCGGAAAACCTGCTCGGCGGCGAGGAAGGCAGCGGCTTCGTGCAGCTGATGCAGCAACTGCCGCAGGAGCGGCTGTCGCTTGCGATCGGCGCCGTTGCCTCGATGGAGCGCGCGGTGAAGATCACCGCCGAATACACCAAGGAGCGCACCGCGTTCGGCAAGCCGCTGATCGAGTTCCAGAACACGGCCTTCACGCTCGCCGAGCGCAAGACCGAGGCGATGATCGCCCGCGTCTTCGTTGACTGGTGCGTCGAGCGCCTGGTCGCCGGCGACCTCGACACCGTGACGGCGTCGATGGCGAAATGGTGGTGCTCGCAGAAGCAGGTCGAGACCGCCGACGAATGCCTGCAGCTGCACGGCGGTTACGGCTACATGCAGGAATATCCGATCTCGCGGATGTTCATCGATGCCCGCATCCAGAAGATCTATGGCGGCACCAATGAGATCATGAAGCTATTGATCGCGCGCTCGCTGTAAGTGGCGTGGCACTATGTTTGGCGTCAGTACTGTTCGCGCTGACCTCTCGTCATCGTCATGGCCGGGCTTGTCCCGGCCATCCACGTCTTTCTTGACGTAGAGATGAAGACGTGGATGCCCGGGACAAGCCCGGGCATGACGAGTTGTGGGGCGGGCAGGAGCGCTACAACTGCTACGGACGTTGACCGGGCAGCAACCGCCCGCTCTGCGGAAATCGGCGGGCGTGGCGCGTTGCCCTTTCCCTGCCGCATGGCTCGATGTCGCCGCCGCATTGCGCGGCGACTTCGGCCTTGCGCGATATTCCCGTCTATCATACCCCCGTCGGACCATATTCCGCGCGAGCCGCGAGCGCGCGCCAATGCCCGCAGGGAGCCCTCATGACCAAAACCAATGCCCGCACCGGAGGCCAGATCCTGATCGACCAGCTGGTCGTGCAAGGGGTGGAGCGCGTCACCTGCGTGCCGGGCGAGAGCTATCTGGCGGCGCTCGATGCGCTGCATGACAGCCCGGTCGATGTCGTGATCTGCCGCGCCGAGGGTGGTGCTGCGATGATGGCGGAGGCCTATGGCAAGCTCACCGGGCGTCCCGGCATCTGCTTCGTGACCCGCGGCCCCGGCTCGACCAACGCCGCCCATGGCGTGCACATCGCGATGCAGGATTCCACCCCGATGATCCTGTTCGTCGGCCAGGTCGACACCGGCATGCGCGAGCGCGAGGCGTTCCAGGAGCTCGACTACAGGGCGGTGTTCGGCACCATGGCGAAATGGGCGGTCGAGATCGATCGTCCCGATCGTATTCCGGAGCTGGTTGCGCGCGCCTTCCGTGTCGCGCTGCAGGGCCGGCCCGGTCCGGTCGTGATCTCGCTGCCGGAGAACATGCTGACTGAAACTGCCGCGGTCGCCGACGCGCCGAAGGTCGAGCCTGCGGTGACCTGGCCGGCGCCGGCGGATCTCGACCGCCTCGGCACCATGCTCGCCGGCGCCAGGGCGCCGATCGTGGTGCTCGGCGGCTCGGCGTGGACCGCAGAGGCGGCCAAGGGCATCGCGCGCTTTGCCGAGCGCTTCGACCTGCCGGTCGCGACCTCGTTCCGCCGCGCCTCGCTGTTCGACGCCGACCACTCGCATTATGCCGGCGATCTCGGCATCGGCCCGAGCCCGAAGCTGAAGGACCGCGTCACCGGCGCCGACGTCATTCTCCTGATTGGCGGCCGCATGTCGGAGATGCCGTCGTCGTCGTACACGCTGCTCGACATTCCGGTGCCGAGCCAGAAGCTCATTCACGTGCATCCAGGCTCCGAAGAGCTCGGCCGTGTCTACCAGCCCGCGCTCGCGATCCAGGCGACGCCCACAGCCTTTGCCGCCGCGGTCGAGACCGTGAAGCCGGCAGCCGCGCCTGCCTGGAAGGGCGAGGCGGCCAAGGCCCACGCGGATTATCTCGCCTGGACCGACAAGCCGCGCGAGCTGCCGGGCCATTTCCAATACGGTGAGGTCGTCACCTGGCTGCGCGACCGCCTGCCGAAAGATGCGATCGTCTGCAACGGCGCCGGCAATTACGCCGGCTGGATTCATCGCCACCATCGCTTCCACGCCTTCGCCGCGCAGCTCGCGCCGACCTCGGGTTCGATGGGCTATGGCGTGCCGGCGGCGGTCATGGCCAAGCGGCAGCATCCGGATCGTGTCGTCGTCGCGTTCGCCGGCGACGGCTGCTTCCTGATGAACGGACAGGAGTTCGCCACCGCCGTGCAGTATGACGCGCCGCTGATCGTCGTCATCATCGACAACGCGCAATACGGTACCATCCGCATGCATCAGGAGCGCGATTATCCCGGCCGCGTCGTCGGCACCCAGCTCAAGAACCCGGACTTTGCGCTCTACGCCAAGGCGTTCGGCGGCCATGGCGAGCGGGTCGAGCGCACCGAGGATTTTGCGCCGGCGTTTGAGCGCGCGCTGGCCTCCGGTAAGCCCGCGATCCTGCACTGCCTGGTCGATCAGCGCGCGCTGTCGATCGGCAAGGATTTTGTGCCGCAGGCTTCCAACTGATGCCAGAGTCCGCCGGCCGTCACGTCGCGATCATCGGCGCCGGCGCGGTCGGCGTGATCAGCGCCATCGAGGCGCTCCGCGCGGGCCACAGAGTCACCCTGATCGATCCGGGCGAGCCCGGCGGCACCCAGGCCGCGAGCTACGGCAACGCCGGCTGGTTGTCGTCGCACTCGGTGATCCCGCCGGCGGAGCCTGGCACCTGGAAGAAGGTGCCGGGCTATCTGATGGACCCGCTCGGGCCGCTTTCGATCCGCTGGTCGTATCTCCCAAAGGCCTTGCCATGGCTGGTCAAGTATCTGCTGTCGAGCCGGACCGAGGCGCAGGTCGAGGCCACTGCGCGGGCGATGCGCGATCTGCTCAGGGACGCACCGCTGCTGCACCGGCAGCTCGCAGAGGAAGCCGGCGTGCCCAAGCTGATCGAACGGCGCGGGGTGATGCATGTGTTTCCCTCGCGCGCGCCGTTCGACCGCGATCTCGGCTGGCGTATCCGCAAGCGTATCGGCATCGAATGGCTGGAGCTCAATGAAGACGAGATGCGCCAGCGCGAGCCAGATCTGCATCCGCGCTACAAGTTCGGCGTCGTGGTCGAGGAGGCCGGCCGCTGCCGCGATCCCGGCGCCTACGTCGCAGCGCTCGCCACGCACGCGATCGCGAACGGCGCCGAGCGCGTCGCCGCCAAGGCGATAGGTCTCAAGCTTGCCGGCGACAGGCTCGTCGCCGTGGTCACCGAGAGCGGCGAGATCGCCTGCGATGCCGCGGTCGTTGCCGCCGGCGCGCGCTCGAAGCAGCTGACCGCATCGATCGGCGACCCGTTGCCGCTGGAAACCGAGCGCGGCTATCACGTCATGATCGAGGATCCGGAATCCGGACCGCGCAATTCGATGATGGCGTCGGATGCCAAGATGGTGGTCAACTGGACCGACAAGGGGCTGCGTGCCGCCGGCACGGTGGAGATCGCCGGGCTCGACGCCGAGCCGAACTGGAAGCGCGCCGAGATCCTGCGCGAGCATCTACTGAGCATGTTCCCGAAGCTGCCAAGGGATATTCCACCCTCGCGCATCAAGACCTGGTTCGGCCACCGCCCGAGCATGCCTGACGGGCGGCCCTGCATCGGCCATAGCCGCGCCTCGCGCGACGTGGTCTATGCGTTCGGCCATGGCCATGTCGGCCTGGTCGGCTCGGCCCGCACCGGCCGGCTGGTCGCGCAATTGCTCAGCGGCAAGGCGCCGGAAATTCCGCTCGCGCCGTTCGATCCCGCGCGCTTCCTGTAATTAGAAGAGGACCTCAGCTCTCGCTGGCCCAGGCCGTGATCGCAGCCGGTGCGATCACGCGTCGGGGCAGGTGCGGATTGATCGTTCCGGCGCTGACGTCTTCCGTCTGGTCGAGCAGGGTGCGTGCAAACGCCTTGGCGTCCAGCTCGGTCGTGAACGTGCGGGTCTGGCGCGCGAAGCGGTGATGTCCGGCGTCAGGGTTTCTCACGGCGAACGAGACGTACCAGATGGCCTTGTCCGCCTTCATCGCGCGTCCCTGGCGGCGGTGGTGCGGCGCGATCGGGACGTCGTGCCGGAGGCTGAATGTGCAAAAAGTGCCAAGGTAAAAGATCCTGAAGTGCAACAGATGCCGGCTAACTGGCTTCTCGACGGACGGGCAATGCTGAGGGATTGCCACGTATACCGAGACTGGCGGTATATAACCTCTCAACCAAAGGGTGAAGTGACAATGCGCCGCTGCTGCGTTGGTTCCTGCGATCCGAATGCTGCGGTCTTCCAGTGCCGTCGAGCGAGAGCGCGCCTTGCGGGCGGGCGACGCGACCGGCCTTTGGCGCATCAGGGCGTGCACTCATAGAGGCGCAGATGCCGGCCTTCTGTTGAATGAGGTATGCCAGCTTTGACCCAAAGCGGACATCGACCCGTGCTTGCCCGTCTGCTGGGTCGTCCACTAATTTCCCCAATTGAGTGAGAAACGCTTAATCGGCGACCTCTTTCTTCCTGACGGGCTGCGCAGAAGCAGTCAGATTCATCGCAGCGGCGTAACCGGCCTCAGTAAGCCTGCTCAAGGTGGTCTCACCACGATTGGCACATTCTATTATTTTGCCGGCGACGATCCGACGGGCCCGGTGCTTCTCGCCAATTGGAAGAAGTAAGCACGCGCGCTCAAGGGCCTCTTCCATATTAGCCATCGTTCGGCGATCGAAGGTATCAGTGATCATGTGATCCTCCCCTGCGACCTTATCCTTGCGACCTTTTTTACTTTGGCGGTCTAAGGCCGGGAGATCTCAACCACTCATTTATGTGCGCGGCCGCATCTATCTGGCGGACCTTCCGCAACAATTCGTCGCGTTGCTTTCCCGGCAGTAACCTTCGTGCCTGCGCCTGGAGCTTGAATGCTGCTTCAGCAAGCCGATCTTCAAATGAGTGTGGCTTTGAACGATTTCGCTTCATGACGCGGCAATTGGTACAGGTCGCTGATCTATTCTGAAATGCGCCGCCAATGCTGTCTGTCCGATACCTTACATAGCGAAATTAAAGCTGGCTTTGTGCACTGCAGCTCCTATCATGCTCGCATTATCGGGTATCCAGCATGGCAACCGATAGCTGAGAGTTCTTTGCGCTCCCGCCCGTCTCAGGAGCGCACAATGAAGAACCTTTTGCTCAGCCAGCTCAGCCAAGACGACTTCGACCGGCTTGAGCCCTATCTCAAGGTTACACCTTTCAAGCAGCATTCGATCTTGTTCGAGGCAGAACAAGAGATCAAGCACGTCTACTTTCCGACGACCGGGGTGGTATCTTTGGTCGTAACCCTCGAGACAGGGGAATTGGTCGAAGCTGCCATGGTTGGCTCGGACGGCGTCGTTGGAGCTTCGGCAGCGCTCGATGGACGCATTTCGCTCAGCCGCGGAATCGTCCAGCTGTCCGGTGACATCGTCGTTTGCAGCATCGACGGATTGAAGTCGGTTGCATTGCAAAGTCCCAAGCTCTTGTCCCTGCTCATTCGTCATGAGCAGACCGTCTATGCTCAGGCGCAACAGTCGGCGGCTTGTTTTGCGTCGCACCATGTGCAGGCGCGTCTTTGCCGATGGCTGCTGCGGGCGAGGGACCTGGCGGGCACCGACACCCTACATTTCACCCAGGAATATCTGGGGGAAATGCTCGGGGTCAGGCGAACCAGTGTGACTGTCGTCGCGCACACCCTGCAGTCTGCCGGTCTGATCAAATACACACGTGGAAAAATCCAGATCATCGACGCGGAAGCATTAAGAGACGGCGCGTGCGAATGCTACGAAACGATCAGGCGCCATTACGCGAGACTTTTGGGTCCTGTCGGCTGATGCCGTGTGCCCTGGTGGCTCAACGCGGCAGTTCGCGTAGCGGCGGCGCTGTGTTCGGGATTAGCGCAAAATCGGAAGCGCCCGCCGGCTCTCAAAATGGAGCGATTGACCCGAGACATCGGCAAAGCGAACTGGAAACCGCTGGTTCCGTGACAAGGAACATCTGTTTTCGCCGCTTATGTCAGGAACCGAACATATCGCAAGCGGTTGATCCGAATGACCTGCAGAACCGGACCTCAACCGGCATCCCAAAAAACCGACCGTTATTGATCGGGCTTGGAAAACGGGTCGCGTCAAGATCAAACAGCCAAAATAATGTCGGGAGGTTCTCATGCCTTCACGCAGCGAAAGGATACGCGCGTTCGAGCGGCTTCGGTTGGCAACGCCAATTTGTGATGATGCGAGCTTGATGAAATTGGAGGAAGATGTTGCCGAATATTTACGTGAAGCGAAGCGCCGTGATGCGTCGGGACCAGATGAACTAATCTCGTCGGTGTTAGATAGGGTCGCACGGAAATATTTCCGGCACATCCTCCTAAAACAAGCACGTGTGACGCGCCTTCGGCGTCGAATGCGCGACTAGGGCTGCCATGGAAGCCCGCTATATTCCGCCTCGCCGCTGGCGCGATAGGACACGGCGCCGTTATCCATGGCCCGCACTTGCCGCCGCTGTTGTGATTGTTGTTGCGCTGATCCTACTTGTTCTGATCTGTCGGTCTGCGTGACTAACAATGTTACGACCGCCGTCGTTGGGGTCTGCGAGATTATTCTGATCGAAGACGTGCAAGCGAAGGACCTCTCTCCCAAGCCGTCGGATAAATGAGGCGATCCATAATGACCTCCATGGACTAGGGAGCCTTGAGATCGATGCCACTGCGCATGAGCCCGCTGTCGTGACCGGAGGATCGGACGCTTAGTGCGGCAAAGGTTTCCCGCCCTCCGATGTCCAAGCCTCCGTTGGCTTCCAGTAGTGGACTTGCCCGCGCGAGCAGGGCCACTCGGCCGCGTGGCACAAGTGACCCCGCCTTGCCCGCGCTGGGTCGTCCAACCCGCAGACTAAGCGACGATCCCACCAACGCTGCGTTGCAGTTTCGCGACGCGAGTATTGCTGTCCACATTGCTTGAAGGGAATGCAAATTCCCGACCTGTTCCAATGGCGAAACACCGTATTTTACCGGAATCCTAAAGGTCTGTTGAAAACTCTAATCTTGCTCTTGCCGGGGCTAGTTTTTATCCCGAACAAATTTTTAGATTGAACCGGCAAGGGGCCGCGCGTGGAGCGGCCCCTTTCGATTCCAAATCAGTGGCCTGTTTCGTATCTGCGAGTGGCCCCGAACCCTTCGATCAGGAAAACAGAAAGACCCCGATCAGCAAACCTGCCGCAAATGCCCAAAGGCCCAGTGTGCACGCTGAGACAATGCGGCCGAGAATACGCAGGTCCTCCGGTGACCGTTCTCCGACAGCACCGTCCTGCGGGATGACCTCGTGGGATCGATCCGTCATTGCAGATGCTCCCCCTTCGCAGCAATTGCCGGGGCGGTCCTTTATGGCCGGGCGGCGTCCCTGCGACCGAGCCAGACATTGAGGCTAAACCCCGATTCAGGCCCCGTCGGTCCAGCATCCGACATTGCGCTGTTGGGTGGCTGGTCTTGATTTGGCGAGTGGCCTATTTCGGCCAGCACCGGACCGGCGGCGCTGTCCGTATTTAAGCCCCCGTGTCCTGATTCGGTTTTTGAGTGTCCAAATTCGATTGAGCGCCGTTACGCAAGACTTTTGGGTCCTGCCAACGGATGCCATGTGCCCTGGTGGCCCTTCCCAGACCTCGTGCAATGTCCGCTTCTGCACCGTTGTTGCGGGACAGTGGACGGATCCATCCGGTGTTATGGCGCGCGGGAAATGGAGCGGTCCCGGCCGGGCTTGGGGGCTGAAAACCGGGACCGCCCGGATTGAGCGCGCCCAGCGCGGAAGGCACCCAACCATTCTAACGGTTCGGATTCCACATTGGTTCCAGCGATAGCCGCGGGGGGGGAACGCGCCAAGTTCTATTACGTTTTCTTATCCGGGCAGGCCGGACATGGGAGCCACACCATGCAGCGCCGTCGCTTCAAAAACCTGTGGTTGTTACTCGACCGTCTCCGTCTTACCAACGAAGCCAGGCATCTTCGGGAGGAAGCGGAGAATCTGCCACCCGGTGAGGAGCGCGATATCCTCTTCAAGAGGGCTCGGCGAAAGACCCTGCAGGCGGAAGCCCTCCGCACAAACAAATGGCTGTCATCACAGGAGTTGCAGCCACCAAAGTAGCCTGACGCCTAACCCATCCGACTCTCTTGTGGCGTTTGCGTCATAATAATACCGGATATAGGCACGCGCCCTAGCTAGATGGTCTCGCCGTCCTTGCGCACCGCGGCAATGGTCTTCTCGACTTCCGCAGCGAGGGCCGCAAGATGCTCGGCGAGCTTGCTGAACAGTTCGCGCTTCTGCATGTCCGTGGTCAGGTCGCGGATCAGGGCGCACTCCGCAGCGTCGGTGCGAAGCTTCTCGAGATGCGTCAGCATGTCCTGCATTTCACCCCACTGCCGGTTCGGCAAACGGTAGGCGGCGTGAAACCCCGCGACAATAACGTGGGATAAGTTGTCGCCGGCCCTCGGCGGGGCAGGGCGCCCGCGTGCCGGTCGCGCCGGATCACACCCATGCTACGCACCGTCAATCAATTCGTTCCGATTTTCAGAATTTAACTTGACGCCAGACCCAACTCAGATGTTCAATACACCCGTCTCACCCGATCGAGGGGCGCTTCGCGATCGTCACGAACGCGGTGTGGGATGCGGTGGACGCCGATTGCGCAGTCGACGAATGCGCATGAAGCGGACGGTGAAGTCGTGTGGTCCCGACGCCCTAGTGGCAGGTGTCTCCCGCGAGATGCGAAGCATCTTCGCGAGACGGTGACAA
>NZ_JBNDLA010000019.1:0-137246 GCF_050435825.1 Bradyrhizobium sp. I1.14.4 | reverse complement strand
CCATGCGAACGACGCCACGGGTGGCCGGCTTCAGATCGGAATACCCGGCCGGCTTCGAATTGGAATGCATGGCCGGCTTCGTCGGAATCCGCAGCGAGCGTTCAGGCGATCGGCGATGGCGCCCGCTTGATCAGGTCCGGCGAAGCCGACATTGCGATCTGCGGCGGCACGGAGGCCTGCATCGATCCGGTGAGCCTCGGGCGGCGGCGCGGGCACTTTCGACGTCCTTCAACGACACGCCCGCCCGCGCGTCGCGGCCGTTCGATCGCGACCGGGACGGTTTTGTGATGGGCGAAGGCGCAGGTGTGCTTGTCATCGAGGAGCTCGAACACGCACTGCGGCGTGGCGCCAAGCCGATCGCCGAGCTCACTGGCTACGGCACGACGGCGGACGCCTATCACATCACCGCAGGTCCCGAAGACGGCGACGGCGCCCGGCGCGCGATGGAGGCGGCGCTGCGGCAGGCCGGCTTGCTTCCCGGCGAGATCCAGCATCTCAACGCGCATTCGACATCGACGCCGGTCGGCGATCTCAGCGAACTCGAGGCCATCAAGCGCGTGTTCGGGCGCGAGGGAAGCGTTGCCGTCAGCGCGACCAAGTCGGCCACAGGACATCTGCTTGGCGCGGCCGGCGGCGTCGAGGCGATCTTCACGATCCTGGCGCTGCGCGATCAGGTCGCGCCGCCCACCCTCAATCTGGAGAACGCCGACCCGGCTGCCGAGGGCATCGACCTGGTCGCAAGCGTCGCGCGGCCGATGGCGATCGAACACGCGATCTCGAACGGCTTCGGATTTGGCGGCGTCAACGCCAGCCTGGTCTTTCGACGCTGGTCCTGAACCGGCTGGCTGCTCCGCAAGCGTGTCACCTCAAGCGGGCTCGCTCGCGAGCCTTGCCGCCGGTCATCGGGCCTTCAGCCACCCGTATCCACTGCAGGGCCTGGCCTGCCCCTTGCTTCACCCACGACGGGAAGGGTCCAGTGGCGACGCGCCGACAGGGCTGGGCGTTCGGGATGACGGCCCGGTCTGCGAGCGCGACCCAGGGCTGTGGCCGTTTCCGCTCCGACGCCGGAGCAGACGTCACAGGGAGTCCGTCAGTTTCTGACGACGTAGAGCGGCGTTCTGATCGTCAATTGGTAAGCCGGCTTCGGCACCCAGGAGATCTGTGCGGTGACGCCGAAGAGGCGGTTGTCGTTATCATCCATCCGGTCCACGTCGAACCTGACGATCGGTTGGGTAAAGGGCCCTATCGGCGTCAGGTTCAAGAGTTGCGCCCCGCCAAACGATTGAACGCCGACACGTCCGGTGAATTTCCAGTTGCTGGGCCATTGGTAGTAGCCGCCGACATAGCCGATAGTGTTCGAATTGATCCGCGCCAGCGGAGAATCGACGTGGACCTGTGTGTACTGAACGCCCGCAAGCAGACCCCTGGTCTCGTCCTCGTTCAGCGCGTAATCGAACTCCAGAACATTGTTGGGATGTCGTGGCGAGCGGCGAATCCGGCACCGACCTTGTAACCGTCGTCTGCAGCGTGATCGTCGGTATCGATCCGCCGTTCTGCTGGTAGATGTCGGCCTGGAATCCAGCATTGAAACTGGAGATCGCGAGCGTCGACCAGTCCGACGCGCCGCCTTGTGACGCACTGGCAGTGAAGCCGCCGTATAATGAGAGGCGGTCACTGAGATCGATCGTCAGCGGGACATCAACCCCGAAGCTCTGACTGGATGGCGACGTCAGGTTGGGACGCGTCGCGGCGCTCGCCAGCATCGAGAGCGACTGCAGCGTCGCGATGGCCGTCGACAAGGAAGGGCTGCTGAAGCCGATCGAGAGCGCATTGGCGGGTACCGTTGCGTAGTTGATCCGAAAGTCCAGATAGACATTGGATTGCGCGGATGTCGTTTCCGTTGAATCGTCATCGTTGTCGTCGGCCAAAGCGAAAACGGAAAAATGCACTGATAGCAGGCCCGCCAGAGTCATCCGGTAGGAGGGTCCGATCATGGCGGTCGACACCAACCTCGCGTGTTCCAATCACTGCGGATATTGATCCACACAGTGCTCTCGAAGGCTTCGCCAGATTACCAGATCCTGATGAGGCCGACCGGCCGCGCCGCAAAAGCAAAAGCCCCCGGCGTTTTCGCGCCGGGGGCTCTGTTAGATGTCAGTCAGATCAACCGGTATTACCAGTTGCGCTGAGCGCGGAGCAGCAGGGTGTAGGTGTTCTGGTCCTTCAGCTCGTACACAGCTGCCGGCTTGCCGATCCCGGGGGCGCCGGGGAAAGTGAGCGTACCGGCGAAGCTCTGGTCCAGACGGGTGTAGGTGAAGTCTGCCGTGAAGGTCAGGTTCTTCACCGGGGTCCACTGGGTCTGCGTACCGAGCTGCGCGATGCTGTAGTCGGGGTTGCAGGACGTCAGGCTGGAAGCGGCACTAAAGAAGTTGCTGAGCGAACCACCCACGCCAGTGCCGGTCGGGCCGCAGAGGTAGCCCTTGGCCGTGCTGTTGTAGTTAACCTGGGCCCAGGCACCGTAGATGCTGGTGTTCCAGTTCGGGTTCCAGTTGTGCACGTAGGCACCGCGGAAGCCGTAGGTCGTGATCAGCTGCTGCTGACCGCCGGTCACGAAAATCGAGTCCGGCGCGAGGCCGAAGCCGATGCTCTGGTACGCACCAGGAACATTGGTGCCGCCGAAGATGGTGTTCGCACCAGCCGAGCCGGCGAGGTCCTGGATGTTGTAGCGCGTCGCACCGTTGGTGTAGACGCCCTGCAAGTTGATGGTGTCGCCAGGTCCGGTCGGGATGTTCTTGATCGACAAGGCCAATTGACCAGCCCAGCCCCACTTGTCGTCCGGATGGCCGGTCAACTCGGTGCCGCCGTAGTAGGCTGCGTGGTTGTCATGCGCCGCGAACGACGCCTGGAACAGACCCCAGGCCTGATCGACGCGCAGCATCGCGACGAGATCCGGAGCGACCGTGCCGGCGTAGTCGCTGAGGCCGAACGTGTTGGTGTTACCGACAACGCCGAAGGTGGCGGGAGCACCGAGGTTGGCCACACCGGCCTGATAGTAGGCCGACTGATCCTGAGCCGACAGAGACAGCGACACGCCGTTGCCGAACTGCGCGGTGTAGGTGAACTGGTTCACACCCGTGATCGTGCCGCCGCCGCCGACGAGACCGTCGAAGTTGTTGCCAGGATAGTTGGCCCACGGAGCCGAGAACTGCGAGACCGCCTTACCGATGGTGAAGCCGGCGAACTGGATGAAGGCGTAGTAGACGCCAACCACACCAGCCGCAACCGCACCGGCGTTGGCATTGTTCGGAGCCTGCACAGCGCCGATCGGCGAGTAGACGGTCGAACCGTTACCCTGACCGCCATAGGTGTCCGAGGTCCAGGAGAACGTCGCATCGAAGAAGGTGCGGACCACGCCGTATTCGGTCGCGGTGCGCGTATCGATGTTCAGGTCTTCACGCGAACGCCAGGTGTAGCCGTTGGTGAAGCGGTTGTTCGCGCCACCGGCACCCGAGGTATTGCCGGTCGCGTCCGAGTTGGTGTTCGCGAGAACGTCCACGCGCAGGTAGCCGCCCAGCTTGATGCAGGTGTCGGTGCCCGGGATGTAGTAGAAACCGGGACCATACAGGGAGCAAACCTTCACGTACTCGACCGCTTTGGCCTTGACGGGAAGATCGGCCGCCTGAGCTCCGCCGACCGCGACGAGAGCCGCCGCCGAGCCGAGGATAAGGCTCTTAACCATCTTCATGTTAAACCTCCAAGTTGCTCTATCTCAGGGAAGGTTCCGGATCCGCCGGGTAAACACCCTCAGGTTGGTTCCCTTTGTCCCTTAAATCCCCGCCCAGTCGCTTCGCGCCTTCGGACACACCCGCATGAACGCGAGGGACTTAAGCGAACCACCTAAAACGGGACGACCTTGGGATGCCCCCCTCCGTCGCAGTTCCATATGAGACAGAAGGCCCCCGATCACGCAACAAAAGACCGCTCGGATTCGGGCAAGTTGGGCGCTTTTTAGGCCATTGTTGCCGAAAGATCACGGTGGTGTGACAATGCGGAGCCTCCTTATCCCCTTGAATAATTTGAATATTTTGGAATTTTCCACTGAACGCCGGCATTCATGATCTGCGTGCACAGCACCAAGCGTGCCGCGAAGCACAGCGGCCCCTTATGTTCGCAACGAAGGAACGTGCGTGAAGAGATTCGCGGGCGTTGATCCGGTAACATTCACGCAAGTCGACAGGGCGCCGGCAGCGCCGCACCCATTTTGTTTTGCGAGACGTCATCGTCCATAGCCGAACCGACGGTGGGGCGAAGCCGCGAATTGATCTGGGGGACCGACCGGCTGCCCACACCCAGTCGCGTGCCGCACGACGAGTTCTCTCATCGATGGGCAGAAAGCAGCTTCGGCTTGAAACCCGTTAAGGATCGCTTGAACGTTGTGAAGGCGGATCGGGATCGCTCGAAGGCCGACCTCGAGCGGGTCAAGTCACACGCATTAAACGCGATCCAGATCGAGCCCGCCTTGCTTGAGCGGTTCGGCCGCACCTTGCGGCAGAACTTCACCTTCCGGATCTATCCCATCCGGAAAGCCTGCCTGCAGTCGCTCATCAGCGTGATCGAGGTCGACGACGTCGCGATCCGGATCAAGAGTAGCAGGCAAGGGTAGCAAGGATGTGCTCGAAAGGCCGTTTTGGTGTCAGGTGAGTGCAAGTATCAGTCCAGAACCATGTCGCCGGGCCAGGTCTTGCTGGCTGCGTTCGCCTTGGCTTGCGGATTGCCGGTCGCGCCCGACGTTCCCGTGGTGAAAGGAAATAGGTGACAGAGCCCGGCAACCTGTTCGCTGCAGATGGCACGCGTATCGGGCTGCACCGCCCGTGCCGCAAATGCCGGCGCCCCGCCTAACAGGACAACAGAGACTGCGAACAGCCTTGCGATGGTCATCAAACGCATCGTCTTTCTCCTTCTTGATGGCGTCTTTGCGCTTCAACCGGTCGAGCCGGCCATCGTGCGCAGTGCGCAATGAGTCTTGCTAGTCACGTAGGATCATCGCTCGCGAACTCTGCTAAACTTCGCTTTAGAATCCTCACGATCGCGACAACCAGCATTCAGTTGCACGTCGTCGCTTTAGCGGCGTTCCGGCCCGGGCATCTCGTCACCTGTGCGAGAGCGGTCTGCCCGATGGCTCGGCGAGCAGCGCGCGTGGCTTGCCGAGAATTGCGGCGGCTTATCCGATCTTGCCGGAGTGGACGGGAGTTGCCTCGGTCTATCCTTCCCACGGACAATCGAAACGCCGACCGCGCCCGTTCGAACCATCTGTAAGACTAAAACGGAATTTAGAGGACCCGCGCGCGGGTAGCGGCAATATTGCATCGTCAACAGTCTTCACGCCGGCATTACGCCGCGCGGAAGCAGAGATGCGCGCGCAACCTCAGTCAGGAGAATCGAGACATGCAGCAGCACGCTACGATCACGCAAGCAGGTTTCGTATACGATGACCGCTTGAAGTCGGCCAGGAGGCCGCGGGGGCGACCGATCCACGGGATATTGGTGTCGTTCTCCGCCGCCTATTTTGTCGGCGCTTTGGCCACCGACCTTGCCTATTGGCAGATGCTGGATGTGCTGTGGGAGAGGTTCTCGATCTGGCTCATTGCCGCCGGCCTGGTCATGGCGGGCCTGGCCACCATCGCCTACGCGATCGAGCTTGTGAGCGGCGCGCGGATCGACCGCCCAGCCTGGCCGCGCGTGGTCGGCTACGCGCTCGCGGTCCTGCTCGCGTCGACGAACGCCTTCATTCACAGCCGTGACGGTTACACTGCGGTGGTCCCGACCGGCCTGATGCTTTCCGCACTCGTCGTCGCTGTTCTCGTGTTGACAGCGGTCGTTGCCAGGGTCCTGACAAATCGCCACCGGTTCGGAGCTTGATCACAATGCACATCCTCAAACATGCACGCGCGGCGAAGCTGCCGCATCTCGCCGCTCTCCTTGTCGCCGGCCTCGGGCTCGCTGGCTGTGACGATGGCGGCAACCCGGCGGTGCAGATCGGCGCCAATCCCAGGCTGCCCGCGTTGCAGCAGTACCTGATGCCGCCAATCCACATCGCAAAAGCCGTAGGCTGGGGCGACGAAACGCCAACGGTTGCGGAAGGCCTGCAGGTTCATGCCCTGGCGACCGGCTTCCAGCATCCGCGCTCCGTTTACGTCCTGCCCAACGGAGACGTGCTGGTGGTCGAAAGCAATGGCCCGAAAGCACCGATATACCGGCCCAAGGACATCGTTACCGGCTGGGTGCAGACGTTTGCCGGCGCCAAGGCAAGGGATGCAAACCGCATCACCCTGCTGCGCGACACCAACGGTGACGGCGTTCCCGACGTACGAAGCGTATTCCTGGATCATCTCAGCTCGCCGTTCGGTGTCGCCCTGATCGGTCACGACCTCTACGTCGCGAACACTGATGCCATCGTCCGCTATCCTTATCAGGATGGACAGACCAGCATCACCGCGGCCGGCACCAAGCTCACGGATCTTCCCGGCGGTCCGATCGATCATCACTGGACCAAGTCGCTGTTGGCCAGCCCGGACGGCTCCAAGCTCTATGTCGGCGTCGGATCGAACAGCAACATCACCGAGAACGGCATCGGAGCCGAATATGAACGTGCCGCTATCTGGGAGGTCGATGTCGCCTCGGGCGCGCATCGCATCTACGCCAGCGGCGTCCGCAATCCGACCGGCCTGCAGTGGGAGCCCGAGACCGGCAAGCTCTGGGCCATCGCCAACGAACGCGACGAGATCGGGCCCGACCTGGTTCCGGATTACATGACGTCGGTACGGGACGGCGGCTTCTATGGCTGGCCTTACAGCTACTACGGTCAGCATCTCGACCCTCGCGTCATGCCGCAGCGGCCGGACTTGGTGGCTTCGGCGATCGTGCCGGACTACGCGCTGAGCTCCCACGTCGCGCCATTGGGATTCGCGATGTCCCACGGCACCGGTCTTCCGGCCGACTACCGCAGCGGCGCCTTTGTCGGCGAACACGGCAGCTGGGATCGAACGCCGCTCAACGGCTACAAGGTGGTCTTTGTGCCGTTTGGCGGCGGAAAGCCCAGCGGCCCGGTGCAGGATGTCGTCACCGGCTTCCTCGATCAAAACAGTCACGCACGCGGCCGGCCGGTCGGCCTCGCCGTCGACAAGAGTGGTGCATTGCTGATCGCTGACGACGTCGGAAACACGGTGTGGAGGGTGTCGGGCGCCACGTCAAAGCCGGGCAGCTAGTGCGATCTCACCATCTCAGCGATCGTCAAGGAAACAGCCGCATGACGCAGAAAAAGCGCCATGCGGGCATAGATATGGTACCGGCCCTCCCCGCGATTGCGGGAGAACCGGTCCAACTGCAACAGCATTGTCAACCTGGTGATGGATGGCATGGAAGTCATGCGAGCAGCCATGCGATCGGTCACGGATCGGCGACACGAACGTCTGATCCGATCCGGTCGTGATGAGACGCAGCGCGTGATCGTCAGTGTGAAGTGTGTGGCGTCAACAGCTCCGCCGAACATGCCGACCGGCCGTTCAGCGCCTTCTTCACCACGAGATCGAGCCGCACGGGTGTGGGACTTCGATCTGCCGTTCGATCACCGAAGCTTACGGCGGCCGATTGTGAACCTCGTCACGGCAAGCATGCCCTCGGCACCACGCATCAGTTCGCCCTCCTCGTGAACGCTGACGCGGCCTCGCACGATTGCGGCTCGTGCGGGAAACATGACCTGCATTCAACAGCCTCGGCAGATGTTTCCGATCGCCCGATCGACGGCAGCTTCTCCAGGGGTCTGCTTGAGCATGGCGTCCGGGACCGCGGGAACGTCAGCCGATGTCGGCTGATGGTGCGGTGGAAGCGGCGCGGTCCCAATCAGCCTGGGATCCGATGTCAGCGACGGCGGGACCGTTGGATCAGCCGGCGCCATCAGACTCTGCATCTCTCCTCGACGCATGCCTCCTCCGTGCATCCCTCCCCCATGCATCCCTCCCCCATCCATGCCGCCGCCATGCATGCCGCCGCGGGCATAGCTGGCGGAGAGCCCGGTGAACAGGACCACGGTCGCTATGATGAGCCTTCGCATGTTGCGCTCCTTGCACGATTAGCGTTGATGACGACTTCGATGCGCCCGTTGATACGGTCGGCGCTCGACGAGCGCGACCCAAGACTCCTCACTCTGGCTGGAGCGGCGGTGCTTGCGACGGATCGTCGTCTCGTCGACGAGATAGTGTCGTGGCGTCTTGCCGCTGATAACATTCGCATCACTTCCGCGCGACCCGCCGACTGAAGCCGCCCCCCTTCGTGATGAAGCCGAATTTAGTGGGGCCGAACAGGCCGCGACCCCATCTTCATTCCATCACGGCGCCAGCGCCTTTGCCCTCGAAGAGTGCCGGCGTCTGAAACGACCTGCGGCGAACAGTTCGCCCATCCAAAGGAGAATGTCATGAGAGGACGAGTGATGATGATTTTGGCGAGCGTAGCGCTCGCCGGCAGCCTGCTTGCAACCGATGCCCAAGCGCGCGGCGGTGGCGGCGGCGGTGGCGGCCATGGTGGCGGCATGGGCGGGGGCTTCGGCGGAGGCCACATGGCTGGCATGAGCGGCGGTCACATGGGCGGCTTCGGCGGAGGCATGGCCGGGCTTGGCGCGGGCCACATCGGCGGTCTTGGCGGAGGTCTTGGCGGAGGTCTTGGCGGAGGCCGCATCGGCGTCGGCGCAGATCACATCGGCGGCGCTACCGCGGGTCGCATGGCAGACGTCGGGCACGACCGCTTTGGCGGGGGACGGCATCGCTTCTATCGTAACGGCTACTACGACGACGGTCTGGCTTGTCCGTACTATCCGTACGACCTCTACGACCAATCGTACCAGTGCCCCTTCTGAACGGGAGCCCGATCCGGAAGCCGCGAACGCGCGGCTTCCGCTCCCGCCGGACCGCGTGGAGCATTGGCGAAAACGTGTCTAACGCCAAATCTGTCGGGCCGACGCAACCAACCGTATCGGCCTCACGCAACTGCTGGGCCGGATCGAAGCGCCGCTGAACAGGCCGCCGGGCTGCCGCCTGCGCCAGGCAACGCGCCTTACGCGAGCCTTGCTCCTGAAATCGAATTTAACGTCCTAAACCCCAATTTAGTAGGTCGTCCGCGCGCTGCGCCTATCATCCGGTGATCCGCTCGACCTTCAGCGGCAGACGATATCGAGCTTACCACGACGGAGCGACCGACATGGGCATTGAGGGACAATTCGCAGGCCTCGCAGTTCGAACACGAGGCGAGCCAGCGCGCGTCGGAAGCGGGCGCAGCAGAGGCTATCTCGACGACATCAGACGTTTTGCCATGCTGGAAAGAGACCAGGAATATAACCTCGCCAAGCGTTGGCGCGAGCACTCCGACCGTGACGCCGCAAACCAGCTCGTCACAAGCCATCTGCGTCTCGCGGTCAAGATCGCCATGGGTTACCGCGGCTACGGCCTGCCTGTGTCTGAAATGATCGCCGAGGGCAACGTTGGCCTGATGCAGGCATTGAACCGTTACGAGCCTGAAAGAGGCTTTCGGTTCGCGACCTACGCGATATGGTGGATCAGGGCGTCCATACACGATTACATCCTGCGCTCGTGGTCACTCGTGAAGATCGGCACCACCGCGAACCAGAAGAAGCTGTTCTTCAAGCTGCGCTCTGCGAAGAGCAAGATCGCTGCATTGGATAGCGGCGATCTGCATCCTGATCAGGTGGCACAGATCGCAAAGGACCTCGATGTCGGGAGCCAGGATGTCGTCGAGATGAATCGACGGCTCAGCGGTGATAGGTCTATCAATGCACCGATCCGTAACGACGGCGAAACGGGTGAATGGCAGGACCAACTCGTTGATCCGTCCCCTTCTCCGGAAGCCATCATCGTCGAACAAGACGAGAAGGAGCACCGACTCGAGGCTTTGACCGCGGCAATCGGCGTGCTCAACGACCGCGAGCGCCGCGTGTTCGAGGCACGACGTCTGGCCGATGAACCGGTGACGCTCGAGGACCTGGCGGCGCGCTTCAACGTCTCGCGTGAGCGCATCCGGCAAATCGAGGCGCGCGCGTTCGAGAAGGTGCGAAAGGCGGCCAAGAACCTCGCCATGCAGGGTCCGATGGCGGTACCGGGGCCCTTGGGTGCTTGAACGAAGATCCGATTCGGGTACGTTTGAGGCTGCGGCTCATTGACGGCGACCACCCATACAAACCGCTTCAGGCCTCCCTGGAGCCACTTGAATGGTCCATGGCTTCTAATGGTCCATGGCTTCTGATGATCTATGGCTTCCACCAATTGCCGCAGCACCTCATGGCCGGGGCGATGCGCGCAGCAAGACCGGGGTCGACTTGTAGGAAGGCGTTCCAGATCTGGCGTCATACTGATCGAGCGCCACCAGGATATTCGCCTCCGGATAATAGGCCGCGATCGAGCCCTGGGCGATATGGTAAGCGACCGCCGTCTGCTTGCGCATGACCCGCTCGCCGGCGTTCGATCCAGCGTCGGGCACGACGGCGATATCGACGAGATCGCCATGCTTCAGGCCGCGGCTGGACAAGTCCCGCTCATTGACAAATACGACGTCGCGCCGCCCTGTAATTCCCCTGTAGCGGTCATTCATGCCGTAGATCGTCGTGTTGTACTGATCGTGACTTCTGATCGTGGTGAGCGTGAGGACGTCACGATCCGTCGCGCGCGGATCCTCGTCCGTTCCCCGATAGACGATAAAATTGGCTTTCTTTGTCGACGTCCGCCAGTCGCGCGCCGATGCGGCAACATAGAGCCGAAATCCACCCGGCTTCATGATGCGAGCGTTGAAATCCGCAAATTCCGGAAAGACCGCCTCGATGCAGTCGCGGACCCTTCCGTAATCGGAAACCAGGTCTGCCCATTTCACCCGCGTGTTCGGCAATGTGGCGAGCGCCAGTCCCGCGATAATTGCCGGCTCCGACTTGAGATGCTCGGATGCCGGTTTCAGGCCGCCGCGTGAGGCATGGACCATTGACATTGAATCTTCCACCGTGACCGACTGCGGACCGGTCGCCTGGATATCGACCTCGGTCCGTCCCAGACACGGAAGAATGAACGACTGTTTCGCAAGCAGCAGATGAGAACGATTGAGCTTGGTGGCGATATGCACCGCGAGATCGAGTTTCCGCATCGCGCTGAACGTGACTTCCGGATCGGACATCGCAACGGCAAGATTGCCGCCGAGGCAGAACAACGCCTTCGATCGTCCGTCCCGGATCGCCTCGATGGCTTCGAGCGCATTGTGGCCCTTGTGACGCGGCGGCTCGAATCCGAACACGCGAGCCAGCCCGTTCAAAAGGTCATCGTTCGGAATTTCGGTGATGCCGACGGTACGATCTCCCTGCACATTCGAATGGCCGCGCAACGGCGAGATGCCTGCGCCCTTGCGCCCGATATTGCCGCGGAGCATCAACAGATTTGCAATCTGCTGCACATTGCTCGTGCCGTGACGATGCTGGGTGATTCCCATGCCGTAGTTGATGATGACGCGCTCCGCCTTGGCGTAGATACTGCCGGCGGCCTCGATATCGGATCGTGACAGGCCCGAGGCTTCTTCAATAGCTTCCCAGGAAGTTGCTTCGAGGTCCGCCAGCAGTGTATCGATTCCGGTCGTGTGATCCCTGATGAATTCGTGGTCGAGAATACCGGCGCCACCCTTTGCAAGGCTTTCGGCATCAAGCGCGACGAGGGTCTTCATCATGCCCTTCAACACGGCGATATCGCCGCCGACCTTCACCTGATAATAGGTCGAGGCGATCGGCGTCGAGCTCAGCGTCAACATCTCGACGGGACTCTGCGGCGATGTGAACCGTTCCAGTCCACGCTCGTGCAGCGGATTGAAGACGACAATCGGCACTCCTCGCTTTGAGACCTCACGCAGCGTCGTCAACATGCGAGGATGGTTGGTCCCTGGATTGTGACCTATGCAGAAAAGCGCGTCGCAATGATCGAAATCTTTCAGTGTCACGGTCCCCTTGCCGACACCAATCGATTGCGGCAGGCCGACGCTCGTCGCCTCGTGGCACATGTTCGAGCAATCGGGAAAATTGTTGGTGCCGTATTCCCGCGCGAACAACTGATAGAGAAAGGCCGCCTCGTTGGAGGCGCGGCCGGACGTATAGAACTCCGCCATGTCGGGGTGCGGTAGCTCGCGGAGTGCGGCCCCGATCCTCGCCAGCGCCTCCTCCCACGAAATCGGCAGGAATTTGTCCGTTGTCCGGTCGTAGACCATCGGGTGGGTCAAGCGCCCCTCGTTCTCGAGATCGAAGTCCGGCCAATCCCAGAGTTCGCTCGCGGTATGAGCTGCAAAGAATTCCGGCGTCGTCCGTTTCGCGGTCGCCTCCCATGCGACGGCCTTGGCGCCGTTCTCGCAAAACTCGAACGAGGAGGTATGTTTAGGATCGGGCCAGGCGCAGCCCGGACAATCGAATCCATGGGGCTGGTTCATGCTCAGGAGACCGCGCGTCTCCTTGACAATGGCCTTCTGACCGCGGACCGCATCCGCCACGGCCTTCAGGGCGCCCCACCCCGCCGCAGCTCCCTCGTAGTCGCCGACACCCAAGACCTCGTCGTCGCTCATTGTGCTCTCCATCGTGGTGATGTGTGGCCGAAAGACGCTTCGGTGTCGAAACGAGTTTCCATCCGAGACCATGGACGTTGGCGCTTGGGGCGACATGCTCAACTAAAAAAAGATTTAGCGTTGAGAGATCCGGCCGCACGTGTCGTCGGCGCCAAGGCGGACCGGCACCGGAGAATAAACGTATATTTAATTGCACGGATTGGGACGCCGGCTACTTACTGCTCGAAGCCAAAGCCGGCAGCGGCTGGCGGAAACGAGCTCGCCCCCGCCGCTGACAATGCTCGCCGCGAGATCACGGATTTCAACAGGGAAGTGACGATGAGATTCGCGTTGATTGCTGTGCTGCTTCCCACGTTCCTCATTTGCAACGAGGCCACCGCGCAGGTTGGCACGATGCCGACGACCCCTACCCTCGGCGCAACGTCCCCGCTTGATGCGAGTTCTGGCACGACGGTCGGGCCGAGCGGAATCGGACTCGGAGCCACCGAGATTGCCTCTGGAGGACTCAGTCCGGCGCCTACCGGCGTGACCGGCACGATTGCAATCCCGAGCACGAGCAGCGGGACGGCATGCTCGACCGTCGGCACCTCGCCATCAACGATGTTCGGATCCACCGCGAGCTTCGATGGCGGCGGAATGGGCGTCGGAGCGCCCGCCACTGCAGGAATGGCCAGCGGCACGGCAACGTCGGGAATTTCAAGCTCCTCCGGGCTCCTGACCACGTCCGGCATGTCGACCACGTCAGGAACGTTGGATACGGCGGGACTATCGGGAATGTGCGGTTCCGGCTCGACCAGCGCTGCGTCCTCATCGACTCCAGCCGCAACGGCACCCACTGCGGCTGGTGGCGTCAATCGGACCGGAATTCCGTTGGGTTCGACCGAGATCGGCAACCTCGGGGTCAGCGGCATACCCGCGGTGCCGACGCCAACCGTATCGCCGATTGCGAGTACAGTGGGATCGAGCACGGTGGCGCCAACCATCCCCAGCATCGCGCCTCCATCCACGACATCAGCGACGACAACGAGCGCCTTCCCGTGTTCGACCACGGGGGTGATCACAAACTCCGTCACTGGCTGCTGATTTGCTTTTGCATCGAGCGAGAACCGCCATGAACAAGAAAATCATTGTGCCTGCCGTGGTGCTGATTGCCGCACTCGCAGCCGGCGGCTTGTCTTACTTCGTGCATATTCACGCGCTGGAAACGGCAACTGCAGCACCTGCGCCGCCGGCGGTACCGATCGTCGCCGCGACGGTCGCGCAGCATGACGTGCCGATCTATCTTACGGGCGTCGGTACCGTGATTGCGTACAACACCGACGTCGTACGTGCCCAGATCCAGGGGCAGATCATCAGCATCAACTTTACCGAGGGCCAGACCGTGCACGCTGGCGACCTGCTCGCGCAGATCGATCCGCGTCCCTATCAGGCCCTGATCGACCAGTACACGGGTAATCTGGAGCGCGACCAGGCGCAGCTGATAAACGCTCAGGCCAATCTCACGCGATATACCGCATTGGGGCAGAAAGGCTGGGCGACCCCGCAATTGCTCGAGACCCAGAAGGCGCAAGTCGGGCAGCTGCAGGCCGCCGTCAAGGCCGATCAGGCACTGATCGATGCCGCGAAGGTCGAGCTCAGCTACACACGCCTGACCTCGCCGATCGACGGCGTGGTCGGGATTCGCCAGATCGACGTCGGCAATATCATTAGTCCGTCTACCGCGAACGGGCTCGTCGTCGTCACCCAGCTCGATCCGATCTCGCTGATCTTCACGCTTCCGGAGACGGCCTTGCCGCAAATCCAGCAGCAACAGCAAGCGGCCAGGAAGCCGCTCGCGGTTCTGGCCTACAACCAGGATAACACGTCACTCCTCGATCAAGGCGTGCTCGGCCTGGTCAACAATGAGATCCTGCAGACCACCGGCTCGATCCAGCTCAAGGCCAATTTTTCCAACAAGACGCACAAGCTGTGGCCGGGCCAGCTCGTCAATGCCAGACTGCTGGTCGACACGCGACGCAATGGCCTGACCATCCCCGCGGGTGTAGTGCAGCAAGGTCCGACGGGACCCTACGCCTATGTGGTCAATCCGGACTACACCGTTGCGATTCGCCAAATCAAGGTCGCGCAAATCAGCGATGGACAGGCGCTGATCGACTCCGGTCTTACAGCTAATGAGCAGGTCGTGGCCGACGGCCAATACAAGCTGCAGCCAGGCGTGCACGTCGCGTTGCTGCATGGCAAGGCGGCGCAAGAGGCCGCGGCACAGGACGCGCTGCAGGCGCCGATCCCGTGAACATTTCCGCGCCCTTCATTCATCGACCGATCGCGACGGCGCTGCTGATGGTTGCCTTGTTGGTAGGCGGCCTGGTCGCCTATCCGTTGCTTCCGGTCGCGGCATTGCCGAACGTCAATTACCCCACGCTGACCGTCACCGCCCAGCTGCCCGGTGCCGATCCACAGACCATGGCGTCCACGGTCGCGTCACCGCTCGAGCTGCAATTCGGGGAGATCCCGGGGCTCACGCAGATGACGTCTGCCAGCGCGCTCGGCTACACCCAGATCACCCTGCAGTTCGACCTCAATCGCCAGATCGACGGCGCGGTCAGCGACACTCTGTCGGCAATCAATGCCGCGAACGCGTACCTGCCCGCCGGCCTGCCCTATCCACCGCAAATCCGAAAGGTCAATCCGGCCGACACGCCGATCCTGGTTCTCGGCATCACCTCGGACAGCCTGCCGCTGACGGTCGTCGATGCCTACGCGCAGAACATCCTGTTGCAGAAGATATCCCAGGTATCCGGCGTCGGCCTTGTCGGCGTCGGCGGCATGCAGCAACCGACCGTGCGCATCCAGGTCGATCCCGAGGCGCTCGCGGCCCGCGGCATCAACCTCGAGGACGTGCGCACGGTGCTTGGCCAGGCGAATGTCGACCTTCCCAAGGGCACGCTCAACAGTCCGCGCCAGACCTACACGCTCAATACCAACGATCAGCTGTTCAAGCCGGATCAATATGCCGATCTGGTGATCGCCTATCGCAACGGATCACCCGTCCGCGTCCGCGATATCGGTCGTGCCATCAGCGCGGGTGAGAATGAGCTGATCGCCGGCTGGTACAACAATCAGCGGGCAATCATCCTGGCAATCCAGCGCCAGCCCGGCGCCAACGTCATCGAGACCGTGGGCCGCATCAAGGCGATGATGCCGGCGCTTCAGGCCTCGATCCCGGCCGCCGTCAAGGTCAACATCATCTCCGATCGCACCCAGACGATCCGCGCCTCGGTTGCCGACGTGCAGTTCACATTACTGCTGACGGTTGCGTTGGTCGTGATGGTCATCTTCATCTTCCTGCGCAACCTCTGGGCCACTATCATCCCGGCCATCACCGTGCCGCTGTCGTTGATCGGCACCTTCGCGATCCTCTACGAAATGGGCTACAGCCTGGACAATCTCTCGCTGATGGCACTGTCGATCGCGGTCGGCTTCGTTGTCGACGACGCGGTCGTCGAGATCGAGAACATCACGCGGCACATCGAAGACGGCATGTCGCCGTATGACGCGGCACTCAAGGGCTCCGGCGAGATCGGCTTTACCGTCATGGCGATCACCTTCTCGCTGATCGCCGTCTTCATCCCGCTGTTCCTGATGGGCGGTTATGTCGGCTTGCTGTTCCGCGAGTTCGCGATGACCGTAAGTATTGCGCTCGTCCTCTCGCTGGTGATTTCGCGAACGCTCACGCCGATGATGTGTGCGTACCTGCTCAAGCCCGAAAGTGAACAGCACGGATGGCTTTACAGGATGTCCGAGCGCGGGTTCGACGGCCTGCTCTATGCCTATGAAGCGGGCCTCAAGATCGTGCTTCGACACCGTTTCATCACGTTGATGGTGATGCTCGGTACCATCGCGCTGACAGGCTATCTCTACGTCGTGATCCCCAAGGGCTTCTTTCCCCAGCAGGACACCGGGCTGATTATCGGCCAATCCGAGGCCGCGCAGGATATTTCCTTCCAGGCGATGAAGGAGCGCCAGCAGGCCCTGCTCGACGGCATCATGAAGGATCCGGCCGTTGCGACGATCGGTTCAGCCGTCGGCGCCGGCGGCGGCAGCTATACGCTGAACGATGGCCGTGTCTTCATCCAGCTCAAGCCAGCGAACCAGCGCGACCCGATCCAGAAGGTGATCGATCGGCTGCGGACCAATCTCGCGAAACTCCAGGGCATCACGCTGTACATGCAGGCGGCCCAGGACATTACGGTCGGCGCGCGTCTGAACAAGACGCAGTTCCAGTACACCCTCAACGATGCGGATCCTGGCGAACTCAGCCATTGGTCCACACTGTTCCTGGACAAGTTCAAGTCGATTCCCGGCATCACCGACGTGGCGACCGATCAGCTCAGTTCCGGACCGCTGCTCGATATCTCGATCAAGCGCGAAGTCGCATCGAGCTACGGCATCCTGCCGTACACGATCGACAACACGCTCGACGACGCCTTCGGCCAGCGCATCGTCTCGACCATGTACACCACGTTGCAGCAGTACCACGTCATTCTGGAGGTCAACCCGAAATTCCAGTACGGGCCCGAGGCACTCAACGGCATTTACGTCAAATCGTCGAGCGGACAGCAGGTACCGCTGTCGACGCTGATCGATTCGGTGGTGAAGGTCGCACCGCTCGTGATCAACCATACAGGGCAGTTCCCGTCGGTGACGATCTCGTTCAACCTCGCGCCGGGTACCGCGATCGGACAAGCCGTCAACGCCATCAATGCGGTGCAAAAGGAGCTGCATCCGCCGCTTTCGGTCCAAACCAGTTTCCAGGGCAATGCCCAGGCGTTCGGCGCGTCGCTGTCGAGCACGCCGATTCTGATCGCGGCGTCGCTCTTCGTGATCTATATCATCCTCGGCGTGCTCTACGAGAGCTTGATCCATCCGATCACGATCATCTCGACCTTGCCCTCGGCGGGCGTCGGAGCGTTGTTGTTGC
Organism: Bradyrhizobium sp. I1.14.4; assembly: GCF_050435825.1. Lineage (NCBI taxonomy): Bacteria > Pseudomonadati > Pseudomonadota > Alphaproteobacteria > Hyphomicrobiales > Nitrobacteraceae > Bradyrhizobium > Bradyrhizobium sp. I1.14.4. Next base: position 119,623 of record NZ_JBNDLA010000019.1, on the reverse strand, counting down.
TGATGGCAGCCCGCTATGATCTGACGGTGATCGCGATCGTCGGCATCATCCTGCTGATCGGCATCGTCAAGAAGAACGGCATTATGCTGGTGGATTTCGCCCTTCACGCCGAACAGAACGAAGGTCCATCGACCGAGGAAGCAATCTACCAGGCCTGCATCAAGCGTTTTCGCCCGATCCTGATGACAACGATGGCGGCGCTGCTCGGCGCCGTGCCGATGATGGTCGGCACCGGGGTTGGCTCGGAAATTCGCCAGCCGCTGGGCTACGCCATCGTCGGTGGCCTCGCGCTGTCGCAGATTCTCACCCTCTATACGACGCCGGTTGTCTATATCTATCTCGACGAGTTGCAAACCTGGCTGTTCGGCGAAAGGAAGCAGCTACCCTCCGGCCGTGCCCAGGCGACGCCTGCCGAGTGAGACATACCTCGACCGACCCTGCTTCATGGCTTCGACGATGCGGGCTGCGTAACGCGGGCGACTAAACGCCAATTTAATGGTCTCCCGATCATCCGCTTCTTAGCTTTCCGGGTGTTGATCCAACTGATCCGGGAACGCCATGACTTCTTCCGCAATCCGCATCGTCAGTCCGGCCGAATTCGATCTCGGAACGGCGCAGACCCCGGGCTCCGAACGCCGCGCCGCGATCGCACCAGCACTTGGCGTTGCGTCGACCATCTGGGGCGGCCTCTTTGAGGTGGAGCCGGGATCGCAGACCGGAATTCACCATCACGGAGAACAGGAAACCATCGCCTACGTGCTCGCCGGCATCTGCGAAATCCGCTGGGGTGAAAGCGGCGAATCTGTCGCGCGCGCAAAGGCCGGCGACTTCATTCACGTTCCCGGATTTCTGCCACACATGGAAATCAATCCCTCGAAGCAAGAACCGTTTCGATGGGTGGTCGTGCGCAGCACGGCGACGCCCATCGTGGTCAACCTTCCGGATGACACCTGGCCGTAAGCGGGTGTCTTCCGGCCGAAACCTGCTGCGCGGACTTTTCTGTCCCGGAGGGAGCCGACGAAGAGCCTCATTCGCAGCGAAGCAGCTGAACAAACGCATGGAGTAATCATGGACCGCCAGGAATCCAACAGCGACCCGGATGCACCAAATCGATTTGAGGTGACCCGCCGCACCGTCATCGAGACCGGAACCACCGCGCTGCTGTTGACCGCGCTTCCGCGTGCCGTTGGTGCCGCCGGATCCGTCGACAATGATGAACCGCCCCCGCCTTCCGTGAGCGTCACGCTTCAGATCAACGGTCACCCGCATGCACTGATGCTCGACCCTCGAACGACGTTGCTCGATGCTTTGCGGGAACACCTCGCCCTGACCGGCTCGAAGAAAGGCTGCGATCACGGCCAGTGCGGCGCGTGCACGGTGCTGGTCGACGGGCGCCGTATCAACTCCTGCCTGACGCTGGCGGTCATGCACGACGGCCAATCGGTCACAACGATCGAGGGGCTCGCCCACGCCGAGACACTACACCCGTTGCAAGCAGCCTTCGTCGAACATGACGGCTTCCAGTGCGGTTACTGCACGTCCGGCCAGATCTGTTCGGCCGTCGGAATGCTGGCCGAAAGCCAGTCGGACATGCCGAGCTATGTGACCGAAGACCTGACGAAGCCGGCAACCGAACTCACCGACATGGAAATCCGCGAGAGGATGAGCGGCAACATCTGTCGCTGCGCGGCCTACCCCAACATCGTGGCGGCCATCAAACAGGCCGCGGGACTGGCAACATGAAAGCCTTCAGCTACCAGCGTGCCGACTCGACGGCGCAAGCCGCCGCAGCTGCCGTCAAGCCCGGCGCCAAGATCATCGCCGGCGGCACCAATCTGCTCGATCTGATGAAATTGCAGGTCGAGACACCTTCGGATCTGATCGATATCAACCGCCTGCCGCTCGACAAGACCGAGGAGACGGCTGACGGCGGGCTGCGTATCGGCGCGCTGGTTCGCAACAGCGATCTCGCGGCCGACCCGCGCGTCCGGCAACGCTACGGCGTGCTGAGCCGCGCGCTGCTGGCCGGCGCCAGTGCGCAATTGCGCAACAAGGCCACGACCGGCGGCAATCTGCTGCAGCGAACCCGTTGCTACTATTTCTACGACATCACAAAGCCCTGCAACAAGCGCAACCCCGGCTCCGGCTGTGCAGCCCTCGCCGGCTTCAACCGCATTCACGCCATCCTGGGCACCAGCGAGCACTGTATCGCGACGCATCCATCGGATATGGCGGTGGCGATGCAGGCGCTCGACGCCAGGATCGAGACGGTCAATCGCCGGGGCGAGACCAAAGTGACCCCGATCGCGGAGTTCTATCGTCTTCCCGGCAACACCCCTGAGATCGAGACGTCACTCAAGCCGGGTGACATCATCACCGCGGTGACGCTGCCTCCGCCGCCTCCGGGTGTGCAGGTTTATCGCAAGGTCCGCGATCGTGCTTCCTATGCCTTTGCGCTGGTTTCGGTTGCCGCAATCGTCGACAGCACGCGTGGCCAAATCCGCGCGGCCCGGCTGGCGTTCGGCGGACTGGCACCCAGGCCATGGCGGGTGGTGCAGGCCGAGCAGGGGCTGATTAACGCAACTGCAAACACCACCACCTTCAGCGCGACCGCAGATGCCGTGCTCAAGGGCGCGCGCGGATATGGCGGGAACGACTTCAAGATGGCGCTGACGCGGCGCACGCTGCACAGCGTACTGGCAGAGACGACCCGGACTTGAGGGAACAAACACATGGAAATGAATTCACCCGTCGGCCGCAATGTCCTCGATGCGCGGGGCGTCGTCGGCAAGCCACTCGACCGCGTGGACGGCCCATTGAAGGTCACCGGCGGTGCGCGCTACGCTTATGAGATGCAGCAGCAGGACGTGCTGTATGGCTTTGTGGTCGAGGCCTTTATCGGAAAGGGACGCGTCGAATCGATTGACACGCGGGCGGCGGAAAAGGCGCCGGGCGTCGCGCTGGTCCTCACCCATCGCAATGCGCCCGCGCAGGGCACCGGCAATCATCGCCAGGCCCATCCGGTGCTCACCGGCTCGCAAGTGACCGGTTACGGCCAGCCCGTTGCCTTCGTAGTTGCCGACAGCTTTGAGCGGGCCCGCGCGGCGGCCTACCTCGTGGACGTGAAGTACGACCGATCGGACGGAAGATACGCGCTCCGTAGCAATCTCAAAGAGGCGCGCGTTCCAGACCCAAGCGATGCACCGGCAGCCGATAGTGCGGTCGGCGATTTCGCTGGCGCATTCGCCGACGCCCCGGTGCAACTCGATGTGACCTATACCACCCCGCTGCAAAGTCACGCGATGATGGAACCCCACGCCACGCTTGCGGCGTGGGATGGCGACAAATTGATCCTGCATACTGCGAACCAGATGCTCAACCAGGGACAACAAGTCATCGCGACAACCCTGAAAATTCCGGTCGAGAACATACGTCTCATCAGTCCGTTCATCGGCGGCGGGTTCGGCGGCAAACTCTGGGTCAATGCCGACGCGATCCTGGCGGCGATTGCCGCGCGGCAGCTCAAGCGGCCGGTAAAAATCGCGCTGACCCGGCAGCAAATCTTTCACGTCACGACCCACCGCTCAAGCACAATCCAGCGGATTCGTCTGGGCACTGATCGCGAGGGACGCATTCTCGCGATCGGCCACGATGTTTTCTCCGGCAATCTGCGCAGCGAACAAACCTACGAAGGTGCCGCGCTGCAGAGCCGTACGCTCTATGCCGGACCAAATCGGTTGACGCGGCATCGTCTGGCACCACTGGACATTCCGGTGGCGTCGTCGATGCGGGCTCCTGGTGAGTCTGTCGGACTGATGGCGCTGGAATGTGCCATGGATGAGCTTGCCGAGAAACTCGATCTTGACCCGATCGAACTGCGCATTCGAAACGAGCCAAGCGAGGATCCTGAAAAACATATCCCGTACTCGAGCCGCCACCTGATCGCCTGCATGCAGGAGGGTGGCCGCCGATTTGGATGGGACAAACGCAATCCGAAGCCGGCCCAGCTCCGGGAAGGGCGTTGGCTGGTGGGAATCGGCATGGCTGCGGCGACACGCGGCAACCCGCTCCACCATTCCAAGGCCAATGTCCGGCTGGATTCCGACGGTGCGTGCGCCGTGCGAATGGCGATGACCGACATCGGAACCGGGACGTATACCGTTCTGGCGCAGATCGCAGCGGAGATGCTGGGCCTGCCGATGGCACGCGTCCGCGTCGAACTCGGTGATACGAGCTTTCCGCAGGCGGCAGGTTCGGGTGGCTCGTGGGGCGCCGGCAGCTCCGGATCGGCCCTCTACGAGGCATGCAATGCGCTGCGCGAAAAGCTCGCACGAGCCGCCGGCATGGATCCGGCGGCCGTAAGATTTGCCGACGGCAGGGTCGCATCCGGCGAACAGTCCAAAATGCTGACGGACCTTGTGGGCGCCGGAATGGACGCCGACGGCGAAATCCGGCCTGGCAGCAACAACAAGGATTTTTCGCAGCAATCCTACGGCGCGCATTTCGCCGAAGTCGGAGTCGACGTGGACACTGGTGAGGTGCGCCTGCGGCGCATGCTTGGCGTATTCACCGCCGGCCGCGTCCTCAACGCAAAGACGGCGCGTTCGCAAGCAATCGGCGGAATGGTGTTCGGCGTCGGGGCAGCGCTGCAGGAAGAAATGGCGCTTGATCCACGTTTCGGCTTTTTCGTCAATCACGATCTCGCCGAATACCACGTGCCGGTGCACGCCGATATTCCAGCCATCGACGCCATTTTTCTCGCCGAGTTGGATGACAGGTCCAATCCGCTCAAAAGCAAGGGTATCGGCGAGCTGGGAATCTGCGGCGCAGCCGCTTCAATTGCCAATGCTGTCTACAATGCCTGCGGTGCCCGGATTCGGGACTACCCAATCTCGCTCGACAAGTTGCTCTCCGCACTTCCGGTGCAGGCGTGACCCGCGTGGGCGCGGCAAGCCACCGGCGTCGCCCGACCGCGTTTGCCGTGATCGCAATTGGCGCCGCTGTCACCCTGATGGCGGGTGTTGCGATCTCGCACGGCGTGGCCGCGGAGCCGGAGGCGGCGCCTTCACCTCAGGCAACCGGATATCTGCCAAGCATCAGCGACCTGATGATCGCGACCATTCAACCGCGACATGAGCGTCTCTGGCGAGCTGAACAGGATGGAAACTGGGATTTTACTGCCTACGAACTCGGGAATCTCAAAGGCGCCTTCAATCGGCTGGGCCGCGCCCACCCGACCGAAGACGGCATGTCCTTTCCGGACATGATCACCTCCGTTACCGAACAGCCTTTCAAGGAGCTCAGCACGGCAACTAAGGCGAAGGATGGTGCGGCATTCGCCAAGGCCTATGCCAATCTGACCAACGCATGCAATTCATGCCATCAAGCGCTCAATCACGGCGTCGTGGAAATTCGCGTGCCGAACGAGACGTCGAGATCGGACCTGGGTGTCGACGGTACGCCGCGACGTTGATGCTTCGCGCTGCGTTCGCCGAGATCGGTCGCCGCTTTGGAACGTTTCTGAATCCAAATTTAATGGCTCCCGATAATGGTGTTCCTATCTTTCATGTGATCGATCATTTCCAGGTGAGGAGAGGTTACATGTTTTCACGACGAGATATGCTAGTCGTGTCCGCTGCGGGCGCTGTGATGACTGCCAATGCTGCGCACGCTGCCTCTTTCGGCAATCCGGACGAACCGGCGCAAGGCGCCGTCAATGCTAAAGGCCCCGGCAATCTGAAGGATCCCGGCCCGCAAAGCGAGGCGATCGCGGGTCAGTTTCCCTCGGCAGCGTTTCCGCCGGCAACCGACGTCGGCGGCATGCCGATGGACTGGGCCTCATTCAACAATGCGCCGAAGCGCATCCAGAACGGCGGTTGGGCGCGTCAGGTGACGCAGAGGGATTTCGCGATCTCAGACACCGTCACGGGCGTCAACATGCGGCTGACGGCCGGAGGCATCAGGGAATTGCACTGGCACCAGGCCGCCGAGTGGGCAATCATGACCTACGGCAGTTGCCGCGTAACGGTTCTCGATGCTATGGGCCGGCCATACATTGCCGACGTCAATGAGGGCGACCTCTGGTACTTCCCGGCCGGCCAGCCACATTCGCTGCAAGGGCTCGGTCCGGATGGCTGCGAATTCGTGATCTGCTTCGACGACGGCGACGCCAGCGAGTTCAATACGCTGTTGGTGACCGACTGGTTCGCCCACACGCCTCCCGAGGTGCTCGCCAAGAATTTTGGCGTTCCGGCCGAGACGTTCGCGAAAATCCCGCTGCACGATCTCTGGATATTCCAAGGTACCCTGCCCGGCTACCTTGCGTCGGATCGCGCCGCTGTCAGCAAAACTGGACGCACTCCGCCCCATCCCTTCATCTTCCGACTTGGATCATCGGCTCCCACGAAAGAATCCAAAGGTGGCAACATACGAATTGCCGACGGCAGCAACTTCACCGTCTCAACGACGATTGCGGCGGCGCTGGTGACGGTGCGTCCTGGCGGCGTGCGAGAGATGCACTGGCACCCGAACGCCGACGAATGGCAGTATTACCTCAAAGGAAAGGCCCGCATGACGGTCTTCAATACCGGCCCGAATGCGATGACGATGGACTTCAACCCGGGAGACATTGGCTACGTCAAGCGCAACCTCGGACACTACGTCGAGAACGTCGGCGACACCGACATGCAGTTCATCGCGGTGTTCCGAGCCTCCCGCTACGAGGAGATTTCGCTGTCCGACTGGCTGACGCACACGCCGCCGGCGCTGGTCGCCCAGCACCTCAATGTCGACGAAGCGACCATCGCGAGTTGGCCCGACAATGCACCGGGCGTCATGCCGAGCTCGTAGCATCGGGAGCCGGAGCCTTTCCCGTTCCGGTGAAATCGGAAGCGGGCTCGAAAGTCACGTTTTTGCCTGCTCCCCTTGCCCAACCGGTAATCCAGTTCGCTCGAAATCGCTCCAATGCTCGCCGGCGTCCGACGCAGGCGGGGCCCCCTGCCAGATCAAGATCGCGGACAAGCACGATATGGATGCGTCCCAGAATATCAGGATCGGCATGACAGCGGAGCACACTGTCACCGTGACATCGGAAATGACCGCTGGTCATTTCGTCGCGAACATGCCGCAGGTCTATGCGACGCCGATGATGATCCTGCACATGGAGATGGCATCAGGCGCAGCCATCGCAACGCATCTGCCAGACGGCTTTGTCAGCGTCGGCATGGACGTGAAGGTCCGTCACCTCGCTGCGACGCCGGTCGGGCGCACGGTCCGCGCCACGTCTCGAGTCGTCCAGATCGACCCGAAGAGCGTCGTCTTCGAGGTCGAGGCCTGGGACGGCGACCGCAGAATCGGCAATGGCACCCATCGCCGAGGCATCGTCAACGTGCTCGTATTCGAGCAGCGGTTCGGCGTTGGGCAGCCGATCCCGCCAAGCCCGACAGCCGAAGCGATCTGACTATCCTAGGCGGCGGCAATGCCCGAGGGGGGAGCCATGAACTCCGGGCCGACCGGATCGGGGATGCTTTCGCGCAAGATCCGTTCGATCTCGCCTTTGGTGGCGGCATCGAGCGACCAGCCGGTCACCTCGTCGACCGGCCGCAGTTGATCGGGACGGCGGGCGCCCCACAGCGCCGTGGTGATGCCTTGATCGAGCATCCATCGGATCGCCAGGTGAATCACACGTTTGCCGAAGCGCTGGGCAAGACGATCAAGTTTGGCCACCGCAGCCAGATAATGTTCGAATCGCGGCGCCTGAAATTTCGGATCGGCGCGCCTCAGGTCGTCGCCATCGAACGCCGTATCCGGCCGCATCCGGCCCGACAGCAGGCCCCGGCATAGCGCGCCATATCCGAGTGTCGCGATCCTGTTTTTCCGGCAATAGGGAAGCAGGTCGGACTCGATGCCACGTTCGAACAGATTGTAGGGCGGCTGGAGCACGTGCAGCGGCGCAACACGGCGAAACCGCTCCATCTCGATAACGGAAAAGTTGCTCACGCCAATGGCACGTATTTTCCCTTGCGCGAACAGCATGTGCATGGTGTCGGCGGTTTCCTCGATCATGATCAATGGATCAGGCCAATGCACCTGGTAGATATCGATGTAATCGGTTCGAAGCCTGCGCAGCGACTGCTCGACCTCCTGCAGGATGCGGGCGCGGCTGGCATTTCGCGATACTTTTCCACCCTCCCATTGTAGTCCGACCTTGGTGGCGATCAGCACGCTGGAGCGCAGCCCGCTTTCGGCGATGGCCTTGCCGACGATCTCCTCGGAGCGGCCAAATCCATAGACCGGGGCCGTGTCGACGAGGTTGATGCCGTGCTCGAAGGCGGCGCGGATGGTCGCGACGGATTCGGCTTCGTCGGTTCCGCCCCACATCCATCCGCCGATCGCCCAGGTCCCGATCGCGACCGGCGATACTTGGAGCGACGTGCCTGGAATGCCTATCAGCCTCATTCTCGTTTCGAGCGCTTCCGCTTGATCGGCCATAACTCTGTTCCTTGGTTGGATACGTGCGCCCTATCGGGCGCGGGGTGAGCCAGATTCGGTCCGGAAATCACCGGAGCACGGTGGACAGCCCCGCCTCCTCTTCGGCGACGAGCGCGAGCGCGGTCCAGTCAAGCTCGCCGTGACCACGTGCGATTCCCGTGATCAACCGGTCCCTGACCACGCTCACGGACGGCATCGGCACACCCGCATTCTCTGCTTCCGCAAGCGCCAGACGCACATCCTTGAGTACAAGCGGCAAGACAAATCCGGCCGCATAGCTCTGCCTGGCGATCTTGTCACCGTAGATCTTGTGCGCGCGTCCGCCGAACATCGTGCCTGTCATGATCTCGATGAAGGACTGCGGATCCAGCCCGCGCTTCCGGATCACGGCCACCACCTCTCCGATCATCTCCAGCGCCGTCGCACTCATCATGTTGCCGAGCAGTTTGACGAGGTTTGCGTCTTGCGGATTGGTCCCGATCGAAAATGTCCTCTGTCCGAGTTGGTCGAGGATAGGCCGGCAGCGCTCGATATCGGCTGGAGCTCCGGCGGCGACGATGAACAATTGACGCGCCTTGGCGGCATCCGGATTTCCGAACACCGGGGCCGCTACGTAGCTTTGTCCGTTGCGCGCATGCTCGCTTGCAAGAAGCGAGGCCGCTGCAGTGCTGATTGTGCTCATCGACAGATGAATCGCGCCGGGCATCAGACCCGCAGCCAAGCCGCCGAGACCGACGTCTCCGCGACCGAATACGATATCACGCACGGCATCATCGTCCGGCAACATGCTGATGACGACCTTGCAGTCGAGCAGATCGCCGATGTCTGTTGTTGGGCTCAGACCAAGTGCCTCGAGCCTGCCAATCTGGTCCGGACGGCGGACATAAGGAATCACCCGTCGTCCGCCGGCGGCAAGGTTCGCGGCCATCGCCGTTCCCATGCGACCGAGACCGACAAATCCGATTTCGCCTACGGTCGGCTGGACGCCAGCCGATGCAGTATCGCCTCGCTGTCCAGTAGACGCTTCGGACGAGCTTGCGATGGCAGGAGAGATTGAGCGATGTTTGGACATGGCGGCTCCAGGCCGGGCGTAACGCATCTCTTGTTGCGCCCTTGCGACGGACATATCCGGTATCTGGTGAAGAGGGCAGCGTGCCCTTGTCCCGGCTTGCCGTGCTCTTGAGCTTTCTTGCTGGGATCCCACACAAGTTCCGGACCCAACGCTCGTGCACAGCGCATATCGGCGTGGGGTGAGATCAAGCTTGGTTTCTGAACGACAATTTAATGGCGCCAGGAACTGGCATGCTTACCTTTTGGGTGGGCTGTCGCAAACTGCGCCCATTAAGGCCGGATAACGTTCTTGAGAGCGCGATCGGCAAAGAGGGCGATCCGATTCGATCTTCATTCACCAAAGGCTGAACAATGTCGGTCGAGGATAGAGGCCCATGCCCGCATCAGGAAGACGCTGTGAGCAGAATCGGTGTTTCGCCGCCCCCGCTGCGAATTGTTGAACTTTTCCCACCCGATATCGCATGTCGCCAGCTGTCAAGTTGGGGCTGGATACAGGCCGACAACGTCAGAGTTACCCGACGCGAGACCTTCGCGGATGGTTTCCAAGCCCAACGACATTTGCTGATCGCTTACGAACGCGCAGAAAGGGTTGATGGCGAGACGCTCATCGAGGGCCTGCCAAGGTCGACGTTGCGCGAACTCAATCGCAAGCTTAGCGTCGTGCCAGCCGGCCACCGGTTCTATGGATGGCAGACGCCGCGGGTACTGACCCGTGTCACTTATATCTATATAGACCCGCCGGATCGGCTGTTCGATCGACAAGCCGGCGTCGCTTGTCGCACGATAAGTCCGCGCCTGTTCTTCTTCAACCAGGCCGTCTGGGATACCGTGTTCAAACTCAAGGCCGAGGTTGGAAGTTCTGCCCCCTTGAGCCGTGAATATGCCGAGTCCCTGAGCCTCGTGCTGATGCACGAACTGCTTCGGCTGGAGCGAAACGTCGCCTCAGCAGCGAGACCGGAGCGCGGCGGCTTGCCGGCATGGCAGCAGAAGCGTGTCCTTGAATTTATCGAGGAACATCTCACGGAGAACATTTCGCTGGCCGCTCTGGCCGAGCTCGCCGATCTCAGCCTCTATCATTTTGCGCGTGCTTTCGCGCAGTCGTTCGGCGCGCCTCCGCATCGCTACCACATGGCCCGCCGAATGGATCGCGCCAAGGGCCTGTTGCAGAGGCCCGCACTCTCAGTGACGCAGATCGGCGCCCGGATCGGCTTTCGCGAGACGAGTTCGTTCACGAGAGCGTTTCGCAAGTACACCGGCCTTACGCCGACCGAGTATCGCCGTCACCGACAAGACTGACATCCGGGCGCGCTCCGCTCTTTAGTGATGGTGGTAGAGACGGACAGCCGATCTCGACCACGCATCCCGACCCCGGATGGATCGTGAATCGGAAATCGTGCAGCTTTACGATCGCGGCCACGAGGTTCAGACCGAGACCCAGGCCTGACGTGTGTCGCACCCTGTCCGACCGATAGAACCGGCGTAGCACAGCGTGACGTTCACGCTCGTTGATGCCGGAGCCGGTATCTCTCACGCGCACGACGGTTTCGCGGTTGCCGTGAAACAGTCCGATCTCTACCTGCCCTCCGGCGGGGGTATATTTGATGGCATTGTCGACGAGATTGGCGACAGCCTCGATCAGCAAATCGCGGTCGCCGCGCACGCTTAATTCGCGTGGTAAGTGAGTCAGAAGATCAATCCCCTTGTCTTCGGCTATTGGCTCGTACATGTCGGCCACTTCGCGGATGAGTTCGGCCAGCGCCACCTTGCCGAAACCGGCCGATCGCTGACTCTTCTCGATTTCTGTCAGCCGCAAGATGGCGGTAATGATCGATAACGACTGATCGAGCGCCTCTGTGGTTCTGTCTACGACTATCTGGAGTTGCTCAAGCGTCCGGGCATTGGAGCGACCGCGCTCGAGTATCAACCGCGCGCGGGTGAGCGGCGTGCGCAGATCATGGGCGATATCACTGCCGACACCCGCAAGGGACTGGATGAGAGTTTCCATCTCATCGAGCATGCCGTTGACGATCATGGTTAGCTTGGAGAAGGGGTCGTCGGCGTTTCGATGCGGGAGCCGTTCGCGAAGCTTGCCAGCGACGATGCGCTGAACGCGCTCGTTGACCTCGACGATACGCTGGCGGGCACGCGCGTTCAGTATCACGCCGATCGCAAAGCAAAGGAGCACGGCGGGAACAACGCCCAGTGCGAATGCGCCGCTGACAACGTGAGCGATCTCGGTGACTTCGTCGTTATTTCGTCCGATCGCCAGCACGTCGCCATTCGGCAACTTTCGTGCGATCAGGCGGACGGCCTGTCTTGTCGATCCATTTTCGTCCCTGCTGTCGATGACAGCGTCCCGCACGACATTATCGGGCTCGATATCCCGCGGCAGATTTTCCAGATTACCCAGGATTTTGCGACCGTCCGGGTCAAACAATGCCGCAAGACGAACGCGCCGCGGATCCTGTTTCAGATGCTCATCGATTGCGTGCAGCCTGCGCTCGGGCGATAAATCCGCAAACACGCCTATTTGCGCCCCGATCATACGGTCGGATCGCATCGTCAGGTCGTGCTTTATTTTGACGTAGACAAAGCCGAGCAGCATCACGACAAATCCCGCGAACAGCGCGGCCACCAGCAGCGTCCGCCGCAGCGTCGTCGAGCGCGCAAACTCGCCCAATTGCATCAGGTTGACCCACCAGAAGGCTGCGGAGGCGCTTGTGGTCACTGCCGGGGTTTTGCGGATACGGCCGAGGCTTGGAGCAGAGTTCGTCAACATAGGCCCTTTGCTCCGGCTCGTCTGGCCCACATTCACGCGGCGCTTCCTTCGGCTCCAGTTGGGGACCAGACTAGTTTGACAAGGGAAATCACTCGATCCTACTGAGGATTGCCCGGAGCGTCACATTGGTTTGCGAGATCGATACGTTGGTTTAACCGGGGGTTGCACTCGCTCCGACGGTGATCAAAGTGAGCCGACGTCAGAGACAAGGCACCGGCGTTGACCCCTCACTTGCTGCCGCCCCCGCGGTGTCGACTGAGCGCGGTTTCGATGCAGCCGACCAAGACGGGGCCAGCGAAGGGTTTGGCCAGGAAGCAAATGGCGCCGATCTTCAGAGCCCGTGCACGAACACTCTCATCGGGAAACGCCGTGATAAAGATGAACGGTATGTCGTTGCCTCGAGTCCGTACGTGCTCAAGAAGGTCCAAACCGTTCATCCCGGGCATCTGCACATCTGCAACGACACACGAGGATTCGGTCGGCTGGGACGACTGCAGAAAGTCCGCTGCCGACGCAAATGTGCGCACCGTGTATCCATGCGAGCTGAGGAGATTATCGGTTGCTGCGCGGACGGATGCATCGTCATCAATGACGGAAATCACCGAGAGCGTTGACAAGACAGGCCTTCCTGACGCGGGAGCAAAGCGTCCACCCTTGGCCACCCCCACCTAAGATGGGCTGTCGGTCAAGATTCTAAAATCATACTTAGGTTTGTATCTTCAATAGCTTGATCCGTAGTGAGGTACGCTTCGGATCTCCGGTGAAACTGAAGACAGGCTTCCATCCTACGCCGAGGCCTTGCGGCGCTGAACTCCGAGCGTTTCGGCCTTTCTCAACAGATCGGCTAGCGACCTCGCGCCCATTTTCTTCATAATGCGCCCTCGATGAATCTTCACGGTAATCTCAGCGAGTCCAAGTTCAGCAGCTATTTGCTTGTTCATCAGGCCCGACGCCACCAATGCCAGAACCTCCCGCTCGCGCGTACTCAGAGTATCAAAAAGGACCTGCAAATCCTGGACGATCCTGTCGGCCGTCCGCCGCTTCCGGTCGCGCTCGATCGCCGTCACGACAGCATCGAGCATGTCCTGATCGCGAAATGGCTTTGTAAGGAAATCGACCGCTCCTCCCTTCATCGCCCTGACGCTCATCGGAATATCGCCATGACCGGTCATGAAGATAATCGGAATGTGGATGTTCGCTTTGGCCAACTCGGTTTGAAAATCCAGCCCGCTCAATCCGGGTAACCTGACGTCGAGCACCAGGCAGCTTGCGACATCCGGAAGATTGCTTTGCAGCATGTCGGAAGCTGCACCGAACGCCGTAACCTGCAGACCCACCGACTGAAAGAGGTTACTGAGCGCCCTGCGCATCAAGGCATCATCTTCGACAACGAAAACAATCGGCTCCGTGGCGCTCGACGGTTCGTCCGATTTCGGACGCTCGGTCATGACACGTGTTCCTGATGAAGGGGCAATCCGAACTCGAATGTAGCGCCTGGCCCCTCGTTGCGCGAAGCCGACAGCCGTCCCCCGTGGGCCTCTACGATCGCACGGCAGATGGAAAGTCCCATTCCCATGCCGCCAGACTTCGTAGTGAAAAATGCTTTGAATAGCTGATCCGTATCGCCCGACGAAATCCCGACACCGCGATCCGCGACGCTTACGTGTACTCGCTGTGCGTCGTCACCGCGCGATCGGATCACCAACTCGCGCGGTCGATCCGTGACCGACTCCATAGACTCAATGCCGTTCATCACCAGATTGATCATCACCTGCTGCAGCTGGACCCGATCACCAAGAACCATGGAAGGCGCCGGGACCAATTCCGTTCGCAGCGATACGCCGTGACTGAACAACTCGTGCTGCACCAGCGCGATGACTCCCCTGATGATGTCGTTGACGTCGAGCGATACTCTCTCAATATCGGCCTTGTTGGCAAGGGCCCGGACACCCCGGATGACATCGCTTGCCCGGCTCGCGTCGCTGATCGCCCATTCCACGGAGCGACGAGTTGCAGCCAAGTCGGGGGGGTCGCGATCGAGCCAGCGCAGCGAGGCCTCGGCATTGGCAATAACAGCGGCAAGCGGTTGGTTGACCTCATGCGCGATAGAGGCTGTCAGCTCACCCAGTGTCGTCACTCGCATGACGCGGGCGAGTTCCGCCTGCGCACTGCGCAACGCCTGCTCGGCGTGATCCGCGCGGATCATCGCGGTAATGTCGGTGCCGGTGCCGCGATAGCCAATGAACTTGCCGCCGGCGTCAAACAGCGGCCTGCCACTTGACCGGACATACACCGGAACCCCGTCTTCGGACATGGTGCTGTACACGAAATCGCGAAATGGCTCATGGGCGTCGTGCATCGCCCGATGCTGCCGCCACTTTTCGGGCTCTGCTTCGATATCATTCGCAAAGTCCCAGCGAGCCAGCCCAATCAGATTTGAGGGTCGGATACCAACCGAGTTCAAGTGGTCGGACACGCTGGTAACCCTGTGATCCGGTCCGGTCTCCCAGAACCAGTCAGAACCCGTCTCGGCGTAGTCACGAAAGCGCTGCTCGCTTTCGCGAAGCGCCACTTCCGCCCGCCTGCGGTCCTCGATGTCCGTAGACGATCCGTACCATTTGACAATATTGCCCGCCTCATCGTGCAGCGGCTCGGCTCGGAACAAGAACCAGCGATATTCGCCATCTACGCGTCGCAACCTGGCTTCAAGCTCGCCACGCACACCGGATTCCCGTATTGCACTCCACTTCTGCAGCATGCCTTTCTTGTCGTCAGGATGAAAGGCGCGGGGCCAGCCCTTTTCCACCTCGTGCTCGGAGAGGCCGGTATAGTGCAGGGCCGGCTGATTAAGGAAGTCGGGAACACCGTCGGCTCCGGCGCGCCAGACCAGCGTCGGAATTGTATCGATGACCAACCGCAAGCGATCTTCGGATTTCTTGATTTCGTCGAAAGCTTTTTGCAGCACCGCTTCTGCGGCGCGCTGTTCAGTGACATCCACATGCGTGCCGATCAACTCAACCACGTCGCCGTCACTGCCGATGACAGTGTGCCCGACGGAATGTATCTGCCTTATCGAGCCGTCCGGGAGAACAATTCGAAAATCAACCTCGAAATCCGATTTCTCCCGGATCGCCCGGGCGGCCGCTTCCACATTCGGGAGCCTGTCTTCGAGATGAATGCGATCTCGGAACGCCTGCAGCGGCACATCGCGCTGCTCGGGACCAAATCCGAACAGATCGTATATCCCGGGCGACCGATATGCCCATTCTCGACGCCGCACATCCCAGGCCCAACTGCTCGTACGCCGCAAACGTTCCGATTCGGCCAAATAGGTATCGCTGCGTCGCAGCTTCCGTTCCGTCTCCCTCACAACCGTCACATCCGTCACCGCGCCCGCGAACTCGATGTTGCCTGACGCATCTTCCACGGCCCGAGCAACGGCATGAATATACTTGATCGAGCCATCCGGCATCAGCAATCGATACTCGTGCTCGAAATCCTGTCCATCAACCGTAGCCCGGTTGACGGTCTGTTGCATGGCGGCGCGATCGTCGGGATGGGCGCGCTGGATCATAAGCTCCACGTCCGGCTGCGTCACCCGATCATATCCAAAGATTCGAAAGGTCTGGTCCGACCAGATCATCGCTCCGCTCGCTATGTTCCAGCCAAAGCTTCCAGTACCGCTCAACCTCTGCGCTTCACTCAAATACATTTCGCTGCGGAGCCGCGCGGCTTCACTCCGCTTTTGATCGTTTATCGCAGCTTGCAATTCATCACGGGATTGCCGCAGAGCGTCTGCTGCCCTTCTCTGTGCTACGATCACTAGCGCAACAACGAGCGACACGATGAAGAACAGGACGAGACGAGGAATGTCCGAAATGCCGACCGCAAATAGCTCGTTCTTCAGGGAAAATGAATTGACCGGCGGTGCCAGGTAATAATGGAATGCCAAAAGGGCAAGCGCGGTCGCCACCAGTGCCGGGCCAAAACCGCCGAACCACGCGGCGAGGATAACGGCGCAGAGCATCGACGACGCGATGGCCTCGGCATGGAAGACGTCCGTGATAAGTTGCGCGGCAACAATCGCCCCGGCGACAGACGAGATCGCCATTGCATAGCCCACGATCACAAACGGTCTTTGTTGCCGTGGAAGACTGAGCTTATTCATTCTCCACGCGTGTCCCGTTGAAGCGGTGTACTGCGACTGAGCTGAACATGATGCGATTGATTTCTGGAGACTATGATCTGGCTGCGTATCGCTTGCAGCGTCCAGGGCCTCCGAATGAGATTAGAGCATTTTGAGGAAGTTCGGCAATTCGATTGAATCCGCGGGACCGGGCGGGAACTCTCAGCCGAAGCATTGCGACGCCTCTGCGGATCGGCATGGGTCGCGATTTGTGGTTCCGGGCGGTGCAAGCGGCAGTGAATTTCCGGTCGGCTCATACGGTAATCACACCAACCTCCGGTTTGACAGTGTCAAACCTTCGTTTACTTGCGGCGCGCCTCGGGCTGCATCTAGCCTAATGAAGCAAAGCGGTCGCGTCCCTCGCACACGTTTGCCTGCTGAGCGGACGGTTTTGCGCTGGCCTTACCTCTCCCCCGGACAGGCGTGAGCCGTCCCGCTCAGACCGTGGTGGACCCTTCCCGTTCGCATTCCCGTCTCGACTGGCGAGCCGCTTGCAAGCGGATCGCCAGGTCCGACGCGATCCGCCCTGAAGGCAACCCGTAAACTTCCGTATGCTCCCGCGATCCCTTCCAATATCGGACGCTTACCTACGTACGATTGAGCCAACAGTCCTCGTTCTCCTAGTCTTCCTGCAGATCGAAAAGAGCCGATTGCAGGAGACACAATGTCCGCGATCCCAGTTGAAACGATCCGTCGCGACGAGAACGAGATCATTGGTCTGACGTGGATCCTTGTCTCTTCAGCGAGCGCGAAGCGCCGAGAGGATGGAAAGTTCATTCTCATCCCTCCGGAGAAGATCGAGCGGAGCAGAGACAATCCCGATGGCAGAAACCACCTCTGCGCTCCCCCGCCCAGCACTCTTCACGCCACTGATACGGCGTTCTGCCTCGCGGTGGGAGGCGCCACATGAGATTTGTACTGGTCAACGAGAGAGCGCCACGGAGAGAGCCGTTCTGTGTGTCGTGCTATGAGCCGATCCGAACGGGGTACCTGCGGGAAATCGGAACACGCCTCATCTACTGCAATCCTGATTGCTACGAAGATCACTGCGAGAGCGCGTTCCTGGCTCTCGAAATCAAGGCGAGAGGATCGCGCGCCGTCCCTGCCCTCGGCTCGACGCGTTCACGGTCAACCCCGGCTCTTTTGACGGGACCCGTTCAATGATCAATCGATGCAGCTATCGGAGATCGGTCTTCGGGGCCGGCGAAAAGGAGATGCGATGAGAGCCGATAGCACCGTCCGCGATATATCTGATCGGAGCGCCAAGTCGGGGGCTGTCGCGCCGAGGCCAATGCACTCAGCGAATTCGCCGACCAAGCTTGGCCAGCATTGGAATCCTGTTCGGCGTACGCACGGATCGCCCGTGTTGCGCAACGGAACGGCTGAGCTTCTCGCCGACATCGAAGGCCTCCCGGTTCTGGTGCGCTTGCTCGTCCAGGATGTTCCGGCAGAAATACGGTCTGATCTTGCTACAAGTGCCGATATACATTCGCTGCTGTCGTCCACGCTCGAACGGATGATCGGCCGGATGCGCCGATCGCCATCGGGACACGATGCTCCCTCAAATCAGCCTGTCGCTATCGTCGAATTGATCGCGGGCGGAGTACCTTCGGCATGGCCGCCGGCGCCACCGAGCCAGACGGTGCTGCACGTCGGCCCGCTGGAGCTTGATCTCATCGATCGGACGGCGAAGCGTGGTGATCGTGGTATCGATTTGCGACCGCGCGAATTTCGGTTGCTCAAATATATGATGCAACGGAGCGACAAGCTGCTGACGCGGGCGAGCCTGCTGAAGGACGTGTGGAACTATAGATTCGTCCCGGAAACGAACCTCGTCGATGTTCATATGGGCCGCTTGCGTCGCAAGGTCGACGGGCCAGGTGAACCCTCGATGATTCGCAATGTCCGGGGGGTTGGTTTCATTCTGGCCGCGGTTCCCTTCCGACAAGGATCGTCGAGAGCCCGTCAACAGTGAAGCAACCGGCAGTCGATGCCGTCCACTGATCCACCGGTACGGAGCTGCGCGAATGTTCGACTATCATGAGGGCTTTGTATCCGCCGTTAGCGCGTTGAAGCGGGAGCATCGCTACCGCGTCTTCGCCGAGTTGGAGCGCAAGGCAGGACAGTTTCCCCATGCGCACTGGAATAGCCCGACCGGCAAGCGGGACGTCGTGGTCTGGTGTTCGAACGACTATCTCGCGATGGGCCAGCATCCTAAGCTGATCGATGCAATGTGTGTCGCTGCGCGCACGATGGGTGCTGGTGCCGGCGGGACACGCAACATCTCGGGAACGAATCGGGCGCTGGTCGAGCTCGAGGCCGAGCTTGCTGACCTGCATGGCAAGGAGGCCGCGCTCGTCTTCACATCGGGCTACGTCTCCAATCATACCGGCATCGCGACGATTGCCAGGCTGCTTCCGGACTGCCTGATCCTGTCCGATGCGCTCAACCACAATTCGATGATCGAAGGTGTGCGTGCGGCCGGCTGTCCCAGGCAAATCTGGCGCCACAACGATCTCAGACACCTCGAGGAGTTGCTGATCCGCGCGGCGGTCGACCGTCCGAAGCTGATCGTGTTCGAAAGCGTATATTCGATGGACGGCGATGTCGCTCCGCTCGAGGCGATTTGCGACCTGGCGGAACGCTATGGCGCGATGACCTATCTCGACGAGGTGCACGCCGTCGGTATGTACGGACGGCGCGGCGGCGGGATCGCCGAGCGAGACGGAGTGATGGCGCGCATCGATGTCATTGAGGGAACCCTCGCCAAGGCCTTCGGGACGCTCGGCGGCTACATCGCCGCTAGCAGTGCCGTCGTGGACGCCGTCCGATGCCATGCATCAGGATTTATCTTCACGACGGCCTTGCCGCCCGCAGTCGCCGCGGCTGCGACGGCGTCGATCGCCCATCTCAAGACATCGTGTACCGAGCGTGCGGCCCAGCGCGTCTCGGTGGCTGCGACCAAGGCCGCTCTGCGGGAAGCCGGGCTGCCGGTACTGGCCACCGAGACGCACATCATACCGGTGATGGTCGGCGATCCCGAAAAATGCAGGCAGGCAAGCGACCTGCTGCTCGGCCGGCACGGGATTTACATCCAGCCGATCAACTATCCCACTGTTCCCCGCGGCACCGAGCGGTTGCGGATCACTCCGACCCCCGCACATGACCTTCGACTGATCCGAGAGCTGGCTGACGCCATGGTATCGGTGTGGCATGAGCTTGGTCTCGATTTCGGAGAATATCACCAGCCCAGCGATCACCGGACACCGACGATGGCGGCTGGTGGTTAGGCCGCGCTGCTCTATTGCTGCCCGGACGAGCATGCTAGCCGACCGCGCGACCAATGTCGGTTTCAGCCGGATGACTTGTCCGGGCAAATCACCTCCAACCGGCCGCCCGGTCCGGGATGAATGGCCAGCCTGAAGTCGTGCAGCTTCACGATCGCAGCCACAAGATTGAGGCCAAGTCCCATGCCCGGAGTATTTCTGATCTTGTCAGACCGGTAGAAACGGCGCAACACGGCCTCACGCTCCTGATCGTTGATGCCGGGGCCGGTATCGCTGACGCGCACGATGGTTTCGCCGCGTTCGCGTAGCAGTTCAATATCGACCCGGCCGCCTTCCGGCGTGAACTTGATGGCGTTGTCGATGAGATTGGCGACTGCCTCGAACAGCAGATCACGATCGCCGCGCACGCTCAGGCGCTGTACCGCCCCCACCCGCAGGTCGATACTCTTGTTTTCGGCGATCGGTTCGTAGATATCGCATGCTTCGCGCAGAATTTCGTGCAGCGAGACGGTGCCGAAAGCCGCCGACCGTCGGCTGTTTTCGATTTCGGCCAAACGCAACAACGCCGTGATGATCGCCAGTGACTGGTCAATATTTGAGGTCGCCTTGTCGACGACCATCTGGAGCTGCTCCAACGTGGCTGCGTTGGTGCGGCCGCGTTCCAGCGTCAGCCGCGCCCGCGTCAACGGAGTTCGCAAATCGTGGGCGATGTCGTTGCCGACTCCGGCAAGCGCGTTGATCATCGTTTCCATTTCATCGAGCATGCCATTGACGATGACCGTCAGCCTCGAAAATGGCTCGTCAACGTCGCTGTGCGGGAGCCGTTCGCGCAGATCACCGGCGATGATGCGCTGGACGCGCTGATTGACTTCATCGACCCGCTTCTGTGCCCGCATGCTCAGCCACGCGCCCGCCAGCAGGCATAGACAGAGCGCAGGCAGCAGACCGAGCGCCAACGCTTGAGCGACAACATGGGAGACCTCCTTGGTTTCGTCGACCTCGCGACCTGTGACCAGTACCTCGCTGTTGGCGATGCGCCGGGCGATTGCACGGATCACATGGGTCTCTTGTCCGGCTGGCAGCGTCCGCTCGACCAAGACGCTCTGGACGGAATCATTCGCCTGGAGATCAGGTGGAAACCGCTCCAAGTTGCCCGCTATCCTGCGGCCGTCTGCGCCGAACAGGCCGACATACTGAACACCGCGGGAATCCTCCTTCAAATGGTCACTGATCGCGTCCAGCCGGCGTTCGCTGGGCAAGCCGGCGATGAAATTCAATTGACTGGCGATCATCTTGTCGGATCGCGCGATCAAGTAGTGATCGGCCTGCCAATAGATAACGCCGAACAGCACGATGACGAAGGTGGCGAGCACAGCCGCCACCGCCATCGCCCACCGAAAGGTGTTCGAACGTATGATGTGAGACCGATTCATCGGATTTCGTCCCGCGGATTTCCCGCTCAACGTCAGCGGCGGCGCGTCGTCGGCTTCCATCTGATCTTTATGGTGCGGTTCTGAGAATGAAGCCGGCCCCGCGGACATTGTGGATCATGGGAGAGTCGCCCGGTCCGTCTACCTTGTGGCGCAGCCGGCCCATATGCACATCCACCAGGTTCGTCGTCGGAACGAATTTGTAGTTCCAGACTTCCTCCAGAAGCATGGCGCGTGTCAGCAACTGATCGCTCCGTTGCATCATGTATTCGAGCAAACGGAACTCGCGCGGCAGGAGGTCGATCACCCGTTCGCCGCGTCGGGCGGTACGCTCGATCAGATCGAGCTCCAACGGCCCTACCCGCAGCGTCGTCTCGCGCGATTCCGTCGGCCGGCGCAGCAGCGCCTCGATTCTGGCGACGAGTTCGACCAGCGCGAACGGTTTGGTGAGATAGTCGTCACCTCCCATCCGCAATCCGCGTACGCGATCATCGACCGCTCCCAGGGCGCTCAGCACCAGTACCGGCGTGCGGACCAGATCCTTCCGCAGGGCCTCGATCACCGTAAGGCCGTCCATTCCCGGCAGCAACCGATCGACGATCATCGCGTCGGGCCGCAACGCGCGCGCCTTGTCGAGGCCTTCGATGCCGTTGGCCGACCATTCGACTTCAAAACCTCGATCGGCGAGTTCGGCGGTGATCTCCTCAGCGGTTTCGCGGTCGTCCTCGATCAGAAGCACTTTTGTCATCGGTCCGTTCCCGGCCGTCGCCAAGGCGTTCGCGCCGCGCCCCGTGCTCGAGCCTGAATTCCGTGGGGCCCTATGCTTGCTCGAGACCAAAGGCATAATGTCATCAGCCTGCAAATGCCATGAGAAAAGAGTAGGACGGCGCCGACCCGCCCCAGCAGGGGGACAGAAGGCGTGGCGGACGCCGTCCTTCGGCCAGTCACCGCGTCTGAGGGGCAAGCTCGGTGGGCCGCTCAATTGACAGATACGCTTCCGTAAGCAGCTGCACCATTAAATAGCATTTTAGGATCGGGCTGCCGGCAGCATTGCTTGCGCATAGCGCTCGATCTGGAGGACGCCGGGAAGGTCGTCTCGTGCCAGGCATCGACGGACTCTTCGTCATGCTTTCACACATGCTGATCCCAGCATGATGGCGGTTGTCAGCAGCCGGCACCGCGTCGGGAGCGGTCCCTACCGGTCTAGAGCGCGATGAGATCAGGTTGAATCGTCATCACGCTCTAGCTTGTTGTCCAAGGACGATCTTTTCGGAAGACCGCTTCGCTCTTTTCCGGATCATGCTCTAGCTTGTCTGATTTCTGTTCGCGGGGCGTACCGTGACCTTGCTGCCGTCCGCCAGATTGACGATCGGA
This sequence comes from Bradyrhizobium sp. I1.14.4, assembly GCF_050435825.1. Classification (NCBI taxonomy): domain Bacteria; kingdom Pseudomonadati; phylum Pseudomonadota; class Alphaproteobacteria; order Hyphomicrobiales; family Nitrobacteraceae; genus Bradyrhizobium; species Bradyrhizobium sp. I1.14.4. Next base: position 97,006 of record NZ_JBNDLA010000019.1, on the reverse strand, counting down.
TTGAGAATGACCTGATCACCAGGCTTGACGCCGTCGTGCACCTCAACTTCCGTGCCGAAGTCACGCGCGATCGTGATCTTCTGAAATCGAGCAGTTCCGTTCGCCACCACGGCGACATGTATGCCGTTCTGATCGAACACAACCGCGTCGGCTGGTATGATCATCGAGGGCGTCTTGCGCGGGATAAACAGCTCGACGGTGCAATAAATTCCGGGATTGAGCGCCCCATCCGGATTGGGAACGTCGATTTCGGTTAGCAGCGTTCGGCTGCCAGGCTGCAAGGCCGTCGCAATGCGTGTAACCTTGCCTGGAAAAGTCCGATTTGGAATCTCAGGTACACGCACCGCCGCATCCACCCCCGGCACAATCCCGTAAGCCTCATCCTGCGGAACGAAGACCTGGGTGCGGATCACGTCTGGGTGCATCAGCGTAAACATGAAGGTCGAGCCCGACGTTACCAGACTGCCGTTGTCGATGTTGCGCTGTGTGATCACACCGTCGAATGGCGCCACCACGCGTTGGTAGGCTTTCTCCTGTTCGAGGATTCGGATCTGGGCATCCTGGGCGGCGATATTCGACTCAGCCACTCCCACCGCTGCCTGCTGCGCCTGCAGGGTCAGCCGATCATTGTCGCCCTGCTGAAGGGTCAACCATCCCTGCTTCACCAGATTGCTGTCGCGCGCGTTGGTGACCCGGGCAAGTTCGTGGCTCGCCTGCGTCTGCTGCAGCGTCGCCCGGTTCTGGGCCAGCGTCGCTTTGGCCTGCGTAATCTGATGGTCGAGTTCCGGCGCGGTAATGTCCGCCAGCAGGGTTCCTGCCTTGACCCGGTCGCCAATATCGACGTAGCGCTTTTCGATGTAGCCGGTGGCACGCGCAAAGATGTTCGCCGCCTCGAACGCCGTCGTGGTCGCCGGCAAGGTCACATTGATCTTGCTGTCGCTGGCGCGCACCGCGGCCACCCTCACCTCGGGAACGAATGTCCTGCTCCGTTGCGCGGTCGCCGCGACGTCGCGCTCGGCCTGATAATGGCGCCAGCCTCCCGTTGCAAGGCCGGCCATCAGCAACACGAGCGCTCCGCCGCCGATCAGCGCGCCGCCGTAACCACGCCGTTTGCGCACCGGCTCCGCTGCTGGTGCAGCGACACGATCGGTCTCAGGATCAGGCCGGTCCCGGACATCCTGCTCTTCTGAGAGCACACGCATCTCGGTCATTGAGGCACCTCTTCGAATACGCCATGGTGAGGCTTTCCGTCGTTGCCCTTGCGCAGCATGGCGAACAGGTAAGGCACGATCAGCAAGGTCGTCGGGGTCGCAAACAGCAGACCGCCGATGACGGCCCGCGCAAGCGCAGCATTCTGTTCTTCGCCGGCGCCGCCGATCGCCATCGGGATCATGCCGACGATCATTGCGGCGGCAGTCATCAACACGGGACGGATTCGGGTGTGGCCGGCGCTCAGCGCGGCCTCGAACGCGGAATGCCCCTTCAACTGCTGCTCGCGCGCGAAGGTCACCAGCAGGATCGAGTTGGCGGACGCGACCCCGACCGCCATGATCGCGCCCATCAGCGACGGTACGTTCAACGTCGTCCCGGTGATGAACAGCATGGTGACGATGCCGCAAAGCGTCGCCGGCAGAGCCAGGACCACGACGAAGGGATCGCCGAAGGTCTGATAGTTCACGACCATCAACAGATAGACGAAGACAGCGGCGAACAGCAGCCCGATGCCCAGATTCCGGAACGAGTCGTTCATGCTCTGGATCTGTCCGATCACCTGAATCGAGTTGCCGGGCTTCAGCCCCTTCTGCAGCTCCGCGGTGACCTTGTTGATTTCGGCTGCGACACTGCCGAGGTCGCGGCCCTGCACGCTGGCGTAGACATCATAAATCGGCTGGATATTGGCCTGGTTGGAGTTGGTCGCGACCGTGCCGCGCTTGAACGTCGCGACATTGCTGAGCATGCCGGGGACGATCTGGCCGCTCGCAGCCTGCGAGGTGGACACCGGCGTGTTTGCGAGCGCATTCAGCGAGTTGATCTTGTATTCCGGCGTCTGCACCGCAAGATAGTACGGGATTCCGGAGACCGGATCGGTCCAGAAGTTCGGCGACACCTGCTCCGACGAACTGAGGCTGACGTTGATGTTGGTGGCGATCGTGCTCGCATTGAGGCCGAGCGACGCAGCACGGGTCCGGTCGATCTGAGCGAAGAATTCCGGGCCGTCGACTTCCTGCTGCAGATGCGCATCGACGATACCTGGAATTGCCGCGAGCCGTTGCCGCAGTTCCCTTGCCACCGCCAGGTTGTTCTTGTCGTAGCCTACCGTTCGGACGTCGATTTGGGCCGGCAATCCGAAATTGAGGATCTGCGTCACCATATCGGCCGCCTGAAAATAGAAGGTGACATCCGGAAATGCGGCCGGCAGCACCTGACGCAGTGTCTTGACGTAATCCGCGGTCGGCTTGTGGCCGTCCTTCAGCTCCACCTGTATGACGCCATCGTTGATGCCGATCGTCGAGCCGTCGGCGAAGGCCAGGTTGTAGGCTCGCGCCGGCAAGCCCATGTTGTCGACGATCAGACTTCGCTCTTTTTCCGGAATGACCTCGCGGATCTTGTCCTCGACGGCCTGAAATATCTTTTCCGTGCTTTCAATGCGGGTCCCGGCGGGAGCGCGAACGTGAAGCTGGATCTGGCCGCCGTCGATGAGCGGAAAGAAATCCCGCCCAACCAGCAGGAACATCGCGGCACCGAGGCCGAGTACCAGCACGGCAACAACAGGCACGATCGCTCGCCGGCGCAGCAGCATCGTGAGGACTTCCAAATATCCACCGCGCAGCCGCTCGAAGCCGCGATCGAATCCGGCGGTCATCCGCGAAAACGGCCCGGTCTGACCGGCATGGTCGGTGTGGCGCCGTTCACCCTTGAGCAGCAGGCCGATCGTAATCGGCGTCAGTGTTCGCGACAATCCGTAGGAAGCCAGCATCGCAAACACGACGGCATAGCCGAGCGGCGTGAACAGGTATTTGGCAGGTCCGTCGAGGAACACCACCGAGGTGAACACGCAACTGATGGCGAGTGTCGAAACCAGGGTCGGCACCGCGATTTCGGCGGCGCCGTGCAGCGTCGCCTCGGAGAGCGGCATGCCTTCCTCGGTCCACAAGCGATGGGTGTTCTCGATCGTCACGGTCGAATCATCGACCAATATGCCGACCGCCAGCGCCAGGCCGCCCAGCGTCATGGTGTTCAGCGTTTCGCCAAGAAAGTGAAGCACGACAAGCGACGACAGGATCGCCAGCGGAATTGAAATCATCACCACGACCGTCGAACGCCACGACCCCAGGAAGACCAGGATCATCAGCGCAGTGAGACCTGCCGCTATGGCTCCCTCGCGCAGCACGCCGTTGACGGAACTTGTGACGAATACCGACTGGTCGAACAGCTCGCTGATCTTCAGCCCGGCCGGCGCGGCGGCCCTGATCGCCTGCAGGGCGTTCTTCACCCCATTGACGACGGCGAGCGTCGAGGCATTGCCGTTCTTGATCACGCTGAGCAGGACCGAGCGGCGGCCATCCTCGCGTACGACATTCTGTTGCACCATGGCTCCGTCGCGGACCTGCGCCACGTCCTTCAAGAGGATGGTTGCGCCGTTCGCGAACTTGACCGGCATTTGATTGAGATCGTCGATCGTCGACGGCGTCGCGTTGGTTCGTACGGTGTATTGGATGTCTCCAATCTTCGCCGTCCCCGAAGGCAATGTCAGATTCTGCGTATTGACTGCATTCACGATGTCGAGCGGCGTCAGCCCTCGCGACAGGAGCTTGTCCGGATCAATGTCGACCATGATCTGACGATACTTGCCGCCCGCCGGCGTCGGCAGGGTGACGCCGGGAACCGGCGCCAGCTGCTGTCGGACGCGGTAGATGCCGAAATCGTAGAGCTGCTGCTCATTCAGGTTATCCGAACTGAGGCTGAGCTGCAGCACGGGAACGCTCGATGCATTGAACTGCACAACGATCGGCGGCTGGATGCCGGGCGGCATAAGCGCTCGGATGGAATTGGTCGCGGACACGATTTGCGCGATGGCGAGATCGAGATTGACGTCCGGCTGGAAAGAGATCTTCTGGATCGACAAACCATTGAGGGTCTGCGCTTCCATGTTCTTGATGCCGTTGACGTTGGCGCTGATCGAATACTGGCTGTAGGTGGTGACGCGCTGCTCCATCTCCGGCGTCGTGAGGCCGGTGTATTGCCAGATCACGGTGACCACCGGAATGCGTATTTCCGGAAAGATGTCCGTCGGCATCGACCGGATAGCGGCGACGCCAAGGAACAGGATCAGGGCAGCGACCACATAAAACGTATGCGGGAATCGCAGCGCAAATCGAACTATGCCCATGATCTATCCTCGCGGTGCGGCGCCACGACCGCGACCGGTCATTGAGACATTCTCATTCCGTCATGCGCGTCGGATCCGCCAGTCGGGGTCGGCCGCTGGAGAACAGCATGGGGCCGCTCCGACGGCTGCGCCACTGCTGACGTCCCATCGCTCACGGCGTTTTGCATGACCGTGATCACCCGTTGCTGGGTCGCTACGATCTGCCGAGCCAGACGGCGAAGCCGCGCGTTGTGGCCGTATTCCAGTTCGTTCTTCGCCATATCAACCGCACCCTGATGGTGTGGCACCATCATTGCAACGAAATCACGATCGATATCGCCGGACGGCTTGATCGTCATGCCGGCCATCATCTTGCGCATGGCAGCGGCGTTCCTTGACATAAACGCCTGCTCCTTCGCGTATTCTTGCCGCTCCGCCGCATACTCGACGCGGTCAAGGCCATGATGCCGGCTCGTTGGGTCCTGTGCCATGGCGAACGATGTCGCCGTAACTGACGCCGTCGCCGCCATCGAGATTAGCCGTTTGCGGATGAAGGCTCGCGAAAACAGCATCATATTGCCTCCGAGCGTAGTCTGTCGTTGCCGGCGTGGATTTCCACAGCCAGCTTTCACGCTTCGTCGATACTTTTGCAGGGGTCACCCCAACGAATTTCACGATAGCCCAACGGAGCTCCGTGACCCTGCGAACATGAGCTGCAGACGTCGGGTTCTCAATTAAAAACCGATTTAGAGTTTCGAACCGGGATGACGGTTTGACGAGCCGAGTACCGATCGCGTGAACGACGCTTGAGGCGACGCCGGCATGGTCGCGGCGAATAGAACCAAAGGTCGATCGCTATCGACTTCACGCCGCTGATGGCAGCTGCGGAGTAACGCAGCCAGCTTTGCGGACCGGCGGCCACTGCGGCCGCGCCGCTCACCCTTCGAAGCAACGCATCTTTCTCTGGCGCACCCGGTCAGAGCGCGTGGCACGCCCACGCTTGCGATCGCACCCGCTCGCGCGCGCAACGCGGGTCTTTGCCGTGACGGCAATGTAAACGTTCGTATGATCCTTCCATCCTTCATCCATAGATGCGACCGCACCCGTGTACAATTGAGCCGCCATTCCTGCGCTTCTAATCTCGGTGCCAGCCACCTGCAGTGACTGTCTACTTCTCCGGCCCAACGGATCGACCCGCGAAGACGAGGTTTTCGATGTATCAGCTGCGTGAGCTCCCGACGAACATCGTCACGTCGCAGCAGATGCGGCACGAACGCCCGGCCACTCTGTATCCGTTCTGGTCGGAACCGTTGTGAACCGATGCCCTCGTAATACCGCCGTCCACGAGGCGGGAAAGGCCCGAACGCTTCACCCCGTACAAGGCCGTGATCAACCGATCACAGGGACGACATCGTCGATCTGGCGACAACGAATCTCCGGCGAAAGAAATTTGACCATGAAGATCATAGCCATCTCCTCTCCTCGCCGGCGAGTGCTGCGCCGCTCCGGTATGTCGATACGAGTGCCCGATTTTGTCGCGCTCATGAAGCCTCGCGTGATGTTGCTCGCGGTGTTCACCGCATTCGTCGGGATGATGATTGCGCCGGCTTCGCTCGATCCACTCCACGGCACGCTGGCGCTGATCGCAATCGCTGTCGGGGCCGGTGCCGCCGGGGCGCTAAACATGTGGTCCGATGCCGACATCGACGCCGTGATGACCCGCACCGCGCAGCGTCCGATCCCTCGCGGCAGAGTTTTTCGCCGGGAAGCACTGAGGTTCGGACTGTTCCTTTGCTGTGCCGGGGTCCTCCTCCTCGGCATGGCGACCAATGTCGCAGCCGCCGGTCTGCTCGCCTTCACGATCTTCTTCTATATCGCCGTCTACACTCTCTGGCTGAAGCGGATCACGCCCCAGAACATCGTCATCGGCGGGGCCGCCGGCGCGCTTCCTCCAATGATCGGCTGGGCCGCCGCCACTGGAGACATCGGGCTCGAGCCGATCGTTCTGTTCCTGATCATCTTCCTTTGGACGCCCCCGCACTTCTGGGCGTTATCGCTCAACCGCGCCGACGAATACCGGCGCGCGGGCGTTCCCATGCTCCCGGTCGTTGCCGGGAGGGCCGCAACGACGCGCCGGATCTTCGTCTACAGCGTTCTCCTGGTTCCGACCTCGCTTCTGCCAACCGCGTTGGGATATGCGGGCGTAATGTACGGTGTGGCAGCGCTCGGCTGCGGCGCGGTCTTCCTTACGCTGGCGTTACGGCTACGCCGGAGCCCCGACACCGATCGGCAGGCGCCACAACGTCTGTTCCTGTTTTCGATCTCCTATCTGTTCATTCTGTTTGCTGCCCTGCTTACTCACGGCATCGTCGATCGATCATCATGGACGACTTCGACCCGTGACGACGCTTGGCGGAACACGCCATCCGTCCCGGCTGCGGTCCTGCAGACACCACCCCGCACCGCAATCGCCTTCGTGGCTGCCAGATTCGACGAGGCTTGAGATGCGCTATGGTCTGCTTGCCCTTGCCCTGCTCAGCGTCACACTCGGCGGCTGCTCCGAAGGCGTCCTCAACCCCAAGGGACCCATTGCGGCAGCCGAGCGGATCATCCTGTTCAATTCGCTCGGTATCATGCTGGCGATCGTCGTTCCGACCATCCTCGCCACGCTCGCAGTCGCCTTCTGGTTTCGCGCGTCGAACCTGCGCGCAGCATATTTGCCGGATTTCGAGTATTCGGGGCGCCTCGAGCTGCTTGTCTGGTCGATCCCCGCCATGACGGTGCTCCTTGTTGGCGGCGTCGCGTGGGTTGGCGCGCACGACCTCGATCCGCGCAAGGCGATCGCCTCGACAGCCAAGCCTGTCACCGTTCAAGCCGTCTCGCTCGATTGGAAATGGCTTTTCATCTACCCCGAGCAGGGGATCGCCAACGTCAATCATCTGACGGTGCCGGTGGGCACGCCGATCAGCCTCGAACTGACCTCGGCGACCGTGATGAACAGCTTCTTCGTGCCCCAGCTCGCCGGCCAGATCTACACCATGTCCGGAATGGTGACGCGGCTTCAGCTTCAGGCCGACCATGCCGGCAGCTATCCGGGGTTCTCCGCCATGTTCAGCGGTGACGGATTCTCCGACATGCGCTTTACGGTCGATGCAGTCGATAGCGCCGATTTTGCGCAATGGGTTGGCAAAGCTCGCGAAGCCGGCCCTGTGCTCGACGTCCGATCCTACGCCGACCTCGTCAAGCCCAGCAAAGCAGTCGCGCCGTTCACCTACCGCGCCGTTGCCGCCGATCTGTTCAGCGGCATCACGAACACCGCATCGACGGCGGACATCTCATCCCCACCAATCTGTTCAACGTCGCAGAGGGCCGAACGATGACTCTCCTTGGCAAGCTTGACTGGAGCGCGATTCCCTTTCAGCAGCCGATCGTGATGGGCGCAACGGCGTTCATGGCGCTTGTCGTGCTGGCTGTCCTCGGCTTCGTCACGATGAGGGGAGCCTGGCCCTATCTGTGGCGCGAATGGCTCACCTCGGTCGACCACAAGCGCATCGGCGTCATGTACTGCATGCTAGCGCTCGTCATGCTGCTGCGCGGCTTCAGTGATGCGATCATGATGCGGGCGCAGCAGGCAGTCGCTGCCGGTGGATCACAAGGTTACCTGCCGCCGGAGCACTTTGACCAGATCTTCTCGGCGCACGGCACGATCATGATCTTCTTCATGGCGATGCCGTTCGTGGTCGGGCTCATGAATTTCGCGGTACCGCTGCAGCTCGGCATCCGCGATGTCGCCTTCCCGACGCTCAACTCCGTCAGCTTCTGGCTGACCGCCTCGGGCGCACTGTTGATCAACGTTTCGTTGGCCGTCGGTGAATTCTCGAAGGCCGGCTGGTGGGGTTATCCCCCACTGAGCGAATTGCAGTATTCGCCGGGCGTGGGCGTCGACTACTATCTTTGGTCCCTGCAAATCTCTGGACTTGGCACCTTGCTGTCGGGGATAAACTTCGTCACGACCCTACTGAAGATGCGCGCGCCCGGCATGGGCTATATGCGCATGCCGGTTTTCTGCTGGACCGCGCTTGCGACCAATCTGCTGATAGTGGCCGCCTTTCCGGTGCTGACTGCGGTTCTCGCGATGCTGCTGCTCGATCGCTATCTCGGCTTCCACTTCTTCACCAACGACGGCGGCGGCAATCAGATGTTGTACGCCAACCTGTTCTGGGTCTGGGGGCACCCGGAAGTCTACATCCTGATCCTGCCGGCGTTCGGCGTGTTTTCCGAGGTCATCGCGACCTTCTCCGGCAAGCCGCTGTTCGGATACCGCTCGATGGTGGCCGCGACGATGGCGATCTGCGTGCTCTCCTTTCTCGTCTGGCTGCACCACTTTTTCACCATGGGCGCCAGTGCAAACGTCAACGGCTTCTTCGGCGTCATGAGCATGATCATCGCTTTGCCGACCGGTGTGAAGATCTACAACTGGCTCTTCACGATGTATGGCGGCCGGGTTCGGTTCTCGGTACCGGTGCTGTGGTCGATCGGCTTCATGGTGACCTTCATCATCGGCGGCATGACGGGCGTGCTCCAGGCGGTGCCCCCGGCGGACTTTCAGCTGCACAACAGCCTGTTCCTGGTGGCGCACTTCCACAACGTCATTATTGGCGGCGTCCTGTTCGGCGCGATGGCGGGATACACCTACTGGTTCCCGAAGGCCTTCGGCTTTGCGCTTGACGAACGTTGGGGAAAAGCGGCGTTCTGGTGCTGGTTCGTCGGATTCTATCTCGCCTTCATGCCGCTTTATCTGCTCGGCCTGATGGGCATGACCCGCCGCATGCAGCATTACGACAATCCGGCGTGGCAGCCCTGGCTAATCGTCGCGATGGTCGGCGCGGTCGTGATCCTGGGCGGTATCGTCTGCCAGATCATCCAGCTCGTGGTGTCGGTCCGCACCCGCGACAGGTTGCGCGTCACCGCGGATCCATGGAATGGCCGCACGCTCGAATGGGCGACCGCGTCGCCACCGCCAGCATGGAATTTTGCCCTGGCGCCGACCGTCACGGGAAAGGATGCTTTCTGGACCAGCAAGCAGGAGCAGGCAGGCAACGACAAGGCGGGGCCGCTACCAGCTTACGAGCCGGTCGAAATGCCGAAAAACAGCGCCACCGGCTTTGTCAGCGCCTTCTTCGCCGTGGTCATCGGCTTCGCGATGATCTGGCACATCTGGTGGCTGGCCAGTGTGGGCGTGCTCGGCGCATTCGTAACGCTTCTTGCCTTCGCATTCCGCGGGCACGCGGAATTCGAAGTGGCCGCCGAGCAGATTGCCGAGTTCGAGCAGGCGCATCAGGCAGGAGCTGTCGCATGAACATCGCCGTCGCGATCGATACGACCCCGCAGGAAGCGCTGCCAAGAGCGAGCGAAGCGGGCCCTGCCTCGAAGCGGATCGTGGTCACCTACGGCTTCTGGATATTTCTGTTGAGCGACATCGTGATGTTTGCCGCGCTGTTTGCGAGCTACGCGGTCCTCGTTCACGCGACGGCAGGAGGTCCAGCGGGCGCCCGGTTGTTCAATCAGACCACGGTGGCGATCGAAACCGTCTGCCTGCTCCTCTCGAGCTACACTTGCGGACTGATGTCGCTCTCCGTCAATTCCAGCAATCGTCTCGGAATGTATCTGGGCGCCCTGATCACATTTGCGCTCGGTGCGGCATTTCTCACCCTCGAGCTCCGCGAGTTCGCCGACATGATCGCTCGCGGCGCGACGCCGCAGCGTAGCGCCTTTCTTTCTGCCTTCTTCACGCTGGTCGGCTGCCACGGGCTGCACGTCACTCTCGGACTGATCTGGCTTGTGGTGATGATGGTCCAGGTGACGGTGATGGGGTTCGTCAGCAGCGTGCAGCACCGGCTGCTCTGCTTCTCCTTGTTCTGGCACGCGCTCGACATCGTCTGGGTCGGCGTTTTCACCGTGGCTTATCTGATGGGAGTAAGCCCATGACCGACATTCGATACGATCGCGCTCCAGGAGACATCCCGAGCGAGGAAATGCGGGCATCGGGCCTCTCCGAGGCGCTGATCTACACCATCGGCGTGCTGGTGGCGTTCGTCCTGACGGCAACGTCGTTCTGGGTTGCGAACACGTCGCTGCTCTGGCCGGGCGGTGTGGGCCTCGGCCTCGCGGTGCTCGCCATCGCCCAAATGGGCATTCACCTCGTCTTCTTCCTGCATATCACCAGCGGCCCGGACAGCACCAACAACATTCTCGCGCTCGCCTTCGGCCTGCTCATCGTCTTCGTGGTGGTCGTTGGCACGATCTGGATCGTAACGGATATGAATGACAATATGCTTATGCCATCGACCGACCACACAATGCATGTGCAGCATTGAAGCATGTCCCGCGATCAGGTCCGCTGGCGGCCGATATAAACGAAACGTGACTTGGGCCTGCCGTTCCCGCTCCCTACGTGTCGCCGCAATGATCCAACGCCGGGAGCTTTGAATGCGTGCACTTCTCTGTGTGACGGTCGGGCTCCTGATGAGCGGCAGTGCCTGCCCGGCGCAAGTCTCGACCATGGGCACGACCGCCATGGGGATTGCGACAACACCGGGAGCGATCGTGTCGTCTCCGCTGTCGGGACCCAGTCCGTTTTCCAGCCTTTTCTCCGCCGCGACAATTCCAGGAGCGCCAGCAACCACCTTGGCCTCTCCGCCGCTGGCAATGGATCCAACGCTTCCCGGAACAAGCGTGAACTGCTCGCCGACCGCGGTGGAGCTTTCCCCGTCAGTACTGAGCGTGACCTCCACAAGCAACAGCGCTTCTGCGAGCCCGACCGCAATGATGAGCCCATTGGGCACCATCACCAGCATGTCAGGCCCGACTGCCTCGCCGACGACAGGCGGTAGCCTGGCGCTGACTTTGCCGACGGCAGTGCCCGTGATCATCGAGGGTTCGGTCACTGGCAGCACGACAGGCACGGTCACACCGGCATCTGCGCTCGGAAGCGCCACGCCGGGAAGCTCTTGCACGTCGGCGCCAGGCAACACGCTGACCAACGCTGCGGCGTTGCCGGTCTCGATTCCCGATATACCGCCAAGTCCGCCGCCCGGAACCATTCAGTCGCCAACGGCCGATCTTGAGCCGACCGACACCAGCATCAGTCTTGTGTCGAGCGTCATGCCGACACCGAACACGGCCGCATGTACCGAAAGCATTTCGATCAATCTTTCCAACCCGGCCACGATGGCTCCAGCCAACGCGTCCGGCGCTACCGCTACGCCGGGCGTGTCACCGCCTTCCGGTTGCTAGACATAACTCTCGATGGCACCGCAAGTCAGAACAGCCATAGCGCATGCCGGAAGCTGATCTCACGCAATCAGCGAATCAATGACGGCGCTGTTCGCGTCGTTCGCGCAAGCGTGATGTTCGCTCTCCGAACTTCCCCGAAGGCAGCACCTATATAGCTATGGTCTAGAAAATTTCCGCAGGAAGCGTTCTCCACCGAGCCGCAGTGATCGCCGGCGCTAGTTCTCCGCACACAACAACACGGAGAACGACTATGACGACATTCAAAATTCTACTCGCAACAGCGCTGCTATCGATGACTGCGGTCACCGCCGCGCGTGCACAATTGCCCACCTGGGCGGTCAGCCACCCGGCTGCCTTTGATGCGCAATATCCGGACCGTAGCGTGCTGAACGACGGCGCGTTAACGCCTGCGGGCAGAATGGGTCTCGAACTGCCCGGCGGGGCCGCTCCTGTCTTTAACGCATATGCGGCAAGGCGCGCTGCGGCCTCATCCTGCGCACAGCTCCATCATTCCTACGATCCCGCATCTCGTACCTTCCTTGGCTACGACGGCCGTCGCCACGCCTGTGATTGATGCAACTGGAGCTAGTCCGATGCGTACTTATGTTTTGGCCTTGGGCCTTCTGATCGGGTTCTGTGCATCTGCCGGAGCTGCGACGATGCACCACCGCGGACCGCGACACCCCGTCCTGCATCACGGCCGGAGTATGATCATGCGTTCCTTCGTTGCGGCACCTTATTACGACGACACGCCAAGCTACAACGATCCGTCCAAGTTTGGCGGTCAGTCGCTGGGCATGGATCCGTAGGCCGGTCCCCGACACGACCAATCCAGCACTTGACGGACGGTCGCTGGATGGTCGTTCGGCCTTCTGACGCAGGATTGTGGTTGTTCGCGACTAGCCGCGCCGGCGGGAATTCGTCTCTCGTACAACAGCTGCGATGTACCTGCTCACACAGCGTTGAACGAGCGTGAGCAAGGATTGCGTTTGAGCGAACCATGGCTGCTCACACTTATCCAGAGGGCACACTTTCTTGGCCCGTTACACCAAATGGAGAACATCGATGACGAACCTCAAAGTCTTGTCGGCTGCGCTGATCGCGGCTGCCGTGATCGCATCACCTGCAATCGCGCGCGAGACCCACACCGCCTCGCACCACATCGCCGTGGCCAATACCACTGCGCCGACCGACCCCGTCTACGTTGACGGTCACGCCTGCATTCCTGCGCCGCGCGTGGGTGCATTTGCCACCGCGCCCTGGACCGGCGACAATGTTCCTTGCGAACCGGGTTCGTATTGATCGCGCCACGGCACCAAGCGCCCCACGTTGTCCTAACTCGTTAAACCGGGGCGACTCCGTATCGCGACGCATAACGAAACGTCCAGAAAAGTCGGGCTGATGGCCTATGCCACGGCTCGACTTCCTTGTCGCGACAAGCGCGGGGGCAACGTTCTGCGCGACCAGATTTGGTGGCGCGCCGGTCGGCGTACTAGTCCGGTCCATCATTGGCGCGCCCGTGTAGCGATTGACCCTAATGAAACATCTGTTCCTGATAGGAGGCTGCCGCGTCCGCCTGCATCAAGCGCTTCTCCAACCATCCGAATCAAGCTCAGCCAACCCAACAATAAACTCGTATTTAATGGGAAAATCCGCATAAGCCGTCATCTCACAAATGTCGCATACCAAAAGGTTGCGCGATCCGAAGATCCGGTGAAGTTGAAATGGATACGCCCATCAAAGCAAAGCCGGCGGCTGACCTGCGGGACTATCTGGCGGAAGAGCGGACGTTTCTCGCCTGGATTCGCACGGGCATCGCGTTGATGGGATTCGGGTTTGTGGTCGCGCGATTTGGACTATTCGCGGACGAGCCCCAACTGTTGCAGCCAGTCCAAGCTATTCATCCGCACGAGCTCTCACTCTGGGTCGGAGCCGCGCTTATCGGGATCGGCGCGGCTGTGAACCTCTTTTCCGCGCAGCGCTTTGCGCACCTGGTGGGCAGGTTGAACCGCGATCACTTCGTGGACCGATCGCTCTCCAGGCAAGGCGTGATTGTGGCCTTGTTCCTGGCGCTGCTCGGCATTGCCATGATGATTTACCTGACCTTGTTCCTGACGCACCCGCCGGACGCGTGGCGTTAGATTTTCACATCGGATCGGCAATAGGAGGCGAAGATGGACGGCTCGAGAACTGATTACATGGATAATACGAGTGAATTGTCTTCGGCGGGACTGACCATCCGACAAAGGGAGCCAAAGAATCTGGAGTCTCCGTTCGATCGGATCGACTCCTATCTCACTCCGACCGGGCTGTTCTACATCCGCAGTCATTTTCCGGTACCAGCCCTGGATCGAGCCTCTTACCAACTGAAGATTGACGGCGCGGTCAAACATCCCTTGACACTGAGCTACGATGAGTTGCGAAGCATGCCGTCCGAGACTCACGTCGCGACTTTGGAATGCGCAGGGAATGGTCGGGTCTTTCTGGTCCCGCAGGTGCAAGGAGCACAGTGGGAGCTCGGTGCGGTCAGCAACGCAGAATGGACCGGCGTACCGCTGCGGGTGTTGCTGGAGCGCGCTGGCTTGGTAGACGATGCCTGCGAAATTGTGCTCGAAGGTGCGGATCGCGGAACACCCAAGGAGGAGCCCGTGCCTCCCGAACCGATATCGTATGCCTGGAGCCTGCCCCGAGCCAAGGCAATCCGGCCGGAAGTCCTGATCGCCTACCAGATGAACGGTCGTGATCTTCCGCGCGATCACGGATTTCCGGTGCGAGCAGTTGTGCCCGGATACTATGGAATGTCTTCAGTCAAGTGGTTAACGCGCATCCAGGCCGTACGCGAACCGTTTCGCGGCTACTGGAACACATCGGACTACGGATACTGGGCTTCGATGGAAGGAATGCCCGTGCGGCGCGCTCTGGGAGAAATGCAGCTCAAGTCCGAGATCGCTCGACCTCGTGTTTACGAAACCGTGATTCCGAACCAAGTCTACACGGTTTTCGGTGCTGCATGGGCAGGCGAAACCGACGTGACAGAGATCGCTGTCAGCACCGACGGCGGCCGAACATGGACCGAGGCAGAATTCATTGATCCGGTGCGACGGCATGCGTGGCGGCGCTGGAAATTCGAATGGCTGACACCGGAGGAGCCCGGGCAATACACGTTGCTGGCCCGCGCGAAGGATGCGAGCGGCGTAATGCAACCTGACAGACACGATAAGAACCACGGCACCTACGTGATCAATCACCCTCTCCCAATTGAAGTGTTCGTAGACGGCTCCGGAGGCAAGCGATTGTAACGCCGCAAACGCGGTCGTGCTGGCTGATCGGGACATCAGGCGACATCCGGCGCGGACAGCGCACCGGGCGCCGACGTCGGCAACGCCACAGGGTGGGTTGGCGAGGTGACGTGTCGGGGTGTCCGGGGTCGACGCCGGCCGCTACCTCCTTGCGTCACATACACACATGGAGCCCAAATGACCGCGGATCTGCAAACGGCCGCAACAACCAAGGCGGTGACGGACCGCTGGACACCGGCGCTGCTCTGGGTACTGGCGGGAGCAAGCGTGCTCGCGCACATCGCAGCTGTCGTGCTGCAGCTGCCACAGTGGCTGGCTGGCGCGCTGGTTGCGTCATCGCTGACGCTGTTCGGGTTGTTGCATGGCGCGTCGACCTACGGCTGGCGCGGCATCCTGTTCTTCCTGCTCGTCTGTCTGGGGGTGAGCAACGCGTTCGAGAACCTCAGCATCCTGACCGGTTTCCCGTTTGGCTGGTACCATTACAGCGATGCGATAGGACCCAAGCTGTTTCTGGTGCCATTGCTGATCGGGCCGGCCTATTTCGGGGTCGGCTATCTCTCGTGGACGCTCGCTCGCGTCATTCTCGGCGACGAGGACGCCAGATTGGCCGGCCGGCTCTCGTTCGCAACGCCGGTGATCGCAAGCTTCATCATGGTGTCCTGGGATCTCACCATCGATCCGCGGATGTCAACGATCACCGGCAGTTGGGTATGGCACAACGGCGGGAGCTATTTCGGCGTGCCGCTGAGCAATTTCCTCGGCTGGTATCTGACGGTCTATGTCTTCTTCCAGTGCTTTGCCCTGTATGCGAGACGTCGGCGCGCGACGCACACGAATGGGCGCGACTACCGGGCACAGCCGTTGTTCGCGTACACAGCGATCATCGTTGCTCCCATTCTAAGCCTGCTTCTTGGCAACGAGCCTGCTGCTCTTTTGACCGGCCCGGCCGGCCATCCGTGGCAGACGCAGGATATTCGGTCGGTCGCCGCGCTGGTCTGTCTCTTCACGGCACTGCCGTTCTGGCTGCTTGCGGTATTCAAGACCCGAACCTAATGCCGTACGTAGCCATCAACAGGGTATGTCGAACTGACGATTGGTCCGTCCCCGCGGCATTCCAATCACCTACGCTGACCCGTCACCGGTGAGGGACTCAGCGCCGCCGCGGCGGTGCTCGCGATTTCGGCGTCGGTCTCCTTACTCAAGCCGGCAATACCTACTGCGCCCACGACTGCGCCATTGACACGGATCGACATGCCGCCGCGCAGCACCGGGATGCCGGCAGTGACGAAGGCCGTGCGCCCCTGATTTATGTTGTCCTCGATCTCTGCCGTCGATCGTTGCAGCCGCGCCGCAGTTCGTGCCTTCTCTATGGCGAGGTCCGCGCTTGCCGGGCGGACGCGATCCATCCGCTGGAAAGCGAGCAGATCCCCGGCCGGATCAACCACTGCGATTGCCGAGGGCGCATTCCGCTGCTCGGCGTTTTCCTTTGCTGCCTGCAGGACCGTCTGGGCTCCGGCTTGATCAAGGGCCAACACGTTGATGGTCTGCGCCTCGGCTGCAAAGCAGAAGCCCGTTACGAACATTGCAACGCCAATTCCAAGTTTCGTCATTGCGAGCTTACTCAATTCGTTAAAGTTTACCGGCACGAGGATGCTACAGACAGCTTGCGTCACAACACTTATGAGGTGCCCTTGGTGCGAACCAGGTAGTCCACGATCGCCTTGGCGTCGTCGGGGCTGACGGGAGCCTTGTAGGCTGTGATCATCTTGTTGACGACTTCTTGCCAGGCCTCCCTGGAAAGCAAGGGCTGGTTCAACACGTGGTCGGCGGAGTGGCAGGCAAGGCAATTGTTGTTGATCGCATCCGATCCCTGACCGGCGGGGAACATCGCGTCGCTGGTGGGGACGTCCAGCTTCAGCGACTTCAACGTGGTGATGCTTGCGGCCTGACCTGGATACGGCAACAGAGCAAGACCGAGAACGGTGACCATCGGCAAAACAGCGCGTAGCATTCTCAGGTCATCCTGTGGCCGCGACCACATGGGTCGTTTCAATGGTGTTGAACATGTAGCCGGCCGGATTCCATATCCGGAAATCGGGCTGCGCCACGTTCTTGGTGTTGGTGCAACGAACCATCAGGGCGTACGCGCCGGGCCCGGGCAAGGTGAATTGCGTCTGCCATCGCCGGAAGCCGTATCTGCCATGGTCGGCACTGAGTTGGGTCGGCTGCCAGCTCTTGCCGCCATCGATGGACAGGTCGACACGGGCAACGCTGCAATCGCCGCCGAAGGCAATGCCCCGCGCCGAAGCCGGCGTCTCCGCCGGCACGCGGTCGCCGTCGCGGATGTTGGTGATGAAGGACCGCGGAGCATTGCGGGTCACCGGCACCATCTTGAATCCAGTCTCGCCAGGCTTGACGGTATTGTAGGGCGTATCGGGCACGCGGTAGCCCGTCGCCGTCCAGTAATTGGTGTCCGGCTGATCCAGAACTTCGATGTCGTTCAACATCTTGACCCAGTAGACACCGCACCAGCCGGGCACAACGAGCCGCAGCGGAAATCCGTTCAGCAAGGGAAGCTGCTCGCCGTTCATGGCGAAAGCGATCATCACCTCGCCGTCGCGAGCGTGATCCATGGTGAGCGACTTCAAAAACTTCGGTGCACCCTCCATCACCGGCTCGTCCAGGCCGCCGAAGCGGACCTGGATGGCGCCAGCCTTCACACCCGCCCGGTCAAGCACATCCTTGAGACGCACCCCCGTCCAGATCGCGTTGCTCATCGAACCATCTGCCCATTGAGCGCCGGCGACGCGTGGGACGGCGTAGATGCGCGAATTGCCCGCGCACTGGTTGACCGCGGCGATCTCGAATCTCGGCAATCCCTGTAAAATATCCTTGAGCGACAGCGAGAGAGTCTGATTGACCTGGCCGCGCACCGTCAGACGAAAGCTATCCACATCGATGTCTCCCGGAAAATTCGCCCAGTGCCAGCTTACATAGTGCTGGTTGTTTGGGGTGAACACACCCTTGTCGAAAACTTCGAAGGGCGTCTCAAGCCATGGCGGGCTCGAGCGCTGCAGGATCATTCGGCCCTTTTGCGGATAGGATGCGGTGATCATCCGCGTACTCGGGCCGCCCGGCACATCCAGGTCGACGGTCTCCTGCGCTGATGCCGGCAAAGGCATTAGCGCGAGGCTCGCGGCTCCCATCCCGCCCAGCACGCGCCGTCGCGTCAGCACCGATGGTTGCACGTCGCGATTCCGCATCAGTTGCTCCTATCCTGTGCCCTTGCGCATGGTCAGACCTGGTCGGCGGCGTCAGGCTTGACGACAGCTTCAGTCGGCCGGAATGTCCGCCCTGCATGCAAAGACCCGTCTGTCCTGCGATTTCGCGAGTCCTGGCGCGCTTTCGCGGTCACGGTTCGTCTACCGTGAACGCGAGCCACGCGCCTCATTTCCAGATGTAGGAAGACACGAGCGCGATACTCATCACGCTCGAGTGTTCGGCGAAGCGCGGCGGCTGAACGTATGCCCAGCAAACAACCCCTGACGTGAACTTGCGGTCAGCCATTTCGTCCGGACTTCGTCGATGTGAGAATCAATTGCACAGGAGGTGAACCGAGAGGCGCTCTGTCCCGGGCTTGCACGACCGATGGTCGGTTGCCGCTCGTCGCACGAGACGGCGAGCATGGAGGCTAATCCTAAGTCGATTTCTAAATTGGAATTTACTTGAGCTCACCGGGCATCATCGTGATGTTCCTCCGGTCGCGACCTCAAATTTCCAGCCATTGGAACCGCCCTCGATGACCCAACTCCGCCTTCTCGGCCTCTCCGGGAGCCTGCGCCGCGCTTCCAGCAGCACCGCGGTTCTTCACGGCCTTCAGGATACGCTTGCGTCCAAAGCCGTGCTCGATATCTTCCCGCTGCATGGGATACCGCTCTACAACGAGGATGACGATGGCGAGCATGCGCCGGAACAGGTGCGCGCTTTGCGTTCGGTCATCGCCACCAGCGATGGTGTGATCATGATCTCGCCCGAGTACAATCATGGCATGTCCGGCGTCCTGAAGAATGCGCTGGACTGGGCCTCTCGGCCCTTTGGACGGTCGACGCTCCTGCGCAAGCCGGTGTTGACGATGACGGCCTCGCTCGCCTTCACCGGCGGAGTGCGCGCGCAGCAGCAGATGAACGAGACGCTCGTAGCGATCCCGGCACGCCCTGTTCTCCGGCCCCAGATCGTGATCGGCGGCGTACATGAGAAGGTGCGCGACGGCCGCCTCATCGACGAAACCGCGCTTAACTTCGTGCTAGCGGGCGTGGATGATCTCCTTGAGGAGATCAGGACAACGCGGTCTGTTCGCGCGGCGGCATGATATGGCGCCAGCTCGGCCGCTCCGCCCACGGTGCGCCGCGAAAACGACCAGATAAGGGAGTTGGGTGCATACTGCCCAGCCGCGCGCTTGTCGCGAATGTCCTCGTACGCGGCGGCATTTATGCCTGATGGAGGGCCCGGAACTTGGTTCCAAAAACTGCGGCAGTGCTCGATCAGCGGTTCGCTGGCGTCATCACGACCGAGACGGACTTACGGAGAATTGTCGGGCCTGCCAACAGGTGGTTCACCAGCAAGATTCTCAGTAGGCTCGATCGCCGATGTCGGGACTTCATCGCCGCGTCGCCATTCATTGTGGTCGGCTCAACCGATCCGTTCGGCATGGTTGATCTATCGCCCAAGGGGGATAACCCGGGTTTCGTGAGGTGTCTTGACGATACGACCCTTGCAATTCCGGACTGGCGCGGGAACCGCCGCGTCGACACTTTCCAGAACCTGCTGCAAAATCCAGGCGTCGGATTGATCCTGTTTATTCCGGGTCAACGCGAAACGCTTCGCGTTACCGGCCGGGCTATCATTGTACGCGACGAGAATATCAGGAGCGCGATGGCGGATCATGGCCAAATACCCGATCTCGCGATGATCGTGGAAGTTGAAAAGGCATTTTTTCACTGCGGCAAGTGCATCACGCGTTCGAAGCTTTGGAATGCACGTTCGTGATGGCAAAGCCAATCAGGGTAAGAAGCTGTATTCAGCCAAACGCCCAAGGATCAGCCTCCTGAGAGCCTGACCGAAAAGCAACGACCATTTTCAGGACCTTTCCAACCCTCTGAAATGTGACTCAGTTTTCGTCATGGCCGGGCTCGTCCCGGCCATCCACGTCTTGCGTGATTGGCGCAAAGACGTGGATGCCCGGCACAAGGCCGGGCATGACGAGCCTGCCAAAATCTCAGATTCTGTTGGCCGCATTTTGAGTCGGACTCTGAAGTTTTTTCCTGAAAGGTCTATTCCAGCCCGGCGAGTTCTCGATCGTGTATTTTCGCGCCTTGTTCTCCGCATCCTTGCAGAACGGTAGCGTCTGATCGGCCGGCTGTTCGCTCCACGGCATATGCCGCGCCAGCTGAATGACCTCCGCTTTCGGAGATTGGCGCAAGATTGCAGCAATTGCAGCAATCGAGCCAAAGTCATTGCGAAGCGGATGCATACGTTTCAATTCACACCCGGTTCTCGCAACCGCAATCCTGCGAGACGGCGCTGCGAGAACATGAGCAGCGCTGCCGGGACCTTAATGTCTCGCAACACAGGAGCAATTCGTGGCCAAACGCCCGACACTCACCACCGACAGCGGCATGCCGGTCTCCGACAACCAGAACAGTATCACCGCGGGTCCGCTTGGACCGGTGCTGATGCAAGATTTCATTCTGCTGGAAAAGCTTGCCCACCAAAATCGCGAGCGCATTCCGGAACGCGGTCAGCACGCCAAGGGCTCGGGCGCGTATGGCAAGCTCACCATCACCCACGACATTGCGAATTACACAAAGGCCAAGGCGTTACAGAAGGGCAAAGAGACCGAGGCTTTTCTGCGCTTCTCGACGGTGGCAGGCGAGCGCGGTGCCGCCGATGCCGAGCGCGACGTCCGCGGCTTTGCGCTGCGATTCTATACCGAGGAAGGCAATTGGGACATGGTCGGCAACAATACGCCGGTGTTCTTCGTGCGCGACGCGCTGAAGTTCCCTGACTTCATCCACACCCAGAAGCGCCACCCGAGAACAAACATGCGATCGCCGACCGCGATGTGGGATTTCTGGTCACTGTCGCCGGAGAGCCTGCACCAGGTAACCATCCTGATGTCGGACCGCGGCCTGCCCCAGAGCTATCGCAATATCGACGGCTTCGGCTCGCACACCTACTCGTTCATCAACGCCAGGAACGAGCGCTACTGGGTAAAATTCCACTTCAAAACCCTGCAGGGCATCAAAAACTGGACCAACGCCGAGGCCGCCGAGAAGGTCGCCCATGACCGCGAGACCCACCAGCGCGATCTGTTCGAGGCGATCGAGCGCGGCGATTTCCCGAAATGGAGGTTCTCGGTGCAGATCATGCCGGAGAGCGACGTCGGCAAGCACTGGTACAACCCATTCGACCTCACCAAGGTGTGGCCGCACAAGGACTACCCGCTGATCGAGGTCGGCGTTCTCGAGCTCAACCGCAACCCGCAGAACTATTTCGCCGAAGTCGAGCAGGCGGCACTCTCGCCCGCAAACATTGTGCCCGGCATCAGCCATTCGCCGGACAAGATGCTGCAGGCGCGCATTTTCTCCTACGCAGATGCGCATCGTTACCGCGTAGGCGTCAATGCGGATCAGCTTCCCGTCAACAAGCCGCGCTGCCCCGTGCACACGTACAACCTCGATGGTGCCATGCGGCTCGCAGGCAACCCGAATCCTGATGCCTATTACGAGCCGAACTCATTCAATGGCCCCGCGCAGGACGAGCGCTTCAGGGAGCCAGCGCTGAAAATCTCCGGCAGTGCCGACCGTTACAATCACCGCGACGGCAACGACGACTACCGTCAACCCGGCGACTTGTTCCGGCTGATGACGGTCGCCCAGAAGGAGCAGCTCTTCCAGAACTACAAGGCTGCGATGGAAGGCGTGCCGGTCGAGATTGCCAAGCGGCAGATCGCCCACTGCTACAGGGCCGATCCCGAATACGGCGCCGGCGTCGCGAGGGCGGTGGGCATCAATTTCACACCACAGACCATCGCCGCGGAGTAGGCCCGCTTCACCGGCCGGCGGCGCTCTCCGCGCCGTCGGTCCCCCCCCCAGCGCGTGCTGTTCCTTGGCACAAGCCCGGGCGCGT
This sequence comes from Bradyrhizobium sp. I1.14.4, assembly GCF_050435825.1. NCBI lineage: Bacteria > Pseudomonadati > Pseudomonadota > Alphaproteobacteria > Hyphomicrobiales > Nitrobacteraceae > Bradyrhizobium > Bradyrhizobium sp. I1.14.4. The sequence goes on along the minus strand of NZ_JBNDLA010000019.1, from coordinate 74,854 downwards.
CGAGGGGTCGATCTCATCTTTGGAGTCAACGATGTCCAACCTGATCGCACCAAAGCTCCTTGTGGAGTTCATCGGCACTTTCTCGCTCATATTCATCGGCGCCGGCGCCGCGGCCGTGGTCGGCGGCGGTGCCGGCCTGCCCGGCATCACCGCAATTGCCTTCGCCCACGGCTTGACCGTGATGGCTTTCGCTTTCGCCTACGGCCCCGTGTCGGGCGGACACTTCAATCCCTCCGTCACCACCGCCGTGCTTGCCGCTGGCGCCATGCGCGTCGGCGAGGCGGCCGGCTACATCGTCAGCCAGTTCGTTGGCGGTGTCCTTGGCGCCATTCTGTTGCGGACCGTGCTGGGCGGCGCCGCGACCGGCCTCGGTACACCGACACTCGCGCACCATCTTGCTCTCGGCAACACGACCGTTACGGTCACCCCTTGGGCCGGCTTTGTGATCGAGGCGGTGCTGGCCTTTTTCCTGTCCACGGTCGTGCTCAGCACGGCGGTCGCTGGACGCGCCCGCAATCTCGCGCCGCTTGCGATCGGCATGACCCTGACCCTCAACATCATCATGGGCGGGCCCCTCACGGGCGCCGCCTTCAACCCGGCGCGGGCGCTTGGCCCGATGGTCGCGACCGGCAATTTCAACGACGTCTGGCTATACCTGGCTGCTCCGATCGTTGGCGCCATCGTGGCTGCGATTCTGCACACGGGGCTCGCCCGGCTGGTCCAGGAGCGGACTGCGACGGCCGCAGTCCGGACGCCGGCCGAATGAGATCGGGCGGACTGCTAGGTCATTCGGGAGCCGCTTCGACGGATACGCCGGAGCGGAGACGCCCTACATCACCGATCTCAATTCTGAAGCCAGGTCCGCATGGCGTCGGGCGGGAGAACCCTCGGTTATCCGGGATCGCTTAACCGAGATTGCGACGGTAACGGCTCGGGGTTTGGCCGGTCAGCCTGTGAAATGCAGCGGTGAATGTGCTCGTATCGCTGAAGCCGACATCAAGTGCGATGGTCGTGACGGACAGTGCGCGATTCGCCAATAGCTGCCTGGCCCGCTCGATCCGGCGGCTCGCATGATATCTGCGCGGCGGCATTCCGAAGGACTCCTTGAACGACCGGCAGAAATGAAACGGGCTCAGTCGCGCCAGTTCGGCGAGGGTCGCGAGCGGGATGTCGTCGGCGACGTGCTCCTCGACATAGGCGGCCACCCGCTTTCTTTGCCAGGACGCGAGGCCGCCGCGACTGGTAGGCCCCCGGCGCGCAGCGTCGCTATTGATGCGAACGACTTCATGCGTCAACGCGATGCCAAGCGCTTCGCCGTATTGCCGGGGCATCGGCTGCGAGTTCTCGATCAGCGACTTCAGCTTGAGAGCGGTCTGCCAGAGATCGCTATCGAAGAAGAACAGTCGCGGCTTGAATTCGATCTCCCCGAACCGCAGCGCCGGATCGGCGAGCGGCCAGCGCGGATCGATGTAGAAATAGGTGGTACGCGTCAATGCGCGCGGCTTCTGCCATCCGCGGAAGTCGTGCCCGGCAGGTACAAAGGTGAGCTTGCGCGTGAAATTGCGCAGCGTGGACCGGGGCAGACCTTCAACAAAGGTCTCGCCGTCGTCGCGCTCGGCGACTTCAGCGGCAATGAGCAGATGCCATGGAGCCCGGAATCCATATTCAAACGGCGCGTGCCGCATGATCTGGACCGTCTCCGCGTGTAAGCCCGGCCACGTGGCAGAATGGCGTCTGACGATCTCAGGCGGCGAAATGCCGACAACCGGGCGAGGTTCAAGGCTCCGATCAGGACATGCCGCCGGCTCGGCGACTGCGCGCATGGGAGGCGGCAAAAGGTCAGCAAATTGCTTCAAGGTCGTTTTGGCGGGGCCGGCCACTGTTTGATCTCACTCGCTGCTTGATCTCACTCGCTGCTGTGATGCTCAGGCTCGCTGCTGTGATGCTCAGGTCAGGACGTCGTGGCGGTCGCGATGACTATCAAGACGTGGAGGCTGCCGTTCTCACGGCGAGTTGAGGGCCCCGACCGTCACGATCCTTTGAAGCGCGAGTCCTAACTTGGAAAATGGGACTCCTGCCGCATCGCCGGCGGCGAGGATCGCCGGCTGACGAATCGGACCAGTGTGCCGACGGTCGTGCTTCTCGTCATGCCGCTGCCGACCGACAAGCGCGCACAAGGTCCAGAAACAAGCAAAGGGCGGAGAACATCGATGAACGCGATCGTCAAGGAACGGACTGCGCGAAAACCGTTCTACGCAACCCTGTACGTGCACAGGTGCTCGCGGCTATCGCGATTGCGATCGCGCTCGGCCACTATCGGCCTTCGATCGCCGTGGACATGAAGCCGCTGGGCGACGGCTTCATCAAGCTGATCAAGATGGTGATCGCACTCGTCATCTTCTGTACCGTCGTTTCCGGCACCGCCGGAATGTCCGACATAAAGAAGGTCAGCCGGGTGGGCGGCAAGGCCCTGCTCTACTTCGAAGTCGTCTCCACGCTTGCGCTCCTGATCGGCTTCCTCGCGGCGCACATCGCGATGCCGGGCGCTGGGTTCAACGTGGATCCGGCCACGCTCGATGCGAAGGCTGTCGCACATTTTGCCGGCAAGGCGAAGGAGCAGACCGCGGAGTTCGTGCTCAACATCATTTCGAACACCGTGGTCGACGCCTTCGCGCGCGGCGACATTTTGTCGGTCGTGCTGGTTCCGGTCCTGTTCGGGTTCGTGCTGGCCTGCTTGGAAGATCGCGCTAGTCTGCCAATGTTGGCAGCAAATTCCCCAGGCGTTCGCCGCTGTTCACCGGCGTCTTATTCAACGATTATTCAACGAACGCAGCTGATGGCTAGCTAAGTACCTGAGTTTGCTGGCGCTCCCTAGGGGAATCGAACCCCTGTTTCAGCCTTGAGAGGGCCGCGTCCTAACCGCTAGACGAAGGGAGCGTTGAGAGGAAGGCAATAGCCTTGAAATCGGCCTGCCGCAAGATGGCCTGTGCATTGCGGCAGGGATTTTGTCAGCCATGCTTACCGTGCCGTGCCGGGGATTCGGCGCGGAAGCAGCCCGGAATGCCCCTGCGCGCTGCGGGGCCTCGGCGCGCGCACCCGCACGGTGCAGCGATGCGGCCGCGCCGATCGCATGATGGCCACCTCCGGATGTCATCTCTCGGTCGCGCACGGCCCTGCTTTCGCCAAACGGCAAATGCAAAACACCTGTCTGTGAAGTCACCCGGCGCCTGTCTCTGCTAACATCGCAGCCCTTCACCATGCTGCGCCCCGCAAGGCGCCGGACAAGCGAGAGGAGTGCTTGGAACAAAGCGCAAGCCCCGGCACACGGTAACATGGGCGTACGGGCAATTTTGGCTCACCAATATCTTGGCACAACAAACATCAGCGCGGCCGCAGGCCATGGAAGACGTTCCGCACCTCGCGCCGCACCGGTCAATAGCTTAAGCAGAGCGAGGACAGACCATGATCAAACTAAAAATCAACGGCCAGGAGCAGAATTGGGATGGCGACCCCGACCTTTCGCTACTCTGGTATCTTCGTGACGAAGCCGGCCTCACCGGCACCAAGTTCGGCTGCGGCCAGGCGCTGTGCGGTGCCTGCACCGTGATCATCGACAAGGAGGCGGTGCGCGCCTGCATCACCTCGGTCTCCGACGTCGCCGGCCGCGAGGTCACCACCATCGAAGGCCTGCACCCGACCGGCGACCATCCGGTGCAGAAGGCATGGCGGCAAGTCAATGTTCCGCAGTGCGGCTACTGCCAGGCCGGCCAGATCATGCAGGCCGCGGCGCTGCTGGACCAGAACCCGAAGCCGAGCCACGACCAGATCCGCGAAGCCATGTCGGGCAATATCTGCCGCTGCGGCTGCTATCAGCGGATCGAGAATGCCGTGCATCTCGCATCGACGGGGGTGTGACATGAATATCCGCACCAACATACCCACCAATTCCCGCAAGCTTCGCGGCTTCGAGAAGCACGTGAAGGTCGAGAACCTTTCGCGCCGCAGCATCCTCAAGGGTCTCGGCATCGCCGGCAGCTTTGTGCTCGCCGCGCCCGTGATGACGCGCCAAGCGTTCGCCTATGAGACCGGTGCCGGCAAGATGCCGCACGGCGTCGTGGTCGATCCGCGCGTGTTCGTCGCAATCGCCCCCGACGGCGTCGTCACTATCCTGGCGCATCGCGCCGAGATGGGCACCGGCGTCCGCACCAGCCTGCCCCTGATTGTCGCCGAGGAAATGGACGCCGACTGGTCGCGCGTCCATGTCCAGCAAGCGCACGGCGACGAGGTCAAGTTCGGCAACCAGGACACCGACGGCTCGCGCAGCACGCGGCACTATCTGATCCCGATGCGCCAGATCGGCGCCTCGGCGCGCGCGATGCTGGAAGCCGCGGCCGCCAAGAAGTGGGGCGTACAGGTCGCCGAGGTGAAGGCGCAGAACCATGAGGTTGTGCATGGCGCAAGTGGCCGCAAGATCGGCTTCGGCGAGCTCGCCGCCGACGCCGCCAAGGAGCCGGTGCCTGATATCAAGGGCCTCAAGCTGAAGGACCCGAAGGACTTCCGCTATCTCGGCAAGGGCCAGGTCTCGATCGTCGACCTCCACGACATCACCACCGGCAAGGCAAATTACGGCGCCGATATCCGCCTGCCCGGCCTGAAATACGCCGTCATCGCCCGTCCGCCGGTCACCGGCGGCAAGCTCAAGTCGTTCGACGACAGCGCCGCGATGAAGGTGCCGGGCGTCGAGAAGGTGATGGAGGTCAAGGGCTGGCCCTGGCCGTCCAAGTTCCAGCCGCTCGGCGGCGTAGCTGTCATCGCGCGCAACACCGGCGCCGCGATCAAGGGCCGCGACGCGCTGAAGATCGTCTGGGATGACGGCGCCAATGCCAAATACGACTCGATCACCTATCGTGCCTCGCTCGAGGAAGCCGCGCGAAAACCCGGCCTCGTGGTGCGCAAGGAAGGCGACGTCGATGCGGCCCTGAAGAGCGCCGACAAGGTTATAACAGGCGAATACTACCTGCCGCATCTCGCCCATGTCAGCATGGAGCCGCCGGTCGCGGTTGCAGACGTCAAGGGCGACAAGGCCGAGATCTGGGCGCCGGTGCAGAGCCCCGGCGGCACTCGCGAGGACGTCGCCAAGACGCTCGGAATCCCCGAGGACAATGTCACCGTCAACGTGACGCTGCTCGGCGGCGGCTTCGGCCGCAAGTCGAAATGTGACTTCGCGCTCGAGGCGGCATTGCTGTCGAAGGAACTCGGCGCGCCGGTCAAGGTGCAGTGGACCCGCGAGGACGACGTGCGTCACGACTTCCTGCACACGGTCTCCGTGGAACGGATCGAGGCCGGTCTCGACAAGAGCGGCAAGGTGATCGCGTGGCGGCACCGCAGCGTGGCGCCGACCATCGCCTCGACCTTCGCCGCCGGCGCCAACCACGAAGCGCCGTTCGAGCTCGGCATGGGCCTGATCGACAACCCGTTCGAGATCGCCAATCTGCAGTGCGAGAATCCGGAAGCGGCCGCGTTCACGCGGATCGGCTGGTTCCGTTCGGTCTCCAACATCCCGCGCGCCTTCGCGGTGCAATCCATGGTCGGGGAAATCGCGCATGCGACGGGCCGCGGCCAGAAGGAGATGCTGCTGGAGTTGATCGGGAGCCCGCGGATCGTCAACCTGTCCTCGGTGAAGGATCCCTGGAACTACGGCGAGCCCTATGACAGCTACCCGATCGACACCGCGCGGCTGCGCAAGGTGGTCGAACTGGTCGCCGAAAAGGGCGAGTGGGGCCGCAACGTGCCGAAAGGCCATGGCCTCGGCATCGCCGTGCACCGCTCTTTCGTCAGCTACATCGCGACCATCGTCGAGGTGGCGATCGACGACAAGGGCAAGCTCACGGTGCCACGGGTCGACACCGCGATCGATTGCGGCACTTACGTCAACCCCGAGCGGATCGAGTCGCAGATCGAGGGCGCCGCGATCATGGGGCTGAGCCTCGCCAAATATGGCGAGATCAGCTTCAAGGACGGCAAGGTGCAGCAGGGCAATTTCGACGACTTCCCGGTGATCCGGATGGACGAGTCGCCTGCAATCACCAACGTCTATATCGTGCCGCCCGGACCGGACGTGCCGCCGAGCGGCGTCGGCGAGCCCGGCGTGCCGCCGTTCGCACCGGCGCTGATCAACGCGATCTTTGCCGCCACCGGCAAGCGCATCCGCGCGCTTCCGATCGGCAAGCAGCTGGAGACCTGAGGGCGGTAGTAGCCGGAATGGAACAGCGTCCCCTCTCCCGCTTGCGGGGGAGGGCAATCGCTTTTGGCATCAACTGGCCTTTCCGCGCCGTCATGGCCGGGCTTGTCCCGGCCATCCACGTCTTTCTTCCGCGGAAACAAAGCCGTGGATGCCCGGCACAAGGCCGGGCATGACGAGTCTGTGGAGGCATCAAGCGCATATGCAATGCCCCGGGGAGAGGTGACCGAACCCGCGGCCAAAGCGAACTGAAATTCATCGTGCTGTGCACGAACGCGGACCGGGAAGCGGCGGTCTCCCCAGCCGCCGCTTCCCGATCGCATCGCCCCCTGTCGGCTACTTCTTGTCGAGCGCGAACACCCAGATCACGCCGCCTTGCGGGACGTTGTTCTCGAAGCCCGCAACCTTGCCGGCGAGCGCGTCCTGGATGCGCTGCGCGTCGACACCCCAGCCCGACTGGACCGCGATGTATTGCTTGCCGTCGACCTCATAGGACATCGGCATCGCCATGATGCCGGAGTTGGTCTTCTGCTCCCACAACAGCTCGCCGGTCTTGGCATTGAAGATGCGGAAGGCCCGGTCGTTGGTGCCGCCGGCGAGAACCAGGTCGCCCGCGGTCGCGGTCACCGAGCCGAACAGCTGCGAGGTCTTGTAGTCATGCTGCCAGACCTTCTTGCCGGTGGTTGGATCCCATGCCTGCAACTCGCCGAAATGATCGGCGCTCGGTGCCGGCGTCAGGCCGATGTCCTCCGGCTTGGTGCCGAGCCAGAGCTGGCCGGGAACCAATGGCTGCTTCTCGCCGGTGAAGCCGCCGCAGAAGTTTTCGTTGGCGGGAACATAGACGAGCTTGGTGTTGGGGCTATAGGCCGCCGACGGCCAGTCCTTGCCGCCCCACAGCGACGGACAGAACTCGACCCGCTTGCCGAGCACCGGCTTATGCTCGGGATCGACGATCGGCCGGCCGGTCTCGGCCTCGATGCCCTTCCAGACATTGGTCTTCACGAACGGCCAGCCGGCAACATAGTTGATCTTGTCCGGCTTGCGTTCCAGCACCCAGAAGATCGCATCGCGCCCCGGATGGACCAGGCTCTTGAACGACCGCCCGTCGCGCTGCATGTCGATCAGCATCGGCGCATCGACCTCGTCCCAATCCCATGAATCATTCTGGTGATACTGGAAGTGGTTCTTGATCTTGCCGGTGTCGGGATCGAGCGCGAGCACCGAACTGGTGTAGAGGTTGTCGCCGGCATGCATCGAGCCGGGCCATGGCGCGGCGTTGCCGACGCCCCAATAGACCGTCTTGGTGTCCTTGTCGTAGTTGCCGGTCATCCAGGCCGATCCGCCGCCCGACTTCCAGTCGTCGCCGCTCCAGGTCTCGTGGCCGGGCTCGCCTTCGCCGGGAATGGTGAAGGTGCGCCAGAGCTCCTTGCCGCTGCTGGCGTCGAAGCCGACGACATAACCGCGCACGCCGAACTCACCGCCGGAGCCGCCGACGATCACCTTGCCGTCGACGATCAGCGGCATCAGGGTCATGTACTGACCCTTCTTGTAGTCCTGGACCTTGGTGTCCCAGACCACCTTGCCGGTCTTGGCGTCGAGCGCGACGACGTGGTCGTCGGTGGTGGCGAGATAGAGCTTGTCCTCCCACAGCCCGACGCCGCGGCTGGTCGGATGCAGCTGGAACAGGTCGTCGGGAAGCTGCCGCTTGTAGCGCCAGTACTCTTCGCCGGTCTTGGCGTTGAGCGCGATCACCTGCCCCATCGGGGTCGCGACGAACATCACGCCGTTGTTGACGATCGGCGGCGCTTCATGGCCCTCGATGACGCCGGTCGAGAAGGTCCAGGCCGGCTTGAGGTCCTTGACGTTGGATGTGTTGATCTGGTCGAGCGGACTGAAACCCTGTCCGTCATAGGTCCGGCGATAGAGCATCCAGTTGCCGGGTTCGGGATTTTCGAGACGCGCAGACGTCACCGAACTGTAGTTTTCAATCGGCCCCGCGACGGCGTAGGTCGAAATGAGGCACGTGAATGCGACACAACTCGACAGTAACCACTGCTTGCTTGTCATGAGATGCTACCTCCCTGCTCTGTTCTGTTTTGTTTTTTCAGTTTAGGTCATGCAGAAATCCCGATGTGGCCTCATCCTCCCTGCTGAGCACCCACCTTCCCAACGAATGGCGCTGCTACCGTGATCGCGCCGTCGGCAACCGTCAACGGCAATGCCGCGAGGCGACGTGGCGCCGGCCCGAACACGACCTGCGCATTCTGCCGCGGATCGTATTCGGAGTTGTGACAGAGACATTTCAGGACGTTCTTGTCGCCCTGCTCTTGCTTCAACCAGGCGGTGATCGGACATCCGGCATGAGTGCAGATGACCGAGTAGCAGACGATGCCGTCGGGGGCGTGGGCGCGCGTGGCGTCGTCCAGTTCGTTCGGATCGAGCTTGACGAGGACGACCTCGTTGAGCCGCGAACCTTTGCGGACGACGGAGGTTTTAGGGTCCTGCGGCCAGGCCCGAACAGGCGGTCCGCCAAGCGTCAGATCATCCGACTTGATGACCTGGCCGGCCTTGTCGCCTTCGGCGCGGACCAGGACATCAGCTTTTTGCGGTCGCTCACTGGCGCCCGGCTGTTCGTCATCGTCGGCGGCTACAGGCTCGATCGCAGCGAGACAGGCGCAGCTCGCGAGCGCGGTCAACACCGTGCGACGCGTCGGGTCGATCCGCGACCCTGCTGCATCGGATTCACCGGATGGTTCGATGGAAGCGCTGGGGTTGGACTGCGACATGGCGCAAGCTGAACGTGCAACTCGGCCGAAAAGATGGCGGCACACATTCTCGATGCGCGAACGCATGCGCAAAAAAAACGCGGCAGCTTTTGGCTGATCGACTGCGCGGGTTCGCGATTGCTTCGATCAGGGCTCGTTGACGAAGGTCAGCCTGCCGACAGGTTTCAGTGTCTTTGCATCAAATGTGCGGATCTCTGTTGCACCGCCTATATCGAGCGTTAGCACGAGCCGCTCGCTGGAGACGCCCGTGGAGACGATGTGCGCGCCTTTCGGCAGCGCAGCAGTGACCTCGGATACCGAAACAGGGCTTCCCTCGCTGCGATAAAGGCGGTAGCCGATGGCAATCAATACGACGGCCACGGCCAATGCCGAGGTCAGGCCCGCGATCAGCATCATGCGCCGCACCCGCGCGATCAGCGCGGCCTGGTCGGAGGTCGGTTCGGTCACGGCGGTGTCGGTCATCACAAGGCTCTATATCTTTGCAACAGGTCGCTTTGAATCAGGTTTCTTCGAATGGCGGTCGGAAGCTGGAGGTCATCGTCGAAGGCGACGAGGGGTCGGCCCGGCTTGACCGCGTGCTCGCGCAGCGCACTCCGGAGCTGTCGCGGTCCCGGCTGAAGGCGCTGATCCTCGCCGGTTCCGTGACCGTCAAGGACGCCGTCCTCCGCGACCCCGCTTATCATGTCGTCAAGGGCGATACGATCATAATCGACGTGCCGGAGGCGGCGCCCGCCGAGCCCCAGGGCGAGGACATCGCGCTCGATATCGTGTTCGAGGACGACGACATCATCGTCATCGACAAGCCCAGGGGCCTTGTCGTGCATCCCGCCGCCGGCCACGCCACGGGAACGCTGGTCAATGCGCTGATCGCGCATTGCGGCAACAGCCTGTCCGGCATCGGCGGGGTCAAGCGGCCGGGCATCGTGCATCGCCTGGACAAGGACACCACGGGACTGATGGTGGTTGCCAAGAACGACCGAGCCCATCAGTCGCTGACGGCGCAGTTCGCCGACCACGGCCGCACCGGCCCGATGGAGCGCGGCTACATGGCGTTCGCCTGGGGCGTGCCGAACCGGCCGCATGGCACGATCGACGCGCCGATCGACCGCCACCCGCATGCCCGCGAGAAAATGGCCGTCCGCCAGGGCGGCCGCGAGGCGATCACCCATTTCGAGGTGCAGCAGAGTTTTGCCGGCCGCGACGGCAAGCCGGTCGCCTCGCTGCTGGCCTGCCGGCTCGAGACCGGGCGGACCCATCAGATCCGCGTCCACCTCGCCCATCTCGGCCACCCCCTGATGGGCGACAGCGTTTACGGCGCCCACTTTAAAACCAAGGCCGGGCAACTCGGCGCGGAAGGTAAGGACGCACTCACCGCGCTCGGCCGGCAGGCCCTGCACGCCTATTTGCTGGCATTGGAGCACCCCCGGACCGGGGAACTTTTGCACTGGGAGTCGCCTTTGCCGGAGGATTTGCTTCTCCTGCAGCGGGCGCTAGGAGCGGCGGTATGACGCACCCATCCTGGAAAAGTCACGTCATGACAACAGGTTATACCTGCCACACGGGGACGTGACGTCAGCAATCCTTCCCTATCACGGACAATTTGGTGTATGTTGCACCTGCGTTGAATATCCAACGCGGAACATCGCAGCATGGCCGGCTTTAACCCAGCGGCCACCTGCCGGGCCCGCCGCTATCGGGGGCCTGAACCACTGGAGGGCGCAAGTAATGGCCCGTACAGCTACGTTGCCGGTTCTCAATGGAGAATCCGGCCTTTCACGATACCTCGCCGAGATCCGCAAGTTCCCCATGCTGGAGCCCCAGCAGGAGTACATGCTCGCCAAGCGTTGGCGCGAGCATGACGATCGCGACGCGGCGCATAAGCTTGTCACCAGCCATCTCAGGCTCGTGGCCAAGATTGCCATGGGCTATCGCGGCTACGGCTTGCCGATCTCCGAGGTCGTCTCGGAAGGCAATGTCGGCCTGATGCAGGCGGTGAAGCGATTCGAGCCCGAGAAGGGCTTCCGTCTCGCCACTTACGCCATGTGGTGGATCAAGGCGTCAATTCAAGAGTACATTCTGCGTTCCTGGTCGCTCGTGAAGATGGGCACCACCGCGAACCAGAAGAAGCTCTTCTTCAACCTGCGCAAGGCGAAGAGCAAGATCTCGGCGCTGGAAGAGGGTGATCTGCACCCCGACCAGGTGAAGCTGATTGCCAAGCGCCTCGGCGTGACCGATCAGGACGTGGTCGACATGAACCGCCGCCTCGGCGGTGACGCGTCGCTCAACGCCCCGATCCGCGACGACGGCGAAGCCGGCGAATGGCAGGACTGGCTGGTCGACAACTCGCCCAACGCCGAAGCCTTGATGGCCGAGAGCGAGGAGTTCGATCATCGCCGCCAGGCCCTGAATGGCGCAATCGGCGTGCTCAACCCGCGCGAACGCCGCATCTTCGAGGCGCGGCGTCTGGCGGACGAGCCGATGACGCTGGAAGACCTCGCTGCCGAGTTCGGCGTGTCGCGCGAACGCGTGCGGCAGATCGAGGTCCGCGCGTTCGAAAAGGTGCAGTCGGCCGTCAAGGGCACGATTGCCCGGCAGGAAGCCGCTCTCGAAGCCGCGCACTAAGCGCGCGGCGACGAGCCAAGAGACACCAAAGCGAGACACGAAAGCCGGCGGCAACGCCGGCTTTTTTGTTATTGGGGTAGCCTTCTCACCAACTCCACTGTCGTCCTCCGCGAAAGCGGGGGACCCAGTACGCCGCGGCGGTCGAGAAAGGCGCGCAATAGCTGCTGCCTCTGGAAGACTGGATCGCCCGGTCCCGGCTACGCCAAGGCTTCGCCGAGGCATTCCCTCTTAGCTCGTCGTAGCTTTAGCGGAGGCGGCAAGCCGGGGCGACGACAGCTGTTTGCTGGGCTGCGCGCCCTCGTCCAAGCACGACGACTACCCGCCCCTACTCGCCCCACTGCCGCGCCATCGTCGCGAGCGCGCAGCCCTCGCAGTAGCGGGCGTCCTTGAAGTCGATCCAGTTGTGCGCATAGACGCGCTCCGGCGGAATGCCGTAACGCGCGCGCAGCACCCTCACCAGCACCCGCCAGGCCGCGATCTGCGCCTCGGTCGGGCCCTTCGTGACGTCGGGATAATTGCCGGCGAACTCGACGCCGATCGAATTGCTGCCGATCACCTGGTGATAGGTCGGGTGGTTGTCGATGTACTTGTTGTCGTTGCGGTTGCCGCCGTCGCCATGGGTCGGAACGAGATTGTCCGCGACCGACCAATAGACGGTGCCGTCGGTTTCGACCCAGACCATGACGCCGCGCCGGGTCGGGTTCTTGTGCTGCTCCCCGGCACCGTATCGGGCTGAACCTTGCGGTCCCTCGGTCTGGTGCACAATGATATTGCGCCAGGGATGCGATTTGGCGACGTCGCCCCAGGGCGACAGCCAGACCATCTTCAACCCGGGAATCTCAGGCGTTCCCTGCGATCGCGCGATCGCAGCGAGATCAGGGCTTTGGGCGAACGCTGCGGAGGACAGCACGAGCGCAAGGAGCGCGGCGAGCAGGCGAGGCATCATCACGGAAGGATCCAGTGTCGTCCCTCGTTAGCATGCTCAGGCGCGCTTGCGCAGGCTCGCCTCCACCAGATCGACCATCTCGGGCGGCAGCTTGGGTTCATAGGTCGCGTAGCCGTTCTTGCCGCCCTTCTTGGCGTCGTAGAGCGCGTGGTCGGCGGCGGCGATCAGGCGGTCGGGATGCACGCCGATCTCGCGGGTCCATTGCGCAATGCCGATCGAGACCGCGATGGGAATGTCCCTGCCGGTACACTGCTCGGCATCGGCGCGGCAGACTTCCAGCACGCGGCGCGCGATCATCGCGCCCTCGCGCAGCGTCGAGGACGGCAGCACGATGCAGAACTCGTCGCCGCCGGTGCGGGCCAGCATGTCGCCGGGGCGAAGCCTTGTCTGCGCCATCAGCGTGAAATGCTGCAAGCAGGCGTCGCCGGCGGCGTGGCCATGGGTGTCGTTGATGCCCTTGAAGCCGTCGAGGTCGATCACCAGCAGCGCGAATGCTTCACCGTTGCGGTCGGAGCGCGCGCATTCCTCGGTCAGCCGCTGCATCAGATGGCGGCGGTTGCCGACGCCGGTGAGATCGTCGAGCAACGCGAGGTCGGCGACCTCGTTGCGCAGCCGGTCGATCGCCATCAGCAGAAAGCCGAAATTGAGCGCCATCGACAGGAACACCATCAGCAGGATCACCAGCGACTGACCCGCATTGAAGCGAACGAACGAGAATTCTCCGGGCTGCAGCAAGGCGCCGACGAGGCGCAACGCATAAATGCCGATCAGCACGGAGGCGACGATGCCGGCAAGCCGCGCGCCGGGGCTGACGCGGCCGTTCTCGGGCGACAGCAACAGCTTCAGCGTCAACGCGAGCGGCGCGACCTGCGCGACGGTGTAGACCAGGATGCGCATCCGCATGCTGTCATAGGCAAAGATGAAGACGCCGAGGCCGGCGAAGGCGAGCGCTGCGGACAGCGCGGTGCTGCGCCAGCCCACGGGCTTGCCGTAGAACCGCTCGATGCCCATCGCGGCAAGGCCGGCGGCGAGTACCATCAGCGTCCCCGCCGCAAGCAGCGGCAGCAGCGAGTCCGTCATCATCACGCGGAGCATCGCGCAGGCGGCGCCGGCGGACGCGACGAAGGCGGACGCGGTCCAGAACCGCGCCGCGCCGAAAACTGGATAGCTGCGCGCCACATAGGCCCAGATCAGGCCGAGCGCGAGAAAATTGATGATGAATACCGTCCAAAGCGTCGGAACGCTCAACATCGCCCCTGTTCGAGACCCGTATCGGCCTCGCCTCTCCTGAAATGACCGTCCGCCCCTAGGGCGTTTCCCCCAATGACAATCCCCGTTGTCTTGGAGCACAGGATGCGGCGGCGCCGCTTAACGGACTGTCACCGCCGCGCGCCAATCCATGCTGTGGTTTTGAATTGATGAAGATGTGCGCATCGGGCATTTGCGCATCGTTAAGCACGACGGATGCAGCGACGCCGCGACGCGCGAGACGCACGCGGTGGCGAAAAAGCTGGCTAAAACACGTAACAGCTGTGGATAACACGATGACGGCGCCGTGACAGCACGCGGCAGCCGCCTCCGAATCTGCTGAGTTTGATACTGAGGATGTTGCGAGGCTGGCCCTCCGCCAAGCATGCCTCGGAGTCGCGTTCAATCCATGAAACCTTGAGAGGATACTATGGCTAAGAAAGCGAAGAAGGCGAAGAAGGCGAAGGCGAAAAAGGCCACCAAGAAGAAGGCCGCCAAGAAGTAACCAATTCCCGCCCGGGTAGCGGCTCCTGCCCTGCCCGGGCACCCAGACCGAGACGATCGGCCGCAAAAACGTCAGCCTCGAATTCATCAACCTCAAATTCACCAGCCTTAAATTCACCAGTCTTGGATCGATCGGCCCCGAGCAGATGGGCCGCAAAGCAGCAGGCGCGAGGCCTGCTTTTTTATTGCCCGCATCAAGGCGTGCGCGAAGGCGACGTCAGCGCTCCGCGAAGGCGAGCTTGGCGCCGAGCAGGGCAAAGCCTGCGGCAAAGCTGCGCCGCAGCCAGGCCATCACCTTCGGCCGGGTGACGACGCGGTCGCGCACGGACGCCGCGAACAGCCCGTAGATCGCGAACACCGCAAAGGTCATCGCCATGAACACGCCGCTGAGCTCGACCATCCGCGCCAGCGGATGCGGTTCGTCGACGGCGATGAATTGCGGCAGGAAGGCCAGGAAGAAGATCGAGAGCTTTGGATTGAGGATGTTGATCAGGATCGCAGTCCCGATCACCCGCCCGCGCGAGCGCGGCTGGATCTCGGTGTCGACGGCGAGCGCGCCGCGCTCGCGCAGCGCCTGCCAGGCCATGTAGAGCAGATAGACCACGCCGCCCCATTTCAGCGCCGCGAACGCCATCGCGCTGGTGTGCAGGATGGCGGCAAGGCCGAGCATCGCCGCGATCATCTGCGGCACGATCCCGAGCGTACAGCCGAACGCCGCCGCCACGCTCGCCCGCGAGCCCCGGGTCAGCGCCACCGCCAGGGTATAGAGCACGCCGGTGCCGGGCGAAGCGACCACGATCAGCGTGGTCAGCAGGAAGGACCAGGTCATTTCAGATGCTCAACGGATCGCGTCATTCCAGATGTTGCTTCGGCCGATCAGGTCGGTCGCGCCAAGGCGGGGCATCAACCGCCAATATCACGGCGCCTGAGCGGGCGGAAGCGGCCGAAACCCGCCGCCATGCGCCGCGCTGACAACTCCGTTATGACGGCCTGCGCGGCCCGGCGCCCGACAGCTCCGACGCCTTCATCTCGGCGACCCGGATGACGTCGAGCGGTGCCCAGGGCTTGGCCCAGAACATTGCGCCGTCGGGCAGACGCTGCCGCAGCGGCTTGCCCGAGGTGACGATGACGTCGAGATCGGGATTGTATTTCCTGGCGACATGGGCGAGTTCGACGCCGGTCATGTCTCCGGCGAGTTCGACATCCGTCATCATCAGATCGACCTTGCCGCCAGCATCCTGCAGCACCAGCTCGGCGGCCTCCGCGCTCTCGCAGGAAATGACGTCGAACTCGCTCTCCTCGAGCAGCAATCCGATCATCTCGCGCTGCATCGGGTCGTCTTCGACGACCAGGGCCTTCGCACGATAGGGTCTCGATTGTCCCATGGCTGGGCCTCCCTTGGGTTGAATGCCCCGGTTTGAGAACGTGACGAGGGTCAAACAGCTGGGCGCTGGATAGTTCGGTTCCAATCTGAGAAAAGTGGGGATACCCGCCGTGTTCCTCACGGCTCCCGCCACCCCTCGCTGAGACGGAGCTGACCCGACATGACCGCGATCTCTGGATCTGCCGCCGCCGTGACCGGAGCCGCGAGCGGCATCGGCCGCGCGCTCGCGCATGAACTCGGGCTGCGCGGCTGCGATCTGGCGCTCGCCGACCGCGACGAGGCCGGCCTGCAGGCGGCCGCCGTCGAGATCGCCAAGGCGGGCCGGCGCAAGGTCACCGTGCATCGCCTCGACGTCAGCGAGCCGGACCAGATTACAGCGTTCGCGCAAGCGGCCGGTGCCGCGCATCCCGGGCTCAACATCGTCGTCAACAATGCCGGCGTCGCGCTGCTCGGCCAGTTCGGCGAGATCGAGCAGGCGCAGATGGAGTGGCTGTTCAACATCAATTTCTGGGGCGTAGTGCACGGCACGCGCGCCTTCCTGCCACTTCTCGCGCGGCAGCGCGAGGCCCATATCGTCAACATCTCTTCGATCTTCGGCATCATCGCCCCGCCCGGCCAGAGCGCCTATTGCGCGGCCAAGTTCGCGGTCCGCGGCTTCTCCGAAAGCCTGCGCCACGAGCTTGCGATGGCGAACAGCCCGGTCAGATTGTCCGTCGTGCATCCCGGCGGCGTCGCCACCAACATCGCGCGCAACTCGCGCACCGGCGCCGGCGTCACCGACAACGCCCGCCGCGCCGAATCGATCGAGCGCTTCGACGCGGTGGCGAAGAAGACCCCGACGGCCGCCGCGCAGCGCATCATCACCGGCATCGAGAAAAACCAGCCGCGCATCCTGATCGGCAACGACGCCCGCTTCATGGACCTGCTGCAACGCTTCCGTCCTGCGACCTACTGGAAGGTGATGCAGCGGCTGATGGAGAAGACGGCGGCGAAGGTGGCGGGGAACGATGCCAAATAGACGATGTCGTCACCCGCGAATGCGGGTGACCCAGTATTCCAGAGGCGTCTGTGCTGATCGGAGGCCGCGGCGTACTGGGCGGATTCAACCGGTCGTCTCAACACCCCAAGCGAAGGAGGTTGCGATGAGGATGGCGAATTACGCTGCGCTCCTCCGCCCTGCGAAGCCTAATCACCCGCCCAACTGCTTCTTCACCCCGAGCGCCAGCCGAAACAGCGGATCGCTCCGCTCCGACGGATAGAGCGCGCTCTTCGTCACCTGCGGAAAGTTGTCGTTCTTCCAGAACGACGCCGGCGCGAACGAGAATTTTGCGACCAGCCGCCGGCCGAAATCCATCTCGTAGGGGAAGTAGTTTTCCTTCTGCTCGGTGCCGGACATCTCGGGGTATTCGCCGAGCAGATAACCCTCCTGGATATGCGGCCGCACCGCCGACGGCGGGCAGACGCTGGACAGCCGGACGATCTGCAGGCCGGCCTCGGCGCTCGCAGTGATCGCGCCGCTGAGGTTCGGCACGCCGAGCACATAGAGGAAGGCGATACCGGTCTCCGCCAGCGAGGCAAAGGATGCGGCGATCCGGATCGAATGGGTGACGTCGAGCAGCGGCGTGGTGCAGACCTCGTAATGCTGCAGGATCGACCAGCGCAGGATGCGGTGCCGCTTCAGCCGCTCCAGCCCGAGCAGTTTTTCTTTCGCGTATGCTGCAATCAGGATCTGCTCGGCGCGTTGCAGCGTCGCAAACCGCGTCACCAATGTCGCCTGATCCGGATTGCCGCGGCCTGCGCGAAACAGCGTCGGCTTCAGCGACGAGTTGCGCTTGATGTTCCTGAAGTCGGCGCCCTGGCCGCGAAACAGCAGCACATGGTCGCGGTTGAGGAATTGCAGCTCGGCAATCTTGGTCGCAAGCTCGAGATAGGAGCCGACGCGATGGCCCGGCCCTTCCCGCACCGCCGAGTTCTTCGCGACCTGGCATCCCCTGCGGTCGAAGAACGACCAGATTTTCTGGCTGCCGATCGTTTCCATGGAGACACCCGAATTCTCGGTCACCGTGGGGCGGATTAGCCGAAGGCGTAATCCGCCGACTACGCGCGATGCATCGGCGGATTATGCTTCGCTAATCCGCCCTACGAGACCTGCGCCCCTCACCGTCCCACCAGCTGATCGGCAAAGTACCCGATGGTCTTGCGATAGATCACCGCCCTGTTCCACTCGCGCATCGCCTCGAAATTCGCGCTGCCCTCACCGTAAGGCGCGCCCATCTTGAAGCCGCTGGAATGCAGCAGGTTCGCGGTCGAGGCCAGCACGTCGGCGACCGAATGGCGCAAATCGACATGGCCGTCGCCGTCGAAATCGACGCCGTACTTGATGTAGGACGACGGCAAGAATTGCGTCTGGCCGATCTCGCCGGCATAGGCGCCGATCATGTCGTTGAGGCGAAGGTCGCCGCGCTGCACGATCTTGAGCGCGGCGAGCAGTTCGCCCTGGAACAGGTCGGTGCGGCGGCAATCATGCGCAAGCGTCGCAAGCACGCGAAAGACCGGCAGCTTGCCCATGTCGCCCTTGCCGAAATCGGTCTCGAGCCCCCAGATCGCGACCAGGATCTGACGCGGCACGCCGTATTGCTGCTCGATCTTCGACAGCAGCGCCGCGTGACGCTGCAACATGGCGCGTCCGCCATTGATGCGCCCGGCGCCGACGCGGGTTGCGACATACTGCTCGAAGGTCTTGTTGAAGGTGTAGCGCTGCCGCCGGTCGAAGGCGAGCACCCCGCCATCCTGCTGCACGCCGCCGAGCGCCGAGGAGATCACGTCCTGCTGGATGCCGGCCGCAGCCGCGTCCTGCGAGAACGACTGGACGAAAGCCGGGAAACTGCCGCCGCAGCGGGCGGCGTAGGAGGGGGTGGCAAGCAGCAAGGCGCCGAACACAACCGCCAAACGACACCTGAGCATGCAAAAATCCCCCCTGCTTCGAATGGCCGATCATGCCACGGCGGGAGCGAAGCCGTCAAAGCGTCGGCACGGAGGCGCCGCCCCCAGCCTCATTCCGTTTTGGTGAAAGTGCCGATGTTTTCCGTGAACCAGATGAACAGCGACACCAGCACGAGGCCAGGCAGCAGCGGCATCGCGCGGTAAGTGGTCCAGACCTTGAAATGAACGCGGGTGTGCAGGAACAGCCTTTGTGCAGATTTCCCTCAATCCCTGAGTTGCCGATCCAGCCCGACGAAATCGATCTCGGCCCAGCGCTCGGAGATCTTGCCATCGTGAATCCGCCAGAACGTCATGCCGCGGAATTCGACGTGGCGGCCGGTCGGCTGAATGCCGCGCCACGGGCTGCGGTGCCGGCCGCGCCAGACGAAGCGGCCGGCGACGATGTCGCGCTCGGCCACCAGACATTCCGCCACCGCCGACAGATCGGCGAAGGTCTCGTGCATCGCGGCCGAATGCGCGATCACCTCCTCGGCGCTCATCTTCTTGCCTGCGGCATGGTCGAAGAAGTCCGGCGCCAGCTGGGCGCGGATCGCATCGGGATCGAGGCGGTTGGTCACGGCGTCGTAATGCGCAAGCACGAGCGCCTTGTTGGCGTCGAGGGTGGCGTTGGACATCGGCGATCGGCCTTCAAAACAAAAAGTTGTAAAAACGAACGATGCGCCTCATACGCGAATCGGACGCGACGGCGCAAGTGACGATGGTCAGAAAAGTCTCCGCTTTCGGGCCTCGCGCGTTTCGGCTTCGAAGCGAAAGGCGGTTGCCGGGAGATCGCGGACGGCTGTCGGTCGCCATTGCGCGGTCCCCGCGCTTGCTTGCGCGAATGACAGGCTGGCAGGCCACATCAGCGGTAACATCATCCGATGGGGCGATCACGCCGGTGGCATGCACGCGGCACGGCACGGGCGTCCAGCGACGCACGGCACCGCAGCATTTCAGGGCGCGATGCATGAACGGCGAAGGCGCCGGATGCGACCAAGGAGCACAGGCTCGGCGAGCCTGGTCTGCCTCCGCCGGGCCGTTCGCCGTGTCTTGTTCATGCAAAGACGCGCCGCTAAAGCCAAGCAAGCCGGCTGCCACGAGGCCGTCATCCGGGGGACGTCATCCGGTGACGAGTTTTAGGATGAGGATGTGCTGCTGATGACGATCGCCGGGGGTTTCGCACGCGCGCGCAGGGCCGCCGCATCGCTCGGCATCATCCTCGCGCTCGGCGCTGTTCTGACCGGACCGATCGACACCGCCGTCGCGCAGGACTCCCGCGCCAAGCGCGCGCCCGCGCAAGGCGCCGGCAGCGCACAGGCGATCACCGCACAGATGAAGAGCGCCATCGCACTGACGCGCAGCGGCAAGATCGACGCCGGCTATGCGCAGCTCAACGCCGCGCTCGACGCCGCCGACAGGCTCGACGACGCGCAGTTCGTCATGGGGCAATATTTCGACGCGACCGCCACGCTGCGCGCGGTGAAGCGCGACGATCTGGCCGAGAAGCTGTTCGTCCGCGCGTTCCAGGGCAAGGCGGCCGCGCAATCGCCGCCCGGCAATGCCGACGTGCTCCTGATGTACGCGATCCTCATATCCGACCACGCCAGGATCGCGGAGGCGGTCCCGCTCTACATGAAGGCGATCGCGGCCTTCAACGCCTATTGGGGCGAAGGCTCCGAGGAATCGCTGATCGCCAATGACAAGCTCGCGGTCGCGCTGTCGGCCAACGGCTCGGCGGCATCGGCGACCAATCTCGGCCGGCATAATTTCGAGCGCTCGGAGAAGGCGCTGGGGCCCGACCATCGCACCACCTGGAAGCTCGCCAACAATTATGCCGACATGCTGCGGGAGATCGGCGCGCCGGCGAAGGCGCTCGAGCTCGATCTGTTCGCGATCGAGAAGCGCGCCAGGCACTATGGCGAGAACCATCTCAACACGCTGGTGACCGTCAACAACGCCGGGCAGGATTTCCTCAATCTCGGACGCTTCGACGAGGCCCGCCGCTACTTCCGCCGGCACCGCGCGATCGCGACCGTGCTCGCACCAAGGGATCCGAGCTTCGCCGGACAGGCCGATGCCTGGCTGTTCTACACCGACATGCGCGACGCGGGCGATGCCGCGATGCCGCAAGCCGATCTGGAGCGGCTGGAGGCAATTGTCGCCAATGAGGAGAATTTTGCGGACTTCCTGCGCATCAAGGCCGCGGTGCTGGCCGCCGGCCAGCGCGAGCGGCGCGGCGAGCTAGATGAGGGTATGCGGCTGCGCGAGACGGCGCTCGCGATTTCGACCCGCGCCTTCACCGCGCAGCATCCGGTCAGCTTCGAGATCAAGCTCGGCATCGCGGTTGCCCTGATCGCGACCGACCCGAACCGCGCCGTGCAAGAGTTCACCGCGCTCGACCGCGGGATGTTCGACTGGATGAAGCGCGAGGTCGGGACATCAGGCGATCGCGCCGTCGCGGAAGCGATCCGCGCCCATGCCGACCATCTGCTGTTCGCGTTCGGCCGCTTCGCCGCCGGGGCCGGGGCCGCGATGGCACAGCCAGCCTTTGCCGCCGCCGTGCTGCGCTGGAAGTCGCTCGGCGGCGGCGGCGACGCGGCGGCGCTGCGCCAGCTCGAGACCCAGGTGGCCGGCAGGGACGAGGAGACCGCAACGCTGCTGCGCGCGGCGCTCCGCCTCAATGGCGAGAAGCGGGAGCTGTTCTCGTCGGGCAATATCGACGACTGGGCCCGATCCGCGTGGCAGCGGCAGGACGCGGCCGAGAAGGCGCTGGGCAAGCGGCTCGATGCGATCGGCGTCAAGCTGCCGCAAGACCCGATCCGTCCCTCGCAGCTGCTCGCGCCTGACGAAGCTGTCATCAACTACTTCATCACGCGGCAATGGAAGGCGGATCGCCAGTCGAAGGAGCCGCTGGCGGCAACCGTGCTCTACGCCATCGTCGAGACCGTGCAGAACGAGCCGCAAGTCGTCGATCTCGGCGATCCCGGCCGGATGGTCGACACCGGCGTACGGACCGAGATCGCGCGGCTGCGCGCGACGCGGACCAGCGTGCCAGTGCTTGACGCCAAGGAGCCCGACAACAAGGGGCTCGACAACAAGGGCCGTTTCAAGAATCTCCGCGACCGGCTGCTCGCACCGCTGGAGCCCGTCCTGAAGGACAAGACCACGCTCTATGTGGTGCCGGACGGATTCCTGTTTGCCGTGCCGTTCTCGCTGCTGCCGGACGCCGACGGCGGGCTGCTGGAGGACCGCACCACGATCCGGATGCTGACCAGTCCCGACGCGCTGATCGCGATCCATGCGCGCGAGAAGCTCGACAGGACGGGCGCGATGCTGCTCGCCGGCGACATCGAATACGGCCGGCCGGGCCCGACGCCCCTGCCCGGCACCAGGACCGAGATCGAAGCGATCGCAAAGCTCGCCCGCGCGCGCGGCGCGCCGGTCGAGATGCTGACCGGGCGCGGCGTCAGCGAAGCCGTGCTGCGCGAGGCGATCGGCAAGGCGCGGATCGCGCATCTGGCGACGCATGGCTTCTATCACGATAGCACGGCGTCAGGCCTCGACACGCTCTGGCAAAGCGGCATCGTGCTGTCGGGCGCCGGCGACAGCCGGTGGCCGCTGCGCGATGACGGCGACGGCTATCTCTATGCTTTCGAATTGATGGACTGGGACCTGTCCGGGCTTGATCTGCTGGTACTCTCGGCCTGCGAGACCGGCCGCGGCGACGAAAGCTTTGTCAGCGGCCTGCGCGGCCTGCCGACTGCGCTCGGCATCGCCGGGGCGCGGCGCGCGCTCTTGACGTTGTGGCCGGTCGCCGACGAGGGCACCGCGAACTTCACCGTGCGCTTCTACGAGCATTTGGCTGATGGATTGACCTATTCCGATGCGCTGCGCCAGACTAGGCGCGATGCGCGCGACGGCAAGGTCGCCGCCGCCAAGGATCCGGCCGTGTGGGCGGCGTTCGTGCTGTTCGAGGGCTAAGCGCGCCCCACCTTACGCAAGGGTCCTGCGCCGCCCAATCGCGCAAGGCAGATCGGCACGAGGGGCAGGCGATTTGCTTTGACAGCGGCGGCCTGATCGGGGACAAGCCGCCCATGCCGAAAAAACCCGGAACCAATCCCAAAGGCGAATTCGCCTTCTTCAACGTCTTCTATGAAGACGGCTCGCAACGCTCCAACCGCCGCGTACCGTCGGAGCTGCTGGGCGGGCTCGACGGCGACGAGCCGGTGCGCGCGTTCCTGCGCGACCAGGACCGCGAGATCGCCGAAAAGGGCGGCCGCCCGCCGCTCGAGATCAAGACCATCGAGCGCGTCGGGGTGAAGAAGAAGTAGCGGCGTCGCCTAGGCATTGAGGATCTCGATCAACAGCGAGCGCTCAGCACACGCCCGCAACTAACAGCGGAGCAAGCGGCCCCCCGGGCACTGGCGCTTGAATTTTGCGAGATCTCTGCAAATGAAAACGGCGGGCCCTTGCCCGCCGTTCTTGTCTCGATGGATGCCCGGGTCAAGCCCGGGCATGACGACCCGAATTAGTTGTCGAGGAACGACCGCAGCTTCCGCGACCGTGACGGGTGCTTCAGCTTGCGCAGCGCCTTGGCTTCGATCTGGCGGATGCGTTCGCGGGTGACCGAGAATTGCTGGCCGACTTCCTCCAGCGTATGGTCGGTGTTCATGCCGATGCCGAAGCGCATGCGCAGCACGCGCTCCTCGCGCGGGGTGAGCGAGGCCAGCACGCGCGTCGTGGTTTCGCGCAGATTGGACTGGATCGCGGCGTCGATCGGCAGGATCGCGTTCTTGTCCTCGATGAAATCGCCGAGATGCGAATCCTCCTCGTCACCGACCGGGGTTTCGAGCGACAGCGGCTCCTTGGCGATCTTGAGGACCTTGCGGACCTTCTCCAGGGGCATGCCGAGCTTCTCGGCAAGCTCTTCCGGGGTCGGCTCGCGGCCGATCTCGTTGAGCATCTGGCGCGAGGTGCGGACGATCTTGTTGATCGTCTCGATCATGTGCACGGGGATGCGGATGGTGCGGGCCTGGTCGGCGATCGAACGGGTGATCGCCTGCCGGATCCACCAGGTGGCGTAGGTCGAGAACTTGTAGCCGCGGCGATACTCGAACTTGTCGACCGCCTTCATCAGGCCGATATTGCCTTCCTGGATCAAGTCGAGGAACTGCAGGCCACGGTTGGTGTACTTCTTGGCGATCGAGATCACGAGACGGAGGTTGGCTTCCACCATCTCCTTCTTGGCCTGACGGGCCTCGCGCTCGCCCTTCTGCACGCCGTGCACGATCTTGCGGAATTCGCCGATCTCGAGCCCGGTGAGCGCGGCCAGCGACTGGATCTCGTGGCGCAAATCCTTGATGCGGTCCTTCTCGTGATGGACGAAGTTCTTCCAGCCCTTGGCCGACAGCTTCGAGACGCGGTTGAGCCAACGCGGATCGAGCTCCGAGCCCTGGTAGTTGCGCAGGAAGTCCTCGCGCGCGACGCCGTGGCTGTCGCCGAGGCGCAGCAGGCGGCCCTCGAACGAGACCAGCTTCTTGTTGATGTCGTAGAGCTGCTCGACCAGCGAATCGATGCGGGCCTGGTTGAGGCGCAGCGACTTCACCTCGACGATGATCTCGTCCTTCAGCTTCTTGTACTTGCGCTCCTGCGAGGGCGACAGCGACTCGCTCTGCAGCTGGTTGGCGATGTCCTGCTCCTGCAGGCGGCGCAGCTTCTTGTACTCGGACGCGATCTTGTCGAAGGTTTCGACCACCTTCGGCTTCAGCTCGGCCTCGATGGCGGCGAGCGACATCTGGTTCTCGAACTCGTCGTCGTCCATGTCGGATTCGGCGGCGGCCTCGCCGGGATCCTTCTCCTCGACGGCGGCTTCGCCACCGGCGGGCGCGGCGCGGAACGGGGTCGGCGACGGCGGCGCGGCGGGCGGCGCGACATGGGCCGGCGCGCCGGCGTCAGCGCCGTTGCCATTGGCTTCAGCCGCAGCGCCTTCGGGATTGTTGGCGATCAGGTTCGGATTGATGCCGCCCTTCGACTCGGGGCCGGCATAGGTCGCTTCGAGATCAATGATGTCGCGGAGGAATATCTTTCCTTCGTTAAGCTCGTCGCGCCAGATGATGATGGCCTGGAAGGTCAGCGGGCTTTCGCAGAGCCCCGCGATCATCGCCTCGCGGCCGGCCTCGATGCGCTTGGCGATCGCGATTTCGCCCTCACGCGACAGCAGCTCGACGGTGCCCATCTCGCGCAGATACATGCGCACGGGATCGTCGGTGCGCTCGCCGGGTTCGGACTTCTTGACCTCGGTGACGGCCTTCTGCGTGACCTCGACGAGCTCGTTGTCGGTCTCGTCGTCGCCGTCGTCCTTCTCGTCCTCGCCTTCGGAGTCGTCGGCCTCGGTGACGTTGATGCCCATGTCGGACAGCATCGACATGATGTCTTCGATCTGTTCGGGCGAGGTCGTGTCGGAGGGCAGCACTTCGTTGAGCTGATCGAAGGTCACGAAGCCGCGCTTCTTGGCCTGCTTGATCATCTTCTTCACCGCGGCATCCGACAGGTCGAGCAACGGCGACGGCGCGTCAGCGGCATCCTTCTCAGGAGCATCCGCTGCCTTGTCGTCTTTTTCCTTGTCCTTAACCTGCAGCGTCTTTGCCTTGGTGGCCATTCACTAAGCTCCCGAAACGCGGTCATGCAAGATGGCGCCACGCACGCGCATCCGCACGAAATCTAGATTTACTCTCTCGACGCGCAAAGGGCGGCGCACACTATCGCCACCCCTGTCATCCGTCTCGACGGTTTCCAATCTTGAATAGCCGCGAGGCTATTAAGTTTCGCTTAACCCTGTTTTTGCAGCCAAACCATGGATTTGGCGAGTCTTTTTGCAGGTGCGGCAAGCGCCGTCCGCAGCATTTTTGTTATCAGACATTACGCTGGAACCGGCCCGATAATTCGCCAAACCCTTCGATCAGGGCTTCGGTCCCGTCGGCTTCTGCCATCCGGGCCTGGATATCCTGCAGCCATGCCAGATTGGCCTCCCTGGAGTCTTCAGCCAAAGCCACTTCCGCATCTTTTCTTTCCCTAAGTAAGGCGTGGGTTTTCTGATGCAAGGCAACGAGTTGACGCCAGGTCGATAAAACATCCTCGCGCGCGGCGCCGATCTGCGCGCCCCACACCGCCTGGGTTGTGATCACCCGCTCAACCCTTTGAAGAATCTGCGATAATCCGCCAGCCTCGAGGTCGGCTCGCATCTTCTCGGCCTGCTCCTCGGCGTCCGGGGAATGGTGATGGTCGTGGGCGAAGGCCGCAATGATGGCGGCTCGCAGCTTGTGGGCCTCGGGGTGGGCGAGCTCGAGGGCGGCCACCTCCTCGAGATGGTCGTGCAGCAGCCAGGGGTGATTGATCAGGGATTGCAGGATCAGGGCCTCGCGGCGGGAGATCGCGCTGCGCTGACCGCGCATGATCGGGCTGTTGGCGAGCTGGGGGCTGGCGGCCTGATAGGGCCCCCGTGAAATCCCGGGGGTGGCGCCGCCCTTGGCGCCAAACCGGCCACCCTGGGCCGGTCCGCGGGGGGCAAACTGGCGGGGTGATTCGCCGCCGCGTCCGCCGCCGAAATTGCCCCTGCCGTAGCCGCCGCGGCCATAACCGCCGCGTCCGCCCTCGGGGGCAAAGTTGCGCTGCAGCCGTTCCTGCAGGTCCTGCCGGTAGTAGCGGCGCACGACCTCGTCGCGGATGCCGTTGGTGAGCTCGCCGATCCGCGCCTCCAGCGCCGCGCGGCGCTCGGGGGTATCGAAATTGCCGCCCTCGATCTCGCGCGACCAAATCATGGCGGCGAGCGGGCGCGCCGCCGAGATCACGTCCTCGATCGCGCCGCGGCCGCCGGAGCGGGCGAGATCATCAGGATCCTGCCCTTCCGGCAGCAATGCGAAGCGCAAGCTCTTTCCCGGCTTGAGCTGCGGCAGGGCGATGTCGGCCGCACGATACGCCGCCTTCTGGCCGGCACGGTCGCCGTCGAAGCAGAGGATCGGCTCGTCGACCATCTTCCAGAGCAGGCCGAGCTGGTTCTCGGTCAGCGCGGTGCCGAGCGGGGCGACGGCGCCGGGAAAGCCCGAGGTCACCATGGCGATGACGTCGACATAGCCCTCGACGACGATCAGCTGCGCGCCGTCATGCGCGGCCTGGCGCGCGGTGAACAGATTGTAGAGATTGTCGCCCTTGTGAAACAGCGTGGTTTCCGGCGAGTTCAGGTACTTTGCCGGGACGTCCTTCTCCAGCGCGCGGCCGCCGAACGCGATGACGCGGCCACGGGCATCCGTAATCGGGAACATGACGCGGTCGCGGAAGCGATCGAACGGCACCGGCTTATCCTCGCCGGACACCAAAAGCCCGGCCTCCACCATGTCCTCGGTCGAGATGCCTTGGGCGCCGAGATGCTCCTTCAGCGCAAAACGATCCGGCGGCGCATAGCCCATCCGGAACTGGAGTTGGGTCGCCGGCGAGATGCTGCGGTCGGCGAGATAGCCGCGCGCCTTGGCGCCGTTGCGCGAGGCGAGCGTGTCGGCGAAGAACTTCGTCGCCAGTTCCATCACGTCGTGCAAGGTGCGGCGATGCTGCTCGTGGCGCGCCGCATCGGGCGTTACGGCCGGGAGCGCGACACCCGCCATCGCGGCGAGACGTTCCACCGCCTCGGGGAAAGTCACGCCCTCGGTCTTCATCAGGAAGTCGAAGATGTTGCCATTCAGCCCGGACGAGAAGTCGAACCAGGCCTGCTTCTGGTCGTTGACGAAAAACGACGGCGTCTTCTCCTGCTGGAACGGCGACAGCCCCTTCCACTCCCGCCCGGCCTTCTTGAGCTTGACACGCCTGCCTACGACTTCCGAAACCGGAAGCCTGGCGCGCAGCTCATCGAGGAATTCGGGCGTGAAACGCATCAATGTGATTCTGGGCTCGGGCGACGAATCGCGGACAACCGGTTAGCCATATAGCGGCACGACCGGACATGCCGAACAATGTGGGGCTTTTCCGGGCTATTCACAGGCCAGTCCAGCCTTGACAAGGCAAATACAACTGTATATACATTCTCAAAATCAGAAAACATCGGAGGAAGCGCACCCGTTGGTTGGGCAGTGATGGCCCGCTCTACTGGATTCTGACCGATGAAAGACCGACTTGATGAAGGCGCTATCGCGGGCTTCGAATGGGATGCAAACAAGAACCGATCGAATCTAGAGAAGCATGGAATCGACTTTGATGATGCAACCGAGATCTTCTACGGCCCGGTCATGGTTCATCGATCCGATCGCAAAAATGAGGAGCGCTGGGTCGCAATAGGTGTTCTGGTCAGCAGGCCTATCGCCGTAATCTTTACGCGAAGAGGCAGCACGATCCGGATCATCTCCGCACGCCGCGCGAGGAAGAATGAAGAAAGAGACTATCGTAACGCGAAAGTGGGGCGATCGCCGAAAAGGCAAGACTGATTGGGCGCGCGTCGATAGGTTGACCGATGCGGATATCGAGAAAGCAATCGCAAAAGATCCCGATTGGGATGAGTTCAAGGATATCGACTGGTCAGACGCCGTGCTCGTGGTCCCGCCGCGCAAAAAGGCGATCTCGATCCGGATGGATGAGGACGTGCTCGACTTTTTCAAGAAGGAGGGCGACGGTTATCAGCGCCGCATAAATGCTGTGCTGCGGTCCTATATGGAACAGAAGGCCAAGCCGAAGAAGCGGGCGTAGCTCTCAGGCACAGCCCGGCGCCTGTTGTCGGGTGCCCGTTCGTGCGCCCCGGTGGAGCTACCCCCAAATCCACAGTGGAGAGACGTTTCTGCCAACTTGAACCTTTCCCGCTTCCGGGATTGGATAGCGCCATGTTCACGACATTCAGGGGCGGACCGAGCGGTGGCTGGAAGGTCACGTCCATCACGCGGGTGAAGGGCGAGACGCTGCCGAAGGTCGCGGCGCTGTCGGTGGTTGCGAGTGAGTCGATCGCGCTGCCGCTGTTGCCGGCGCAGACCTCCTGGCGGCTCGCCGGCGTTGCCAGCCATCTGCGCTACACCGAGAAGGACGAGCGCGAAAAGCTTGCCGCCGTGCAGGCCAGGCTCGGCCGCAGCGAGGCAACGCATGCGGCGCTGATCCCGATCAGGAAGTCCGCGGCGTGGTGGGAGCTCGCGCAGGAGGAGCGCCGCGAGATATTCGAGGACAAGTCGCACCACATCGAAGCTACCCTGAAATTCCTCCCGGCGATCGCCCGCCAGCTGTTTCACGCCCGCGACCTCGGCATGCCCTTCGATTTCCTGACCTGGTTCGAGTTCGCACCCGACCATACGAGCCTGTTCGACGAACTGGTCGGCATGCTGCGCGCGACCGAGGAATGGACCTTCGTCGAGCGCGAGGTCGACATTCGCGTCGAGCGGGAAGCGTGACGTCCCCCTCGGTCATTGCCGGGCATAGCCGTCCGAAGGACGGCGTCGCTTCCACTCGCCTATGACCCGGCAATCCATCAAACCAAAGGACTCTTGCGAACTAAGATGGATGCCCGGGTCAAGCCCGGGCATGACGAAATATGCGGTTACGATCAGGGATTAATGCTCGAGGAATTTTCCTGACACGACCCGCGGCAGCTCGGTGACGGGCCAATTGTAGAGATAGGTCCACGCTTCGCTCACGCCGCCGTCGGCGAGCGTGACCAGCAGCAGCTCACGGACATATTCGGTCGGCGGCGGAAAGCCTTCACCGCAGGCTTCGTACATGTCGAATTCGCGCAGCATGGCCTCGCGCTCGCGCAGGCGGAACAGTTCGCCATGCACGATGTCGGCGGGATCGTCCGATGCCACCAGGCCCGGATAGTGCTTCACCAGATAGAGCCGCCCGCGGCACTGCGCTGGCCCAAGGAATTCGGCATTGCCCGCGAGCAGCTTCGCCATCGGATGATCGAAGCCGCGCATCAGCGTGCCATAGACGAAGAGAAGATCTGATGTCATGGCCCTCTATGTCATTGCGAGCCAAGCGAAGCAATCCATGCCGCCGCAAAGATGGATTGCTCCGTCGTTTCAGCGCAACATTGCCTTGCGATTTTGTCGCGGGCTCCTCGCAATGACGAGAGACCACCTCAAGCCGCCGCCACCTCGTCGGTCACGACGACGAACTTCGTCAGCGTCATGCGGCCGAAGCTTGTGGTGAACGCGACGTCGGCAGCGTCGCGGCCGGTCGCCATCAGGATGCGGCCGATCCGCGGCGCGTTGTGGCGAGCGTCGAATGTGTACCACTGACCCGACAGGTAGACCTCGAACCAGCCGGAAAAATCCATCGGCGCAGGATCCGGCGGCACGCCGATGTCGCCGAGATAGCCGGTGCAGTAGCGCGCCGGAATGCCCATGCAGCGGCAGAATGTGAGCGCCAGATGCGCGAAGTCGCGGCAGACGCCGGCGCGGCTTTCATAGACGTCGTGCGCCGACTTCATGTGATGGGCGTGCTGGTAGCCGAACGTCACATGGTGGTGCACGAAATCGGTGATTGCCAGCACCCGCGCCCAGCCCGGCTGTGTGCTGCCGAACAGCGACCAGGCGATATCGGTCAGCTTGTCGGTCTCGCAATAGCGGCTCGGCATCAGATAGAGCAGCATGTCGTCGGGCAGCTGCTCGATCGGAATCTGTTGAGCCGCCGGATTGACGACATCGGGCAATCCGGAATCCCGCACCAGCGCACTGCCACGGAAGGTGACGCCACCGCCAGGGGCGACCAGACGCCCGCAGACATTGCCAAAGCCGTCGCGATAGAGGCCGATCGGAACGCCCGGCTCGGCTGAAATGCTCTCGGTGCCGACAATGTCGGCGTAACGCGATGGATGGATCGACAGCATGATCACCATCGGGGTCGGCTGCGCCGCCGTGTAGGTGATCTCGAAGCCGACCTTGATCTGCATCGTCAGGCCGTCTCCCGCTCCGCCAAGCTCTCGCCGACCGAGACGACCTTGATCTCGACGTCCATGGCGAGATAAGCATCCGCTGCGCCGAGATAGACGCCATGCAGCGGGATCGCCTGACGCGGATCGCGCGCCACCGCGACGCGGATCAGATCGCGCGTGCCGACGATGCCGTTGGTCGGATCGAACTCGATCCAGCCGGCGCTCGGCAGATAGACCTGTACCCAGGCATGGGTCGAGCCGCCGCCGACATAGCCATGCGCGCTGCCGGCGGGCATGGCGAGATAGCCGGAGACGAAGCGCGCCGCGATGCCAAGCCGACGCAGCGCCTCGATCATGAACAGCGCATAGTCGCGGCAGGTGCCGGACTTCGTCCGCAGCGTATCGAGCGGATGCTGGGTGCCTTGCTCGTAACGCTTGCGATAGCTGAACGCCTCGCGAATGCCATGCGTCATGTCGCTCAGAATCTTGAAAGTCAGTGTCGGCGACTCGACATCAAGGAAGTGCCGCGCCCAGGCCGAGAGCTCGCCGTTCGGGTCGCCATATTGCGGCGTGATGAACTGCTGCAGATCGGGGAATTCCTCATCGTCGTAGAGGAACGGATAGAAGTAGGCGGGATCGTCCGGCGTCAGCGCGAACGTGTCGGCCGGATTGTGCTCCACCGTCGAGGTCGAGACAAAGGACAGGCTGTCGGCGCGCTCGTCGAAGGCGGCGATCGCCACGCTGTTGCCGAACACGTCGTGGATCCAGCGCAACGACATCGGCTGCGGGTCGATCACAAGTGCGCTGTCGAGCACGCGCAGATCATGGCCGTCACGGGGGCGCAGCATGATGCGGTGTTCGCCGAACGCCACCGGGCGCGCGTAGCGATAAACGGTCTTGTGATGAATAGTCAGTAGCGGCATCTTCAAACAATCATCGTGATTTCGGGTCGCTTAATCTATAGAGAAAGCTGCTCGATTCCAGACCAGCATGCCGCCTGAATAGGCAAAGTTGAGGAAAAGGCCCTTGAATTACGGCGGCAGTCCATCCCTCCTCGCAAGCACCGACGCTTCACCGGTTCTTGAACATAATCCGGCCGGCCGCTCACCGTTCCTGTTCACCTGCGACCACTTCGGCAGGCTGATTCCCTCCCCACTCGGCGATCTCGGCCTGCCCGAAACTGAGCTCGTGCGGCACATCGCCTGGGATATCGGCATCGCCGGCGTCACAACCCAGCTCTCCGACCTGCTCGACGCGCGCCTGATCGCACAGCGTTATTCGCGACTCGTGATCGACTGCAATCGCCCGCCGCTTGTCGCAAGCTCGGTCCCGCTGATCAGCGAAGCCACTACCGTTCCCGGCAATGAGGGCCTGTCGCGCGAAGCCGTCGAGATGCGCCGCGCGCAGATCTTCGATCCCTATCACAGGCGCATCGGCGAGATCATCGACGCGCGTGCACGTCAGGGCATGGCGACGGTGCTGGTGTCGCTGCACAGCTTCACGCCGGTCTACGCCGGCATCGCACGTCCCTGGCACATCGGCACGCTCTATCACCGCGACAAGGCGCTGCCGCCGCTGCTGCTGAAGCATCTGCGCAGCGAGGGCGATCTCGTGGTCGGCGACAACGAGCCCTATGCGGTCAGCGACGAGACCGACTACACGATCCCCGTGCATGGCGAGAAGCGCGGCCTGATGAACTCCGGCATCGAGATCCGCCAGGACCTGATCTCCGACCAGGCCGGCGAGACGGCGTGGGCCGAGCGGTTGGCGCGGATCCTCAGCGAGATCGAGACGACGTTGCGTGCGGAAGCGCTGATCTAGGGTCTGCACTCAACCGACCTGGGGTTCCGCTTCCGACCCGAAGAAACCGGTCTCAACCTCATGCCACAGAGAGTGATCTGAACAGGAGACACAGACAACATGGTGGGCGATACGAACGTTCGGGCTGGCCAGTGCCATTGCGGTGCGGTGCGTTTCGAGGTGACGCTCAGCGACGGCTTCAATTCGATCCGCCGCTGCACTTGCTCTTACTGCCGAATGCGAGGCGCCGTCGTTGTCATGGCGGAAATGGGTGGGATCAAGTTCCTGCAGGGCGAGGATGCGTTAACAAGCTACCGCTTCCATACCGGATCAGCGCAGCACTTCTTCTGTTGCCGTTGCGGAATCTACACCCATCATCAAAGACGATCTGACCAGAATCTATATGCCGTAAACGTGGCTTGCCTGGACGGGGTCAGCCCCTTCGATTTTGCCGAGGTGCCGGTCATGGATGGTGTCAATCACACCAACGACACCGGCAAGCCAACGCGTCGAGCGGGCACACTCCGCTTCATCCTGGCTGACTAACCATCGCTGTCCGGCGCGCACCCTGGCAGATCGAACGACCAGCTAGCCGTTCGGACGGCGGGGATGAAGGCGCCGCTTTTTCGGCAAGCGGTTGACCGACGTCGCCTTGCGCTTCCGGACCGGCATGCGCGCGACCCTGGACTTGCGGACAACCTCGATTGCGGCCGCCGAGCCGACGCAACCGTGGCAGATGATCTGCGGTGCGCGCACCGGCGCGATGCCGCACGCCAGGCGCTTGCGCGGCGGTGATTGCTCGTTCGATTTCTTGTTCGATTTCTTGCTCATCTCCGCGGTTGAGACACCGCAGGGAGAAGCATATTCCGATTGGATCGAGTTGACGTCGCTGATTTGACCTGACCGCTCGCTCCTTGGTCGAGCAGCGATCAGGCGAGCCTGATCAATTGGGCCGGCGCCGCAAGATAAACGCCAGATAGAGCAGCACGGGCAGGCCGAGCGCCACCCACGAGACGGCATCCCACCAGCCGTCGCCGACCAGCGCGCTGATCAATCCCACCGTGCTCACGATCGCGATGACGAGCGGGGCGGCGAAGATCCGGGTCAATGAGCGGTGTGCGACCATGCCGATGTCACGACGTGAGTGCGGGGTTGTCGATGGAGGCGGCGTTGACGATGGCGCGTTCCTGGCTCACACCCGCCCTGCGTCGACGTATCCACAAATACACGCCGGTCACGAGGATGAAGATGGTCAGGATGTCGAGCAGCGCCCAGACGATCTTGAGCGGCATGCCGCCGTAGTCGCCGAAATGCAGCGGCTGCGAAACGTACAGCGCCGACACATACCAGGGCATATCGCGGCTGTCGGTCAGCGTCCCGGTTTCCGCATCGATCAGCGCGGGCTTCAGCAGCCGCGAGGTCAGCGGCGTATCGCCGTGCAGGAACACGGCGTAGTGGCTCTTGCTGCTGAACAGGGTTCCCGGAAAGGCGACGAAGCTCGGCGTCATTCCGGGCACCGCATGCTTGGCCACCTCGACGGCCGCATTCAGCGACGTCAGTTTCGATGGCACTGCCCGGTCGCGATACTGCGCGGTCATTTCGGCAAGCTGGCCGAATTGCCACATCTTGAGGACGAGATCGGCCCAGGTATTGATGACGCCGGTGAAGCCGACCACCAGCGTCCAGGCGACCAGCAGGATGCCGGCGAGATTGTGGACATCGAGCCAGCGCACGACGCGGGTCCGTTGCGCACGGTAGGCGCCGAAACGCAGCTTTCGCATCGACGGCGCGTAGACAACGACGCCGGAAATGATCGCGGCGCAGAACAGGATCCCCATCAATCCCAGGAACAGTTTTCCGGGCAGGCCCGCGAACATGTCGGTGTGCAGCTTCAGCATGATGTAGGTGAAGCGGCCGGTCACATCGGGCGAATCGAGATAGGCGCCGCTATGCGTATCCATCCGGATCAGAAGGTTGTTGGTCGGATCGGCGTCGATCGTCGGGCCAACGCTGACCCACATCGCGCCGGGTTCGTCGCGATCCCAGATCAGGAAGTGAGGCACCTTGCCCGGCGCCTGCGCCAACGCGTTGGCAAGCAGATGGTCCAGATTGGCCGGCGGCGTGCCGGGCGGCACCTCGGCCGCCTTGACCTGGCTGTGCAGGAGGTCGTCGATCTCGTCGTGGAAGATCAGCGGCAGGCCGGTGACGCACAGCAGCAGCATGAACAGGGTGCAGATCAGGCTGGTCCATTTATGGACGGTACCCCATCGCTGCAGGGATTTGGTCGTCGCAGTCAACTTCGCTACCTAATTCCGGAGTCTCCATTCTTGCCGTCACTAACACGATGGAAGATGCGCGCAGCCCCGCGGCGATTAGAACTCGTCCAGTGTTGGACTTATCGTTGCACGTGTTGCGATCTCGCAACGAGAACGTCAGGGAGCTGCGACGATGCGTCCCGCCCTTCGAAGCAACTCTTGGATCGTTCCTTGGATCGTTCTAAGTTAAATCGACGCGATCGACGACACAGCGGCCTCGCGCATGACGGCTCCATCGCCGAGGCACCCCCGCGCCGTACCACGAGACCTTATCAGGCCTGCGCTCAACCGGCTGACGCGGCTTGAACGGCATGCTTCGCATGCCATTTCGGGCCCGGCCCGCGCATGTAGTGGAGCTCGGGCCGGTAGGGATCGCGAATTCGCTCGATCAAGTTCTGCCAACCGGTCGTGATCGCGCTCAAGCGGCGGCGAAGAAGCAGCAATGATGACTGCAGCGACGGCATCGCTCGCGCTCAGTGCGGCTTGCCGAGAACGGATGCGAAGGACAGGATAACGATCTCCTCGCCGGCCTCGTCGCTGACATGCATGGCCCAGTCACGCCAGTCTTCCAGACTGGCTGTTGCGACCAGCGATCGCATCATGCATGTCGCCGCCTCGCAGGCCTCGGAGAGGCTGGCCACCGAGCTGCCGCGGCGATCCATCAACACCCCGTGCGTGTTCGAGCAATGAAAATAGACCTGGGCCATGTACGTGTCCTCGCAAGCTCTGGGCGAGCAGACTCGTCTTCTGCGCGACGAAGCTCTACGTTTCTTGGACGCGACCATCCGCGATGCGGTTCACACGGGCGCGGGCGGCGCGGCGGCCTCGCGGAATGGTGATCAAGCTCCAGCATCGCCTCTCACCAAATCGCGATTTGACAGTTTTTCCATTCTTGTCAAAATCGTCAAATGGGACCGAAAACCCGTATTCTCGATGCCACCATGCTGGTGTTCCGCCGGCACGGCTTTCGCCGCTCGTCGATCGAGCAGGTCGCCGAAGCGGCCGGCCTGACGCGGCAGGCGCTCTATCACCATTTCGAATCCAAGGAAGCGCTGTTCCGCGCCGTGATCGAGCGCATGCATGAATCCGCGATCGCGGCCGAGCAGACGGCCGTTGCCGAAGCGGAGACGGCGGATGGCAATCTAGGCGACATTCTTGCCGCAGGCATGATGGCGCGGATGTCAACCATGATCGCGTCGCTGGACGGCTCGCCACATCTCGAGGAATTGTATTCCGAACACCTCGTGCACGCGCGCGACCTCTACCAGATCTACGCCGCACGCTATGCGGAGCGGATGGTCGCGACGATCTCGCGGATCGTGCGCAAGCAGCAGCTGGCGCTGCCGCAGGGCCTGACGCCGGCCGAATTCGCGCGGCTGGTCGAAATGTCGATGTACGCATCGAAGTCGCAGTACCCGGCGATGCAGCCGGCGGATGCGTTCCTGAAGGACATGGCGATGATGGTGCGAACGCTCTGCGCGGGCGCCGTGCCGAAATCGCAGAAGCCGCCCGTCAAGAAGGCGGCGATCCCAAGAAAGCCGACACGCAGCAAGACAGGAGGACATCCATGAGCACGACGACCATCAATGGCCGCGTTGAAGCCCTGCCCGATGATCCCGACGCGCTCTTGATCGACATCGTGCGCGACCAGTTCAAGTTCACCGGCACCAAGCTGGTGTGCGGCGCCGGCGTCTGCGGCGCCTGCACGGTGCTGGTCGACGGCGCGCCGGTCGCAAGCTGCCTGATGCCGGCGCACGCCGCGGCCGGCAAATCGGTGACGACGGTGGAGGGCATCGGCGCCACAAGCCTGCATCCGGTGCAGAAGGCATTCATGGCGCATGACGCCCTGCAGTGCGGCTTCTGCACGCCGGGCTTCATCGTGGAAGCGACCGCGTTCTGCGACCACTGGCGCGCGACAAAGGGAACGACGGTGCCTTCGCGCGAGGAGATCGGCGCGGCGTTGTCGGGCCATCTCTGCCGCTGCGGCGCCTATGACGGGATTTTCCGTGCGGTGGCGGATGCCTGCGCCGGCCGCTTCGACGGCGACAATGTCACAGCCCCACGCGTCGAGGCGCGCGACAAGGTGACGGGCGCGGCGAGATATACCGTCGACATCAACCATGATGGCCAGCTCGAAGGCCTGATCCTGCGTTCGCGCGAGGCCCATGCGCGCATCACCGCGCTTGACCTGGCTCCGGCGCGCTCGTTCCCCGGCGTCGCCGCGGTGTCGCTGCTCGGCGACGACCGTATCGTGCGCTTTGTCGGCGAGCCGATCGCGGCGGTCGCAGCCCCGGATCGCAAGACCGCGCTGGCTGCACTGGCCGCGATCAAGCTGACCAGCGAACGCCTGCCTTCGGTGATCGGGCTCGACGCCGGACGCAAGGATGATGCGCCTGTCGTGTTCGACAAAGCGAGCCGCAAGCGGGCCGGCAACGTCTCGGAAGCGGCCGGCGGGCCGGCGCCATGGAAGCAGAACATCCGCGGGCCGACCGCGGTGTTCTCGACACGCGCCAAAAAGGCCCGCAACTGGGTGGACGAGGCGCGCCAGGCCAACAACCAGCTGCTCGTCGAAGCAACCTTTCGCACCGCCACGCAACAGCATGCATGTCTCGAGCCGCATGCCGCGGTGGCGCGCTTCGACGGCGATCGGCTGACCGTGCACGCCTCGACACAGCAGGTTTTTCACCTGAAGGAGCAGATCGCAAAGCGCTACAAGCTCGGTCACGACAAGGTCCGCGTGATTGCCGATCACGTCGGCGGCGGCTTCGGATCGAAGGCGAGCCTGGGCATGGAGACGATCGCCGCGATCGAGCTCGCGCGCGAGGCCAAGGCGCCGGTACGGGTCGCCTACGATCGGCAGGAAGAGCTCTCCGTCGCCGGCTATCGGCCGGCCGCGGAACTGAAGGTCGCGCTGCTTCCCTCCGAGCAGGGCGGCTTGAAGGCACTCTCCGTCACCGCACATGCCGATACCGGGGCCGCGACCAACTCGACGATCGCGGGCCTGGCGCGGCTGATCTATCCGGCCGAGGCGAAGGATCTTTCGGATTTCGACGTCATCAGCAATTTGCCTCCGGGCGCCGCCTTCCGCGGCCCAGGCGGTCCGCCGATGGCATTCGCCGTGGAGCAGGCGATCGACGAGGCCGCGCTGCGGCTCAACGTCGACCCGATCGCCCTGCGCAAGCGCTGGGATCCCGATCCCAACCGTCAGCGGCTCTACGACTGGGCATCCGGGCTCGAGCTCTGGCGCAATCGCAAGCCGGCGCAGAATGGGCGCTATCGCCGCGGCATCGGGGTCGCCACCGGCTACTGGCTCTATCTCTGGCAACCCAACGTCAAGGTCGAGGTCGCGGTCAAGGCTGGCCGCATCGTCGCCAGCACCGCGACGCAGGACATCGGCACCGGCACCCGCAGCGTGATCGCCGACACGATCGCGCGCGAGTTCGATCTCGAACCCGGTGATATCGAGGTGCGGATCGGCGATTCATCGCTGCCCGAAGGGCCCGGCTCCGGCGGCAGCCGCGTCACCGCCTCCGTGCTGCCGCCGACGCTGCTGGCGGTACGAAAGCTGAAGGCCGCGATCCTCGAACAGGCCACGCGAAAGCCTGCGCCCGGCTCGAACGCGCCCTGGCGCGAGCTGATCGCGCGCGCGCCCGACATCGCGGTGGCGGAGACGCGCGGCGAGGACAGCAAGAACACCGCGCCCGGCATCCGCTCGCCGCTGCGCGAAGTCGGCCTGATGGGCATGGTGTTCGGCTGGATGATGCGCCGCTTCTCGAACATCGCGATCGGCGCCGGCGTGCCGAGCTCGGTGCAGGTGATCGAGGTGGAGGTCGACACCTGGCTCGGCCATGTGCGCGTGCTCAACGTGCATACCGGCATCGCGGTCGGAAAGATCGCAGCGCCCGCGCTGGCGCGCAGCCAGGCCTGCGGCGCGGTGATCCAGGGCCTTGGCTACGCCCTCTACGAGGCCCGCGAGCTTGATCCGAACAGCGGCGACGTCCTGACCGCGGGAATGGAGGATTATCGCATCCCGGGCATCGCCGACACGCCCGAGATCGATGTCCATTTCGACGAAGCCGGCTTCGACCATGTGCTCGGCAATAGCGTCGGCATCGGCGAGGCGTCGACGGTGCCGACCTCGCCCGCGGTCGCGAACGCGATCTGCAACGCGATCGGCGTCCGCCTCACCGAAATTCCGATCCGGCCCGACCGCATCATCGCCGCGCTGAAAGGGAGGACCGCCGCATGAGTGCCGCAACTCGAGAGGCAATGTTCGCGCCCGAATTCCGTGCCGCCGGCACCGATCTGTCGGAGCGCCGGCGCAGCGGCCTGTCATGCGGGTCGATCATCGATCTCGCCGCCAGTCCCGATACGATCGGTGTAGCGTGGAGTACCGACGGCTCGGCGCGCATCGGCGCCCTGACCGCGATCGCTGCGATCGCATCCAACGGGCGGCTCGCCCAGGCCTATCCCGGCATCGCTGCCGCCGCGCAAGGCCTTGCCACGCCGCAGATCCGGCACATGGCGACGCTCGGCGGCAACCTCGCGCAGCGTTCGCGCTGCTGGTACTTCCGCAATCCGCAGATCGCCTGTCTAAAGAAGGGCGGCTCCGACTGTCCGGCGCGGTCGGGCAACCATCTCTATCACGTCGCGTTCGATCTCGGCCCCTGCGTGGCACCGCATCCGTCGACGATGGCAATGGCGTTATTGGCCTATGATGCGAAAGTCACCACGGACCGGCGCAGCGGATTGTCGATTCCCGACCTGCTCGGCGACGGCGGCAACGGCGCGGCGGACAACCTGCTTGCATCGGGCGAACGGATCGAGAGCATCGAGCTGCCTGTCCCACTGGCCGGCGAGCGCGCGCTTTACAAGCGCGCCATCAGCCGCTCGCACGCGGAATGGCCGCTGGTCGAGATCTGCGTGCGAGCCGTGTTGGCCGGCGGCACGTTC
The DNA here is from genome assembly GCF_050435825.1 of Bradyrhizobium sp. I1.14.4. Lineage (NCBI taxonomy): Bacteria > Pseudomonadati > Pseudomonadota > Alphaproteobacteria > Hyphomicrobiales > Nitrobacteraceae > Bradyrhizobium > Bradyrhizobium sp. I1.14.4. The sequence goes on along the minus strand of NZ_JBNDLA010000019.1, from coordinate 35,180 downwards.
CAGCAAGTCCACATCACGGCCGGCGGCATCGCCCCGGTACCGCTGCGGCTTGCGGCATGCGCGGCGGCGCTGGAGGGGAAACCCGCCAACGCGGCAGCCGCCGCCCAAGCTGCCGCGCTTGCGGCATCAGGGGCGAAGCCACTACCGATGACGGGGTACAAGCTCGATCTGCTGACGGGCCTTGTGCGCGACGTGGTCGAGCGGATTGCCGCGTAGCGCGCCTGTTCACCGCGCCCGGGTCAGCGCCAGCCAGATCCCGCCGCCGATCATGAAGCCGCCTGATATGCGCGACATCAGCCGGGTCCGCTCCTTGGAGAAGAACTTTCGGGCGCGGCCTGCCGCCAGTGCGTAGGCGGCGTCGGTCAGCACGGCGGTCGCCATGAAAGTGAGGCCGAGCAGCACCACCTGCGGGATGTGCGGCTTGTCCATGTCCATGAACTGCGGGATGAAAGCGCCGAAGAACACCAGTACCTTCGGATTCGAGAGCAGCACCAGAAAACCTTGCAGGAAGAAGCCGCCGCGCGGCGGCGGCGGCCGATCGTCGGTGCCGACGCCCTCGACCGGCGAGCGGATCAGCTTGATCCCGAGCCAGACCAGATAGGCCGCACCGGCGAAGCGCACCCAGTCGAACCAGTACCCCATCGTCGCCATCAGCGAGGTCAGGCCGACCGCGACGATGCCGATCACGATCGCCAGCCCGACCTGCGCACCCACCACATTGGTGAGCGCCGCGCGCGTGCCGTAGCGCAGGCCATTGGCGATCACCATCGTGACGATCGGACCCGGCAACAGCGCCAGCGCAATGCAGGCGGCGACGAAGGCGAAATAGGCTTGCAGGGACATGATGCTTCTCTTTCGTTCCTGTCATTATGCATGTGAAGGACGCAGATGGAAGCGCGCTCGTCCCCCTCGCCCCGCTCTTGCGGGGAGAGGGTTGGGGTGAGGGGCCCTCTCCGCCAGGCGGTGCAAATTGCTAGACCTGTACCCCCTCACCCGGATCGCATCTGGCGATGCGATCCGACCTCTCCCCGCAAGCGCAGGGCTGTCCGGGGAAAGTTTTTCGGTTGCAAACGGGGCCGCGGAAGACTCGCATCGATTGCATTTTTCGAGCTTTGGACCCCAATCGGTGCTCTTTCTTCCGCATCTGCGGCGGCCGTCCGGCAAAAAGAATGCACGTCGCGCCCATCGAAGGTTGTGAAAGTGCGGGCGAAGACTCGTCTGCGTTGCACGGAGATTTTCCCCGGACAGCCCTGCCGCAAGCGGGGCGAGGTGAAGGGGACCACATCCACTCAACGGCTTTCCATCGCGGCCATCATCCACGCTCTGATCTCTCGCCCCTCCAAAAACTTCAGCGTCGCCCCCTGCACGCGCGCCGCATCTCCACTGCCCTGCGCCGCTACTGCCATGAGATCGCAGCGATGCGACACCGCAATGCCGATCGCGGTGCGCGTCCCGTTAGGTAACTCGATATCGTAAGCTCTGATCCGTCCCAGCATGTCGGCGACCCGCACGACCTCGCCCGCCTTGCGCGCCACAAAGCGCGGGCTGATCATGTCGATATCGGCGACGCGATCCACCTCGTCGTCATCGGCGATGCCGCTGTCGCAATTGCAGAAACCGAGCTTCGGCCTGAGGTAGACCTCGACGTCAGCGCCGCACTCGGCCGTGCCGCAGCTAAATGCGCGGCCGGCGGGCCAGCCGTCGCGCGGGAACGGCCAGGCGATTTCGCGCCACCGAGCGGCCCGCGGCGGCGCCATCTCGTAGCCCGCAACGGCGGACAGGCCGCCGAGCGCCAGGAACATCGCCGCGATGATCGGCCACGGGCGCATCATCGCGCGCTCACGGCAAACCGGCGACGGCGCGCGCCTCGCCGGTCAGTTCGAGAATGTGCAGGCCGGTATTGGCGCGGTCGACAGCGTAGATGTAGCCGCGCTCGTCGGTCTCGACATTGTTGGTCTGGATCGCGACCTTGCAACTGTCCTTGCCGTCGATCTTAATACAGCGCTTGTCAGTCGCCGCCATGATGGAGGGAATGAAGTACCCGACTTCCCTGGGGTGGTAAGGATCGCGGATGTCGAGCGCGCGGACGCCGGCGTTGAAAAAGGCGATGAAGGCCAGCTTCTTGTAGTAGACCGGCGCCATGCTCTCGTTCGACGAATGCGAACCGAACCGGCCGCCGCGTTCGCAGAACGCTCCGGAGGCCTCCGGCACCGTATAGCTCGAAATCAACATCGGTCGTGCCTCGGTGGTGACATCGGCGAACCACACCATCTGCCGTGCCTCGCCGCATTCGTTCTGGATCGCCTCGTCGACGATCATGACGATGTCGCGGCTCTTGCCGTCCTTGTCATGGGCGAATTCCGCGATCGGCATGCCGGGCATCGGAAACACCGTGTGCGCGCCGTTCATCGCCGACAGCGGCATTCGCGCGATCTCCGGGAATTTCAGATTGTCCGGCGTCGGCTCCTTGGGTCCATTCAGCAGCTTGTCGCGATCGACGATCTGCAGGAAGCCGCCCTTGTTGGTGCCGTAGCCGAAATAGACGCGGTTGCCCTTCGGCCCGGTCGAGATCGGCCCGTGCAATTCGGTCGGCACCGCGCCGGTCGCGCCCGGCTCCTGCCCGGGCAGGCCGAAGTCCCTGATCTTCTTTGGCTGCGCGGGATCGGAGAGATCGTAGACTTGCGTCATGCGCCGCGTCCGCCAGTCCGGCGCGCCCGACACCAGGAAGGCGATTCCAGTGTCGCATTCCCACCAGCTCTTGTGGGTGTCCTTCAAGCCCTCGCCAATGTGGGTCACGAGAACAGGATTGGCGGGATCGGCGACGTTCCATATCTCATGCCCTTCGCTACCAACCGCGCGCAGCATGTAGATCGCGTTGCGGTCGCCCTTCGGCAGATCCTTGCCGTCGCAGATCCGCACCATCTGCGCGCCGCCGGATTCATATTTGCCTTCCTGTCCGGGAATGTGCCGCAGATACTTCGGATGCACGGGATCGGTGACGTCGACGATCGAGGTGCCGTTCGGCTCGGCCTTGCCGCTCATCGGGTTGACGGGATCGGGAAGGTCGTCGGTGCCGCCGTGATGGCCGATATAGGCGATCCATTTGTCGCCCTGGTGATGGATGGTCGGCTGATAGGCGCTGCGTGCCTGCAAATCATTGGTTCCGACCAGCCGCATGTTGGAGGCTTCGGGCGGGTCGCCGATCTTCCGCTGCTGGGCGCTCACAGCATTTGCGAGCAGGACAATAAGAAACGTGCAGCAAACTGCCGTAACGCGGCCACCCATGCGCTTCATCCCGTGTTCCACACCAATCTGCGTTGGCTGCACGGAACGCTAGCACGGCGATATTGGCGCCCAAACACACGCTCTTGACATGCAACTATTTGGTTGCCTATTATCCAAGCCATGGATGAAGTCTTCAAAGCCCTCGCGGATGCCTCACGGCGGACGCTGCTTGACCGGCTTCACGATCAGAACGGGCAGACGCTCGGCGAGCTCTGCGACGGCCTCGACATGACGCGTCAGGCCGTCACCAAGCACCTTGTGATTCTCGAGGAGGCCGACCTCGTCACCACGATCAAGCATGGCCGCGAGAAGCTGCACTACCTCAACCCGGTTCCGATCCATCAGATCGGCGAGCGGTGGATCAGGAAGTTCGAACGCGGGAAGCTCGCCGCGCTCAGCGAATTGAAACGGCAATTGGAGAAGCGTGATGAGTAAGCCAGACTACGTCTACGTCACCTATATCGAGACCACGGCCGAGAAACTGTGGCATGCGCTGACCGATCGCGACTTCACCGAACGCTTCTGGTTCGGCTATCGCGTCAGCTCCGACTGGAAGGTCGGCTCGCCCTTTCATTTCACCAAGGACGGCAGCCGTAGCGTGCAGGGCGAGGTGCTGATCGCCGATCCGCCGAACAGGCTCGCCTATAGCTGGGACGTCGTGAAGCAAGGCGTCGAGCGCGAGCAGGTCTCGCGCGTGACCTTCGACGTCGAACCGTTCGGCAGCGTCGTCAAGCTGACCGTGACGCACGACAACCTCGGCCCGAAGACGCTGCGCGACATCTCCGGCGGCTGGCCCATGGTCATCGCAAGCCTGAAGAGCTTCCTGGAGACCGGACGCGAACTGCCGGCCGATCTTCTCGCGAGCCGTGCGAAGGAGACCGGCAATGCCTAAGCCCGAATTCGTCTACGTCACCTACATCGAGACCACGCCGGACAGACTGTGGGACGCCCTGACCAACAGTACGTTCACCCGGCAATACTGGTTCGACACCGAGCTGAAATCGGACTGGAAGGTGGGCTCGCCGCTCGCGCTGGTGATGAGCGGCAAGACCACCGACACCGGCGAGATCCTCGAGGCCGACCGGCCGCGGCGCCTCGCCTACACCTTCAAGCACGTGCTGGACGAGGACATGCGCAAGGAGCCGGCAACCAAGGTTGTCTTCACGCTCGAGCCCCATGGTCAAATCGTGAAGCTGACCGTGACCCATGAAGGCTTCGGCGTGGGCAGCAAGTTGCTCGACGGCATTTCCAAGGGCTGGCCTGCGATCCTGTCTGGCCTCAAGAGCCTGCTCGAGACCGGCAAGACGTTCGCGATCCCGCCCGCGGCCCTCGGGATCGAAGGCTTCGAGTAACAATGAAAATCTATCGACGGGTGCGGACAGACATGAACATCGAGACATTCAAGCCGGCAATCGTCTATGCAATCTACATCGCCGCCACGCCGGAGAGGGTGTGGCGGGCACTGACGAATGCCGAATTCAGCCGGCAGTATTTCTCCGGCAATGCGGTCGAGGTCGATCTTCGGATCGGCGGCGCCTATATCGTGCGCACGCCCGACGGCGCGCTGCACATCTCAGGCGAAGTGATCGAGTGCGATCCGCTGAAGCGGCTGACCGTCACCTTCAACGTCAACTGGCCGCAGCTCGTCGAAAAGCTCGGGCCGACGCTGGTCACCTACGAGATCGAGCCAGCCGGCGACGGCGTGAAGCTGACCTTGCTGCAGTCGCATGACCGCGAGATCAGCGACGACATCCTCTCGGGCGGCCGCACCGGCTGGCCGGCGATCCTCTCCAGCCTGAAGAGTCTCGTCGAGACCGGCAAGGCCATGGTGATCCCGATGCAGCCGCCGCAGCGCATGCTGGCCGCGCTGAAGGAACTGGGAATTCCGATGCCGACGTGAGTCGCCATACTTCGCTGTCGTCCCTGCGAAAGCAGGGACCCATCAACCACCGCTTTGCGTGTGGGGTTCGTTGGGGCGACAACGTCGCGCAACAATTCCGCCCTGCGGTTATGGGTCCCGGGTCGCGCTGCGCTTGCCCGGGACGACGTGCGGAGACGTTTACCCCAGCGCCCTTAACTCCCGTCGCAGCACCTTGCCGGTCGCCGTCATCGGCAGGCTGTCGGCGAACTGCACGAAGCGCGGATATTCGTGGGCGGCGAGCTGGATCTTGACGAACTCCTGGATCTCGCGCGCCAGCGCGTCGCTTGGCGCATGGCCCGGGCGCAGCACGATCCAGGCCTTGATCGATTCGGTGCGGATCGGATCGGGAATGCCGACCACCGCCGACATCGCGACCGCCGGATGCTTCATCAGTGTGTGCTCGATCTCCGACGGGCCGACACGATAACCGGCGGTGGTGATGACGTCGTCCTCGCGGCTGACGTACCAGAAATAGCCGTCCTCGTCCTGCACGCCGAGATCGCCGGTCAGCAGGAATTCGCCGGCATATTTCTTGCGCGTCGCTTCCGGATTGCGCCAGTACTCGATCATGGTGCAGGGGCACGGCTGGCGCACGCCGATGATGCCGCGCTGGCCACGCGGCAACTCCTCGCCCTTGTCATTGACGATACGAACGTCGAAGCCCGGCGTGGCGCGACCCATCGAGCCCGGGCGGATCGGAAACAGATTGGAGTTGCTGCCGATCACGAGATTGCATTCGGTCTGCCCGAACACCTCATGGGCATCGATGCCGAAAGTATCGCGCACCCAGCCCAGAAGCTCGCCCCCGAGCGACTCGCCGCCGGTGAAGATGCTGCGCAGCTTGACGCCCGAATTTTTTACATTGGCCTGCCGCATCAGCTTCAGCGCGGTCGGCGGCAGGAAGACGTTGCGGATGCCAAGCTCGGCCATCATCTGCATCGCCGCCTGCGGCTCGAACTTGCGCGCGCGGTGACCGACCATCGGGATGCCGTGGTACCAGAACGCGAACAGGCCGTTGATCAGGCCACCGATCCAGGCCCAGTCGGCCGGCGTCCACATCAGGTCGCCGGGCCGGGGCAGGAAGTTGTGGCACATCTCGACATTGGGCAGATGGCCGAGCACGACCCGATGCGCATGCAGCGCGCCCTTCGGAGTGCCGGTGGTGCCGGAGGTGTAGATGATCAGCGCGGGATCGTCGGTCGACGTGTCGACGGTCGCGAAATCGAGAGACGCCGATTTGATCGCGCCCCAGAACGGCTTGGTGCCGGCCGGCGTCTTTTCGCCGACGATATAGACGTTTTTCAACTCCGGCAGCCGATCGCGGATTTTTGCGATCTTCTCCCAGCCGGCCTCATCGGTCACGATGGCCTTGGCGGCCGAGTTCGACAGGCGGAATTCGAGCGCGTCCTCGCCGAACAGCGCAAACAGCGGGATCGAGATGTGAGCCGCGCGGAACGCCGCGAGATGCGCGACCGGCAGTTCGAGCGACTGCGACAGAAACACCGCGACGCGGTCGGCGCGCACCAGGCCGTCGGCCGTGAGCACATTGGCGAAGCGGCGCGAGGCTTCGGCCACCTCGTCGAACGAGGTGCGCGTGGTGCCGCCATCCTCGTCGACATAGACCAGCGCGAGCCGGCCCGTGCCGTCGGCGTGACGGTCGCAGCACGCGGTCGCCATGTTGAAGCGCACGGGGACGTCCCAGCGGAAGTCGCGATAGAGCTCGTCGTAGGTGTTGGTTTCCTGAAGCATGGCCGCAGACTAGACCATTGCCGTCAGGCCACAAACCCCTCCCTTAAGGGAAAGCGGTCAGGCTGCGGCCCGCTCCATTGCGGCCTCGACCTTGAGGCTTTCGAGATCGCGATAGATCGACGCGACCGCGAGCACGCGCCCGCCGCGCTTGTACTTGAGCACACAATCCTTGCCGGCAATGCTGCCATCCACCGCGATCTCGTCCCACCGTTCGGCGTGGCCGACATAGTTGATCGGCACGTCGTAATGCTGGCTCCAGAAGAACGGCACCGCATCAAAGATCTCGCGCTGACCAAGCATATTCCGCGCGGCGGTCTGGCCCTGGCGCTCGGCCACCACCCAGTGCTCGACCCGGATATTCTCGCCGCTGTGCGGATCGGGCCAGCGCGCGATATCGCCGGCCGCGTAGATGCCGGAAACGCTGGTCTCGAGATAGGCATCTACTCTCACGCCGCGATCGATTGCGAGCCCGGCTGCTTCCGCCAACGCCAGCCGCGGCTTCACGCCGACACCAACCACGACGAGATCGGCGTCGAGCACGGGCCCGCTCTTCAGGCGCGCGCGCTTGCCGTCGATCGCGCTCACCGTGTCGCCAAGGTGGAATACGACGCCATGCTCTTCGTGCAGCGCGCGGACGAAATCGCCCATGTCAGGCCCGAGCACGCGCTCCAGCGGCCGCTGTTCCAGCCCAACCACATGAACCTCGATCTCCCTCGCGCGCAACGAGGCCGCAACCTCGAGCCCGATGAAGCTTGCACCGATCACAACCGCGCGGCGCGCCCCGCTGGCCGAGGCGATGATCGCGCGGCAATCGTCGAGAGTACGCAACACATGAACGTGGGGCTGGTCGGCGCCCGGGATCGGCAGCCGTAGCGGCTCCGCGCCGGTTGCCAGCAGCAGCCGGTCATAGGTGAGCGCTTCGCCGCCGGCGAGCACGACGTTGCGGCGGCCGGTGTCGATCGACTTGACCTCGGTCCCGAGCTTGAGATCGATCGCCGCTTCGCTGTAGAAACCGTCCGGCTTCAGCGGCAGCCAGTCTTCCGGCGCGCTGCCGGCGAGGAAGTCCTTTGACAGGTTCGGCCGATCCACCGGCGGCGCGGCCTCGCCGCTCAGCATGACGATGCTGCCGCGGTAGTCCTGCCGTCGCAGCATCTCGGCGGCGGCAAAGCCCGCCGCGCCTCCGCCGACGATCACGATCCTGCCGGGCGCATCGACCGGGCCCTTGACGCGGGGTTTCGGCTGCTCGCGCTTCTCGCGCACGATGACGCGATCGCCCGCTCGCTCGACCTTCCAGACGGCGAGCGCGTTGAAGGCGGGCGCGGCGGTCGCTTCGCCGGTGCGAACATCAAAGCAGGCGTGATGCCAGGGGCAATGGACGGTCTCGCCCTCCACCAGGCCTTCGGCGAGCGGGCCGTGGTAATGGCTGCAGTGCGCGTCGACGGCGAAGATATCCGCCCCCGAACGCACCAGCAGCACGTCCTCGTCGCCGACATGGCCGAGCAACATCGTGCCCGAGAATTCGGAGAGCGCCACGCCTTGTGTCAGATCCGGACCGGAAGGGGCTTGCTGATCGGCCATGGCCTGTCTCCGTTTTCCAGAACTTCCAACCCGAGGGCGCCGCCTCACGGGGCCTTGGCGGCCCTCTTCGGCAAGCCGATATCAGCTTCCCTGCATATAGCGGACCGGGTTCTCCTGATCCGCCATGAAGATATCGGCGGCCTCGGCGAACAGCGCCGCAACGGCAGGCGCGCTCAGATCAACAAACGCCTCGAAGCTGAAATTGTTGCCACCCGCCCGCAATTCGCCGAGCTTGCCGGCGTAGCAGGACACCAATGGCTTGCCGCTACGGGTCACTGCGACATAGACGCTGATGTAATTCTTCTGCAGCGCCACCCCGATCACCGGCCAGGATGCCGTCTTGCCGGACTTGATCGCGTAGCGAAACTGGCCGTAGCCGATCATGTTCATGCGCATGCCGGCCTCACCGGCCGGCGTGCCTGCATGAAAATGCCGCTTGAGCGAAGGCGCGGTCTTCCGCACCAACGCATGCAGCTGTTCGAGATCCGCTGTCCGGCCGGGATCGAAGGCGAGGTAGGCTTCCAGACTGTCCGCGGCGACACGAAACATTGGATGCCTCCGCTGCTATCCGGCGAGCGCCGCCTTCACCAGGCCGCTGGCCTTGCCGAAATCCATCTGGCCGGCGTATTTCGCCTTGAGCGTGCCGATCACCTTGCCCATGTCCTTGATGCCGGCAGCACCCGTCTCGGCGATGATGGCCGAGATCGCGGCCTTCACGTCGTCATCGGACATCTGCTTCGGCAGGTATGCCGAGATCACGGCGATCTCCTCGCGCTCCCGGGCGGCGAGCTCGGCGCGACCGCCCTTGTCGTAGAGCTCGACCGACTCCTGGCGCTGCTTGATCATCTTCTGCAGCAGGCCGAGCAGGTCGGGATCGGAGAGTGGCGGCTTGCCCTGCCCGCGCGCGTCGATGTCGGCGTTCTTGATGGTCGAATTGACCATGCGCAGCGTGGAGAGCTTGCGCTCATCCTTCGCCTTCATCGCTTCCTTGACCGCAGTGTTGATATCGTCGCGCAGCATCCTGATGTCCTTACGTCGGTATTCTCTTCATGTAGGCAGTTTGCGGCAGCAGAACAACCTAAGTCCGCAACCATTCAACCAGCGCGTCGGCGCAGGCCTGCGGCTGTTCCAGCTGCGGCAGGTGACCGCAATTGGCGAGCACGATGAGCTTGGCGCCGGGTATGCCATTGGCCATCTCGTCCGACAGCGCGTTCGGAACGGTATTATCGGTGTCTGACGTCAGCACCAGCGTCGGGCACTTGATCCAGGCCATGCCCGGCCGCGAATCCGGCCGGCTGAGCACCGCGTTTTGCTGGCGGATGAAGGCCTCGGCGCCGACGTCCTCGCTCATGTCGTTGACAATCTGGCGCAGGCTCGCGTCGCCCTGCCGCGACGGATGCACGAAGCCCGAAAACAACTCGTCGACCACGCTCGGATATTGTCCGCTCCTGGCACGCTCGATCATGCCGCGGCGGCGTGCGGTTGCTTCCGGCGTGTCGACCCGCGCCTGGGTGCTCATCAGCGCCAGTTTCGCAACCCGCTCGGGCGCCTGCCGCATGATCTCGAAAGCGATGTAGCCACCCATCGAGTGCCCGGCGAGGGCAAAGCGCGGCGGCGCCTCCGCCAGGATCCGGCGGGCGATCGCCCCCATATTGTCGTCCCTGACGTGGTTGGCGACGGTGACGGGCCCGAGCCTCCACAGCGCCGGGATGACCGGGGCAAACATCCGCGGCGAGCAGATGAGGCCCGGGACAAGCAGGATCGGCATCGTATTGTCCATGCGGGAGCTCCGGACCGGGTCATTTTCAGCAAGCAAACGGCCGCTTCAGGGAACTTTAGATTAAAAGGCCCCTGCGGCCTGTCAAATCGGCCGGGATTGCCGTGTGAATCCGTGCCCTTTCGCTTTGACGCCGCAGGGTGCGGCGTCTATTTAAAGGGCTCATGACAACATCCGAAAATGCTCCTGCCTGGCCGGACCATAAACCGACCGCGCTCCTTGTGCTCGCCGATGGTACCGTGCTGGAAGGCTTCGGTCTCGGCGCGGAAGGCCACGCCGTCGGCGAGGTCTGCTTCAACACTGCGATGACCGGCTATGAGGAGATCCTCACCGATCCGTCCTATGCCGGCCAGATCATCACCTTCACCTTCCCGCATATCGGCAATGTCGGTACCAACGAGGAAGATATCGAGACGGTGAACATGGCTGCGACGCCAGGCGCGCGCGGCGTAATCCTGCGCTCGGCGATCACGGATCCCTCGAATTACCGCGCCACCCGCCACCTCGACCTGTGGTTGAAGGCGCGCGGCATCATCGGCCTCTCCGGCATCGACACCCGGGCGCTGACCGCGCTGATCCGTTCCAAGGGCATGCCCAATGCGGTGATCGCGCACGCCAGGAGCGGCGAGTTCGACCTGCACGCCCTGAAGGAAGAGGCTCGCGAATGGCCCGGGCTGGAGGGCATGGACCTGGTGCCGATGGTCACCTCCGGGCAGCGCTTCACCTGGGATGAGACCCCCTGGGTGTGGGGCAAGGGTTTCGGCCAGCAGAGCGCGCCGGAATTCAACGTGGTTGCGATCGACTACGGCATCAAGCGCAACATCCTGCGCCTGCTCGCCGGCGTCGGCGCCAAAGTGACTGTGGTGCCGGCGACGACTGCGGCCGAGGATATCCTGGCCATGAAGCCGGACGGCGTGTTCCTGTCGAACGGCCCCGGAGATCCCGCCGCGACCGGCAAATATGCGGTGCCCGTCATCCAGAAGGTGATCGCTTCGGGGACGCCGACCTTCGGCATCTGCCTCGGCCACCAGATGCTCGGCCTCGCCGTCGGCGCCAAGACCATGAAGATGCATCAGGGCCATCACGGCGCCAACCATCCGGTCAAGGACGAGACCACCGGCAAGGTCGAGATCACCTCGATGAACCACGGCTTCGCGGTGGACCAGGCGACGCTCCCGAAGGGTGCAACCCAAACCCATATCTCGCTGTTCGACGGCTCCAATTGCGGCATCTCGCTTGAGGGCAAGCCGGTGTTCTCGGTGCAGTATCACCCCGAGGCCTCGCCCGGCCCGCGCGACTCGCACTACCTGTTCCAGCGGTTTGCCGATTTGATGCGGCAAAGGAAGGCACGCGCCGCGTAAGCCGGTGCCGGACCTCGACGCCATCGGGGATGAACCCGATGATCCATCTAAAAGCGGATCACGCGCGGACCTGGTCCGGGCATGACGATTTGTCGCGGCCTTTCGTGCGGCGGCAGTGCCGCACCGGTCAAAGCGCGACGCGATGGCACAGCCTTGCATCGCAAGCATTCACATCGTTCTCACAGCGGCGCACGACACTACGCCGCTCAACGCGGCACACCGCCGCTTTGTCCCGCCGAGGAACCGAGACTCTGGCAGCGCGTTCTATCTCCGCAGCATTGGCTGCATGGGGACGCGCGGCTCAACCCGTCATCAATTGCTGCAACCCGAGACCACCACGGTGCCACAGCCTGGGCCAGAGGTGGATCAGCAGGCTGCAGCGTTGGCGCAGTCAAGAGCCGTCGCGAACGGGAGCCGAACAAGGCAGACAATGACAATGGAGGTGCTCGGCATGCCAACGCCGATCGAGTGCACACCAACCGAAAGCTTCGTCCGCGACCGCGCCGACACGGCGCGATGAACAACTCAAGCTCGCGAATGGTTCATGCCCGACAGAAAGCATTACATCAGGTTGCCGCATCGCGCGGTCGTCTTTGTCGGAGACGGTTGCAAGGCACTTTTTCTCCTCAACGAAGGGACCGGCCTGGAGCCGCGCCTGAAAGTCCAGCGGGTTCTTGAAGACGACAACCCGTCGACCCATGAGCAAGGGGCGGACAGGCCGGGGCGAGCGCGGTCCCCCGTCGAGCGGAACCGTAGCGCGATGGAACAGACAGACTGGCACGACATCGAGAAACGTCGGTTCGCCCGGATTATCGCCAGCGCCCTGGACCGCCTCCTGCAAGAATCGCGTGCGGAACGTGTTGTCATCGTGGCTCCGCCACGGACACTCGCGGATTTGCGCCGATCATTCTCCCCCGCAGTCGAGAAGCGGATCGTCGCGGAAATCGCCAAGGACCTGACCGGCATGACGGTCGGCGACATCTCGCAATATCTGACCGCCTGATCGTGCTCCGTTGCGGCAGACCGGTAATACGGACTTCCCCCGAGCGCGGGAAGACGGCGTGAGGGCTGGGCGCGCCAGCGGCGGCCAGCGTTTGCGCACCGCCGCGGCGACCACGGTTGGGTCCAGCCGGTTTCTGTTTTTTCCGGATCCCGCTTTCGTCATCCTGCGCAGGATCACGTCGCCTTCACTTCGATCTTCTTCTGCTGCTGGGCTTGCGAGGTCTTTGGCAGAGTAATGGAGAGCACTCCCTTGGAGAAGGTCGCTGCGATCCTGTCGCGATCGACACCATCAGGCAGAGCGAACCTGCGCTGGAACGCGCCGTAGCTGCGCTCGGACAAATAGTGATTCTTCCTCTTCTCTTCGTGCTCCTGACGGCGCTCCCCCCTGAGCACCAGCGTATCGCCGCTGAGCGAGACGTCCACGTCCTTCTCGCTAAGACCAGGAAGCTCGGCGTCGATCCTATAGGCGTTGTCCTCTTCGACAATGTCCACGGCGGGCGCCGCAAAGCTGAAGGAGCGCTCCCAACCCGGCTCCGTGTCCAGCGCACGCCATAGCGAAGGGAACCCGAAGCCTTCAGCGAAGCGGTCGAACGTGCGATCCATCTCGGCACGCAGCGCGTGAAACGGATCGCGGCCGAGCGGTGCGGGCGTTGTCTTGCGAACTACAGCAGGGGTCTGTGCCATGTCTTTTCCTCCTTGCGTTCGAGTTGGTTCGACGGAATCAACTCCCGGGAAATCCGTTGGCTCCGCCCGATGATTGGCGGGACCATTGGAGAATGGTCGAGTGCGGCCCGATCCGGTGGGTCGAGACAGTTCGCAGCCCTGGCGCAATTGCGGAATCGCATCTGGCTCATTTCCTTGCTTGAGCATGACTTCCGCGCAAACACCCGGTGCCCAAGACGGCCTGAGGTGACGGAACGCAGCCCCTGACAACCGGTTGATTCGCGCGTAGTCTCTTGCTCGCGCGCGGGAGGAGCCATGTCCGCAGTTAAAGTCGGGATCGAGCCGCAGGCCATCGTCTTCAGGGACGATAGGCTGGTGCCGAACAATCCGATGCCGTTCCTGGTCTACAAGGGCGCCGTCGACGTCAGCAAAAATCCCGAGATCACGATCGAGCGGCTGTTCGCCAGCAATGGCTGGGGCGCGATGTGGCGGAACGGCGTCTACGACTTCGCGCATTACCACGCCACCGTGCACGAGGTGCTGGGCGTCGCCCGCGGCGGCGCGCGCGTCCAGTTCGGCGGCGAGCATGGGCGCGCGCTCGAGATCGCAGCCGGCGACGTCGCGATCCTGCCGGCCGGTACCGGGCACCAATGCCTGTCGGCGAGCGACGATTTCTGCGTGGTCGGAGCCTATCCGCCGGGCCCGCCGATGGACCTGCAAAGGCCGACGCCGGAGAACCATGCTCGGGCATTGAAGACGATCCCGCTGGTCGCCGTCCCCGCGACCGATCCGGTGATGGGCAAGGATGGGCCGCTGGTCCGACTGTGGAAGCGGTGACGCCTACGCCGCGTTGCTGCCTTCCTGGCGGCTTGCCTCAAACAGGAACCAGGTGCGCCGCTCGGTTTCATCGATGAAGGTTTCGAGCAGGCCGGCGGTGCCGGAATCCTCGTGATCATCGGCGACCTTGTGCGCCTTGCGCATCGCAGCCGCGATGTGCTTGTTATCCTCCATCAGCTCGCGCAGCATTTCGCGCGGCGGGACATAGGGCTCGTCATTGTCCTTGATGGTTTGATGCTTGGCGATATCGCCGATCGACCTTAGCGTCGCGCCGCCGAGCTTGCGTACCCGCTCGGCGAGCTGGTCGGTGGTCGCGAAGATCGCGTCCGACTGCTCGTCCAACAACAAATGGTAATCATGGAAATGCCGGCCGCTGACGTGCCAGTGAAAATTCTTGGTCTTCAGGTAGAGCGCAAAGGCGTCGGCCAGAAGCGTGTTGAGCGAGGCCGAGATCGTATCCACCGCAGCCTGCGGCAGGTCGCTCGGCGTGTCGAGATCGGGCGAGATTTTATCAGTCTTGGCTTTGCTCACGGTAAACCTTCCTGTTAGGAACCCCCGTATTTCGGCGCATTGAACATTGGCCGCCGGACCGCTAACGCATCATCAGCCCACCCGTTCCTGAGGCCAGGAACCGTTCTGCCGGATAGCAAACACGATGGATGAATGGATCGATTATTACGATTCCACGCATACGATTTATGCGAGCCGACTGCACCGCGACCTGCATTTCCAGGTCATCGCGAACGACATCATCGGATACATCACTTCGCCCGATGCGGTGGTGCTGGATTACGCCTGCGGCGAGGCGCTGTCGGCGGTGAAGATCGCCAATGCCTGCGCCCAGCTCTATCTGGCGGAGCCTGCGCCTGGCGTACGTGGCCGCCTGGTCGCGCGCTTTGCGCCCGACACCAGGATCCGCGTCCGCTCGCTCGATGATCTGAAGAACATGGACGCGGACTCGATCGACCTCGTGGTGATGAACTCGGTGGCACAATACATGACGCCGCACGAGCTCGATTCCGCGTTCGACGTGATCCACCGCCTGCTGAAACCGTCGGGCCGCTTCGTGCTCGGCGATATCCTGCGGCCCGAAGTCGGCATGGCCAGGGACGTCGTGGCGCTGCTGCGCTTTGCGGCGGTCCACGGCTTCCTGCGCGATGCATTGATCGGGCTCGCCTCAACGGCACTGTCCGATTACCGGCAGCTGCGCACCAGGATCGGGCTGCAGCGCTACCGCGAGGACGAGATGATCGCGAAGCTCGCCGCCGCCGGGTTCAGTGCCACGCGCGCGCCGCGCAACATCGGGCACAATCCGTGGCGAATGACATTCGTGGCGCACCACTGATCAGGGGTCGCAAAAAATATTAGGGTTAACCAAAGGTAAACGTGGCACGCGCTGAAATAATCAGCAATGATCCACTCGGCCCGGTGGCGGAAGCGTCGACGCGGCAGTGGTGCAACACTGTTTATCCTGGTTCAACTCCAGGCCGGGCCTCCAACCTCCGCTGCTCACGCAGCTTCGGCTCGGCAAGCCCTTTTGTAGCGAAGGCTGCCGCAGCTTAGCCCGCAGGGCGAAGCCGGGACTCGGCAAGTTCGGCTCGACAATCCAACCGACCTTACCGCGGCGCGTCAGGCCGCGCTCACGACCTGGCATTCCGGAAACTGCAGGCGCTCGGCGTCGCGCGCGGCCGATGTCAGGATCGCATCGAGCAGGCCGGGAAAACGTGCGTCGAGGTCCTTGCGGCGCAGTTTCATGTAGCGCGTGGTGCCGGCGATGCGGGTCTGGATGACGCCTGCCTCGCGCAGCTTCGCGAAATGATAGGCGAGATTGGACTTGCCGCTGAAGGCGTTGAAGTCCCCGCACCGCAATTCGGTCGCCGTCGGATCGTGCCGGGACAAATTGTAGACGATCGCAAGCCTGGTCGGATCGCTCAGGCAATCCAGCAGGAGGGGCAGCTCGATCTGGTCGCGGGTCGGATGTGGGGGCGTGCGGCTCATGGGACCAACATAGCAGCTCTGCCCATTTGTTCAATATTCATTGAACCAATTGACATTCGACCGCAGCCGATCGATGGTTCAACAAGAATTGAACAATGGGATTGACGTCATGAGCGTGTTCTGGCTGGCCCTCGGCGCCTTTGCGATCGGTACCGAAGCGTTTGTGATCGCGGGCCTTTTGCCTGCGATCGCGGCGGATGAGCAGATCTCCGCCGCTGCAGCCGGCCAGCTGGTGACGGCCTACGCCCTCACCTACGCGATCGCCTCGCCGATCCTTGCCGTGATGCTGAACAATATCGATCGCCGCACTGTGCTAACGCTGGCTCTGTCGGTCTTCATCGCTGGCAATCTGCTGGCGATGGCGGCCTGGAATTTCCCGCTGCTGCTGGCCTCGCGCATCGTGATGGCGCTCGGCGCCGGGCTCTGCATGCCGACGGCGATCGGCGTCTCGGTGGCCGTGGCCTCCGCGGAACGACGCGGTCGCGCCGTTGCGCTTGTCACCTCGGGACTCACCGTCGCAACCGTCATTGGCGTGCCGCTCGGCAATGTCATCGGCAGCCTTCTGGGCTGGCGTGCGACCTTCGCGATGGTGGCATTGCTCGGACTCATCGCACTCGCCGGTCTTGTGTTCGGCCTGCCGCGCGGCTTGCCGAGGAGCACGGCGAGCCTTACCGAGCGCATCGCCGTCGCAAGGCGCCGTGCCGTGCTGACAGCGCTCGTTATCACCATCCTGTGGGCGGTCGGCGGCTTCACGGTATTCACCTATCTTGCGATCCCGCTGCATCAGCAGCTCGGCTTTGACGCCTCCGGCGTCAGCCTCGCGCTGTTCGCGTTCGGCTCGGCGGCTGCGATCGGAAATATAGCCGGCGGTCTGATGGCAGACCGGATCGGCACCATATCGACCGCGGCACTGGGCCTTGCCGGCATGGCGAGCGCGCTCGTCCTGCAGTCGGTGGTGCTGAAATACGCTGCGCCCGACCAGGCCGGCCACCTGGTGCTCCTCCTGATCTTCCTCTGGGGCATTTCGGGCTGGGCGTTCTATCCACCCCAGATCGCCAGCATTATCCACATCAACCCGCAAGCCTCGGCGATCGCGCTGTCGCTCAATGCCTCCGCCATGTATCTCGGCTTCGCCATCGGCGGGGCGACCGGCGGGCTTGTTCTCTCAACCGCGAGCTCTACGGACCTCGGCTGGGTTGGCGGCACGAGCGTCGCGACCGCGTTGGCCGTGCACCTGTTCCGGAGCCGGCAGGAACGGCTGAAACCATACAAAATTGCCGGTTGATTGGGCCGTTTTGGGGGTTTCGCGGGTGCGGAAACTGGTCTAAAGACCACCCGCGCGCGAGGGATCGCGCTTCCGGCGCTACAAGATGTAGCGCATCGAGGGACGCGCGGGACGCGCGCCCTTTTTTTGTGCCCAAATTCCAGTCCGCGAGAGCTGATGCCCAAAAGAACCGACATCTCCACCATCCTGATCATCGGCGCCGGTCCCATCGTGATCGGCCAGGCCTGCGAATTCGACTATTCCGGCACGCAGGCGGTGAAGGCTCTGAAGGAAGAGGGTTACCGCGTCGTCCTCGTCAATTCCAATCCGGCCACCATCATGACCGATCCGGAACTGGCGGACGCCACCTATATCGAACCGATCACACCCGAAATCGTCGGCAAGATCGTCGAGAAGGAGCGCTACGTCATACCGGGCGGCTTCGCGCTCTTACCGACCATGGGCGGCCAGACCGCGCTGAACTGCGCACTCTCGTTGCGCCGTCAGGGCACGCTCGACAAGTTCGACGTCGAGATGATCGGCGCCACCGCTGATGCCATCGACAAGGCCGAGGACCGCCAGCTGTTCCGCGAGGCCATGACCAAGATTGGGCTGGAGACGCCGAAATCGCGGCTCGCCAATGCCTCGGCGCTGAAGAAGTCCTACCGCGACAAATACCACGCCGAGCGGGAGAAACTGTCCGGCGAGGCGCTGGAAGAACTCGAGCGACAGTGGACGCTTGGCGAGAACGAACGCCGCAAGCGCTATCAGGAGCACGCATTCGGCGAGGCGTTGATGGCGCTGTCGGAGATCGGCTTGCCCGCGATCATCCGGCCCTCTTTCACCATGGGCGGCACCGGCGGCGGCATTGCCTACAACAAGGAAGAGTTCCTCGACATCATCGAGCGCGGGCTCGACGCCTCTCCCACCAACGAGGTACTGATCGAGGAAAGCGTGCTCGGCTGGAAAGAGTACGAGATGGAGGTGGTGCGCGACAAGAAGGACAATTGCATCATCATCTGCTCGATCGAGAATCTCGATCCGATGGGCGTGCATACCGGCGATTCCATCACCATCGCGCCGGCCCTGACCTTGACCGACAAGGAATACCAGGTCATGCGCGACGCCTCGCTGGCGGTGCTGCGCGAGATCGGGGTCGAGACCGGCGGCTCCAACGTCCAGTTCGGCATCAACCCCGTCGACGGCCGCATGGTCGTGATCGAGATGAATCCGCGCGTGTCGCGCTCGTCGGCGCTGGCGTCGAAAGCCACCGGCTTCCCGATTGCCAAGGTCGCGGCCAAGCTCGCGGTCGGCTACACGCTCGACGAGATCGCCAACGACATCACCGGCGGCGCCACCCCGGCC
This sequence comes from Bradyrhizobium sp. I1.14.4, assembly GCF_050435825.1. NCBI lineage: Bacteria > Pseudomonadati > Pseudomonadota > Alphaproteobacteria > Hyphomicrobiales > Nitrobacteraceae > Bradyrhizobium > Bradyrhizobium sp. I1.14.4. Next base: position 16,380 of record NZ_JBNDLA010000019.1, on the reverse strand, counting down.
TCGTTCGAGCCGACCATCGATTACGTCGTCACGAAAATTCCACGCTTTGCGTTCGAGAAATTCCCCGGCGCCTCCTCCACGCTGACCACTTCGATGAAGTCGGTCGGCGAAGTGATGGCGATCGGCCGCACCTTCCAGGAGAGCCTGCAGAAGGCCCTGCGCGGGCTCGAGACCGGCCTGACCGGTCTCGACGAAATCGAGGTCGAGGGGCTCGGCCGCGGCGACGACAAGAACGCGATCCGCGCGGCGCTCGGCACGCCGACGCCGAACCGCATCCTGCAGGTCGCGCAAGCGATGCGGCTCGGCTGGACCGACGAGGAGATCTTCAACTCCTGCAAGATCGACCCCTGGTTCCTGGCGGAGATGCGCGCCATCGTCGAGATGGAGGGCAAGGTCCGCAGCAACGGCCTGCCGACGAACGCGTTCTCGATGCGGATGCTGAAGGCGATGGGCTTCTCGGATGCGCGGCTCGCCGTGCTCACGGAAACCACCGAGGCCGACGTCACCGCCAAGCGTCACGCGCTCGGGGTGCGCCCGGTGTTCAAGCGCATCGACACCTGCGCGGCGGAGTTCGCTTCGCCCACCGCCTACATGTATTCGACCTATGAGCGGCCGTTTGCGGGCGAGTTGGCCGACGAGAGCGCGCCGTCGGACCGCAAGAAGGTGATCATCCTCGGCGGCGGCCCGAACCGCATTGGCCAGGGCATCGAGTTCGACTATTGCTGCTGCCATGCCTGCTTCGCGCTGGAGGACGCCGGCTACGAGACCATCATGGTCAACTGCAACCCGGAGACGGTGTCGACCGACTACGACACCGCCAATCGGCTCTATTTCGAGCCGCTCACCGGCGAAGACGTGCTCGAGATCATCGCGACCGAACGCAAGAACGGCACGCTGCATGGCGTGATCGTCCAGTTCGGCGGCCAGACCCCGCTGAAGCTTGCCCGCGCGCTCGAAGCCGCCGAAGTGCCGATCCTCGGCACCTCGCCTGATGCGATCGATCTCGCCGAGGACCGCGATCGCTTCAAGCGCGTGCTCGACAAGCTCCGTCTCAAGCAGCCGAAGAACGGCATCGCCTATTCGGTCGAACAGGCACGCCTGGTCGCCGCCGATCTCGACCTGCCGCTCGTGGTGCGTCCGTCCTACGTGCTCGGCGGCCGCGCCATGCAGATCATCCGCGAGGAGACCCAGCTCAACGATTACCTGCTGGGAACGCTGCCGGAGCTGGTGCCCGCCGACGTCAAGGCGCGCTACCCGAACGATAAGACCGGGCAGATCAACACCGTGCTCGGCAAGAACCCGCTGCTGTTCGACCGCTATCTGTCCGATGCGACCGAAGTCGATGTCGATTGCCTCTCCGACGGCAAGGACACCTTCATCGTCGGCATCATGGAGCACATCGAGGAAGCCGGCATCCACTCCGGCGACTCCGCCTGCTCGCTGCCGCCGCATTCGCTCGACACGAAGACCATTGAGGAGCTGGAGCGGCAGACCCGCGAGCTCGCGCTCGGCCTCGACGTCGTCGGGCTGATGAATGTGCAATACGCCATCAAGGACGGCGAGATCTATGTGCTCGAGGTCAACCCGCGCGCGTCCCGCACCGTGCCGTTCGTCGCCAAGGTGATCGGCACGCCGGTCGCCAAGATCGCGGCGCGGATCATGGCCGGCGAAAAGCTCGCCGACTTCAAGCTGAAGAAGAAGAAGCTCGGCCATGTCGGCGTGAAGGAATCGGTATTCCCGTTCGCGCGCTTCCCCGGCGTCGACACCGTGCTCGGACCGGAGATGCGTTCGACCGGCGAGGTGATGGGCATCGACCGCTCCTTCGAGGTCGCGTTCGCGAAGAGCCAACTCGGCGGCGGCACGCGCGTGCCGCGGCAGGGGACGGTGTTCGTCTCGGTGCGTGGCGACGACAAAATGCGCATCGCGGATGCGGTGCGGCTGCTGCACTCGCTTGGCTTCAAGGTGATGGCAACCTCGGGCACGCAACGCTATCTCAGCGACAACGGCGTGCCGACGGAAAAGGTGAACAAGGTGCTCGAAGGCCGTCCACACATCGTCGACGCCATCACCAATGGCGACGTCCAGCTGGTCTTCAATACCACCGAAGGTCCGCAGGCGCTGGCCGACAGCCGCTCGCTGCGGCGGGCTGCCCTCTTGCATAAAGTGCCATATTACACCACTCTTTCAGGCGCGGTGGCGGCCGCACGGGGGATCCGGGCCTATCGGGACGGGGACCTTGAGGTCCGCACGCTTCAGAGTTACTTTTCCGAAAGCTGACCGCTGCCCGGGCTGACGGCCCGAAGCGGTCAATTGGCCGAATGGCTGGAACTCACCGCGCGATTGGATGTTGTCACGGCCCTTAGCGGGGCCGAAAATCACTGGGCTTCCGGGCGCGCTGGCGCCCTGATTCCTGCGTTAGCTGAACTGGATTTTCGTGCACGCCGCCGGGCGTGCGCGATGAAGGACGAAGATGATGGATAAGGTTCCGATGACCGCGGGTGGATACGCCGCTCTGACGGACGAGTTGAAGCATCGCCAATCGGTGGATCGTCCGCGCATCATCGAACACATCGCGGAAGCGCGCTCGCACGGCGATCTCTCGGAGAATGCCGAGTATCACGCCGCCAAGGAAGAGCAGTCGCACAACGAGGGCCGCATTGCCGAGCTCGAGGACAAGCTCGCGCGCGCCGACATCATCGACATTTCGAAACTGTCAGGCGACACCATCAAGTTCGGCGCAACCGTAACGCTGATCGATGAGGACACCGAGAAGAAGGCGGTGTGGCAGATCGTGGGCGAGGTCGAGGCTGACGCCAAGAAGGGCCGCATCTCCATCACCTCGCCGCTTGCGCGCGCGCTGATCGGCAAGAAGAAGGGGACTACCGTCGAAGTGATGGCGCCGGGCGGCGCCAAGGCCTACGAGATCACCAAGGTCGAGTGGCGGTAGTTACCTTGATGTGACTGGTGCAAAAAGGCCGCGTCTTGCACGCGGCTTTTTTAATGCCCGCGATTTACCCCCCGTCTGACAGCAATGTGAGTGGAGAGCCGCTGCGCGCCATTCTAGTGAGGCCGCGCTAGTGAGGCCGTGACATGGTTATGCAGTATAATCATGTGGAGGACGGAGCTCGGGCCGATGATTGCGTCGCAACACGCATCGCTGCGCGTCACCGTGTCACTGCCGCGCTCTCTCGCAATTGCCGTCGCGCGAGGAATGATTCCAGACGCAAGGTGTTGACATCACACTCTGGTGGCGGACACCGTGTGTTTCTGCTTCGTGCAACGTTCGAGCGTGTCGAACAGGGGGTAAATGACAATGGACCAGATGTTCTCCAAGTTTCAGCCGGTGGCGCTGAGCCTGTTCCGGTTCATCACCGGGCTGCTGCTGTTTCAGTTTGGCGTCGCCAAGCTTTTCAAATTTCCACCCGGGACAATGTTTGAGAAAGTCGAGTTGTTCTCATTGATCGGAGCAGCCGGCACTCTCGAATTGGTCCTGGGCGCGCTGCTGATGATCGGCCTGTTCTCACGGATCGTAGCCTTCATCTTGGCAGGTGAAATGGCTTTCGCCTACTTCATCGGCCATTTCCCCAAAGGCTTTTATCCGCTGCTCAACAACGGCAGTCTGGCGATCGCGTTCTGCTTTGCCTGCCTGTATCTTTCGACCGCGGGCCCCGGCCCGATCAGCGTCGACGGCGCGATCGGCAGGAGGTAACAACATTGCTGGGACCCGTCCCGCTCAGTTGGGACGGGTTCTTCGCGGCTACGCCGCAACGACAGCGGCAATCCGTCGAACAATGCGAAAGTAGTCAGGAGAGCCTGAGGTCGCTGTCTCAAGCGTGATGGGACCAACCGAGAAGAAGCCCACACGGTTCGCATGGGACGCCTGCTCCAATGCGTCCAGCCTGTACGCGATAGCGGCTTTGCCCAGTTGCGGGAGGACTAGAGCGCGATGAGATTAGGTTGAATCGTCATCACGCTCTAGCTTGTTGTCAAAGCATGATCTTTTCGGAAAACCGCTTCGCACTTTTCCGGATCATGCTCTAAGGTTCAGACGCGAGCTGCACCGTTTGGCGCCCGCCGTTCATGTCTCTCAACTGGTTTATGTAGTCCTCAGGCTTCTGCAAATGAAATGGGGTCTTCAAACCCATGAAGCTCGCTATGCGACCGATAAAAGCCGTGCAATTGGTCGTTTCGGCGTTCCAGAGAGGCGAGGTCGCCTGAAGATGCTTGATGTACGCAAAGACTTTCTTCGCGTCGGCCTCGTTCAAATACACGCGGTAGCTGGCCGTCAAATACTGTACGTCTAGGTCGCCGTAGCTTGCTCCCGTCTCGGAGGGCACCCACGTCAGATGCCCCAGCACATAAGGCAGGACGTCGCCCGCCGGGTGCAGCCCCGCAACGTCGACCATCTTCTCGCTTGTCTTGCCGAACCAAACAAACGCGTGCCCGTAAGAAGCCGCCGTGCGGGCACGAAAGTCCACGTAATACGGCCCCTTGGCTACAGACCTTCGCGCCGGTTTGACGTCTGCTCCAGAAACGGAAGCACTCGGTCCGGCAACGGCCGTCGCCACAACCGACCTTGACAACGGTTTACGCGGCTTATCCTGCTGCAGCGGGGCTTGATCAGTCTGCGCAGCCAATTGCTGCGCATGACTGATGCCGGCTTCCAAAGTCGCGGAAGCCATAACGATACCAATTCCCGCAAGCAGCCGCAGGCCGCCCCGTTTCCGATTCGATTTTGGCACCTTCAGACCCTCACTAGGGGCAAGACATCACCCCCGAACAGCGCCTTCAGCAAGAAAGCTGAAGGAGCGCGTTGTCCGGACGATCCTCGAGCTAGCCCTTCGTTACGATCGGAGCTTTTCCAACCGGGGTCTTGCCGACCGGATATTTGCCAACCGGATACTTGCCAATTGGCATCTTGCCAATCGGAGCCTGCTCGGCGACCGGCTGCGGACGAGGAAGGTCGGCTGCACTGGCGACAGCCATGAAACCGAAGGTAGCAACTCCAGCAACCAGAAATTTCAACATCGTGATCTCCGAGATGGATAGCTTCAGTATGAGCACCATACCCTCTGACGGCTACGGCGCAATTAACGCTGTGTCGAAGGTTGTGCCCGCGCGGTCGTTTCTTTGCCGGATGTGGCAAAAGCGACACGGATGGTTCCTTTGCCGGGTATTCCAATGCAGGGGGCGGGCGAGACCCACCCCGTATCCGTGCAGCCAGCTCAGAACAGCCTCGGCATGATGCGTCCGGTCCGTGCCATATACGCGCGATACTCGTCGCCGAACGTTTCCAGCATCATCTGTTCTTCCCTGGCGACCCGGCCGAAAAACAGTGTCCCAAATCCGATCAGGCCAGCGAAACCGGCGACCCAATTCGGCAAGAGCAATGCCTGGGCGACAGCCCAGAGCCAGAATGCGGAATACATGGGGTGGCGAATTTTTCGATAGATCCCGTCGGTGATCAGGTGATGATTTTCCCGCACGTCGAGACTTAACGACCAGTTCCGACCAAGAGCGCGATGGGTCAGCCGGAACATAACCAGCGCTGCAATCGCCAGGACAACGCCCAGCCAGGCTTGAGCCGGCCGGAAGACGTACGACGCGAAATCAGGCGCGCCCGTTGCGATGTAGACGAACGGCACAATGCCGAGACCGGTGAGCGATATCAGCAGCAGGGTGTTTTCGCGAGCACCCCGGGCGCTCCGCAAGACATTTTCACGGCGAGCACGACGCGCGTATCTGTAGCGGATGAGATACCAACCGACCGCGATCATCACGAACACGAATTTGGCAATGCCAGGCGTCATCGCGGGCCAAGGGCTCGTTTCACTGGCGCGTCATCTCTGCCGACCATCGAAAGGGCGCCGTTCCTAGCGAGCGTCTGAGATTTGACCGAAACGGATCCACCGACCAACATGAAACAATCATACAAGGCTTGCAGGTCGTTTCCACTGATAAGTTGGCGGTGCCACCGCTCGAATCCAAGGCGGAGGCGTCGCTGGGCTCTATCTCGCCTGCGGCGAAGCCGCGATGGCTCCCCGGCCTATCATCGCCAACACTCGCGGGAGTAATCGCGACGCTATGAAAGCATGACCGCCTGCCGTGAGGTGGATGAGGTCAAAAGCGTAATACTGCGGAGGAATCACTTCGTCATACACGATCACTTTGATGGCGCGATCACGCAACCGCCGCTCCATCGCGGCGATGTTGGTCGCCCGCTGCTCCTTCGTTACCAGGAAACGCCTGTCATTGCCTCCAGGCTGCAAGATTACGATGTCGGTTCCCCTTGGCACGTCGCTATCAATGCGCTTGAGCATGCCGGCCGTGGTATCGAAGGGAACGCCCGCATTGACGACGTTCGCATTGACGCCCTTCTCTCTCAGCAGGGCTTCCAACTTGGCTGGGTAAGCGCCCTGCTTCCCAACGTACCAGCCTTGCGTGTTGCTAGCGCCGACCGCCACGACACGAATCGGCTTTGTGAAGCCGGCGCACACGGTCGCCACCACACACAGAGCTATGGCGATTGAGAATTTCCTGAACGTCGTCACCAGCTGCCTCACCGGCCGAAGCGCCAAGGAAAGATATACACCGACACCGGACTCCAGCAGAGACGCAACTTCCGGCCTCACTTGGTGCGTCAAACCCCGCCTTCGAACTGTCTGTTGGGTATCTTGCTAGGAATTGGAGGAAGCTCCGGCACCCGGCAACACCGGGTTCGAAGGGCTCCGGTGTTGTCGTGGGCGCATGCCAGCGGATCCGATCGCCCTGATCCTTCGTATGACCATGCTGTGCAACGCCGCGCTCTTGTCGATGTTGAAGTGGCTGACGTCGGTATCACGGACATAAAAGTTGGTAAGCTCGCCGTGGAAGCCGGGCCCGCGACTTATTCGAGCCCCTTCACTTTTGTACAGATTTAGAACCCGGGCTACATTCGCCGTCGCCGCGTGAGGCGATGTTCCGTCGAACGGCACGACCAAAGAGACCGGCACTCCCATTTGGCCCAGGTACTCTGCCATCGACATCACGGCATCCGCGCCAAGAGAGTGCCCCACCAGGATGATGGGCCCACGCTGGCCCGCTCTATATTTTACGATGATATCGTCGGCAACGCTTCTCCACTGGGTGTGATTGGCGACAACTGCGGCGATGCCAACCGCTCGCAGCTGGGCGGCAAGGCCATCCATGCCCAAAGAAAAGACGTTCAACAATCCGCGGAACAAATAGACGTGCGCCGCGGACGAATACAGTCGCGCGGGCGAACCGGTCGACCTCATTGCAACGGTCATTACGGGGCTCGCCTGAGCCGCGCTATTCGAATGCAAGCTGCTTGCAAAAAGAACCGTCAAGACGGCGCATACCAGCGCCGCACTGTAACGTAATCTTTCCATTTCTGGATTCCTCGTCAACCCCAAGTCCAGCCGGATTGGATCAGACCTGGGAACCGGATTAGATCAGACTTGGGAGTCGGACAATCAAGAACGATTGCTGAAGACGTGTTGAAGCGCGCCAATTGGTCGGCTGTCACGGATTTGCCACACCGAAAGAAGCGATCGAGCTGCGACCGTTCATGACCTTCCGGCTGTCAATTGGCTCTCGTCGCGGACCGTCAGCCGTCTTTTTTTGTTCAAAGCCAATCTTCATGGGTGCACCCGGCAGATCGAGTGGTAAATTCGTAAGCTGAGATCCCGCGTGATCCATGTCAAGTTCAGCCGGGATTCGGGATCAGCGCCGTAGGATTTCACTGTCAAAGGAGCGATCCGTTTCGATTTCCTGTAACGAGTGGCAACCAATATTCCCTGCAGACTAGAGTTGCTGGATGATTCAACGACGGCACGTCTTCCACGTTGGTGGTTACGATCCAATCACTCCAGAAAAGCAGGTTGAACGCTTGCGCCGCTCGCTATCGAGCCTCGATAAGATTTGGGGCGCCTCTTCACGGCTGTCGGAAATCTCGAACCCATCCACGATCAATGCTTCATGCACCCTGGAAGCATGGGGACCAAACTGGAAGACCTACATCACCTTCGAGATGCTGCGCTGGGACGATCTCATCCGGCACGATTCCGGCGTCAGGCTGGTGCCTCGGCTGGTTCAGTCGGCGGTCGCGCTCTTCGACTTCATCTTGACCGGAACAGTCTTCAGATATGCGATCGCAAGCTGGAAATATGCTCTCTTTTTCCTCTTTCCATATTGCTGTTTGCTGTTGATCGCATTTTGCAGCGTCGAGCTATCATATCTGGTCGTCAGGCTGCTGCCCGTTACATCCTGGGTCGGGCAATTGCCGCTTGGCATTGTTCTGGCACTTGCCATCTTCATCGGCTCGGTGCTCTGGATTGGACCCAAGCGTCGGATAAATCACATTCTCGATGACGCTATTTTTTCCCACCAGTTTCTTTACGGGCGAAGGAGTGAAATCGATAAACGACTCGACGATTTTGCGGCGCTGATAGCAAAAACTGTTCGGGCCGGAGAAGTCGATGAAATTCTGATTGTCGGCCATTCCCTCGGCGCTGCGCTCTCAGTAGCAGCGGTCGCGCGCGCGCTGAAGCTGGATCCTCTGCTTGCAACGCACGGACCGAAGCTATGCATCCTGACGGTAGGCGCCACCATCCCTAAATTCTCATTGCATCCGATGGGCAACCAAATGCGGGAAGCGGCACAACTGGTAGCCGGAACGACGGCCATCGACTGGGTCGAATACCAGGCACGAGACGACGCAATCAGTTTCTATCGCTTCGACCCCGTCACGCTGAAACGTATCGGTCGAGACCATTCAGACGGGCGCCCAAAGATTCGGCGCGTCCAGATCCATTCAATGATAGATTCGGCCCGCTTCAGACGTCACCGATTCGACTTTATGCAGATGCACTATCAATTCTTGATGGGAAACGACCGGCGCTCGGTCTACGACTATTGCATGATTACTTGCGGCCCGCTCGCGTTCAACGTCGCGACTTCACCGTCCGGGGCTGTTGGATTATTCGAGGCAAACGGTTCGGTGATGACAGCCCGAGGTTGCTGAGAAGACCCTTCACTCCAGCTCAAACCATGGTGCGTTGGCACCGGACGTCCGACGCGTAGTTGCGCACCGTAGTTCGATGCCGGCGCATCGCCCTGAAATGACGCGCCGCCGCGCTATCCGGCAGCCTTGAGATCCAGCGGCACCGCGGCCTCATATTTCGAATTGTGCAGCACCAGCGACGTCCTGACGTTGCGCACGTGCGGCGCGGCCGTCAGGTGAGTGACGAAATCCTGGAACGTGGCCATGTCGGGGGCGACGCATTTGAGGATGAAATCGACTTCGCCCGACAGCATCCAGCATTCGCGCACCAGCGGCTCGGCGCGCACGAAATTCTCGAACGCGCGGAGATCGGCGTCGGCCTGGCTCGACAGATGCACCGAGGCGAACACCGTGACGTCGTAGCCGAGGCGGCGCGGATCGAGCAGGCCGCGGTATCCCTGGATGTAGCCTTCCTCTTCCAGCGCCCGGACCCTGCGCAGGCAGGGCGGCGGCGAGATACCGACGCGTTTGGCGAGTTCCACATTGGTGATTCGGCCATCGGCCTGGATCTCGGCGAGGATTTTGAGGTCGATCTCGTCAAGGTTCTTCGACACGCGACTACAGTTCCCTACGGGTTTGGAAGGCTTGGCAGGTGCGCCGGCAACTCTCATAGCGCAGCCAGCCGGCATTGCGCAATTTTATTGCGCGTGCGGCGCACGATTTCGCGAATGTGACTTCAGTTCCGGGGAAAAATCGCTGCCATGGATTGCAAATCTTGCATAGCTTCCCAGATATCCTAGACTTGGATTTGACACTTTTGGCACCGCTGTGACCCGCTTCCGGGGTGCTTCCCACACAAGTCCCCGTCAAAGTCCCCAGAAGAGAGGGATCAGCTAATGCCAGCGCCTGTCCACGCCAAGGTCGTCATCATCGGGTCCGGCCCCGCCGGCTACGCCGCAGCGATCTACGCGGCCCGCGCGATGCTCGAACCGGTGCTGATCCAGGGCATCCAGCCGGGCGGCCAGCTCACCATCACCACCGACGTCGAAAACTATCCGGGCTTCGCCGACGTGATCCAGGGCCCTTGGCTGATGGAGCAGATGGAGAAGCAGGCGGCCCATGTCGGCACCAAGATCGTCACCGATCTCGTCAACAAGCTGGAACTCGGCCAGCGCCCGTTTCGCCTGACCTGCGATTCCGGCGACGTCTATCTCGCAGAGACCGTGATCCTCGCCACCGGCGCCCAGGCGCGCTGGCTCGGGCTGCCGTCGGAAGAGAAGTTCCAGGGCGGCGGCGTGTCGGCCTGCGCGACCTGCGACGGCTTCTTCTACCGCGGCAAGGACGTCGTGGTGGTCGGCGGCGGCAACACCGCGGTCGAGGAAGCGCTGTATCTGACCAATCACGCCTCCCAGGTCACCATCGTGCATCGCCGCGATCATTTCCGCGCCGAACGCATCCTGCAGGAACGGTTGTTCAAGCATCCCAAGATCAAGGTGGTGTGGGATTCCGCGATCGACGAAATCTGCGGATCGGAGAACCCGAACAAGGTCACCCATGTGCGGCTGAAGAACGTCAAGACCGGCGCGCTGACGAACCTCAAGACCGACGGCGTCTTCATCGCGATCGGCCATGCGCCGGCGACGGAGCTCGTCAAAGGCCAGATCAAGCTGAAACCTTCGGGCTATGTCGAGGTGGCGCCGAATTCCACAGCGACCTCGGTGCCCGGCCTGTTCGCCGCGGGCGACGTGGCGGATGAAACCTTCCGGCAGGCTGTCACCGCCGCCGGCCTCGGCTGCATGGCGGCGCTCGAGGCGGAACGCTTCATAGCTCTTCGCGCGAGCGATCGCGCAGCGGCGGAATAATCATGGCACGATCTCGCGACGGATTTACGGATATGGATTGGGACAAGCTGAAGGTCTTTCACGCTGCGGCGGAAGCGGGCAGCTTCACGCATGCCGGCGAGCAGCTCGGCCTGTCGCAATCGGCGGTCTCCCGCCAGGTCAGCGCACTGGAGCAGGAGCTCTCGGTGTCGCTGTTTCACCGCCATGCGCGCGGCCTGATCCTCACCGAGCAGGGCGACCTCCTGTTCCGCACCGCGCATGACGTGTTCATGCAGTTGCAGGCGGCCCGCGCAAAGCTCACCGACAGCCGCGAGCGGCCGAGCGGCGATCTCAAGATCACGACGCCGCCGGCGCTCGGCATCAACTGGCTGATCCCGCGGCTCGACGAGTTCGTGGCGCTCTATCCGGACATCCGGATTTCGCTGATCGTCACCGACGAGGATCTCGACCTGTCGATGCGCGAGGCCGACGTGGCGATCCGCACCCGCAAGCCGACCCAGCCGGACCTGATCCAGCGCAAGCTGTTCTCGATCGGCTTCCATGCCTATTGCTCGCCGGAATACATCAAGCGCTTCGGCACGCCGCGGACGCTGGATGATCTCGACTCGCACCGCATCATCATGCTCGGCGACTCGCAGGTGCCGCCGCATCTGCAGAACCGCAGCTGGCTGATCGATGCCGGCCGCAATGGCTCCGGTCCGCGCGAACCCTACTTCAAGGTCAACAACATCCTGGGGTTGGTGCGCGCCTGCCAGCAGGGCCTCGGCATCGCCGCGTTGCCGGACTATCTGGTCGAACAGAACAACCTCGTGCAGCTGTTCGGCGAGTCGGACTCGATCGCGCTCGACACCTACTTCGTTTATCCGGAAGAGCTGAAGACGGTGGCCCGGGTGCAGGTGTTCCGCGACTTCGTGGTCAGCAAGGCACAGCGTTGGCCGTCCTGATTAAGCGGCCCTTATAGACCTGGGTTATAGGCTTTCCGCGCTGCCCCAAGAGGCCCCTGAATCTCCGCATGACTGACATGCGACCTGGATAGTTGCTGCAGAGCGTCGATGGGGATCATAGTGCCTACACGCTGAGCGTTCGCGTCGCGCATATGTCCCCCTCCTCCAGTGGCGCGGAAGTTCAGTAATCCCTCTTGGAAGGTGATTGTGTCGGCCTCACGTGGCCAATACCTTAAGCCGGGCTCACTCGAGCCCGGCTTTTTTTCATTCCGCATGTCTTTTCACCTCTATGTCATGCTCAAACGGGCCGCACGCGCCGGTCAGCATGTGCATTGACAACAACCTCGCAGCGCAGCATCACTATCCCATGATCACGACTTCGTGCGCCATTCTGTCGTCGAAAAAAGCTCCCCTCCCGGGGACACGAGATCGCGCGCGATAAGATCACCTTCGCATTCAAACCGATCCCGAAACCCCGCCGCCTGGACGGGGTTTTTTGTTGGTCCCGTCTTCGGCTTTGCCTTCCCAAGGAGATGGAACATGACTGACCTACACCAGCAATTGCAGGGCCTTTGGCTCCCCCTGATCACGCCATTCCGCGACGGCGAACTCGACGTCACGTCGCTGCGCCGGCTCGTGCGGCACTACGCCAACGGCCCCGTCGACGGGTTCATTCTCGGTGCAACCTCCGGCGAGGGCATGGCGCTGAGCACGGATGAGCTGGAGGGGCTGGTGAGTGTCGTGCTGGCCGAGCTCAGTGCCAACTCCCGCCATCTACCGGTCGTTCTCGGGCTCTCCGGCGCCTCCACCGCCAGGATGAAGGAAGCGCTGGATGACACGGCCGATTGGCCGATCAACGGCTATCTGATCGCAAGCCCGTACTATACCCGGCCCTCGCAACGCGGGCTCGTGCAGCACTTCGATTCGCTCGCCGATCACGCGTCTTGGCCGATCGTGCTCTACAACATTCCCTATCGCACGGCGGTGAATCTGACCAACGAGACGCTGCTCGCGCTCGCGGACCATTCGAACATCGCAGGGATGAAGGATTGCTGCGCCGACCGCGCGCAGTCGATCGACTTCCTCAACCGGCGGCCGGCCGGCTTCCGCGTGCTGACCGGCGAGGATGCGCAGACCTTCGATGCGCTCTCCGACGGCGCCGACGGCGCGATCCTGCTGTCCGCACATCTGGAAACAGACACGTTCGCCTCCATCCGCACGTTGTTGAGGCAGGGCAAGCGCGACGCGGCGCTGGCCGCCTGGCAGAGCGTCGTCGGCCTGACCCGGCTGCTGTTTGCCGAACCCAGCCCCGCGCCGGCCAAGCACTGGTTGTGGCGGCAAGGGTTGATCGACAGCACCGAGGTGCGGCTGCCGATGGTGAAGGTGAGCGAGGATCTTGCGACCTGGCTCGATGCCGAGATGGAGCGACGCGCGCAGCTTGTATTGCAGAGCGCGTAGGTACCCGTTCTCCCTCGCCCCGCTCTTGCGGGGAGAGGTTGGGGTGAGGGGCTGCTTCCGCGCAAACCGTGAGAAACAGACTCGTGGAGAGCCCCCTCACCCGGCGCTACGCGCCGACCTCTCCCCGCAAGCGGGGCGAGGTAATAAGAAGAGCTCAGTCCAGCTTCACCCTGGCGAGCCGCAGCGCGTTGCCGATCACGCTGACCGATGACAGCGCCATCGCCGCGGCGCCGACCATCGGCGACAACAGGATGCCGAACAGCGGGTACAGCACGCCGGCCGCGATCGGCACGCCGGCGGCGTTGTAGACGAAGGCGAACGCCAGGTTCTGGCGGATGTTGCGCATGGTCGCGACCGACAGCCGCCGCGCGCGGACGAGGCCCGTCAGGTCGCCGGTGAGCAGCGTGATGCCGGCGCTCTCGATCGCGACGTCGGTGCCGCCGCCCATTGCAATGCCGACATCGGCAGCGGCAAGCGCCGGCGCGTCATTGACGCCGTCGCCTGCCATCGCGACGGTGCGGCCCTCGGCGCGCAGCCGCTGCACGACCTCGCTCTTGCGCTCCGGCAGGACGCCGGCCTCGACCTCGTCGATGCCGAGTGTCTGCGCCACCGCGCGCGCGGTGGTCTCGTTGTCGCCGGTCAGCATCACGATGCGCAGGCCCGCGGCCCGCAGCGCCTGTAGCGCGTTGGCCGCCGACGCCTTGACCGGATCGGCAATCGCGATAACGCCGGCCACGCGGCCATCGACCGCGACATAGATCGCCGTCGCGCCGTCCCGGCGTGCGGCCTCGGCCGCCTGGTCCAGTGCTGCCGTGGCGATCTTCAACTCACCCATCAGCACCGCGTTGCCGAGCGCAACCTGCCTGCCCTCGACAGTGCCGGTCGCGCCCTTGCCGGAGGGAGAGGCAAAGTTGCTGACGGCGGCAGACGCGAGCTTGCGCTCCCTCGCAGAAGCGATGATCGCCTGCGCCAGCGGATGCTCGCTGCCCTGCTCGACGCTGGCGGCAAGGCGGAGCAAGTCATTCTCGTCGGCCCCTTCGGCAGCAATGATGCGCACGACCTTCGGCTTGCCCTCGGTGAGCGTACCGGTCTTGTCGAGCACCAGCGTGTCGATCGCTTCCATCCGCTCCAGCGCCTGCGCGTCGCGGATCAGGATGCCCGAATGCGCGCCACGGCCGACACCGACCATGATCGACATCGGCGTTGCCAGTCCGAGCGCGCAGGGACAGGCGATGATCAGCACCGTGACGGCGGCGACCAGCGCAAAGGTCAGGCGTGGCTCCGGACCGAACACCGTCCAGGCGATGAAGGCGAGCACGGAAGCGGCGATCACCGCCGGCACGAACCAGCCGGCGACGCGATCGGCAAGCCGCTGGATCGGTGCACGCGAGCGCTGTGCCTTCGCCACCATGTCGACGATCCGCGACAGCATGGTGTCGCGGCCGACCTTCTCGGCACGCATCACGAGACCGCCGCTCCGGTTGACGGTGCCGCCGATCACGCTCTCGCCCTCAGCCTTCGCGACCGGCATCGATTCACCCGTCACCATGGATTCGTCGATGACCGCGCTGCCCTCGATGACGACGCCGTCGGCCGGCACCTTCTCGCCGGGGCGCACGCGCAGGCGGTCGCCGACCTTGATCGCGTCGATGTCGATGTCCTCGTCACCGTGATCGGTGATGCGGCGCGCGGTCTTGGGGGCGAGGCCGAGCAGCGCGCGGATCGCGCCCGAGGTCTGCGCGCGGGCGCGCAGTTCCAGCACCTGGCCGAGCAGCACCAGCACCGTGATCACGGCCGCCGCCTCGAAATACACCGCGACCGCGCCATGCATGTCGCGGAACGCCGGCGGAAACAGTTGCGGCGCCAGCGTGGCGACCATGCTGTAGGCATAGGCAACGCCGGTGCCGATTGCGATCAGCGTGAACATGTTGAGATTGCGCGTGACCAGCGACTGCCAGCCACGCGCGAAGAACGGCGCGCCGGCCCATAGCACCACCGGCGTCGCCAGCACGAAGGAGATCCAGTTCGACCAGGGCTGCGGCACCAGATGCATCAGCCCGAGATGGCTGCCCATCTCGAGCACGAACACCGGCAAAGTGAGCGCAAGCGCGATCCAGAACCGCCGCGTCATATCGATCAATTCGGGATCCGGCCCGTCGTCGAGCGAGACCTGCTCGGGCTCCAGCGCCATGCCGCAGATCGGGCAGCTGCCGGGACCGACCTGGCGCACCTCGGGGTGCATCGGGCAGGTGTAGATCGTACCCGCAGGCGCCGGCGGCTCGGGCTCGCGCGGCTTGAGGTACTTCTCCGGCTCGGCCTCAAAACGCTCGCGGCAGCGGCTACTGCAGAACAGGTACTCCTCGCCCCCGTAACTGAAGCGGTGCTTGGCGGTCGCCGGGTTGACCTTCATGCCGCAGACCGGATCGATCGCGAACGCCGTCTCGACCGGCGTGCCATCGTGTTCATGCTTGCCGCTGCAGCAGGAATGCGCGGCCGCGCCATGATGGTGATGATCCGCGTGTGAATGGTCGTGCTTTGGGTGTGCCACGAAAACTCTTCCCGGCCGGTATCCCGGCCTCTTGCCTTATATACCCTATGGGGGTATATGACGCTTATGCGCGAAGAGATCAAGACATCCTGTTTAAAACGGCTCAAACGAATCGAGGGCCAGGTCCGCGGCCTCGCCGGCATGGTCGAGGAGGATCGTTACTGCATCGACCTGGTGACGCAGATCGCAGCCGCACGCGCGGCGCTACGCCGCGTCGAGGAAGAGGTCCTGCGCGATCATGTGGCTCATTGCGTGGAGCACGCGATCTCGTCCGGCGACAAGGCCGACCAGCGGCGCAAGATCGCCGAGCTGATGGACGTAATCGGCCGCGCGGACCGGTAAGCGAGGACGGTCTTGTTTCTGCCGCTCGTCGTGGAGTCGAAAGCGCTACCGCATATTCAGTGTCGTCCCTGCGAAAGCAGCGACCCATAACCACAACCTGCTATTGTGGCGCGATGCTGGGGCCACAGCTCGCTTGAACGACACAACCCTGTGGCTGATGGGGTGGACGGCCCCCTACGGCATCAGTTGTGCCAGAATGAGGTTGTTGCAAATCTCAGACAAGGGAGCCGTCCGTGAGAGAGA
>NZ_JBNDLA010000018.1:0-140256 GCF_050435825.1 Bradyrhizobium sp. I1.14.4 | reverse complement strand
ACCGTCGCATCAACAGGCCGGACATATGGATGCAAGCGATCCGATCTACTCAAAAAGCTCTTGTGCCACGGGGGCCGTCCACATATGGGTCCCGGCTTTCGCAGGGACGACGATGGTGAGAGAAGCGTCCATCACGTCTTGCCCATCTTCTGTCTGAGGACCCGCCAGCGCTCTATCGCCTCCTCCGACCAAACCTCTCGCCGATCGTAATACTCGGCGAACACTTTTGCGCCCGGCGGGAACGTTACCCAGGACTGTTTGGACGAGGTGAAGATATGGACATCCGGCGGGCACCGGCTGGGATCATCCAGCGTGCCGACGCGAACGAAACGCACCGCCGGTCCCGCACCCGGATAATTGCTCCAGACCGCGACCTTGCAGCGAGGGCAGCGGGCGATGTTCTGGCCCTTGCCGCTCGCCGACGGCGTGTCAACGATCTCAGGCTCGGCCGCGATGTGCTCGACCCGTTCGGCCTCGTACATCGCGTTGAGCGCGTGCACGGTGCCGGTCTCGCGCTGGCACCAGGTGCAGTGGCAGGCGTGCACGATCAGCGGCCTGCCGGTCAGGCGGTAGCGGACATTTCTGCAAGTGCATCCACCTTCCATGTGGTACCGCCTCCTCTGCTAACTCCTCAGTGCTTGCCGGCTCCCATGTAGCCGAACAGGAAGCCCGCTACCTTGCGCTTCTGGATCTCCTCGCTGCCCTCGGTGATGCGATAGCGGCGGTGATGGCGGTAGATGTGCTCGAACGGCTTGTGACGCGAATAGCCCATGCCGCCATGTACCTGCATCGCGCGGTCGGCGGCCTCGCAACACAGACGGTTCGCCCAGAAATTGCACATCGAGACCCGGTCCGAGAGAGTGTGCTCGACCTGCGTCTGGGTCAGCTGGTCCATCTCCCAGGCGGTCTTGCGGATCAGCAGCCGCAGCATCTCGGCCTGGGTCGCAAGCTCGACCAGCGGCCACTGGATCGCCTGGTTCTCGGCCAGCGCCTTGCCGAACGGCTTCCGTTCGCGGGCATACTTCACGCTCTCGTTGATGCAGTAGACCGCAGCGCCGAGCGAGCTTGCCGCCTGGCGGATACGGTTCTCGTGCACGAAGCATTGCGCCAGTGACAGGCCGCGACCGACCTCGCCGAACTGCGCATCCTCAGGCACGAACACATCCGTAAAGCTGACGCGCGGGTGATCGGTCGGCATGTTGAAGGTCCACATATACTCCTCGACCTTCACGCCCGCCGATTGCGCCGGCACCAGGAAGCAGGTGATGCCGCGGGCATCGCCGTCGTTGCCGGAGGTACGGGCAAACAGCGCACAGTGCGTGGCGACATGCATGCCGGTGGTCCACATCTTCTCGCCGTTGATGATCCAGCCATTGACGTTATCGCGCGTGGCCGGCACCGCCCTGGTTTCCATATGCGTGGCGTCGGAACCGTGCTCGGGCTCGGTCAGACCGAACGTGATGCGGTACTTGCCGGTGATCGAGCCGTCGATCATCGCCTTCTGCTCATCGGTTCCATAGCGGTCGAGCATGGTCACGATCGGCAGATTGCCGACGATCGAGTGTTCGTTCTGCAGGTCGTTGTGCAGGCCGAGACCTTTCGAGGCAAAGTATTCGCGGATCACCGCCATCCAGAGATTGGAGCCGTCCTTGCCGCCGTAGCGCTTCGGGATCGCAAAGCGCAGATGGCCCGCGGCATCGGCCAGGTTCTTGACCTTGCGCAGCAACAGCTCCCATTCGCGGCGCGGCAGCCCGCCCTTGTCGAAATCGGTGCGCGCCCATTCGCGGCGATGATCGAAGAAGCGGATGTTGTCGTCAGCTTCTTCCAGCGGCTTGATCTCGCGTTCGATGAAGCGATCGAGCTCGGCGAGATAGGCTGTCAGGTCAGCCGGCAGATTGAAATCCAAGGCGGTCACTCCCGAAGATATTGTTGATTCTGGTTTTGTGTTTAGGCGCTATCGCGCATGCGCGTTCGGATCGATTAAGCTGAGAAGCGCGTGGCCAAGTCAAGCAGGCCGATGACCCTTGCGCGCGCGGTCGCGTTGCGTAATTGGATGGCACGGAACGACGCGCAGGCGTTAGGATATCAGCCATATTCTTCGCCGCAGAAAATCGACGGGAGCAAACATGGATCTGAAATTCTCCAGGGTGACCCGCAAGGGTCCCATCACCATCGTGACGCTGTCGCGGCCCGAGGTTTACAACGCGCTGCATATCGACGCGCATTTCGAGCTCAACAAGGTGTTCGACGACTTTTCGGCCGATCCCGAGCAGTGGGTTGCGATCGTCACCGGCGCCGGCGACAAGGCGTTCTGCGCCGGTAATGACCTGAAATGGCAGGCCGCGGGCGGCAGGCGCGGCTGGGACAAGGGCGGCTTCGCTGGCCTCACCACCCGCTTCGACTGCGACAAGCCGATCATCGCCGCCGTCAATGGCGTCGCGATGGGCGGCGGGTTCGAGATCGCGCTGGCCTGCGACCTGATCATCGCCTCGGAGAATGCGACCTTCGCCCTGCCCGAGCCGCGCGTCGGCCTCGCGGCGCTTGCCGGCGGCCTGCACCGGCTGCCGCGCCAGATCGGGCTGAAGCGCGCCATGGGCATGATCCTCACTGCGCGCCATGTCAGCGCCAAGGAAGGTCTCGAGCTCGGCTTCGTCAACGAGGTGGTGCCGCAGGGCGAAGCGCCGGCGGCTGCCGAGCGCTGGGCCGAGACCATCACCAAGAACTCGCCGATGTCGATCCGCGCCTCCAAGCAGACCATCCAGCGCGGCCTCGAGGTCTCGCTCGAACAGGCGATCACCGAGCAGCGCGACTATCCGGCGGTAAAGGCGATGGCCGCGTCCCAAGACTACATCGAGGGCCCGAAAGCGTTTTCCGAGAAGCGTCCGCCGAAGTGGCTGGGGAAGTAATCGCTCTCTCCACGTCATGGCCGGGCAAGAGCGCAAAGCGCGTCTTCGCGCAGATGTCCCGGCCATCCACGTCTTTTGATGCCGCGCCAAAGAATAGATTTGGATGCCCGGGACAAGCCCGGGCATGACGACACAATCAGGAGCGTTTGTCGTTGCCCAACTCCCTCTTGTAGGACGCATAGTTCGGCTGATCGACGGCGAGCTTGTCCATCGTGGTCTGCCAGAGATGCTCCGGCAGGCCGGGCGTTTTCAGATCGACCTCGCCGCTTGCGATCTTCTCCGACAGCACGCGGTTCAGCTCCATCAGCGTGCCGTCCGCGCCCAGCAATTGCTTCAGCCGCGCGGCCTCGGTCGCATCGCCGGCCTCGGCAAATGCGAGCTGCCGCGTCACCAGATCGAGCGCATTGATGCCGACGCGCAGCTTGAAGGCGTTGTGCCCCTTGATAACAGGCGCGATCTCGTTGCGCAGGAAACCGGCGACGGCCTTGATCAGTTCGGTGGGTGTCGGTTCGTCCTGCATGGTCAATTGCTTTCTTTCTTGCGCGTGATCGATTCCGAAAACCGGATGCCACTTTTCGGGATCATGCGCGCGGAGCCAACAGTCGAAGCAAATCGATCTCGGTCTCGGACGCACGCCGCCCGATCATCGCACGCTCCATCGAGTGATCCGGGCCGGAGCGGAAGCGCTGCATCATGCCGCAGCACATCACGCCCCAGCGCAGCGTGCCCATCACTTCCCAGAACATCACGCGGGCCGGATCCGCCTTGCGTCCAGCCTCCTCGTAGCCTGCGAACAACTCTTCGCGTGTGCCAAAACCGCCGACCGGCTTGTCGATCTCGCCGAAGCGCCACGAATTGACGCAAATCCAGCCGAGGTCCTCCATGGGATCGCCGGTGTGCGCGAGCTCCCAGTCGAGCACCGCGCGCACCCCGTCGGGGCCGACGATCAGATTGCCGTGACGGAAATCGCCATGCACCAGCGTCACCTCGGACGACGGACCGGGATCGTGATCGCGCAGCCAGCGCAGCGCCAGCTCGAACACCGGCCGCGGCCAGCCAAAGCTGTGATATTCTCGGCCGAGATCCTCGATCTCCCTGGTCGCGGTCAGGCTGCGCAGCTGCGGCAGTTTTGCCTGCGGCAGGCGATGAATGCCGGCGATGACGCGGCCGAGTTGACGCGCCAGGATCGGCCGCGCATTGGCGAATTCCTCGTCGCGCAAAATTTTCCGCGCGATGGTCTCGCCCTCGACCCGCGCCATGATGAAGCCGCGGCCAAGGCCGTCCTCCGGCGTCAGCACATGCATCACCTTCGGCGACGGCAGGCCCGCGTCATGCGCGAGCTGCATTAGTGTCGCCTCGGCATCGAGGCCGGCGGCGCGGCCCGGCGCCGCACCGTAGCCCGGCGGCGCGCGGCGCAGAATCGCGCCGACATTGCCGTTCGGGTGCACGATGTCGAACGTCCAGGTCTCCTGGCTGGCGCCGCCGGAGAGCTTAGCGGCGCCGGTCACGCCGGTCGCGCCGGGATGAAAGGAGGCGACGCAGCGCCCGAGCTCGGTCTCGATCATTTGCCCTTAAACTTCGCCGGTCGCTTCTCGAGGAATGCGGTGACGCCCTCCTTGAAATCCTCGGCACCACCCGCGATCCGCTGCGACTCGAATTCCTGATTGAGTTGCTCCTCGAAGGAGTTTTCCGGGCTGTCCCAGTAAAGCTTGCGGATCAGCGACAGCGCGACCGTCGGTCCGTTGGCAAGATCGTGCGCGAGCTTCATGGTCTCCTCCATCAGCGCCCCGTCGTCATAGACGCGGTTGACGAGGCCCCATTCCAGCGCCTTCTCGGCCGGAAGCCGCTCGCCGAGCAGGGACAGTTCGACCGAACGCGCCTTGCCGATCAGCCGCGGCAGCAGCCAGGTCGAGCCGCAATCCGGCACCAGGCCGATGCGGCGGAACGCCTGCAGGAAATAGGACGAGCGCGCGCACAGGATGAGGTCGCCCATCAGGGCGAAGCTCATGCCGGCGCCGGCGGCCGGCCCGTTCACCGCCGTCACGATTGGACAGTGCAGCTTACGCAAACGGCGCAGGAATGGATGGAACGCGGTCTCGAGCGCCGCCCCCGCATTGCTGCGGCCGGGCTTCTGCTGCGTGTTGCGTCCTTGGAGATTGGCGCCGGTGCAGAAGGCACGGCCCGCGCCCGTGATCACCAGGCAGCGCACCTCGTCGCGCTTGTCGTCGATCGCGTCCATCGCCTCGGCAAGTCCGCCCAGCATGTCGAGCGAGACCGCGTTCATGACTTCCTGATGGTCGAGCCTGAGGATCGCGACCGATCCATCGAAGTCGAGCGTGACGTGCTTGAATTGCATGGTTTCCTCTTTACGTTGTTTCGGCGGTTGGTCGATGCTTCGACCCATATTTGATTTTTGTGCCGGGCTTGTCCATGGTCGGCAGCAAGCCCATCCGTGAACGCGTGATTAGCGCGCACCAAACCAAATGGAAACCCCAATGAGTGGCATCTTCGATCTCACCGGCCGTGTCGCCGTCATCACCGGCGGCAATGGCGGCATCGGCCTCGGCATCGCGCAGGCGCTGAACGCCGCCGGCTGCAACGTCGCGATCTGGGGCCGCAACGCGGAAAAAAACGCCAACGCCGCGGCCTCGATGAAGGCCGGGCCCGGCAAGGTCGCGACGCAGTTCTGCGACGTCAGCGATCCCGGTTCGGTCAGGACCGCGATGAAGGCGACGCTCGACACCTTCGGCCGCGTTGACGGCTGCTTCGCCAATGCCGGCATCGGCGGCGGCGGACGCCGCTCCTTTATCGACCGCACCGAGGAGGAATGGCGCAAGATGTTCGCGACCAATCTCGACGGCGTGTTTCACGTCTTCCAGGCCGCCGCGCGCCACATGACGGAGCGCGCCGAAGCCGGTGACAAGTTCGGCCGGCTGGTCGCGACCTCGAGTCTCGCCTCGCTGTTCGGCACCGCGCGCAACGAGCACTATGCCGGCACCAAGGCCGCCCTGAACGCGCTGTGCCGCGCGCTCGGCGTCGAGCTCGCCCGCCATGGCGTCACCGCGAATGCCATCCTGCCCGGCTGGATCAAGAGCGACATGACCGCCGGCATCATGGCCAACGACAAGTTCGTCGCCAATGTGATGCCGCGCATCCCGGTGCGCCGCTTCGGCGAGCCGAGCGATTTCGGTGGCATCGCCGTCTACATCATGAGCAAGGCGTCGTCGTATCATACGGCGGATTGCTTCGTGATCGACGGTGGGTACACGGCGTTCTGAGTTGGCTCTTGCCGCAACACTGATGTCGTCCCTGCGAAAGCAGGGACCCATAACCACATAACTCTGCTGTTGAAGCAGGCTGAGGCCGCGGCATCGTAACACAATGAGCATCGGTGGTTATGGATCCCGGGTCACGCGGAGCCTGTCATCGGGCGGCGCTTTGCGCCGACCCGTTGGCTTGCCCGGGACGACACCGAATTTGTGGCGCGAACTTGAATCACACACCCGCATCCTCGCGGCGCTGGCGCGTCCGAGTCTTGCGTTAACTTGCTCCCTCCTTGAACAGAGGGCGCAGGGAAAGCCGGGTGCCGATCGCACCGCGAGGGGCTTGCGCCGTCGGCCAAATCAGTGGCAGGGGCGCGCAGGTGTCGTCCGTCATCATTCTGGGGCAGCTCGCTGGGCTGAACCCGGAATCCGTTCATCCACGAGCGTTGCTGGCCCAATCGATTCCGGGTTCTTGCTTCGCGAGCGCTCAGGTACGCAATTGCGCACCGGGGAATGACGATTGGATAGTGCATCGTCAACGCGATGCAGCGTCGCTTCCGTCGCGGTAAAACTGCTGCTAGCGTTCGCGCTGCAAGGGCGCAACAAGGCGGCTTTCGTCAACAAGCAGGGAGGATATTTCAGATGTTTTCACACGTGATGATTGGCACCAACGATCTGGACAAGGCCAAGGCGTTCTATGATGCGCTGCTCGGCACGCTCGATGTTCGGCCGGCCCGGGTCGACGGTCACCGCATCATGTATCTCACCAAGGCCGGCATTTTCATGGTTTCCAAGCCGATCAACGGCGAACCGGCGACGCACGCCAATGGCGGCACGATCGGCTTTGCCTGCAGCTCTCCGGAGCAGGTCCATGCCTGGCACGCGGCCGGCGTCGCCAATGGCGGCAAGCCTTGCGAGGACCCGCCGGGCGTACGGGAAGGCAACGGCATCAAGCTCTACCTTGCCTATCTGCGCGACCTCGACGGCAACAAGATCTGCGCGATGCATCGGATGGCGTAACCGGCGCTTCGCTCGTCATGGCCGGGCATAGCCGTCCGAAGGACGGCGTCGCTTCCGCGTTCAAACAACGTTTGAAACGCCGTCGTGATATTCCGCGATGCGGTAGAGGCGATCGAAAAATCGGTGCTCGCGCTTCGCGCCGCGCGCGTCTATTGTCCGCGCCAACACGCCTTTGCCGATGGGAGAAAATAACAATGAAGCATGCCTATGTGCCGCGCACCACGAACTACACGCTCAGTCCGGGCGACGAGCTCAACGATCTGCGCATGTCGGACAAGGTCCGCCCGCTTTACGACCATGTGAAGCAGTTCATCCGCGACACGGTCGACCCGATCTCGGTCGAGTTCTATCGCGCGGGCGAGAAGAAGACCGACCGCTGGAGCTTCACGCCCGAGCAGCTCGCGATCTTGCAGAAGGCCAAGGACAAGGCCAAGGAAGTCGGCCTCTGGAACTTCTTCCTGCCCGATGCCGAAACCGGCGATGGCCTCAACAACCTCGACTACGCTTATATCGCCGCCGAGCTCGGCAAGAGTCCGCTGGCGTCGGAGACCATGAACTGCTCGGCGCCCGACACCGGCAATATGGAAGTGCTGGAGCGCGTCGGCACCAAGGCACAGAAGGAGAAGTGGCTGAAGCCGCTACTCAACGGCGAGATCCGCTCGGCCTACGCGATGACCGAGCCGAACGTCGCCTCCTCCGACGCCAAGAACATCTCGACCACCGCAAAGCTCGTCGGCGACGAGTGGGTGATCAACGGCGAGAAGTATTACATCTCCGGCGCCGGCGATCCGCGCTGCAAGATCATGATCGTGATGGTGAAGACCAATCCCGACGCGGCGCCGAGCAAGCAGCAGTCGCAGATCCTGGTGCCGATCGACACGCCCGGCGTGGAGATCCTCGGCCCAATGCACGTGTTCGGCCATGACCATGCGCCGCGCGGCCACATGCATCTGCGCTTCAACAATGTGAAGGTGCCGAAGGACAACATGCTGCTCGGCGAAGGCCGCGGCTTCGAGATCTCGCAGGTCCGCCTCGGACCGGGCCGCATCCACCACTGCATGCGCACCATCGGCAAGGCAGAGAAGGCGCTCGACATGATGGTGCAGCGCGGCCTGACCCGCGAAGCGTTCGGCAAGAAGATCGCCCATCTCGGCGGCAACATGCAGATCATCGCCCAGGCCCGCTGCGAGATCGAGGCGATGCGGTTGATGGTGTTGAAGGCAGCCAAGGCGATGGACGTGCTCGGCAACAAGGAAGCGCGCGTCTGGGTCTCGATGGTCAAAGCCATGGTCCCCGAGCGCGCCTGCAAGGTGATCGACCAGGCGATCCAGATGCACGGCGCCACCGGCATCTCGCAGTGGTCGCCGCTCGGCGAAATGTACCAGGACGTCCGCCATCTCCGCTTCGCCGACGGTCCGGACGAGGTGCACTGGATGGTGGTCGGCCGCCACGAACTGAGCATGCCGTAGGCTCGTCTTCTCCTTCTCGCCGCGTGCGGGGAGAGTCAGCAAGCGGTATCGTAGGGCGGGTTCGCGCGAGCGTAACCCGCCTTTTACTTTCTAGCCGGCCGGCGGCGGGTTACGCTTTGCTCACCCGCCCTACACTTTCCCGGATCATTCCATGGAATATTCTCCAAGCGACCTCACCCAGCGCGAACGCTACAAGGTGCTGACCTCCTTTGTGCTGCCGCGGCCGATCGCCTGGGTGACGAGCCTGAGCGCGGACGGCGTGGTCAATGCGGCGCCGTTCTCGTTCTTCAACGTGTTCTGCGAGGACCCGCCGCTCTGCATGTTCGCGGTCAATCGAAGGCCCGACGGCCGCGAGAAGGACACGCTGGTCAATATCCAGCGCCTGGGCGAATTCGTCGTCAACCTCACCGACGAGCCCTTGGTGCGCGCGATGCACGAGACGAGCGGCGACTTCCCGCCCGAGATCGGCGAGCCCGACTATCTCGGCCTGAAGCTCGCGCCGTCCAGCAAGATCGCGGCGCCCCGGCTTGCCGACGCGCCTTTCGCGATGGAGTGCAAGACCTGGAAGCTGATCGACGTCAACGGCGACCGTCAGCTGATCATGGGCGAAGGCATCCATTTCCACATCCGCGACGAATTGTGGGACCGTGATGCGATGCGCGTCCACATGGAGCGCTACCACCCGATCGGCCGCATGTTCGCCGATCGCTATTGCCGCACCGACGACCGCGTGGTGTTTCCCGCGGCCGAAGGCGCAAAGAAGAAATAGCCGAGGACAAGACAATGAGCGAAACATTCCGCGACAACGAAGCGCAAAGCCGGTTCGAACTCGCAGTCGATGGCGCAACCGCCTTCGTAGTCTACCGCAAGACGCCGGACACGATCACGCTGGTGCACACCGAAGTGCCGCCGGAGCTCGGCGGCCGCGGCATCGGCTCCAAGCTCGCCCGTGCGACACTCGACGCGGTCCGCGCACAAGCCATCAAGCTTGTCGTGAAATGCGAGTTCATCCAGGGCTTCATGAAGAAACATCCGGAGTATGACGATTTGGCGGGTTGATGCGGAGTAGCGGTTTTTGCAACCTGCCAAACCTCATGGTGAGGAGCGCGAAGCGCGTCTCGAACCATGAGGGCCCTGCCCGTGGCCTGCATCCTTCGAGACACCCGCTTCGCGGGCTCCTCAGGATGAGGGGTTAGAGTCATACGCAGCTACGACGCGACCTCCTCGCCGATCTTGTCCTGCGTCCTGGTCTCGAAATCACCGGCCTCATGCCGCTCGTGGAGCTGGCTCGACGGCTCGCCCCAGGTCCGGTTGACCATACGGCCGCGCTTCACCGCGGGCCGCGCCGCGATCGCGTCGGTCCAGCGCTGCACGTTCTTGTAGTCCTGCACCGAGAGGAATTCGCCGCCACCGTAAAGCAGGCCCTTTGCCAGCGCGCCATACCAGGGCCACACCGCCATGTCGGCGATGGTGTAGACGTCACCCGCGAGATATTCGTTGTCGGCGAGCCGGCGGTCGAGCACGTCGAGCTGGCGCTTCACCTCCATCGCAAAGCGGTCGATGGCGTATTCAATCTTGGTCGGCGCATAGGCATAGAAATGCCCGAAGCCGCCGCCGAGATAGGGCGCCGAGCCCATCTGCCAGAATAGCCAGGAGAAGGTTTCCGCACGCCTCTTGGCGTCGGTCGGCAGGAACGCGGCGAATTTTTCCGCGAGATAGACCAGGATCGAGCCCGACTCGAACACTCTGATCGGCTCCGGCCCGCTGCGGTCTATCAGTGCCGGGATCTTCGAGTTCGGATTGACCGCAACGAAGCCGCTGCCGAACTGGTTGCCGTCGATCTTGATCAGCCAGGCGTCGTATTCCGCGCCCTTGTGACCCGCCGCCAGCAGCTCTTCCAGCATCACGGTGACCTTGACGCCGTTCGGCGTCGCCAGCGAGTAGAGTTGCAGCGGGTGGCGGCCGACCGGCAGTTCCTTGTCGTGGGTCGGACCGGCGATCGGCCGATTGATGCCGGCGAAGCGCCCGCCGCTCTCCTTGTTCCAGGTCCAGACTTTCGGCGGCTCGTAGGCAGTGGTGTCGGTCACGTCGTTGGCTCCCGGTTTACGTTTCTTCCAAGGGTGGGGCGGCGACCGCCGTGCCCATTTTGCATGCCCGAACTAGATGGTGGCCGCGCTCCGCTTTGCCCACCCCGCGCGATCGCATTTTCTACCTTGCGGAATGGCAGGGCGAGGGATGCTTCCAGGCAGCGCCTGTGCGCAAGATCGCCCCGGCCGAAACCCGCTTGGCTTGGCCATCCATGATGCGCTAGCGTCGCAGGGGCTGATGCAAACAAGCACAAGAAGCAGCTGCCGGGAGAAAACCAGTCCATGAAATCATCGATCTGCGACATGCTGGGTATAGAATTCCCCCTGCTCGCTTTCAGCCATTGTCGCGACGTGGTGGCGGCGGTCAGCCGCGCCGGCGGCTTCGGCGTGCTCGGCGCAACCGCGCATTCGCCGGAGACGCTGGAGCAGGAGCTGAAATGGATCGACGCGCATGTCGACGGCAAGCCCTACGGCATCGATGTGCTGATCCCGGAAAACATCTCGACTGCCGGTGAGAAGAACGTCACCTGGAAGAGCCTCGAGGCGCGCGTCTCGCAGGAGCATCGCGACTTCACCCGCAATCTCCTGAAGAAGTACGATATCGAGCTGACCAGCCGGAACGTCGCCGACAACCAGCCACAGCCGTTCGATGCCGAGACAGCGCTGCAATTGCTCGAGGTCTCGTTCCGGCATCCGATCAGGCTGATCGCCAATGCGCTCGGCGTGCCGCCGAAGGCGATGATCGAGATGGGCCGCAAGCATGGCGTGCCGGTGGCGGCGCTGGTCGGCTCCAAGGAACATGCGCTGCGCCAGGTCGCGGCTGGCGTCGATATCCTGGTCGCGCAAGGCACCGAGGCCGGTGGCCATTGCGGCGAGGTCTCGACCATGGTGCTGGTGCCCGAGGTGATCAAGGCGGTCAGGAAGATCCGCGACGTGCCGGTGCTCGCCGCCGGCGGCATCATGACCGGCAGCCAGATGGCGGCCTGCATGGCGATGGGTGCGGCCGGCGCCTGGACCGGCTCGGTGTGGCTCGCCACTCTCGAGTCGGAGACGTCGGAGATCTTCCGCGAGAAGATGATCGCGGCCTCCTCACGCGACGCAATCCGCTCGAAGGGCCGCACCGGCAAGCCGGCGCGGCAACTCCGCTCGGTGTGGACCGACGCCTGGGACCGTTCGCCGGACAGCCCCGGCGCGCTGCCGATGCCGCTGCAGAGCATCATCAGCCGCGACGCCTTCAACGCGATCGACCGCTCGGCTGCGGCCGGCAACGAGAAGGCACGCGACCTCGTCAGCTACTTCGTCGGCCAGGGTGTCGGCCTGATCGACAGCGTCAAATCCGCAGGCGCCGTGGTGCAGGAGTTCAAGGAGGATTTCGTCGCGGCGGTCGAGCACATGAACGCGCTGGTGGCGGAGTAGATCTATCCCCTCATGGTGAGGAGGCGCGCAAGCGCTGTCTCGAACCATGGGGCCCGGCTGATGGCCTCATCCTTCGAGACGCGCGTTCCGCGCTCCTCAGGATGAGGGACTCAAATTCTCGTAGGGCAAGAACAACAGAAATGACAACATCCTCTATCCCCGAAGACCGCCTTCCCGTTATCGTCGGCGTCGGCGAGATCGTCGATCGTCCGAACGACATCGCCGCCGGCCTCGAGCCGCTCACTTTGCTGGAAGAGGCGCTGAAGCGCGCCGAGGCCGACAGCGGCGCCAAGCTGCTCTCCGATGTGCAGTCGCTCGACGTCGTCAACTTCCTGAGCTGGCGCTACCGCGATCCCGAGAAGCAGCTGGCGCAGCGGCTCGGCATTGCGCCCGCGCATCTCTATTACGGCCCGGTCGGCGGCGAGAGCCCGATCCGCTACCTGCACGAGGCGGCGCAGCGCATCGCGCGCGGCGAATGCAGCGTCGCTGCGGTGTGCGGCGCGGAGGCGCAGTCGACCGCGACCAAGGCGCAGCGCGCCGGCGTCGAACTGCCGTGGACGCCGTTCGCCCACGACGTGGAGGAGCCGAAGCGCGGCGCCGCATTCCAGAAACCGCTTGCCGTGACGCTCGGCGTATTCAGGCCGATCACGGTCTATCCGCTCTATGAGTCCGCGACATCTGCGCATTGGGGCCAGACGCCGCGCGAGGCGCTGAAGGAATCCGGCGACCTGTGGTCGACCTATGCGCGGGTTGCCGCCGACAATCCGAATGCGTGGCTGAAGAAGCGCTTCACCGGCGACGAAATTACGACGGCGACGCCGGATAACCGGATGATCGCCTGGCCGTACACAAAACTGATGGTGGCGAACCCGACGGTGAACATGGGCGGCGCGCTGATCCTGACCAGCCTGGCGAAAGCGCGCGCCGCCGGCGTGCCGGAAGACAGGCTGATCTATCCGCTCGGCGGCGCCTCGGCGGAAGAGCCGCGCGACTATCTGATCCGCGACCAGTTCGTCGAGAGCCACGCGCAGACCGCGGTGCTGAAGGCGGTGATGGATCTCGTCGGCGACGACGGCAAAAAGTTCGACGCGATCGAGCTCTATAGCTGCTTCCCCTGCGTACCGAAGATGGCGCGCCGGACGCTCGGCTTGGGCAACGACGTGCAGCCGACCGTAACGGGCGGCCTTACGTTCTTCGGCGCGCCGCTCAACACCTACATGACGCATTCGGCCTGCGCGATGGTGCGCAAGCTGCGCAACGGCGGCACGCTCGGCCTGCTCTACGGCCAGGGCGGCTTCGTCACCAAGCATCATGGCCTCGTGCTGTCGCGCGCCGCGCCCAACGCCGCGCTCAAGCTGGACACGTCCGTGCAGGCGGAAGCCGACCGCCATCGCCGCGACGTGCCCGACTTCACTGCGGAGGCGACAGGAAAAGGCAAGGTCGAGGCCTTCACCGTGATCTATCGCGCCAATGGCGAGGTCGAGCACGGCGTGACCATGCTGCGCACCGAAGACGGCCGCCGCACGCTCGGCCGCATCCCGGCGAGCGACACGGCGACATTGACGCATCTGCAGGACCTCGACCGCACGCCGGTCGGCACCACGGGCGACATCGTCACCGCCGGTGACGGCATGCTGGAATGGCGGGTGGGTTAGCAGTTCTCCCTCGCCCCGCTCTTGCGGGGTCGAGACGAGCGAAGCTCGCTCTTAGAGGGTTGGGATGAGGCGCTCTCACCGCGAGACGTGAGCGCGGTTAGACCTGTACCCCCTCATCAGGATCGCATCTCACGATGCGATCCGACCTCTCCCCGCAAGCGGGGCGAGGTAAGAGGAAGGCGACTTGTGCCCCCTACCCCTTCACGTCCTGCCTTTCGGAGGCGGTGGTCGGCTTGCCCTTGGCGCCGACACCGGTCACACGCACATGATCGCCGTCGGCGAGGCCGTCCGGCGGGGCGGTGATGATGCGATCATCGGGGGCGAGGCCCGCCGCGAGCTCGATCTCCTTGCCGAGGTCGCGGCCGATCTTCACGGTCTTGAACAACACCTTGTCGTCCGGGCCGACGGTCGCGACCCGCAGGCCATTGCTGTTGAAGATCAGCGCGCTGGCGGGGATGCTGAGCGGCGTGGAGTCGCGCTGCAGGTTGAGCTTCACGCTGGCATAGCTGCCCGGCATCAGCTCACCGGAGGAGTTGTCGAGCCCGAGTTGCATCCGCGTCGTGCCGGAGGCGACATCGACCGCCTGCGAGGAGGCCTCCACCGTCGCCTGGAACGCGCGGTTCGGGTAGTCCGGCAACACCAGCGTGGCCTTGGCGCCGATCTTGATCGCCGGAACGTAGTTCTGCGGCACGTTGACATAGACGCGCAGCTTGGTGATGTCGGAAACCGTGAACATCGCGGGACCCGAGTTGCCGCCGGCATTGATCAGCGCGCCGACGTCGGTGTCGCGCGAGGTCACCACACCGTCGAACGGCGCGGTGATCCTCTTGTAGCCGGCGAGCGCTTCCAGCCGCTCGACATTGGCCTGGCCGGCCTTGACCGCACCGTTCTTGTTGGAGAGGTCGGCGGTGCGCTCGTCGATCTCCTGGGCGGAGACGAAGTTCGAGGCCACCAGCGTCTTGCGCCGGTTCAGCGTCGCCTCGGAGAGCTTGGCTGAGGCCTGGGCGCTGGCGAGATCGGCACGCGCCTGCAGCAATTGCTGGTCGAGGTCGGGCGCCTCGATCTCGGCGATCACCTGGCCGGCCTTGACGCGGGCCCCGATGTCGACGTCCCAGTTCTTGAGATAGCCGGACACGCGGGCGAAGATCGGCGCGCGGGAATAGGCCTCGAGCCGGCCCGGCAGGTCGATCGTGGGGCTCAGCGCCTTGGCGTTAGGCAGTGCCACCGCGACGGTCGGAATGGCCTGGTCGTCGGTCCATTCCTTCAGTCTTGTGTCCTGCTCCTCGCGGGCGCGAATGCCGGTACCGATGATCAGGCCCGCGCCGACCAGTGCCACCACGCCGAAGATGCCCAGTTTCCGGCGCGAAACCGGAGGGCGCTGTTCAGTGGGCGGCATGCGGAATCTCCGATGAGGCGGCGGCTTTGGCGCCTTGCTTCTTGTGTACCATACTGAATACCACGGGAACAAACATCAGCGTCGCGAAGGTTGCAAAGATCAGGCCGCCGATCACGGCCCGGCCCAGCGGAGCGTTCTGCTCGCCGCCCTCGCCCAGCCCGAGCGCCATCGGCGCCATGCCGATGATCATGGCGAGCGCGGTCATCAGCACCGGGCGGAACCGGACGAATCCGGCCTCCAGGGCCGCCGCGACGGGGTCGCCGAGTTCTTCATAGCGCTCGCGGGCGAAGCTGATCACGAGCACGCTGTTGGCGGTCGCCACGCCCATGCACATGATGGCCCCGGTCAGCGCCGGAACCGACAGCGTGGTCTGGGTCGTGAACAGCATCCAGACGATGCCGGCGAGCGCCGCAGGCAGCGCCGTGATGATCACGAACGGATCGGACCAGGACTGGAAGTTCACCACGATCAGGAAGTAGATCAGCACGACGGCGCCGAGCAGGCCGAACAACAGGCCGGTGAAGGCTGAGTTCATGGTCTGCACCTGGCCGAGCAGCACCACGGACGAGCCCTTCGGCACCTCCTTGGCGGTGTCCGCGATCAACTGGCGCACGTCGGTCGCGACGCCGCCGAGATCGCGGCCCTGCGTCGTGGCGTAGATCTGCACCAGCGACTGGATGTCGTATTGCGACACCACCGCGCTCGAGGTCGCGCGCTTGATGTCGGCGATGCCGCCGAGGATCGGCGCCTGGGTGTTGCCGGTCGCGGTGATCGGCAGGGTCTGCAACGCGCTCAGCGAGTCGATCTGGTATTGCGGCGTCTGCATCACGATCGAATAGGACACGCCGTTATCGGGATTGAGGTAGTAGGTCGGCGCGACCTGCGAGGAGCCCGCGAGGTTCACGACCAGCGAGTTGGTGACGTCGCGTTCGGTCAGGCCGACATATTGCGCGCGGGTGCGGTCGACGTCGATGTTGAAGGTCGGGTTGTTCGGCGATTGCTGGATTCGCGCATCGGCGATGCCGGGGATGCGCTTGATCTTCGCCAGTAGTTTGTTGGCATAGGCGAAATTGGCGTCGCTATTGGCGCCGCGGATCTGCAGGTCGATCGGCGCCGGCGCGCCGAAGTTCAGGATCTGGCTGACGATGTCGGCCGGCAGGAACGCGAAGTTCGTGCCCGGGAACAGCCGCGGCAACTGCTCACGCAGCGTGCGGACATGCTGCTCGGTCGGCTTGTGGCCTTCCTTCAGCTTGATCTGGATGTCGCCGTCCTGCGGGCCGATCACGCCGGTGTTGTTGTAGGTCATGTTGATGCCCGAAATCGGCATGCCGATGTTGTCGGTCATGGTCTCGATCTCGCCCGGGATCAGCTTGCGGACCGCCTTCTGGATGTCGGCGAGCTGGTTGGCGCTCTCCTCGACGCGGGTGCCGACCTGGGTGCGGACATGCATCAGGATGTTGCCGGCATCGACCGACGGGAAGAAGTTGCGGCCGAGGAACGGCACCAGCAGGAGCGACGCGGCCACGGCCGCGAGGAAGCCGATCACGAACACCGTGCGATGACCGAGCGCCATCACGAGCAGGCCGCGATAGCTGCCACGAATCCGCTCGAACCGCGCTTCGAAGCCGCGCTGGAACCAGACCAAGGGATTGCGCGACTTCGGCGGCGCGCCCTCGTGATGCACATGCGCCTGCAGCAAATAGTTCGCCATCGTCGGCACCAGGGTGCGCGACAGGATGAACGACCAGATCATCGCGAACATCACCGCTTCGGCCATCGGCACGAACAGGAAGCGCGCCACGCCGGTGAGGAAGAACATCGGCACGAACACGATGCAGATACAGAGCAGCGAGACGAAGGCCGGCGTCACGATCTGGTTGGCGCCGTCGAGGATCGACTGCTCGACCGGTTTGCCCTGCTCGAGGTGGTAGTTGATGTTCTCGATCGTCACCGTGGCGTCGTCGACGAGGATACCGACCGCGAGCGCGAGGCCGCCGAGCGTCATGATGTTCAGCGTCTCGCCGATCAGGGACAGCATGATGATGGCGCCGAGCACCGACAGCGGGATCGACACCGCGATGATGACGGTCGAGCGCCAGCTGCCGAGGAACAACAGGATCATGACGCTGGTGAGCACCGCGGCGATCACGCCCTCGAAGGCGACGCCGGTGATCGCGCCGCGGACGAACACCGACTGGTCGCCGATGAAGCCGATCTTGAGCGCGTCCGGCATCTGGTCCTTGACCTCGATCACCTTCTGCTTGATGCCGGAGATGATATCGAGCGTCGAGGTGGCGCCGGCCTTCAGCACCATCATCAGCACCGAGCGGTTGCCGTCGACATGGACGATGTTGGTCTGTGGCGGGTTGCCGTCGCGGACCGAGGCGACGTCGCGCACATAGACCATCGCGCCGTTGACCTGCTTGATCGGCAGGTCGCCGAGCTCCTCGAGCCGCAGCGGCGAGTTGTTGAGGTTGATGGTGTATTCGAAATTGCCGATCTTCTGGGTGCCGACCGGCGTGATCAAATTCTGCGCGGCGAGCGCGTTGGCAACGTCCTGGCCCGACAGGCCGCGCGCCTGCAGCGCGGTCGAATTGAGATCGATCTGGACCTGGCGCTGCTTGCCGCCGAACGGATACGGGATCGCGGCGCCGGGCACCGTGACCAGCGGCGTGCGCAGCTGGTTGATGCCGATATCGGCGAGGTTCTGCTCGGTCAGGCCTTCGCCGGACAGCGCGACCTGGATGATCGGAACCGTCGAAGCGCTGTAGTTCAGGATCAGTGGCGGCGTGGCGCCCGGCGGCATCTGCTTGAGCAGGGTCTGCGAGATCGCGGTGACCTGCGCGTTGGCGGTGCGGATGTCGACGTTGGGCTGGAAGAAGATCTTGATAATGCCGACGCCGTTATAGGAATTGGCGACGATGTGCTCGATGTCGTTGACGGTCGTGGTCAGCGCGCGCTGGAACGGCGTGGTGATGCGCCCGGACATCTGGTCCGGCGGCAGGCCGGTATATTGCCAGACCACGCCGATCACCGGGATGCGAATATCCGGAAAGATGTCAGTCGGCGTGCGCAGCGCCGCCAGCGGTCCGATAATCAGCAGCAGGATCGCGAGCACGACGAAAGTATATGGCCGGCTCAGCGCGATACGGACCAGTGCGATCATAAAAGCAGCATTCCCGAAATGAAGCCCGCCCAGGCAGAGGAATCGGCATTGCAAAAGCCGTTCCGCAGCGGCCGATTTACCCGATGCCGGGCAAAACGCCAACCCGCGCAGCCGCAGCGGCCTTCACTTCCTTGGCATAGCGCGTGAAGCCGCGCGCTCCGATCGATCGCAGCGGGCGCCGCGCCGCCGATCGCACTCGGATCGTCGTCAAAAAGAGACGGCTCTGCTGCGAATGCGAGTTGGCCGGGCACGGCGTTTCGGCTGCCGGGAGGCTAACGCATCGCTGCTCTGCGAAAATGCAAAGCGTGGTGAGCCGGTCGGCCCACCACGCTGATATCGATTGCCCCGAGACGGTGCCGGCAGCGCCGGCTCGACGGGCGCCGGATCAGGCGGCGCGGACGGCCTCGAGGAACTTGCCGACCTCGAGCTTGAGGCGGCTGCTGTCGCCCGAGAGCGACTGTGCAGCCGACAGCACCTGGGTCGAGGCCGAGCCGGTTTCGTTGGCGCCGTGCTGCACATCGGTGATATTGGCCGAGACCTGCTGGGTGCCTTGCGCCGCCTGCTGCACGTTGCGGGAGATTTCCTGCGTCGCCGCGCCTTGCTCCTCGACCGCAGCGGCGATGGTGGACGAGATCTCCGATAGCCGCTCGATGGTCGACGAAATCTCCTTGATCGCTCCGACCGACTCCTGGGTCGCGGTCTGGATGCCGGCGATCTGCTGCCCGATCTCGCCGGTCGCCTTTGCGGTCTGCTCGGCCAGCGCCTTCACCTCGGACGCAACGACTGCGAAGCCGCGGCCGGCCTCGCCGGCGCGCGCCGCCTCGATGGTGGCGTTGAGCGCCAGCAAATTGGTCTGGCCGGCAATCGTGTTGATCAGCTCGACGACGTCGCCGATGCGCGCGGCCGCCTTCGACAGCTCGCTGACGCGATCGTTGGTGGTGCGCGCCTGGCCGACGGCGTCGCCGGCCATCCGCGCCGATTCCTGCACCTGGCGGCTGATCTCGGTCACCGATGACGACAGCTCTTCGGTCGCCGACGCCACCGACTGGACGTTGGTCGAGGCTTCCTCGGACGCCGCGGCAACCGAGGTGGTCAGTTCCTGCGAACGCCGTGCGGTCGACGACAGCGTGCTGGCGGAGGCTTCGAGCTGGGTCGAGGCCGACGACACGGTCTGCACGATCTCGCCGATCATCTGCTCGAAATTGCGCGTAATGGAGTCGACCCGGCGGCCGCGCTCGATCTTTGCCTCGGCATCGGCAGCCGCGGCTTCATCGGCCACCTTCTTGGCGACCAGGGCTTCCTTGAACACCTGCAGCGTGTCGGCCATCGCGCCGATCTCGGTCTTCTCGCCCTGGTGCGGCACGACAGCGGTGAGATCGCCGCGGCCCAGCGCCTGCATCGGGCTCACGATCGAGGCGATGCCGGAGGTCACGTCGCGGATCATCAGGAAGCTGACGCCGACACCGAAGATGATGGCGGCACCGACGATCATCGCGAGCACCATGAGGGCCGACGCGTAGCTATTCGACGCGTCCTGCGCCGCCTTGTCGGCACCGGCATTGTTGAGGTCGATGTCCTTGCGCAGGATCTCATCCGCTTCGAGGCCGATCTTGTTCACCGTTTTGGCGTTGAGCTCATGCGCCTCGTGCGGAATCTTGCCGGCCTCCTTGCGCGACAGCTCCATCACTTGTTCGGTGCCCTTCTTGTAGCGGGTCCAGCTGTCGACCCATTGATTGTAGAGCGCGCGCTCCTCCGGCGATGTGATCATCGGCTCATAGATCGCGCGGAACTTGGTGTTGGCCTCGACCACGGTCGCAAGGGTCTTTTCCTGCACGAGCTTCTCCTCCAGCGTCTCGGCCAGCATGTGCTCGCGGATCACGTTGCGGTAGGTGATGACGCCGGCGCGCAGATCGCCGAGCGCACGCACGCTCGGCAGCCAATTCCTCGTAATATCGACCGTGTTGGCATTGATCGACCGCAAATTCATGACCGCCAGCAGGCCCATGCCCGTCATCGCGACAAGCAGGAATGCAACCACGGCAATGATCTTGGCGCGGATCGAGTATTTGGCGAACATCGTGGGGTCTCTTGGATATCGGGCTCGCGAGGCCCGATCGAATGGCTGGGGGCGCGGCGGGACGCCACAGACATCAAAGCCAGCCCCCCTCCTTAGGTAGGGTTAATTTACCTCCCCGTTGAACTACGGAGATAACAGACACCGCCGTGACATGATGTCCAACAGGCGCATCAAGGCATCAATGCCAGCGCATCCGAGAAGAACTCCGGCCCGCCGAAATTGCCTGATTTCAGGGCAAGCACCATCTCGCCGCTCTTGTCGCTGGTCGTGTCGCGGGTCTTGGCGCCGACCGCGCGCAGAACCGGAACGCCTGCCGCGATTTCCGCACCGACCAGGAATCCCGGGATGCGCAGGCGGTCGACCACGGCGCCTGAAGTTTCACCACCGGCGACCACCAGCCTGTGCACACCTGACTGCACCAGCCCCTCCGCGATGTCGGCCATCGCCTGCTCGATGGCATGTCCGGCTGCGTCGCGACCATGGCGGGATTGCAAGGCTGCCACCTCATCCGGGGTCGAGCTGCTCGCGATCAGGATCGACCCCGCCCCGAGCCGATCTTTGGCCCAGGCGAGCGCGCGCTGCGCCTCTTCCTTGCCGGCGACCACCCGCTCGGAATCGAGGTGCAGGACCGGCATCACCTTCTCGGCGTTGGCGATCTGCCGCAGGGTCGCCTGCGAGCAACTGCCGGCGAGGCAGGCGGCCGGGCCGCCGACCGGCGTCCCGAGCGTCGCATTCGTGCCATCCGGTTTGGCCTTGCCTGCATCGACCAGCGCCCGCGCCAATCCAAGCCCGATGCCGGAGGCGCCGACCGAAAGCCGGTGATCCAGCGCCACCTGGCCGATGGTCTCGAGGTCGCGGTCGAACACCGCATCGATGACCGCAGCTCCAACGCCGGCATGCGCGAGCTCGGCCAGCCTGGCGCGCACAGCCTCCGCGCCGCGGGCGAGCGTCGCCAGATCGACCAGGCCGACCTTGGTCTTGCTCTGGCGCGCCAGCACGCGGACCAGATTGGAATCATGCATCGGGTTGAGCGGATGGTCCTTCAGCGGACTCTCGTTCAACGGCACCGAGCCGACGAACAGATTGCCCTGGTAGACGGTGCGGCCGGTTTCGGGGAACGCCGGCGTCACCAGCACGATGCTGTCCCTGGAGTCGGCGCGCAGCGCGTCCATCACCGGACCGATATTGCCGGCATCGGTGGAATCGAAGGTCGAGCAGATCTTGAACAGGATGTGCTCGGCGCCGCGGCCCCGCAGCCAGCTCTCCGCCGCGCGCGAGCGCGTCACGGCAAGGCCGGCCTCGATCGAGCGGCTCTTCAGCGACACCACGACGGCGTCGACCTCGGGCAGCGCGAGATCGTCTGCGGGCACGCCGATGGTCTGCACGGTGCGCAGGCCGGCACGGGTCAGCGTGTTGGCGAGGTCGGAGGCGCCGGTATAGTCGTCGGCGATGCAACCGAGAGACAGTTTTCCGGCTCGCGTCACGGCTTCACTCCAGCATAGGGCTTGAACCAGGCCAAGCCGTCGGTGGTCTTGCCGCGCGGATTGTATTCGCAGCCGACGAAGCCGCCATAGCCGAGCCGGTCGAGCTCGCCGAACAGGAACGGATAGTTCAGCTCCTCGCCGTCGGGCTCGTTGCGCGAGGGGATCGAGGCGATCTGGATGTGGCCGACGATCCGCATCATCTCGCGCAGCCGCATGGTGACGTCGCCATGGATGATCTGGCAATGGTAGATATCGAACTGCAGCTTGAGGTTTGCAATATCAAGCTCGTTGATCAGGTCGCGCGCGAAGATGAAGTCGTTGAGGAAGTAGCCGGGCACGTTGCGCGGATTGATCGGCTCGATCACGACGTCGAGGCTGTGCGGCGCGAAGAACTCGGCGGCATAGGCGACTGATTTGCGAAACGCGGCGACCGCCCTGGCGTCGCTGCGATCGGCGATCCCCGCCATCAGATGCACCCGCTTGACGCCGGTCGCCTGCGCATAAGGCAGCGCGGTCTTCAGGCTCTGCTGCAAGTCGGCGAAGCGATCCGGCAGCGCGGCAAAGCCCTTCTCGCCGGCGTTCCAGTCGCCGGGCGGCAGGTTGAACAGCGCCTGCGTCAGCCCGGCGGCCTTCAGCCGCTTGCCCACCTCCTCGGCCGGATGGTCGTAAGGAAACAGGAACTCGACCGCGGTGAAGCCCGCTTTCGCCGCCGCCTCGAAGCGGTCGAGGAACGGGACCTCGTTGAACATCATGGTAAGGTTGGCGGCAAAGCGGGGCATCGCAGGATCCTCTTATTTCGCGCCGGGAAGCTTGGTGCCGGTGACCTGCGCATACATTCGCGCCACCGACGCATCGTCGTCGCGGCCCATGCCGGCCGCCGCGGTCATCAGGAACATCTGCAACGCCGCGGCCGACACCGGCACCGGGAAGCGCGCGTTGCGCGCCATGTCCTGGATGATGCCGAGGTCCTTGACGAAAATCTCGACCGCGCTGCGCGGCGCGTAGTCGCCGTCCAGCACATGCGGCATGCGGTTCTCGAACATCCAGGAATTGCCGGCGGAGGCCGTGATCACCTCATAGACTTTCCGGATATCGAGGCCCTGCCTGGCGGCAAAGGCGATCGCCTCCGAGGCGGCCGCGATGTGCACACCGGCCAGCAATTGATTGATCATCTTGAACGCGGCGCCCTGCCCTGCCGCATCGCCGAGCTCGTAAAGTTTCGCCGCCATCGCATCCAGCGCCGGCCGCGCCTTCGCGAACGCCGCCGCGCTGCCGGAGGCCAGAATCGTCAATTCGCCCTGTGCCGCGCGTTGCGCGCCGCCGGAGATCGGCGCATCGAGATAATGCCGGCCGGTCGCCTCAAGCTGCTTCGCCAGCCGCCGTGCGATATCGGGGTCCATGGTCGCCGAAGAAATGAAGACAGCATCCTTCGCCAGCGTCTCGGCGGCGCCGTCCTTGCCGAACAGGATGGCCTCGGTCTGCGCCGCATTGACGACGACGCTGACGACGATGTCCGCGTGCCGTGCGGCCTCGGCGGGCGACCTCGCACCCTTGCCGCCATCGGCCACGAAGCGCGCGACGGCATCGGCCGACACGTCGCAGCCGGTCACCTCGAAGCCGGCGCGCTTGAGCGAGGTCGCCATGCCGTATCCCATCGAGCCCAGCCCGATGACGGCGACGTGTGGTGTTGCGGAACTGGACATGCGGCGATCCCTCAACATTTTTAGTTGTTTGAGCATTTTCGGAAAACCGGCTTTCACTTTTCGCTGGCGCGGCCCGCCGGATCCCGATCATGCTCGTTGCTGCTTGCCTATCACGGCTTGGCCGCGCTGCCAAAGCATGAGACAAAGCTGAAAACGGATAGCGCCAGGAACGCCAAAAAAGGAAGACGCCGAGAGCGAAACGGGATGAGCGAAACAAGGGTTCGTGAGGATATCTGCCGCTTCGGCCGCTCGCTGTTCGAGCGCGGGCTGACGCCGGGCTCATCGGGCAATATCAGCGTCCGGCTCGACGACGGCGGCTGGCTGGTGACGCCGACCAACGCCTCGCTCGGCTTCCTCGATCCAGCGAAAATGTCGCGGCTCGACGCCGACGGCCGCCTCGTTTCCGGCGACGCCCCGACCAAGGAAGTGCCGCTGCACACCGCGCTCTACCAGACGCGCGCGACCGCCGGCGCCGTGGTGCATCTGCACTCGACCCATTCGGTCGCGCTCTCGATGCTGCCCGAGATCGATCCGCGCGCAGCGCTGCCGCCGATGACGGCCTATTACGTGATGAAGTGCGGCCAGACCGCGCTGGTGCCATACTATCGCCCCGGAGACCCCGCCGTTGCCGACGCGATCAGGGGGCTGGCCGGGAAATATTCATCGGTGCTGCTCGCCAATCACGGCCCCGTCGTCTCCGGCGACACGCTGGAAGCGGCCGTGTTCGCGACCGAGGAGCTGGAGGAAACCGCAAAACTCTATCTGCTGCTGCGCGGGCTGAACCCGCGCTATCTCTCGCCCGAACAGGTCGCGGATTTGACCAGGACGTTCGGGCTCGTACTGCCGGATCACCCTCACTAGATCAAGCGGAGGATCGTATGCGGAGGACAGTCATGATGAGGTTCACAGGGATGGCGTTCGCGGTTCCGTTCGTCGTCGGCCTGGCGGGATCGGCTGCGCGGACCGAGGAGACCCTGCAAGGCATGCTGGCAACCCAGCTGCGCGCGCAAGGCTATGCCTGCGACAAACCGCTCAAGGCTGAACGGGACGATAAGCTCTCGAAGCCCGACAACGAGGCCTGGACGCTCACATGCAGCAACGCGACCTACCGCGTCAGCCGCGTACCGGACCTCGCGGCGAAGGTCGAAAAGGTCGAAGAGGGCAAGTAGGCTGCGTGGGCTGGATTCGAAGCCTGCATGAGCGCAGCGATATGCGGGATGCTCCCGGATGTGGCTTCGCACGTCCGATAAGCTGGATGCCGCGTGCCACACACTAACCGTCATGCCCCGCGAATGCGGGGTATCCAGTACGCCGCGGCTTCTCGTATCAAGCTGAGGTCTCTGGAATACTGGGTCATCCGGCCTCGCGGGTGACGACACCATCAGAGCCCCAGATACGCCTTGCGCACGTCGGGATTGCCGCTGATCTCGGCGGCGGTGCCCTGCATCAGCACGCGGCCGGTCTGCAGGATGTAGGCGCGGTCGGCGATCTCCAGGCATTCGGCCATGCGCTGCTCGACGATCAGGACCGTCATGCCGGCGTCGCGGATGCGCTTCACGGCCTGGAAGATCTCGTCGACCAGCTTTGGCATGATACCCTGCGACGGCTCGTCGAGCATCAGAAGCCGCGGCCGCGTCATCAGCGCGCGGCCGATGGCAAGCATCTGCTGCTCGCCGCCGGACAAGGTCTCGGCGCGCTGATCGAGCCGCTCGCCGAGCCGCGGGAACAGATTGAAGACCAGATCGAGCGGCGCATCGCGGTCGGATTGACTACGGTAGAGATAACTGCCGAGGCGCAGATTGTCGCGCACCGAGAGCCGCGGAAACAGCCGGCGGTTCTCCGGCACGTAGGCGATGCCGCCTGACGTGATGACGTGCTGCGGCTGGCCGTCAATGCGCTTGCCGTCGAAAGTGACAGTCCCTGCGCGCGGGCGCTCGGCGCCGGCGATCGATTTCAGCAGCGTCGACTTGCCCGCGCCGTTGGCGCCGGCGACGCAGACGATCTCGCCCTTGGTGACGTCGATCGACACCGAGGAGATCGCGACCAGGCCTTGATAGGCGGTGGTGACTTCACGCACCGACAGCATGACGATCCCCGAGATAGGCAGAAATGACCTCTGGATTGCGGACGACCTCGGCAGGCTTGCCCTCGACCAGCACCTTGCCCAGATTGAGAACGATGGCGCGATCGACCAGCGGCATCACGATTTCCATCACATGCTCGACCATCAGCACGGTAACGCCGGTGGCGCGGACCTTGCGCACCAGCTCGACGCCGGTCTGCGCCTCGACCGGCGTCAGGCCGGTCAGGACTTCGTCGAGCAACAAGAGCTTCGGCTCGGTGGCCAGCGCGCGGGCGACTTCGAGCCGGCGCTTCTCCGACGGGACGAGGTCGGCGGCAAGCTTGTCGGCACGCGCCGCAAGTCCGCAGAACTCCAGCACTTCATAGGCCTTCTGCCGCGCGATCCGCATCTTGGTGTTGCGGATCAGCGCGCCGACGATGACGTTGTCGATCACGGTCATGGTCTCGAAGCTCTTGACCACCTGGAAGGTGCGCCCGACGCCGCGCAGGCAGCGCTCGGCCGCCGGCAACCGCGTGACGTCCTCGCCGTCGAACATGATCGAGCCTTGCGTCGGGGGCAGCACGCCCGCAATCAGATTGAACAGCGTCGACTTGCCGGCGCCGTTCGGGCCGATCAGGCCGACGATCTCGCCGCGCCCGACCGAGATCGAGACGTCGCTGTTGGCGACGAGGCCACCGAAGCGCTGCCAGACGCCGCGAGTTTCCAAGAGCGGGGTCTCCAGCAGCGCCGTCATCGTGCGGCCTCCTTGCGCCAAGAGAACATGCTGAACACACTGACCAGACCGCGCGGCAGCGCCAGCGAGATCACGACGATCAGCGTGCCGTAGACAATGAGGTCGACGCCGCGCCCGGAGCCGCCGATGAAAGAGCGCGTCAGCTCCGTGAGCGGGATCAGGATGACAGCGCCGAGTACCGGCCCCCATAGCGTGCCGATGCCGCCGAGCACCGCGGGCAGCGCCATCAACAGCGAGAACTGGAACCCCATCACGCTTTCGGGGTCGATATAGGACACGAACTGGGCGTAGAAGCTGCCGCCGACGGCAACGAGGAAGGCCGAGACCGCCGCCGCACCCATCTTGGAATTGAACACGACCACGCCGAGGCTTTCGGCGGCGTCGGGATTGTCCT
Organism: Bradyrhizobium sp. I1.14.4; assembly: GCF_050435825.1. Lineage (NCBI taxonomy): Bacteria > Pseudomonadati > Pseudomonadota > Alphaproteobacteria > Hyphomicrobiales > Nitrobacteraceae > Bradyrhizobium > Bradyrhizobium sp. I1.14.4. The sequence goes on along the minus strand of NZ_JBNDLA010000018.1, from coordinate 113,404 downwards.
TCACCGCGCGCCACCAATAGCCCCATTTGGAATCTTCCAGCCACCAGGTGACGAACCAGGCGATGCAGGCCAGCGCCAGCGCGAAATAGAAGTAAGGCAGCTTCGAGCGGGTGAACTGGAATTTCAGCCAGCTGTCGCCGCGCACCGGGATATCGATGCCGAGCGCAGCGCCCGCCCAGTCCCAGTTCTGGATCAAGAGCAGCGCGATCTCGGCGATCACGATGGTCGCGATCACGAAGTAATGCCCGCGCAGGCGGAAGCAGGGATAGCCGAGCGCCATCGCGATCACGGCGGAGATCGCGCCACCCGCCAGCATGCCGAACCACGGCAGCACGCCGAACTTGGTGAACAGCAGCGCCGTGGTGTAGGCCCCGAGCCCGAAATAGAGCGCATGGCCGAGCGAGATCTGTCCGCAATAACCGGACAGGATGTTCCAGCTCTGCGACAGCGCCGCATACATCAGGGTCAGCACCATGATGTTCTGGACATAGACATCCTTGACGAACAACGGCACCAGCGCGGCGATCACCGCAAGGAAAAGCGCCACGATCAGGTCACGCCTGCGGCGTTGGGCGAAGTGGGTGTCCATCACATCGATCCGAACAGGCCGCGCGGGCGGATGAAGACGACCAGCAGATAGACGGCGTAGATGCCGACCGATTTCAGCGACGGCGGCAGGATCAGCGCGGTGGTCGCCTCCACCAAGCCGACGATGATGCCTCCGGCAAAGGCGCCGAACACACTGCCGAAGCCGCCGAGCGCCACGGTGACGTAGGCGATCAGGGCAAACGACGCGCCGACGTCGGGATAGACGTAGAAGAAGATCGCCATGATGGCGCCGGCGAGGCCGACCAGCGCCGCACCGAGGCCCCAGCCGAGCGCGAACACCCGGTTCTTGTCGATGCCGACCAGCGCCACCGCGCCGGCGTCCTCGCGCGTCGCCTCCAGCGCGCGGCCGAAATCGGTGCGATTGATGAAGAAGTAGAGCGCGACGAAGGCCGCGATCGAGAGCATCGCGCCGATCAGCTGCGGCTCCGGCAGGTAGATGCCGGCGATCGAGACCGTCTTGCCACCGAGCCAGGAGTTGGCGACGCTGCGGTAGTCGGGCGTGAAGAAGAACTGTGCGAGGCCCCGCATCACGATCGCAAGGCCGAAGGTGGAGAAGATCTGCACCATGCCGGCATTGGCCTTGGCGCGCATCGCGAAGCGGACCACCAATAGGTAGACCACCGCGCCGAACACGAACAGCGCCGCGGCGACCAGCGGCGCCGCGAGCAAGGGATCGATCGCGAAGAACGCGAACAGGAAGAAAGTCGCGTACATCGCGATCATCAGGAACTCGCCGTGCGCGAAATTCACGACGTCCATCAATCCGAAGATCAATGCGAGGCCTGCGGCGATCAGTCCGTAGAGCAGCCCCATCAAAAGGCCGCTTGCCAGACTCTGGATGATGGTATCGGCTGTCACCGCTTGGCCCCGGTCAATGTGTGGCCCCGGCGTCGTCCTGGCGAAGGCCAGGACCCATAACCACAAATGCATCGGGAGGATAGATCACAACCAATCATCGCAAAACGCCTGCCTGGGGTAATGGGTCCCGGGTCGCGCTTCGCTTGCCCGGGACGACGTAGGGAAAGTATCCGATCGATCAGCTGTTCATCGGCCAGATCGCCTCGGAAACGGCGGCCTGTTCCGGGAAGATCGTCACAAAGTTCTTCGCGGCGTATTGCAGCAGCACTGGATCGGCGAAGTTGTTCTGCCCCATCTCGTCGAACTTGACCCGCCGCCACGGCATGATGGTCTGATCGCCCGGCATGTCGGTGGCGACCAGCGCCTCGCGGATCTTGTCGCCGTCGGTCGACTTGGCGCGGTTGATGGCATCCGCCATCACGATCAGGCCCATGAACTGACGCGACGAATAGTCGTTGAAGTCCTTGCCGGACTTGGCGCGGTACATTTCGTTGATGAGGCCGACCATCGGCCGCTTCTGCGCCAGGTCGAGCGAGAAGCTGCCGCGTGAGATCACGCCTTCGAGCTTGTCGCCGACCGCATCATAGGTCGCCTTCTCCGAGAAGCCGGCGTCCTGGGCCATGATGTTCTTCGGCTTGTAGCCGAGCTCGGCCATGGTCTTGACCAGGAGGATCGCGTCGGTGGTGTAGCTCGACGGCATCAGCACGTCGGCGTTGGCGGCCTTGATCTGCTGCACCTCGGCGGTCAGCGACGGCGAGTTGGCGCGATACTTGATGTCGGCCACCACCTTGTAGCCGCGCTCGCCGGCGAGCTTGAGCTGTGCATTCGCGGAGTCGGTGCCGAAGATGGTGTCTTCGTGGAACAGCGCGAGCGTCTCGATCTTCTGGCCCTTCTTCTTCATTGCATCGAAGAAGTCGAACATCGCGGTCGAGAACATCTCGTCATGCGGCGAGGCGCGGAAATAGTACTTCAGGCCGCGGCGATGCAGGCTCGGCGAGGAATTGTCGGCCGAGATGAAGGGGACGCCGTAGCGCTCGCAGATCTGGCTGACGGTGACCGCGACCGCGCTCTGATAGGTGCCGATCACGGCGCAGACCTTGTCCTGCGTGATCAGGCGCTCGGCTTCGGCGCGGCCCTTCTGCGGATCGGCCTGGTGGTCGGCGAACACGAGGCGGACCTTGGCGCCGCCGAGGCCGGACAGGCCCTCGCCCTTGGCGAGCGGCAGCGCGAAATCATAGTTCTTGTTGATGATGTCGGCCGCGGTCTCGAATGCGCGCTGCGCGTCGACGCCGATCTGGGCGCTGGCACCGGACAGCGGATAGATCACGCCGATTGCCACTTCGCTGGTTTGCGCGCGCGCGGCCATCGGACCGAGCGCGGCGGCGGCAGTGGCACCCAGCAACACGTTACGGCGAGAGATCGTCATCGAAATTCCCCTTGGTCAGCCTGTTATTATCGATGTGACGCTTGTAGCGCGCAGTAAAGCCTCAATGAATTGCACGAATTGCCTATTCAGAGCACAGCGAGCTGCCTGTTCCTGAGATCGGTCACCAGCATCAGGCCCGGCGAATGCGTGATCGCAAACGGCAGCTTCGCACTTGCGATCACCGATTGCGGCGTCACGCCACAGGCCCAGAACACCGGGATCTCGTCATCGGCCACCGGCACCGGATCACCGTAATCGGGTTTGGCAATATCCCTGATGCCGATCGCATGCGGGTGGCCGAGATGGACCGGCGCGCCGTGCACCGACGGGAAACGCGAAGTGATCTGCACCGCGCGGATCGCATCCGCCGGCTTGAACGGGCGCATCGACACCACCATGGGTCCCTCGAACGGCCCCGACGGCTGGCAGGCGATGCTGGTGCGGTACATTGGCACACGCAGATTGCGTTCGATGTGACGGATCGGCAGCCCGTCCTCCAGCAGCGCCTCTTCAAATGAGTACGAGCAGCCAAGCACGAAGGTGACGAGATCGTCGCGCCAGTATTTGGTGATGTCGGTCGGCTCGTCGGCCACCTCGCCGTCGCGCCAGACGCGGTAGCGAGGCACGTCGGTGCGGATGTCGAGATCGAGGCCAAGCGCAGGGATGCGGGGATCACCGACGTCGGACATGCCGATGATCGGGCACGGCTTCGGATTGAGCTGGCAGAACCGGTGGAAGGCGCCGGCGAGTTTCTCCGGCAGGATCGCGAGATTGCCCTGGACGAAGCCGTTGGCGAGACCAGCGGTGGTGGCCGAGGCCATGCCGTCACGGCACGCGCGCCGCGCCTCAACGCTCGGAAGCACCGCTTCACCCTGAGATCGCTGCACTGCCGCAAAAACAGTCATGGGAGCCTCCTGCCCATAATCTCGACAAGGACAAACCAACACCAGGCGTGATATAATGTCTAATCGTCCTTTCTAATCAAAATCGATAAAATAGATTTATCGATCGGGAAAATGCCTCCAATGACGGACTTCCGCTCGATCGAAACGTTCCTTTGGGTCGTCAAGCTCGGCAGCTTCCGTGGCGCCGCCCAGCGGCTCAACACCACCCAGCCGGCGATCTCCCAGCGCATTGCCCAGCTCGAGCGGGAGATGGGCGTCAAGCTGTTGAACCGGGACCACCGGGTGGCCTCGCCGACGCCGAGCGGACGGCTGATGATGATCTATGCCGAGAAACTGATCGGCCTGCGCTCGGAGATGATGGCCGAGGTCGGCGACCGTTCGGCGATGCGCGGCGCACTGCGGCTCGGTGTCGCGGAGACCATCGTGCACACCTGGCTGCCGCGGCTGGTCAAGAGCGTGAACGAGATCTACCCGAACCTGTCGCTCGAGATCGAGGTCGACATCACGCCCAATTTGACCGCGCGGCTGCTGGCGCAGGAGATCGAGCTCGCCTTCGTGCTCGGACCGGTCTCGGCATCCGGCGCGCACAACCATGTGCTGTGCGATTACCCGATCGGTTTCCTGGCGAGCCCGGCGCTCGGCCTCGGCGACGGCCCGGTGGCCCGGCAGGACCTGGCGCGGTTTCCGATCATCACCTTTCCACGCAAGACCCAGCCCTACGAGACCGTGCGCGCATTGTTCAACGCCCCCGATCTGCCGCCGATCCGGCTGCACGCCTCGACGTCGCTCGCGACCGTGATCCACATGGCCAATGAAGGGCTTGGCGTCGCGGTCATCCCGGCGGCGATCGTCGAGAACGAGCTTGCCGACGGGCGGTTGCAACTGCTCGACACCGACCTCAAGCTGCCGCCCCTCACCTTCACCGCAAGCTGGCTCGCTTCGCCCGATGCGGTCGCCATCGAGCGCGTCGCCCATCTCGCGAGGCAGATCGCGCAAGCGAGCGTAGCGGTTGACGCGGTCGAAGCGCCGCGCCATTGAACGAGTGCCGGATAGATGACCGTCATTAAATGACAGCTGAAATGGACTGACGACATGAGCCGAGCCGCGACCAACCTGCAGATCGATTCCGCCCGCCTCTGGGGCAGCATCCACGAAACCGCGCAGTTCGGTGCAACGCCAAAGGGCGGCGTGCGACGGCTGACGCTGAGCGCCGAGGACAAGCAGGTGCGCGACTGGTTCCGCAAGGCATGCGAGAACGCCGGTCTCGAGGTGCATGTCGACGCGCTCGGCTCGATGTTCGGGCTGAGGAAAGGTAGGGATATGTCGAAGCCGCCGATCGGCGTCGGCTCGCATCTCGACACCCAGCCGACGGGCGGCAAATATGACGGCATCCTCGGCACGCTCGCCGCGCTCGAGATGGTGCGCACGCTGAACGATGCCGGCATCGAGACCGAGCTGCCGATCTGCATCTGCAACTGGACCAATGAGGAGGGCTCGCGCTTCGCGCCGGCGATGATGGCCTCGGCCGCCTATGTCGGCGATTTCACCACCGACGACATCTTGTCGCGCAAGGACGCCGAGGGCGTCACGGTAGCGCAAGCGCTCGACAGCATCGGTTATCGCGGCGATGCCCCGGTCGGCCGCCAGAAACTCACCAGCTTCGTCGAGCTGCATATCGAGCAGGGCCCGATCCTGGAGGCCGAGAACAAGACCATCGGCGTGGTCGATTCCGGCCAGGGCGTTTTGTGGTACGACGGCAAGATCACCGGATTCGAGAGCCATGCCGGCTCGACCCCGATGCCGCTGCGCCGCGATGCGCTGGCGACGCTGTCGGAGATCGTGCTGGCGATGGAAAGCATCGCCAAGAAACACGGCCCGAAGGCAGTCGGCACTATCGGCGAGGCCGTGATCGCGAGTCCCTCGCGCAACGTCATCCCCGGCGAGATCGCCTTCACGGTGGATTGCCGCAGCGCCGATGCCGCGATTATGGAGGCGCTGGACCGCGACCTGCGTGCGGCGGTTGCCGAGATCGCCGCGCGGCGCAAGGTCGAGGTCCAGCTCGACCTGGTCTGGCGCAAGGCGCCGACGCACTTCGATCCGAAGCTGGTCGACGCCGTCGAGAACGCGGCAAAGCAGCTCGGCTATTCGCATCGCCGCATCACCTCCGGCGCCGGCCACGACGCCTGCAACCTCAACACCGTGATGCCGGCGGCGATGGTGTTCGTACCCTGCAAGGACGGCATCAGCCATAACGAGTTGGAAGACGCCAAGCAGACCGATTGCGCCGCCGGCGCCAATGTCCTGATGCATACGGTGCTGGCGCTCGCCGGCGTCGCGTCCTGACCTTACTCATTCCCTCAAACGGAGGTTCTCGTGCGCGGAGTTTTCGTCGACGCCAATGAATCGCTTGCGGTCATCATGGAGCGCCTGGAAAAGCCCGGCGATCCCAAAATGCGGATCAACCGCAACCCGGACATCAAGCCCGAGGACTATCCGGCGGTGCTCGACGGCGCCGAGATCGCGGTGGTCGATCACACCGCGTTGCCGACCGACATTGCCAAGAAGTGCGCCGGCCTCAAGCATGTCGTGTTTCTCGGCACCGGCGCGCGCAGCTACATGAATCCGGAAGAGCTCGCCGAGCTCGGTATCTCGGTTCACCTGATCAAGGGCTATGGCGACACCGCGGTCGCGGAGTCCGCGATCGCGTTGATGTGGTCATCGGCGCGCGTGATCGCACAGATGGACCGCGAGATGCGCGCCGGCAACTGGCTGCGCGAGGACGGCATGCAGCTCACCGGCAAGACGCTCGGCCTCGTCGGCTTCGGCGGCATCGCCGCCGAGGTCGCCCGCATCGCACTCGGCGGCGGCATGAAGGTCATTGCCTGGAACCGGTCGCCCAAGACACATCCGGGCATCGAGTTCGTCGATCTCGACACGGTGCTGGCCAACAGCGACGTGGTCTCGATCCATCTGTTGCTGAACGACGAGACCCGCGGTCTGATCACACGCGACAAGATCGCGAAGATGAAGAAGGGCGTGATCCTGGTCAATACCGCACGCGCCGCGATCGTCGACGAGCAGGCCATGATCGATGCGCTGAAATCGGGCCACATCCGCCACGCTGGCCTCGACGTCTTCAACGTCGAGCCGCTGCCGAAGGATCATCCGCTAACCAAGATTCCGAACGTGACGCTGTCGGCGCACTCCGCATTCCGCACGCCCGAGGCCAGCGAGAATTTGATCCACGCGGCATGGGAGCATTGCCGTAGGATTGTGAAAGGGTAATTTTCGCCGTCGTCCCGGCCAAGCGAACGGGTCGACGCAAAGCGCCGCCCGATTGTCACGAAGGCTGAGGCCACAGCGAGCCCCAACAACAAGACCCTGTGGTTATGGGTCCCTGCTTTCGCAGGGACGACAGCACGGGGTTGGACGACGAGCCACCCTTTCCCACAAGGGGAGGGTAACAGCGCAGCTTAATCCACCATCTCCGCGACGGCCTTGCCGCACGCCGCGGTGTCGGCGTTGCCGCCGAGATCGCGCGTGCGCAGTGTGCGTTCGCCGAGCGTGCGCTCGATCGCACCGACGATGGCGTCGGCGGCCTGCTTCTCGCCAAGATGCTCCAGCATCATCGCGCCCGACCAGATCATGCCGATCGGGTTGGCGATGCCTTGGCCTGCAATGTCGGGGGCCGAACCGTGCACCGGCTCGAACACCGAGGGGAAATCGCCTTCCGGATTGATGTTGCCCGACGGCGCGATGCCGATCGTGCCGGTGCAGGCCGGGCCGAGGTCGGAAAGGATATCCCCGAACAAATTGGAGCCGACCACGACGTCGAACCAGTCCGGATGCAGCACGAAATTCGCGGTGAGGATGTCGATGTGGTACTTGTCCCACTTCACGCCGGGATACTTCGTGGCCATCGCCTCCACGCGCTCGTCCCAATAGGGCATGGTGATGGAGATGCCGTTCGACTTGGTGGCCGACGTCAGATGCTTCTTTGGCCGCGACTGCGCCAGATCGAATGCGAATTTCAGGATGCGGTCGACGCCAATGCGCGTCATCACCGTCTGCTGCGTGACGAATTCGCGGTCGGTATTCGGGAACATGCGGCCGCCAACGGAGGAGTATTCGCCCTCGGTGTTCTCGCGCACCACCCAGAAATCGATGTCGCCGGGCTTGCGGCCCGCCAGCGGCGAAGGCACGCCGGGCATCAGCCGCACCGGGCGCAGATTGACGTACTGGTCGAACTCGCGGCGGAACTTGATCAGCGAACCCCACAGAGAGACGTGATCCGGGATCTTGGCCGGCCAGCCAACCGCGCCGAAATAGATCGCGTCATGCTTGCCGATCTTCTCCTTCCAGTCGGCCGGCATCATCTCGCCGTGCTTCTCGTAATAATCGTAGGAGGCGAAGTCGAAATGGTCGAACGTCACCGCGACGCCGTGCTTCTTCGCCGCCGCCTCGATGACGCGCATGCCCTCCGGCATCACTTCCTTGCCGATACCGTCGCCGGGAATGACCGCAATCCGATACTGCTTCTTTGCGCTGCTCATCGAGAACACCCTTGTGATTTGCCCGGCCGGCAATGCCGTCTATCCTGATGGCCCTGCAATGGACCAAACTTCGCGCGAGCGCAACGCTGCAGTGCAGTGTTGACCGCCGTGCGACCCTGCCCCACCAAATTCGCCGACATCCGTTCCTCAAACCAAGCGAGACATCCCATGGATCTGCATCTGCGCGGCAAGCGTGTCCTCATCACCGGCGCCTCCAAGGGCATTGGCGCAGCCGCCGCCGAAGCCTTTGCCGAGGAAGGCGCCAACCTGCTGCTCGCCGCCCGCAACGGAGAGCAGTTGAAGGCGATGTCCGAGCGGCTCCGTTCGGCGCACCAAATCGATGCGACGATGAGCATCGTCGACCTGCGCAAATCCGAAGATCTGGCGCGACTGGCAAAAGAGGCCGCCGACATCGACATCCTCGTCAACAATGCGGGCGACATCCCGGGCGGCTCGATCGACAAGATCGACGAGGCGACCTGGCGGCATGCCTGGGAGCTGAAAGTGTTCGGCTATGTCAATTTGACGCGCGCGATCTATGCCCAGATGAAGGCGCGCGGCGGCGGGGTGATCGTCAACGACATCGGCGCGGCCGGCGAGAAGTTCGACGCCAATTACATCTGCGGCAGCGCCGGCAATGCGGCGCTGATGGCGTTCACCCGTGCGCTTGGCGGCAAAAGCCTCGCTGACAATATCCGCGTCGTCGGCATCAACCCCGGCCCCGTCGGCACCGACCGCCATGTCACGCTGCTCAAGACCCGCGCCAAGAACGAGTTCGGCGACGAGAACCGCTACAAGGAATTCCAGAAGGGGCTGCCGCTCGGCCGTCCCGCTCATGCGCGCGAGATCGGTGACCTGATGGCGTTCCTGGCTTCCGACCGCGCCGGCTATACGTCGGGCGTGATCTATACGGTCGACGGCGGGCTGACGTCGGGGTGGGGTTAGCTTCTGCAGCGTGCCACTTGTTCTGCGTCTCCTTCGAGGCTCGCAAGAGCTCGCGCCTCAGGACGACGTTAACTCGCCGTCCGCTCGAACAACTGCCGGATCAGCGTCGTGATGCGGCCGCTCGGCGCCAGCATCTGGTTCATGATGGAGAAATGATCGGCACCGGCGATCTCCTCATAGGTCACCGGCAAGCCGTGGCGGGCGCGATGGCCGGCGAAATCGGCGGTCTGCTTGCGCAGCAGCGGCAGTTCGGCGCTGCCAACCACCAATGACAACGGCTTTGCGGTGCCGCCCTCCTGCATGAGGGGCGAATTGCGCCGTGAAGCGGCTTCATCGAGCTTGAGCTTCTCGTTGAGGTAGGAATGCCTGATCGTCTCGAGATCATAGATGCCCGAGATCGCCATGCCGGCTCGGACATGGGAGTTCGACAGCGCCATAGATGTCAGATGTCCGCCGGCCGACCACCCCGACACGACAATGCCATCGGCAGCAGCGCCAAGCGCGGGCAACCGCCCGGCCAGATCATCGATGCCGGCATGGATCTCGGCGACGATGTCATCGAGCGTCGCATCCGGCGCCAGCGTGTAGCCGATCAGGGCCACATTGATGCCATGCGCCAGCGGCCCTTCGGCAAAGATCGTGAACACTTCCTTGGCACGGGTCTGCCAATAGCCGCCGTGAATGAACAACAGCGTCGGCGCGCCGTCGCGCGCCTTCAGGAAATCGATCCGGTTGCGCTCACGCGGGCCGTATCCGAGGTCGAGATGCTCGGGATGCATCTGCCGCATTGCCGCCGAGCGCTGCTGCCAGCCGGCGGCGATGTCGGCGCTGCCCTTGACGGCAACGCCGTTGTTCAGGCCGAGGTCACGTTCCTGCTGGCTCATCGCGCGCCAGTCAAGCGCGGAAAACAACGCTGGCATCCCTGCCCCTTCGGTTCTCGTCGCATTGCCACGACGGCAGGAAATGTTCTACAGCACAAGCAAACAGAACACATAGGAGCAACGGCGCATGGCTGATCAGGGCTTGGTGAAGGAAACGGCGTGTGCCGTCGTCGAGAAACTGAAAGCCGGTGATGTCACGCCGCTCGATCTGCTCGACGTGCTGGAAAAGCGCATCGCCGAGGTCGACGGCAAGGTCAATGCGCTGCCGACGCTCTGCTTCGACCGCGCCCGCACCCACGCCAGGTCCCTGATGCAGAAGCCGGTCAGCGAACGCGGCCTGCTCGCGGGCCTTCCCGTTCCGATCAAGGACCTCACCGCCGTCGCCGGCGTGCTGACCACGCAGGGCTCCCCGATCTTCAAGGACAACATCCCGGCGAAGTCGGACATCCTGGTGGAGCACCTCGAACGGAACGGCGGGGTGATCTACGCTAAGTCGAACACGCCGGAATTCGGCGCCGGCGCCAACACCTTCAACGAGGTGTTCGGCCCGACCCGCAATCCCTGGGACACATCGCGCTCGGCCGCCGGCTCTTCCGGCGGCGCCGCGGCGGCACTGGCCAGCGGAACTGCTTGGCTCGCGCATGGCTCCGATATGGGCGGCAGCCTGCGCAACCCGGCGAGCTTCTGCGGCATCGTCGGCTTGCGGCCGTCGATCGGCCGCGTCGCACACACGCCGAAGTTCGGCGTCGACCGCACACTTGGCGTGCAGGGACCGATGGCGCGCAATGTCGAGGACCTCGCGCTGCTGCTGGACGCGATGAGCGGCGAACATGCGGCCGATCCGCTGTCGCTGCCCGCACTGCCGACGTCGTTCCTCTCCGCGGCACGTTCGAACCAGAAACCGAAGCGCATCGCCTACTCACCCGATCTCGGCATCACGCCCGTCGATCCCGAGGTCAGGGCCGTGACCCGTAAGGCCGCGGAGCGTTTTGCGGAAGCCGGCGCAATTGTCGAGGAGGCACATCCTGACTTCAGCGAAGCCCATGAATGCTTCCACGTGCTGCGCGCGTTCGATTTCGCAATCAGCAAGGCCGAATTGCTGCGCACCAAGCGCGACCTGCTGAAGCCCGAGGTGATCTGGAACATCGAGGAAGGGCTGAAGCTCACGGTCGAAAAGCTCGAGCGCGCCGAGGCCCAGCGTGTCGCGATGACCGCGCGTGCGCTCGAGTTCTTCGAGACATATGACCTGCTGTTGGCGCCAGCGACGATCGTGCCGCCATTCCCGGTCGAGAACCGCTATGTTGCCGAATGCGACGGCAAGAAGTTCGACAATTACGTCGAATGGCTCGGCATCGTCTATGCGATCACGCTGGCCTGCTGCCCGGCGCTGTCGCTGCCCTGCGGCTTCACCGCGTCGGGCCTGCCGATCGGCCTGCAGATGGTGGCGAAGCCCCGAGCCGAGGCGCAGCTGTTGGCCAGCGCGAAAGTGTTGGAGGACATTCTGGGCGTCCGCGCCACCACCCCGATCGATCCGCGGCCGCCGAAGTAAGGCGGCTTAACCCTTACCTTCCGTCGCCTGCAACGCGATCGTGAGTGCTGCCTTGGTCTGCTCGACGATCTCGTCCAGCAGCTCCTCGCGGCTGATCTGCGCGGCCTCGCCGGTGAGGAGGCCCTGCTCGGCAAGCATCACGATGCCGTGCAGCCCGGCCCAGATCTTCAGCGCCTGCCGCTCGCGCAATAGCCCGACGGCCGGCGCCTCGAACGATTCGATCAACAGCGCCAGCGTTTCCATCGCCGCCGTGTGCAACTCGCTGCCAACGGGCGCGCAGGCCATGGTTCTGGACGCGAACATCAAGCGGTAGATGCCGTGGCGCTCGAGCCCGAAGGCCAGCGCAGCCTGGGCAAAGCGCGACAGTTTCGAGCCCTTGCCCGGCTGCTCGATCGCCTCGCGCATAATCACGTTGAACTGCCGGAACGCCTCCGCGGTCACCGCCTCCAGCAGCGCCTCGCGGTCGGCGAAATGCCGGTACGGCGCCGGCTGCGAGACGCCGAGCTGCTTGGCCAGCGCCTTGATGCTAATCGCTTCGGGACCACCCAGCTCGACCTCGCGTAGCGCGGCCTGGATCAGGGCTTCGCGGAGGTCGCCATGGTGGTAGGTTTTCAACGGCTTACGAACGATTTGTCCCATTGCGGCAATGATCGCTGAATTTTTGCTTGACGCGCAAGCGCAACGATAATGTAATATAGTATAACTTGGTGATCCGGTTAAGAGGCTGGCCGCCCAAGCAAGCCAAGACTTGCACAAACAAGACTTGCATAAACCGGAATAAGGAACCCGGCGCAACCCGCTATGCGCCAGAGCCGAGGGAGAGTACTTGCATGTCCAAGCTCAGAATCCGCGTCGACCAGGACAAATGCCAGGGTCACGCCCGCTGCAAATCACTCGCCCCCGAACTGTTCGAGCTCGACGAATACGGCAATGCCCATGAAGCCGGCGACGGGATTGTTCCGGCCGGGCTCGAGGACAAGGCCTGGCTGGCGCAGACCAACTGCCCGGAAATCGCGATCGAAGTCACCGAGGAATAGCGCCGGCCAAGGGATGGCCGCGCGCCTCCCATTGAGCCGACCAGCATTTGATCGAACGAGAAGGAAACGAGCTGATGTCCGATTCCCCGTCCGCAAGCTATCTGCCCGAACATCCGCCGGTCACCGACTGGATCCATGATTTCGACCATACCGATCCGGTCTGGACCGACGATCCGTTCCCGATCTGGGAGACGCTGCGCACGGCCTCGCCGGTCGTGCATACCGAGCGCTTCCTCGGCTGCTACATGCCGACCACCTATCAGGCGGTGAAGGAGATCGCCTACGACACCGAGCATTTCTCCTCGCGCCGGGTCATCGTGCGCGACGTCCGCCCCGAGATCTCGGCCCGCGCACCGCCGATTACCTCCGATCCGCCGGAGCACAAGCCCGCCAAGCAGGTGCTGCTGCCGCCGTTCACGCCGGACGCGATGAAGCGGCTGGAGCCGCGGGTGCGCGCGATCTGCAACGAGCTGATCGACGAATTCATTGCCGATGGCCATTGCGACGCCGCGGCGCGCTACACCAAACACATCCCGGTGCGCGCCATCGCCCACATGCTCGGAATCCCGGAGCAGGACGGCGACCTCTTCATCAAATGGATCCACCAGATCCTCGAGCTCGGCATCAAGAACGAAGACGAGTTGATGAACGGCGTGCGCGAGATGACCGGCTACTTCGTGGCTCATCTCGAACAGCGCAAGCAGGAGCCGGGCGACGATCTGATCTCGCAGTTGCTGCGGGCCAAGGGCCCGGGCGGCCAACCGCTCACCGACGAGCACGTGCTCGGCTCGCTGCGGCTGCTCCTGATCGCAGGCATCGACACCACCTGGAGCGCGATCGGCTCCTCGCTCTGGCACCTCGCCAAAACGCCGGCCGATCGCGAGCGCCTGATTGCGGAGCCGGCACTGATCCCGACCGCGATCGAGGAATTCCTGCGCGCCTATTCGCCGGTGACGATGGCACGCGAGGTGATGAAGGAGACCACGATCTCCGGCTGCCCGGTGAAAGCAGGCAACATGGTGCTGCTGTCCTTCCCTGCGGCCAACCGCGACCCCGCCATGTTCCACGATGCCGACAAGGTCGTGATCGACCGCAAGGAGAACCGCCACGCCGCCTTCGGCCTCGGAATCCACCGCTGCGTCGGTTCCAACCTGGCGCGGATGGAGATGCAGGTGGCGATCGAGGAATGGCTGAAGCGAATCCCGGATTTCCGCCTCGACCCGGCCGGCAAGGTCACCTGGTCGGAAGGCACGGTGCGTGGCCCGCGTCAACTGCCTGTTCTGTTTGGCAAGAACGCCTGAGGAACCGGACAGCAGTTACATCGCACCACCCAATGAGGTAGCTTGCCCGGAATCGAACCGACGAGTCCGGGAGGCTAGCCTATGACCGATCAAACCGCTCAATCCGCGAGCGATCACCTCGACATCCACGACGTCGAGCGGCGGGTGAAGGCGATCTTCATCGGCTCGGTCGGCAATCTCGTCGAGTGGTATGATTTCTACGCCTACACGGCGTTCGCGCTGTATTTCGCGCCGGCGTTCTTTCCGCACAGCGATCCGGTGGTGCAGCAGCTCAATGCGGCCGTGCTATTTGCCGCGACCTTCCTGATGCGCCCGCTCGGCGGCTGGCTGTTCGGCTTCATCGCCGACCGCTACGGCCGCCGGCTGTCGCTGACGCTGTCGGTCGTCTGCATGTGCTTCGGTTCGCTGATCATCGCGGTGACGCCGACCTATGCCACCATCGGCATCGCGGCCCCGGCGATCCTGGCGCTGGCACGCATCATCGAGGGCTTGAGCCTCGGCGGCGAATATGGCGCCAGCGCCACCTATCTCAGCGAGGTCGCCGATGCCAAGCACCGCGGCTTCTACTCCAGCTTCCAATACGTCACGCTGATCGGCGGCCAGCTCACCGCGATCATCGTGCTGCTGTTGCTGCAGAAGGTGTTTTTGACGCCGGATGAGTTGAAGGCCTGGGGCTGGCGGATCCCGTTCGTGATCGGCGCCATGCTCGCGATCTTCGCAGCGGTGATGCGGCGCGGCCTGCATGAGACCGAGGCCTTCGTCGAAGCCAAGAGGGTTTCCAAGCCGACCGGCTCGATCGTCGGCCTGTTGAACTATCCCCGCGAATTGCTGCTGGTGGTCGGCCTGACCGCCGGCGGCACCGCGGCGTTCTACACCTTCACCACCTACATGCAGACCTTCGTCAAGCTGTCGGTCGGCCTCACCGAGGACCAGACCACTTTCGTGATCTTCGGCTCGCTGATCTTTGCGACCATCCTGCAACCGATCTATGGCGGGCTCTCCGACCGCATCGGCCGCAAGCCGCTGCTGATCTTCTTCGGCGTCGTCGGCACGATCTCCACGATCCCGATCCTGACGGCACTAAAGGAGGCCAAGTCGCCCTTCATGGCCTTCCTCTTGATCTGCGGCGCCTGGATCTTTGTCGCCGGCTACACCTCGATCAACGCGATCGTAAAGGCCGAGCTGTTCCCGACCAATGTCCGCGCGCTGGGCGTCGGCCTGCCCTACGCCATCACGGTGTCGATCTTCGGCGGCACCGCGCCGGCGGTCGCGCTCTATTTCAAGAGCATCGGGCATGAGGATTGGTTCTACTATTATCTCAGCGGCATGATTTTCCTGTCGCTATTGATCTATGCGACGATGCGCGACACCAAGCACGAATCCGCGATGCATCGCCACGATTGATGGCACGACGCCCATGACCGACGAGCCCGAACCGCCCGAGAGCAAGCTGACGCGCAGCAAGCAGCGCTGGGCGCGCGAGGGCAAATTCCTCACCGGCAAGGTCACCCGGCCCGACGAACAGCGCCTGCCGCCGGGCCAGCACCTGACGGCGGACTGGCCGGTGCTCGACCTCGGGCTGATGCCTGATATTTCGCAGGAGCGCTGGCGGCTCGACGTCTACGGCGCAGTCGAGCAGACCATCTACTGGAGCTGGCCGCAGTTCATGGCGCAGCCGCAGACGCAGTTCGTCTCCGACATTCACTGCGTCACGACCTGGTCGCGCTACGACAATCAGTGGGAGGGGCTCGCGACCCGCGACCTGCTCGCCGCCTGCCAGCCCCGCGAAGGCGCGCGCTTCGTCGCGCTGCATTCCTATGACGGCTATACGACGAATCTGCCGCTCGAGGATTTTGCTGCCGAGGACGCGCTGCTCGCCCATAGCTGGTCGGGCAAGCCGCTGGAGCTGGAGCATGGCGGCCCGGTGCGGCTCGTGGTGCCGCATCTCTATTTCTGGAAGAGCGCCAAATGGCTGCAGCGCATCGAATTTCTCACCGAGGATGCGCCGGGCTTCTGGGAGGTGCGCGGTTATCATAATCGCGGTGATCCCTGGGCCGAACAGCGCTATTCTGGCGACTGACAAACCAACGAGATGATGGAGCCTGCCCGTGCCGCACGAACGCTTTCAATTCACTGGTGTGGGCGGCCATCAGCTTGCCGCCGCACTTGATACGCCGGACGGGCCGATCAAGGCCTATGCGCTGTTCGCGCACTGCTTCACCTGCGGCAAGGACGTGCTGGCGGCCAAGCGCATCGCGGTCGCCCTCGCCGCCAAGGGTATTGCGACGCTGCGGTTCGACTTCACCGGCCTCGGCTCCAGCGAGGGCGATTTCGCCAATTCGACGTTCTCGTCGAACGTCGCCGACCTCGTTCGCGCCGCCGACCATCTGCGCGAGACCCACAAGGCGCCGACGATCCTGATCGGCCACAGCCTGGGTGGCGCCGCGATCCTTGCAGCCGCAGGTCAGATTCCCGAGGCGAAGGCGGTCGTCACCATCGCTGCGCCCTCCGATCCCGCCCATGTCACGCACTTTTTCAAGGATCGGATCGAGGACATCCGCGCGCAGGGTGAAGGCGAAGTGTCGCTCGCCGGCCGCCCGTTCCGCATCAAGCGCGAATTCCTCGACGATGTCGCCGAGCAGAACCTGATGGCGCAGGTGACCAAGCTGCACAAGGCGCTGCTGGTCATGCACTCGCCGACCGACGACACCGTCGGCATCGACAACGCCACAAACATCTTCATCGCGGCCAAGCACCCGAAGAGCTTCGTCTCGCTCGCGGGCGCGGACCATCTCCTGAGCGGCAAGCAGGACGCGGCCTATGTCGCCGACGTGATCGGCACCTGGGCCGAACGCTACATCGACCTCGCGCCGCAGCCCGCGGCCGACACCGGCAGCGCGCCGCGCAACGTCGTGGTGCAGGAGACCCGCGCCAGCAAATTCCAGCAGACCGTCACGACGGGTCCGCATCACATGCTGGCCGACGAGCCGGCTGCGGTCGGCGGCCAGGATTCCGGCCCCGGTCCCTACGACTTCCTGCTGGCCGGGCTCGGGGCCTGCACCTCGATGACGATGCGAATGTATGCCGACCGCAAGTCGCTGCCGGTCGATCGCATCACCGTAACGCTCCAGCACAACAAGATTTATGCAAAAGATTGCGAGGAATGCGAGACGCGCGAGGGCATGCTCGACCAGATCGACCGCGTCATCAGGATCGAGGGCGAACTCGATGCCGACCAGCGCAAGCGGCTGATGGAGATCGCCGACAAATGCCCGGTGCACAAGACGCTGACGTCGGAGGTGCGGATCGTCACCAAGGCCGCGGAGTGAGCCTGCGACGCAGGGGTTGGGCCGAGCCGTAGCAGCATGTCAGCTACATCCGCCTCCCGCTTGCGGGCCGTCGCAGGGGGCGCGCTGAAAAATATCGAAAACAACCCCATGCAAAGTAGCCGGCAGCCGCCGGCGTTCGACAAGGCTACTTGACACGTCGGGCAACTCAGGGATATTTTTCCATTATTCCGAAATCGAGCGAACGCTAATCTACCCGCGCGCGGCGCGCTTGCCGACCAGGCAGTTCGCCATGATCCGGACCGCGGCGCCGATCTCGTTCTCGCGCCAGGCGGCGAAGCCGAGCAACAGGCCATGGTCGCGCGGCCGCTCCAGCGCGAGGCTCGACAGCGCGCGCACCTCGACGCCGGCGGTAACCAGCCGCGTTACGGTGCTCCGGTCCGCGGCGCCATCCTTGAAACGGGCGATCAGCTGCATGCCGCCCGGCGGGACCTCGGCCGTGAGCACCGGCTCGAGCTGCCGCGCCAGCGCCGCTGCGAGGTGGTCGCGGCGCGCGCGATAGATCCGCCGCATCCGCCTGACATGCGCCAGGAAGTGCCCGTCGGCCATGAAGCCGGCCAGCGCCTCCTGGACGTGCACGGAGGCGATCAGCCCGAGATGCCGCTGCGCGATCTCCAGCGTCCGCGCCAGTGACGGCGGCACCACCAGATAGCCGATGCGGATATCGGCGGTCATCGCCTTGGCGAAGGTGCCGAGATAGAGCACGCGCCCCTCACGATCGAGCCCTTGCAGGGCCGGCATCGGGCGGCTGTCATAGTGAAACTCGCCGTCGTAATCGTCCTCGACGATCCAGGTCTTGCCGGGCTCGGCCGCCGCCAACAGCTCGGTACGGCGCGCAACCGGCATCACCCGCCCGGTCGGGTGCTGATGCGAGGGCGTCGTGAAGATGAGCTTTGGCGCGCGCGCTTCGCGCATCCGCATCATGCCCCATTGATCCAGCCTGACGCCGACGACATCGGCGCCGGCCGCGCGAAACGCCGCCGCGGCACCGGGATATCCGGGATCCTCGGTCCACACCGCATCACCGGTCATGATGGTGGTCGCAGCGATCAGCGTCAGCGCCGCCTGCGCCGTCGGCAGGATCAGGATCTGATCGGCGTCGGCGCGCACGCCTCTGTTGATTTCGAGGTAATCGCGCAAGGCTTCGCGCAGGCTCGGCCGGTTGATCACGGTCTGGTCATTGAAGCGACGGCGCAGCGCGCTACGGCGCAGACAGCGCGCCCAGATCTCGTGCGGAAATTCGCGCGCATCCGCAAGACCGGGACGAAGCGGCCGGAAATCGGCCTGGTAGGACAGCGGCCAATCCGTGTCGGAGAGCTGCAAGGCCCAGGGCGACAGCTGCGGCTTGCGGGCGGCATCCCGCCGCGGGGCCGGCACCGCCCTGGCGAACCGCGCCTCGATATCGTCGGTGACGACTGGCCGCCGCCGCGCGGCGATGCGTAGATACCCCTCGGCCGCGAGCTGTTCGTAAGCATGCGTGACCGTGTTGCGCGACACGTCGAGTTCAGTGGCGAG
Source organism: Bradyrhizobium sp. I1.14.4 (assembly GCF_050435825.1). Lineage (NCBI taxonomy): Bacteria > Pseudomonadati > Pseudomonadota > Alphaproteobacteria > Hyphomicrobiales > Nitrobacteraceae > Bradyrhizobium > Bradyrhizobium sp. I1.14.4. The sequence continues at coordinate 94,478 of NZ_JBNDLA010000018.1, read as the reverse complement.
CGTGCGGCTCGACGGCAGCATGGCCCCGCTCCTGATCCGGCCGCTTGCCATCAGCGCACGCAGCTGCTGCGTGAGCTGTGCGGTCAGCCCGGCATCATCGGCACGCTTGAGCGCGAGCAATTCGGCGAGGATCAATCTGGCTCCTTCGATCTGTCAAATCTGGCTCTTTCTAGAGAGCCAGTACGATCCTATTCACAAGCGGTATCGCCTGCAAGGATGCCGCCCGTGAACCCATCGCTCTCCCCTGCCAAAGCCGCCGCCTTGTTCATCGTCGTGGTGCTGGCCTGGGGCATCAACTGGTCGGTGACGAAATCGCTGGTCGAGGCGGTGCCGCCGCTGTGGACCGCATCGATCCGCAGCTGGGTCGCCCTGATCGCCCTGCTGGTGATCCTGCGCGCTAGCGGCAATTTGATCATTCCAGGGATCGCCGATGTCCCTGTCGTGCTCAGCGTCGCACTGCTGCACATGACGTTCTTCTCGACACTGGTCGCCGCCGGCCTGCGCTATCTGCCGGCCAGCAAGGGCGTCGTGCTCGGCTACACCACGCCGCTCTGGGTCGCGCTTGCGGCAGGCACAGCGCGAACCGAGCGGCTCGGCGCGCTCAAGCTTGCCGGTGTCGCGTTGGGGCTCGCCGGCCTCTGCGTGATCCTCAACCCGGCATCGCTGGACTGGAGCAATCTGCATGTCATCGCCGGCGCCGGCATGATCATCATTGCGGCGATTTGCTGGGCCGCGAACATCATCTATCTCCGCTCGCACCGCTGGATCGCGACGCCGCTGCAGCTGTTGCTGTGGCAGGTGCTGGTCGCGACGGTGGTGCTGACCATGACGGCGCTGGTCACCGAGGGCGTGCCCGCGGTGACATGGTCGCCACACCTCGTGCTGCTGTTCCTCTATTCCGGCTTCATCGGCACGGCGCTGGCCTATTGGGCGATGTCGATGGTCAACAAGAGCCTGCCGGCGCTGACGACCTCGCTCGGCACCACCGCAACGCCGCTCGTCGGCATCGTGACCGCAGCATTGCTGCTCGGCGAGCCGATCGACCTCTCGCTGGCGATTGCCGCGGCCCTGATCGTCGGCGGAATTGCGCTGAGCTCACTCGCGGATGCGCCGTCGCGGGCTTAATTTCGGTAATAATGGCGCAAACGCCACAAGCCTTATTTCATTTCGTTGGGGACGCCAGCCAAAGACGGGCGCAAGCAAAGACAGCCATGCCAGTAAGACCGCCGAAAACATCCATGTCGCGTCCGTAGAAATAGTGAGCGACCATGCCACCAATCATGGCTCCGGCAATCAATCCAAAGAACCAAATTCCAAGCGTCCGCATTGCCTTCTTAAATCTCCTCTAAAACCACCTGTTCAAGCTCTAGCGCTGCAACGCACGCAAGAAAGAAGATCGCTGTAAACGATCCACGCTTGAGCTTCATAGTGATCCCAGCCTCTGTCTCGTCTTTGAGGCCATGCTTCTTCAGCCGCTTGACCAAGTCCGCATAGGTCACGTTGGCCTTCTTCATTTCCGCCTTGAGGAAGGCGCTGGCTCGCTGGCCCCATTCCTCTTCCGCCTTGGGTAGGACCATGGCATTCCCTATCGATTTCGTGAGCTAACAAATATGATAGCCCGCCTTGACTTGGCGTCAAGCCGATCATATCCGTTAGCTATCACATTCGATAGGATGCGGCAAGGCACGGCAGACCGACGAAAGAAGTGCAGAATTCGCTCTTGGCTGCATTGCGGTCTCAGAACGCCAACAGCTAATATTGAAAGAGATTTTGGGATTGGAGGGGGCGTGGTTCCGCGCTGGTTAGTCTGGCCGCTGGTTGCGGCTGTTATGGGCTTTGCGCTGGGTGGGAGCTTTGTTTGGGGAGTGCGATATTCTCCCCCACAACAGCGCACAGCCGACAATCATCAATCTAACGAACTTACCGCCGAAAAGGAAAAGAAGAACGGGTTTTGGGAAAAGGCGGCTGACGATCCCGTAGCCTACTTCACCCTTTGGCTCGTTGGATTCACCGGCATCTTGGCCCTATCGACTGCTGGGCTTTGGGTTTCTACTCGCCAACTGTGGGTAGCTGCCAAATCCTCCGAAGTCGCGCTCAGAACGCTTGAGCGTCCCTATGTAGTCATTGATCCGCGCACGAACCGTAGCGGCGCGTTGGCTGACTTGGAAGTCCATATCGTCAATCATGGTCGGTCGTTGGCCTTTGTGGGAGTCGCGCAGGGCGACTTCTATATCCAAGACGAACCACCGCGGCAGTTCATCCCCCTCAAAGAACACGAGCAAGGGGTTCACTGGGTGCTACCCGGGCATGGTAAAGGCAAGGTTCTTCAATGGCCCATTCGGGGAAAGACCGCAGAGGAGCTTGAGAGGGTCAAAACCGGAGCAGCCAAGCTGTACTTCGTGGCAGTGATCTCTTACCGGGACGCCGCCGACAACTGGTATGACACTGGCATTTGCGTGACCTATGACGCCAAAATCAACGACACTTCCGCCGCCGGCGGTCCAGAACATAATTTCATGACATAGGAGAGCGGCGTAAGCCGCTCGACGTTATAGCCAGGCATCGTTCATTGTCCTGAGATGAACGGTGCTAGGTACGAACGGGGCTTCGGCCGTTAGGCTTGTGGCGTTTGCGCCATAATACCGCTTAACTTCAAGCCGTCGCAAGCGGCCGGACCCGCAGCGCGCCACGCAGGCCGGCGCCGGTGCCGAGCATGATGCCGGCGATCGCGATGAACGACGACAGCGACAGCGTCGACAGTCCGGTCAGCCCCTGCCCGACCGAGCAGCCGAACGCCATCACGCCGCCGGCGCCCATCAGCGCGGCGCCGCTTGCCGAGCGCAGCATGTGCTGCGGCGACCGATAGCCTTCGAGCTTGAAGCGCCCGGTGGCGATCGCCGTGATCAGGCTGCCGGCGAACACGCCGAACACGGTGACGATGCCGAAATTGAGCGTCGAGCCGGTCGACAACATCACATATTGCAGGGCGTCGGCGATCGGCGCGATGAAGGTGAGCGACGTCACCGGCACCGGATTGAAATCGTCGACGCCGAGATAGCCGGTCGCGTACCAGCCTCCCGCCACCAGCAGGCCGACGATCAGGCCCGCTGCGATCTGGCCGAATGATTTTCGGAATGGCGCATGGGCAAAGGCGAAGATGATCAGGACGGCTGATAGCGCCGAGGCCGCGACCGTTCGCGCCGGCACCGCGCCGAGACCGATGCTTGCCAACAGCGCCGGCACCGAATTGGTGGCGACGGTGGCCTGCGAAGCCTGCACCATCGCGATCCGCGCCGGTGCGATCAGGCCCTTCAGCGTCATCTCAGCGAAAATGCCGAGCACGATCACGACCACGAAGGAACGTAGATTGCCGCGCCCGAGAAGCACCAAGGCCCGCGAACCGCAGCCGTTCGACAGCACCATGCCGTAGCCGAACAACAGCCCGCCGAGGAACATCACCGGCGCCGAGAATGATGGTTGCAGATAGATCGACTTGCCGAGATCGACGAGGCCTGCCGCCGCCAGGAGCTGCGAGGCCGCGATCGCAACCCCCATCGCCAGCGCATAGGTGCGCGCCAGCCTGCCGTCGCCCTCCGCCCACCAGCCGCGCAGGCCGCTCATCATGCAGAAGCCGCTGAGCAGCCCGACCGAACCATAGATCAGGCCGATGATGAGGGCGGCGAGGATAACTGTCGTGGCGGAGTCCATGGAAGTCCCTCAGAGTTCGTCATTGCGGGCCAACCGGTCGGTGCGAAGCGCCGCCGGATGACAGGCTCCGCGAAGCAATCCATACTATCACACGACAGAGAATGGATTGCTTCGTCAGTTCACTCCTCGCAATGACGGTAGGTCATGGTCGCAAAATCACGCGGTCGCGCGACGAGCCCGCCACGGCAACAAACGCCGCCTTGGCCTGTTCCAGCGGATAAATCGCACTCGGCTTGATCGGGAACGGCTTCAGATGGCCGCTGGCAAAGCCCGGCACGAGCTCGCGCAACACCTCGCCGGTCGCAACCGACGACAGCGCGAGCGTGTCGATGCCGACATAGGTGTGCTGGCCCCGGTAGAATTCGAGGATGTTGAACTGCACGATGCGGTCGACTGCCGCGATCAGGATCTGGCGGCCGCGCAGCGCCAGCGACTTGTGCGCAGCCTGGAAATAGGGATCGCCGACCGTGTTGTAGACGATGTCGGCGCCCTTTCCGCCGGTCAGCTCGCGCACCCGCGCAGCGACGTCGATGGTGGAGGCATCGATCACCTCGACGGACGAATTGCTGTGGCCCTCATAAGGTTCGCTCTTGCGCACCACGCCGATCACACGCGCACCGCGCCAGCTAGCGATCTGCACCGCGGCCTGGCCGACCTTGCCGTTGACGCCCATCACCAGCACGGTCTCGCCCGCCTTCGGCAGCCCGGCGCGGCGCAGGCCTTCCATTGCGGTGACGAAGGGCACGCCGATCCCCGCGGCTTCGTCCCAGGAGATGCCGGCGGGCTTTACCACCGCAGCATCACGCTCGACCACCAGATGCGTGGCATGGGTGCCGTCACGGCGGATGCCGAGATCGCCGGACGAGCCGAACACCGCGCGCCCGACCAAGCCCGACGGCCCGTCGATCACGACGCCGGCGTAGTCGCGACCGGAGGTGCGCGGGAACACGGCATAGGGCATCAGCCCTGTCGCGGCCTTGACGTCGGACGGATTGACCGCGGCGGCTTTCACCTCGATCAGGACGTCGTTATCCCCGCACGAAAGTGCATGGATCTCGACCACCGGCGCCACCGCCGCCGCGTTCTCCGCTTTCGTCAGCAGGCGGACACAACGGGCGTCGACAGGATGACGATCTGCTTGCCGGGCCGGCATGAGCATTCCAGTCTTGGTCAAGAAGCGCGCCGCAAAGCGCGCGGATCGTGGCCGCCGGGCGGCCTCAGGCCATGACTAATCGACTGACCGATCAATTCAAGGGGCTTGTTACGGCCGGCGGAGTCAGAGCGTCGGCGGCGGGGCGGTGCCCAGGATCGCTTCGATCGACAGGCCGAGCCCGAGCAGCCTGGCATCGCTGCCGACCGGACCGTCGAGTTCGAGCCCAACCGGCAGGCCCTCAGGCGTCATGCCGGCATGGAGCGACAACCCGGGAAGGCCGGCATTGCTGCCGGGATCGGTGTTGCGGATCATGGTGCCGAAGGTCGGCGTCGGCTCGCCTCCATTGACCGACATCTCGCCGGACCCGTTCTTTTCGTCGATGACCGGCGCGGGCGCGATCGTGGTCGGAAACAGGACGGCATCCAGTTTGTTGTCCCTGATATATGCGGCATAGATCGCCTGCAGTGCCGGCCGCTGCACCTTGATCGCATCATCATAGGCAGCACCGAAGGCGTCCGCGGTGATGGCGCCGAAAGCGCCGACGACGTCGGGACTGGCGACGCCGGCCGCGATGTCGGGCAGCGTGATCCCTTCGATCCCGGAGGCGGCGAGCCAGGCCGGGATATCGGCGATCGGTTCGTGCAGCGCGACCACGAAGGACACCTTACCGTTCTGCTCGAACAGATCGGGCATATCGGCATCGACCAGCACCGCACCAGCCGCCGTGAGCCGGGCGCAGGCTGCGCGGGCGACGGCCTCGACATCGCGATCGAGGCCGATCCAGAAGCAAGCGGGAATGCCGAGACGCACGCCACGTAGCGGAATGCTCGTTGCCAGCGGCGTGCCTGTGATCACGGCATCGAGCAGCGCGACATCGGCGACCGTACGTCCCATCGGGCCGACGGTATCGCGGGTATGGCTGATCGGAATGACCTGATTGTCGTCGTGATAGCGCCGCTCGGCGCCGCCATTGCCGACCGAAGGCCTGAGGCCGACGGTCCCGGTCAACGCCGCGGGCACGCGGGTTGAGCCGCCGGTGTCCGATCCGAGGCCACAGGGCGCGATACGCGCCGCGATCGCCGCCGCCGTTCCGCCCGACGAGCCGCCCGGGATCCGGCTTGTGTCGTACGGATTCCTCACCGGTCCGGCGAACGGTGCGAGATTGGTGCTGGTGATGCCGAAAGCGAGCTCATGCAAATTGGTCTTGCCGATGACGACAGCACCCGCGTCGAGCAGCTTTTGCAGCGACGGCGCATTGCGCGCAGGCCGCGCGTGTTGCAGCGCCGGCGTGCCGCCGGATGTCGGCAGATCTGATGTGTTGATGTTGTCCTTCACGACGATGGGAAGCCCGGCCAGCACGCCGGTCCGCGTCCCGGCATCGACCTGGCGCGCCATCGCAAGCGCGCCGTCGCGGTTCAGCACGATGAAGGCGTTGAGGTGCTTGAGCCGCTCCGCGCGATCGAGCGCCGCCTCGACAACGCTGACCGCCGTGACCTTCCTGCCGCGGATCGCCGCCACGATCTCCGCAGCGGTTGCTTCATCGGTATCGGCCATGGACCCCTGCGCCCTCTTGGATTGCAGGCGAGAGGCTATGCTTTCGGCCGCTTGTCGTAAACACGTTTCGCCTTGCCGAGCGACCGTTCCAGTGTCTCGGGCGCGACGATGCGGACGCGGGTGGAGATGCCGATCGTGTTCTTGATGAAGGTGGAGACCTTCTCGGCGTGCGCGGTCAGTCCCTCGCCGTCCCAGCTCTCGGGCCGGGCTTCGGCGAGCACCGTCATTTCGTCCATGCGGCCCTCGCGGGTCAGCTCAATGACGAAATGGCCGCCGCACCAGTCGGTCGCCAGCAGGGCCTCCTCGATCTGGGTCGGGAACACGTTGACGCCGCGCAGGATGATCATGTCGTCGGAGCGGCCGGTCACCTTCTCCATCCGCCGCATGCCGGGCCGCGCCGTGCCGGGCAACAGCCGCGTCAGATCGCGGGTGCGGTAGCGGATGATCGGAAAGCCTTCCTTGGTCAGCGAGGTGAACACCAGTTCGCCCTTCTCGCCGTCGGGCAGCACCTTGCCGGTCAGGGGATCGATCACTTCAGGATAGAAGTGATCCTCCCAGATGTGCAGGCCGTCCTTGGTCTCCACGCATTCCTGCGCGACGCCGGGGCCGATCACCTCTGACAGACCGTAAATGTCGGTGGCATCCATGTCGAAGGCCTGCTCGATCTCGACACGCATCGCGTTGGTCCAGGGCTCGGCGCCGAAAATGCCGAACTTCAGCGACGATTTGCGCGGATCGAGCCCCTGCCGCTTGAATTCGTCGAGGATCGCCAGCATGTAGCTCGGCGTCACCGTGATGATGTCCGGCCTGAAATCGTTGATGAGCTGCACCTGCCGCTCGGTCATGCCGCCGGAGATCGGGATCACGGTGCAGCCGAGCCGCTCGGCGCCGTAATGCGCGCCGAGGCCACCGGTGAACAGGCCATAACCGTAGGCATTGTGCATCAGCATGCCGGTGCGGCCGCCGGCGGCGCGGATCGAGCGCGCCATCACGTCCGCCCAGGTGTCGATGTCGGCCCTGGTATAGCCGACCACGATCGGCTTGCCGGTCGTGCCCGAGGACGCATGGACCCGCACCAGCTGTTCGCGCGGCACCGCGAACATGTTGAAGGGATAGTTGTCGCGCAGATCGGTCTTCACCGTGAACGGAAACCTGGCGAGATCTGAAAGCTGCTTGAAGTCGGACGGATGCACACCGGCGGTGTCGAACGCCTTCTTGTAGTGCGCGACATTGTCGTAGGCGTGCTTCAGCGACCAGGCGAGCCGCCTGGTCTGCAGCGCCATGATCTCGTCGCGCGAGGCGCGTTCGGCACCGTCGAGCTCGGCGTGGTAGCCGCCGTCCCTGACCTTGAGCTTTGCCGTCGCCATCACTTGTCTCCCGAAATCATGATGCCTTGATGTCCGTGTCCGGCAGCCAGCTGCCGGGTATCACGCGCGAATGTCCGCGAAACTCGGCGACCACGCTATCGCCGGCGGTGACGCGCACGTCGTAGATTCCCGAGCGGCCGTTGCGCGAGATCTCGTGCGCAGTAGCAACGAGACGGTCGCCGAGCTTGCCGGGCCGGATGAAAGTGACGTTGCCCTGCGCCGCCACCGCGCGATCGTTGCGGCTGTTGCAGGCAAAGGCGAAGGCTGAATCGGCGAGGGTGAAGATGTAACCGCCATGGCAGATGCGCTGGCCGTTGACCATGTGCGGCTGCACCGTCATCGCCATCACCGCCTGCCCCGGCCTGATCTCGACGAGCTCCATGCCGAGACCCTTGCTGGCGTCGTCTTCCTTCCACATCGCATCCGCGCAGGCGCGGGCCAAATCTTCCTGCGTCATGTCCTCGGGCGATAGCGTGGCCTTCACGTTCACATCGAACTCCCTGAGCGCGGGCCCGTTACAACGAGCCTCTTGGTGTCACATCAGTGTTGGGCGCGACACCAGAGGGTGTCAACGCGCAGAAAGAATTAGACGTGGTCGTAGTCGACCACGACCTTGCCGGAGCACGGCTTGGCCTGGCAGGTGAGGATGAACCCCGCCTTCAGCTCCCACGGCTCCAGCGAGTAATTCAGATCCATCGGTGCCTCGCCTTCGACCAGCTTGGCGCGGCAGGTCGAGCACATCCCGCCCTTGCAGGCGAACGGCAGGTCCATGCCGGCGCGCAGCGCGGCGTCGAGGATCGACTCGCCGTCAGCCACCGGGACCTCGCGGCGCTTGCCGTCGATGATCAGTCCGGCGATCGCCTTCGGCGGCGCGCCGGCGGCAACGACGACCTTCGCCCGCGGCTTGCCGCCGAATTCCGACACGAAGCGTTCGACATGAATGCGCTCGTCGGCGATGCCGATTTCGCGGCAGGTCGCCTCGATCGTCTCGCTCATTGCGGCCGGGCCGCAGACGAAGACATGATCGACGGTCGCGGCCGGCACCAGTGAGCGCAGCAGCACCCGCACCTTCTCGCCATCGAGCCGGCCGTGCAGGATCGGGATATCCTGCTCCTCGCCCGAGATGACGTGGAATACCGAGAGCCGCTGCATGAAGCGGTCCTTCAGCTCCTCCAGCGCCTCGCGAAACATCACGCCCTCGGTGGAGCGGTTGCCGTAGAACAGGAAGAAACGGCTGTCCGGCTCGCGCGCCAGCACGCCCTTGACGATCGAGAGAATCGGCGTGATGCCGCTGCCGGCGGCGAAGCCGACATAGGTCCGCGCCTCGCCGGGTGTGTGCGCGACGCCGAAACGGCCGGTCGGCGTCATCACGTCGAGTTCGTCGCCGACCTTCAACTCGTCGGCCGCCCAGTTCGAGAATGCGCCGCCATCGACCTTCTTCACGGCGATGCGCAGCTCGCCGTCGTCGGGGCCGGAGCAGATCGAATAGGAACGGCGGACTTCTTCGCCGTCCATCGTGGTGCGCAGCGTCAGATACTGGCCCGGCGTGAAGCGGTAGTCGTCTTGCAGATCGTCAGGGATCGCAAAAGTCATCGAGATGGCGTCCGAGGCCTCGCGGCGCAGATCGCTGACGGACAGACGGTGGAAGCGTGGGGTCGACATGGTCAATGACACTTGAAGTAATCGAAGGGTTCACGGCAGCTCCTGCAGCGCCACAGCGCCTTGCAGGAGGTCGAGCCGAATTCGGACAGCAGTTCGGTATCGCCTGACCCGCATTGCGGACACGTCACCTGCTGCGCGCCGAACAGCGCGCGGCGCGACGAGCCCGGCAGCGGCGGCGCGATGCCGTATTCCCTGAGCTTGCGACGGCCATCCTCGCTCATCCAGTCGGTGGTCCAGGCCGGTGACAGCACGGTGCGGACCTTCGGTCCATGAATGCCCTCGCGCTCCAGCGCAAGCTCGATCTCGAGCGCGATCATGTTCATCGCGGGACAGCCCGAATAGGTCGGCGTGATCGCGACCTCGACATGGCCGTCGTGGACCGCGACATCGCGCAGCACGCCGAGGTCGGCGATGGTCAGCACCGGAATTTCGGGATCGACCACCTGCGCAGCCGCGCTCCAGGCGCGCCGGCGCAGATCGGCATCGCTGCTGGCAACCATCACCATGTTGCCCCCGGAAAGGTCCGCTGCATCGACTGCAATTCGCTGAGGAGATGGCCGAGATGCTCGCTGTGCCGGCCGCTGCGGCCGCCCTGCTGCATCCAGTTGCCTGATGGCAGCGACAGCGTCGCCTCGTTGACGATGCCGGTGACCGTCGTCAGCCAGCGCGGTTGCAGCGCCGCAGGATCAATCGCGATGCCGGCATCGATCAGGCCGCGCTCGCCGTCGTCGACCGCAAACATCTCGCCGGTATAGGCCCAGAGATCGTCGATCGCATCCTGCGCGCGGCGATGGCTCTCCTCGGTGCCGTCGCCGAGACGGACGATCCATTCCGACGAATGCCGCAAATGATAGGCGCTCTCCTTCTCCGACTTCGCCGCGATCGCGGCAAACGTCGGATCGGAGGATGCCATCATCGCGCGCCAGTAGAGATCAGCGAACGCCGCATAGAAGAACTGCCGCACCATGGTACGGGCAAAATCGCCGTTCGGCTGCTCGACCAGCAGCAGATTGCGGTACTGCCTGACGTCGCGGAGATAGGCGAACTTGTCTTCGTCGTTATTCTTGCCTTCGACCTTGGCCGCGTAGGTGTAGAGCTCGCGGGCCTGGCCGAGCAGGTCGAGTCCCATATTGGCGAGCGCCATGTCCTCTTCAAGCGCGGGCGCATGGCCGCACCACTCGGACAGCCGGTGGCCGAGGATCAGCGCATCGTCGGCGCGGCGCAGCGCGTAGAGCACCAGCGGTGTTTCGGAAACTGCGATATTGGCGGTTGCCATTCTACTGTCCCACCTGCATCACTTGTTCAGACCTCATCCTGAGGAGCGCCGAAGGCGCGTCTCGAAGGATGGGCCGCGGTCACTGTGCACCGGCCTCATGGTTCGAGACGCGCTTCGCGCTCCTCACCATGAGGGGAGAAAGAAATTCACATATGCCCGACTTCGTCGGGTACGTCGTAGAAGGTCGGGTGGCGGTAGATCTTGGTTTCCGCCGGCTCGAACATCATGCCCTTCTCGGACGGATCGGACGCGGTGATCGCATTCGACGGCACCACCCAGATCGACAGCCCCTCGCCGCGGCGGGTGTAGATATCGCGGGCAGCCTGCAGGGCGAGCGTCGCGTCGGCCGCATGCAGCGAGCCGACATGCTTGTGCGCAAGGCCATTGCGGCTGCGGATGAAGACTTCCCAGAGCGGAACGTTCGGCGTAGCCATATCAGCGCTCCCTTATTCGGCGGCTTGCGCGAGCTGGCGGCTCTTGCGCTTCTCGGCATAGGCCATCGCAGCCTCGCGCACCCAGGCGCCCTCCTCATGCGCCTTGCGGCGCGCGGCGAGACGATCGCGGTTGCAGGGGCCGTTGCCGGCCAGCACCTGCTTGAACTCGTCCCAATCGATCGGGCTGTGCTCCCAATTGCCGTTTTCGTTCTGCTTCATGCCGGGATCGGGGATGGTCAGCCCGAGGAACTCGGCTTGCGGCACGGTGGCGTCGATGAATTTCTGGCGCAGCTCATCGTTGGAGAAGCGCTTGATCTTCCATTTGGTCGAGGTGTCGCTGTGCTGGCTCGCCTGGTCCGGCGGGCCGAACATCATCAGCACCGGCCACCACCAGCGATCGAGCGCGTTCTGCGCCATCGCCTTCTGCTCCGCGGTGCCGCGGCACAGCGTCACCATGATCTCGAAGCCCTGGCGCTGATGGAACGACTCTTCCTTGCAGACGCGAATCATCGCGCGTGCATAGGGGCCGTAGGAGCAGCGGCACAGCGGGATCTGGTTCATGATCGCGGCGCCGTCGACCAGCCAGCCGACGGTGCCGATGTCGGCCCAGGTCAGGGTCGGATAATTGAAGATCGAGGAATATTTCGCCTTGCCCGAGAGCATCGCGTCGACGAGTTCTTCGCGCGAGGTGCCGAGCGTCTCGGCGGCAGCATAAAGATAGAGCCCGTGGCCGCATTCGTCCTGCACCTTGGCAAGCAGCGCGGCCTTGCGGCGCAGCGACGGCGCGCGGGTGATCCAGTTGCCTTCCGGCAGCATGCCGACGATTTCGGAATGGGCGTGCTGGGAAATCTGCCGGGTCAGCGTCTTGCGGTAGGCGGCGGGCATCCAGTCGTTCGGCTCGATGCGCTCGTCGGCATCGATGCGGCCCTGGAACTGACGGGCACGGGCGACATCCTCGACGCCGCGATCGTCGCCGTCGGATGAGTTGAGCGCCTGCGTATACATGGCCGACCTCCCAGTGTGTTGTTAGGCAGGAATATATAACATAATTTTCCAAATGCAAAACATTTTTGTAATACGTTCAAATACCCTCAAAACGGCGCGCCACGGCCCCGTTGGGCTTCGGCAGCGGCCCGTCCTCATTGGTTGCATGGTCGTCAAGCCATTGTTCCGACGACGAAAGCAGCCCGCGATAGATCTCGCCGCAGAGTTTTCGCGCTGCCCGGCCCGGCCAATCCTTCGGCAACAGCTGATACGGCAGCAGCGGGTCGCGCAGCACGACCCGGCGGTAGTGATGGATCAGCAGGATCCGCGCGGTGAAGGCGTCGGCGTCGGTCAGCTTCTCGCCTCTGATGATCCAGCCGTGCAGCGGCTCGAACGTCTTCATGAACTTCAGATAGGCGTCCGCGGTGCGATCGAGCGGCCAGCTTTCGCTGAGCAGCCGGCGTCCGCTGTCGTCCTCCGCGGAAACTTCGAGACGGATCGCGCGCGACGCTTCATCGGGGATCGGCGTACCCGACGGCGCGACCCACACGCCCGGCAGCGGGCTGCCGAAGCCGGCATTCTTCAACGCCTCGCGCGCGGCGTCGCGATCCTCGGCATTGCCGATCAACAGCAGTTCGAAGCGGCCGGTCCAGTCCGACGGCGGCGGATCATAGATGTGCCTGGTCGCGGTATCGAAGGTCTGCCGGCCCTTGGCATTCAACCGATAGAAACTGTTGCGGCCGACCTTGTTGCGCTCGAGCCAGCCGTCGGCGGCGAGCCGCGACATCGCGGTGCGCACCACGTTGCCGTCGATGTCGAGCGACTTGAAGAATTCCAGCAGCGTGCCGAGCCACACCGAGCCGCCGCGCGGCACGATGGAATCTCCGAACACGGTGATGATGATCGAGCCCGTGCGTGACGGCTCGCGCTTCAGCTGATCGACGATGCGGGCAAGCGGCTGCGGCATGCCCCAACGCATAGCGCGTTTTGTCGATTCACGACAATGCAACCGCTCTAGCTTCTCCCTCACCCCGCTCTTCGCAGGGAGAGGGTTGGGGTGAGGGGCTGCCTCAGCAAATTTGATAGGCGCGAGTGCGCGGAGACTCCCCCTCACCCGGATCGCATTGCGCTTCGCTCCATGCGACATAGCCGAAGCTCCGCTTCGGCGTTCTTGAGGACGGCCGCCGTAGGCGGCCTGTGCCTCTCCCCGTAAGCGGGGCGAGGTAAGGAAAGGCACGTTACCGATTGGGATCCGGATAGACGAAGCTGCGCCAGCCGCTGCGATCGAACGGCGCCCACTCGCCTTCCTTCTGCGCGAGGCGATCGGCGACCGCGTAGACCACGGCCGGATGATGGCCCATGCCGCAATGGCTGCTTTCGACCTCGATGCTGTCGGTCATCGCCGAAGCCTGCTCGCGGCAACCCTGCCAGGCGCAGACACCGTCGGTGCGGCTGAAGATCGCGGTGGTCGGTACCGGCGGCGAGCTGGCGAGCGAGCCGCCGAAACGCGAATCCTCTTCGTCGGCGCGGCGGCCGCTGGCCATCTCGTAGACGCGCCAGGCGTTGGTCGACTTCGGGCCCGCGGCAAACGGGCTGCCGAGCGTGATCACCTGACGCACGCGCTCCGGCATCATCTTGGCGAGCTGGCGCGCATAGAGGCCGCCGAGGCTCCAGCCGATCACCGAGACCTTGCGGCCGCTGGTTTCAGTCATCTCCTGCAGCAGATCGACCATCCCGTCCTGCACGCCGGCGCGAAGCCCGAGGTTGCGGCCCTGACGCCAGCCGCTGACGGCGTAGCACTTGCTCTTGAGGAAGTCGCGCAGCGGCCGGGTCGACGTGTCCGAGGCAATCAGCCCGGGCAGCACCAGTACCGGATGCCCATCGCCGCGCGGCGCGAGGCTCAGCAGCGGCAAGGCACCAAGGAAGGCACCGAGCTCATGAATGGCGCGGCCTTCCAGAAACATCAGCGTCCTGGACGGCGGGCGTAGCGTCTGCGCAGCAACGGACATTTCAGCTCCTCTTCCGGCCCGGCCCCTGACGTCTCGGCTGCCGGCAATGGGATCAACAGGATGGGTCAATAGAGTTGACGCAAACCCGGCGGAATCGTTCCGCAACGCAGCAAACTGTCTTGAAAAGCTAGGGAACCGATCACTTCGGTGCAAGCGGTCCAGATCACACTTGCCACAACTAATGTGGTGTTCGTGCCCAATCGGTCACAGCAGCCGTAGCGCATATTCCAGCGTGTAAAGCGCCAGCCCGGCAAGCCCGCCGATCAGCGAGCCGTTGAAGCGGATGTATTGCAGGTCCTTGCCGACATTGACCTCGATCAACTGCAGCAACTGGTCCATGTCCCAGCTCTTCATCTGGTCGGCGATGAAGGTCGAGACGCCGCTCTTCTGCTCGGCGACGACGGTGCGCAGGATCGCGACCAGGCCCTGATTGATTTCGCCGCGCAGCTCGGCGTCGCCGTCGAGCGCGTCGCCGGCCTCGACGAACATTCTCGCCAGCTGATGCTGCAACACCTGCGACTCGCCAGAGGCGCTGCGCTCGATGAAGTCCTTGACGTTGGCCCAGATCGTGCGCCCGAGATTGGCCAGCTCCGGTCGCGCCATCAAATCGCGCTTGAGCCCGTCGATGCGATCGGCGAATGCCTTGTCGCTGCCGAGCCGGTCGACAAAGGACAACAGCATGCGGTCGAACTCGCCGCGGAACGGATGCTGCGGATCGTTGCGCACTTCCTCGAAGAATTTCGTGGCCGAGGCGATGATCCGGTTCACCACGAACTTGTCGGCACGATAGAGCCTCAGGAGCGTTGGCATCTCCGCGCGGACTTTGTCGCGGATCACGGCCATGGTTTCCTGCTGTGTCAGCGTCTGGTGCAGTACGCGCAGGATATCGTCGAGCAGGCCGCCATGCTTGCCCTCCTGCACGAAGCCGCGCAGCGCGCCGGCCGCAAGCGGCGCGAGATCGATCGAAAGCACCTGCGTCGTGATGCGGCGGCTGATGAACTGCATCAACCCTGAGCTCTCGGTCGCCGCGAATGCTTCGGGCAGCATCCGCAGCACGAAGCGGGCGAGATCCTCCGAACGTTTGCGGTCGCGCAGCCAGTCGGCGATGAAGCTGCCGAAATCGATCTCGCGCAGCTTGGCCTCGACAGGGCCGGATTCCAGAAAATTGTTCTCGATGAATTCGCCGAGCTTCTCGGCGATGCGTTCCTGATTACTCTGGATGATCGCGGTGTGCGGGATCGGCAGCCCCAGCGGCCGCTTGAACAGGGCGACGACGGCATACCAGTCGGCGAGCCCACCGATGGTCGCGGCCTCGGCAAATGCGGCGATGAAGCCGAACACCGGATGCACCGGCAGCAGCGCCTTCGACGTGACGAAGATGACGAGGGTCGCTGCCAGCACGCTGGTCGCCAGCCACTTCACGCGCCGCAGCTCGGCCGCGCGTTCGGCATCGACGGGCGTTGCGACCAGGGTGGCGGGAAGGGTCATGGGGACCTTCGATTGATCGACGACCCTCATCCTGAGCAGCGCGAGGCGCGTCTCGAAGGATGAGGCTCGTATGGTGGCCTCATGGTTCGAGACGGCGCAAGGGCGCCTCCTCACCATGAGGAGATGTACAGCGGTGCGCCCAAAAAAGAAGGCCCGCGAAATGGCGGGCCTTCGAAAAGGGCAGTCGGTCTGTGCAAGCGCGATCAGGCGGTCTTGCCGTAGACCTTGGCGAAGTTGTCCTGCGCAGTCTTCGCACCGTCGGTGACGAGCTTCCCGAGATATTCGGTGGTGGCCTTCGCCCGCGAGACGAACAGTTCGCCACGCGCACGGACCATGTCCGACTGGATCTGGGCAGCTTCGCTCAGCGACTTGGCGGACGCGAGCTGGTCGATGCCGGCGAAGAACGCCTCGGCGTCCTGGTAAATCGCCTGCTGGATCTTGCGGCTGATCTTGGCGGCTTCGGTCACCGAACCGGCAACAGCGGTCTCGATCACGGTGGTCACCTTCTCGGAGCCGGCATAGGCGTCGGCGGCACGGGTCTTGGCGGCCTCGGCCTGCTTCTTCACGAACTCACGGGCGGCCTCCGGAACTTCCAGGTTCTGGAGCTTGGTGAACGCCTCGGTGACGGGCGCGAAGGCTTCCTTGACGCTGTTCAGCACGGAATTGGTTTCGGTGGTCATTGGGGTCTCTCCATCCTCAGATTTGAGCTATGGGCTCACCCCGTCCGGATTGGCCCGGGGCAAGGTCGTTGTGTCACAATTCATGGTGCATCGCAACATCAATGCTGCAGCGCGATATCACGAATCCGTGAACAGCATGAATATCCGGCAAACTGCCTGAGGAACCGGCAGAAAAAGGTGCCTAATTACTACCTACCGCGTCGGACACCCCGTATGCCTCCATCTGTGCCCGAACCTGAGCCACGTTGTGCCCGAGCACGACGATGTCATGGGTCTTGCCCTCGACATCGCGGACGTGGTCGCGCAGCAGCGCCTCCGCCTTGAAGCCGAGGCTTTCGAACAGCGCGATCGCCGCCCGCTGGTCGACCGTCATCTGCACCGAGAACTTCTCCAGCCCAGCGCCGAGCGCGATGGCGAAGGTCTCCTGCGACAGCGCCCGGCCGACGCCCTGCCCGCGCACGTCGAGCGACACCACCATCCGGATCTCGCCGACATGCGGCGACCAGGAGTGCGGATCGCGCACCAGGGTGCCGCAGCCGACCGCCTTGCCGTCCTTGATCGCGAGCAGGCTCGTGATGTCGCCGCGCTCGATCTCGTTGATCCAGGCCGACAGCACCTTCGGCTGGCTGATGTTGCGCGGCAGGAACAGCAGATCATGCGTCGGCAGCTTTTGCGCAAAGGCCAGCACCGCGGCCTCGTCGGCCCGCTTCATCAGGCGGAACTCGATGTCGCCGGCCTCGGTCTTGACGTGGCGCGGATAGGAACGTTGTTCGGTCATGTCGATCTCTCTCAGGTCGACCCTTCTTAGGTCGATCTCTTGCTCAACCAGGAGTCCAGTTTCGGCCACAGCCGCTTGATTGCATTGGCACCGGCGACCAGCGAGACGTGACCGCCTTTCAGCATCACCTCCTCCTTGTCCTCGGAGCCGATCTTGGTGATGAGGTGCTTTGCCGCATCATAGGGAACGATGTGGTCGTGCTCGGCGACCGCGTGCAGGATCGGCACCTTGATGTCGGCAAGCTTGGCCTCACGGCCGCCGACCGTCATGGTGTCGTTGTAAAGCTTGTTGTCCCACATCAGGTCCTTGGTGATGGCGCGAAAATATTCGCCGGCGAGCGGCAGCGTGTCGGTCGCCCAGCGATCGAACATCCGATACGACTTCACGAACTCGTCGTTCCAGATGTTGTCCCACAACTGGATCTGGCCGGCGACGCGCGCGGCCGGCCGTAACATGTCGAACGATTGCAGGATCAGTTCGGGCGGCATGTTGCCGGTGCTGTCGATCAGGCGGTCGACGTCGAAATAGCGGCGGTCGGCGAAATTCGAGAACAGCTTCATCTCGCGGAAATCGATCGGCGTGGTGAAGCAGATCAGGTTCTTCATCGGCCCGTCGCTGAAGATCGAGCCATAGAGCAGCGACAGCACGCCGCCGAAGCAATAGCCGATCACGGAGACGTCCTTTTCGCCGGAATCCTGCTGCACCCGGCGGACCGATTCCGGAATGAAGTCGAGGACGTAGTCCTCCATCCGCAGCGACTTCTCCTCGGGCTTCGGCGCGGTCCAGTCCAGCATGTAGACGTCGAAGCCGCGCTTGAGCAGGAACTCGATGAAGCTCTGGCCCGGTACGAGGTCGAGGATGTAGCCGCGGTTGGTGGTCGCCATCACGATCAGGACCGGCACGCGATAGACTTCGTCGGCCTGCGGCCGGTAGTGATAGAGGTTCATGGTGCCGCGCGAGTACATCACGTCCTTCGGCGTCGAGCCGAGCTCGGGCCCGGAGCTCGAGAAGTACTCCACGCCCTTGATGCTGCGCTGGATCGCGCGCTGCACCTCGGACTGTACCCGCTCGGAGATCGAGGCGAAATCAAACCCGGTGGGAGCATTCATTTGCTGTCTCCCTCGGATGGCGGCCGTTTGGTGCGCGGCGGCCTCGGCGTTGCGCCGTGGCCGTCGTCCGGTGCCAGCGAATTGTGATGCACCTGCTGCAGCAGCGTCTTGATCTCGTTGAGCTGGGTCTCCATCGACTGCAGGCGCTCGGCCATGCCGACGAGCTGGGCGCGGCTCGGCAGGTTCATCGCCAGCAGATATTTCTCCATCAGCTCGCCGAGCTGCTTCTGTGCGCCGGCCGCCACGCCGCCCGCCTGGTTCATCACCTTGGAAAATTCCGGCGAGGTCATCAACTGGTTGCCGAAGGAGTTGAACCCCTTCTCCATCTCGCCAATCATCGTCTGCCAGATCACGGCAGGATCGTTGCCCTTGTCGGCCATGCGGCGCTCCTCCACACCAAATCCGAGCGCTTGCCGCGCTTCCGCCTGTTTCCGCCATACGACACTGTTGCCGCAGATCGGTCAACAGCGCGGCGCGACCAGCGCGTCGAAGCTCTTCTGCGCTGCGTCAATCCGTGGCATAGAGGTCTCTGACCGCGACACCAGCAGGGGATGCCCGTGACCACGCTCGCCCATCAGCCGCCGCAGCTCGTCCGCGCCAACGGCATCGACATCTGCTACGAGGTTTTTGGCGATGCGAATGCCGAGCCGCTGCTGCTGATCATGGGCCTCGGCGCCCAGATGATCCATTGGGACGACGAGTTCTGCCGCCAGCTCGCCGCGCGCGGCTTTCGCGTGATCCGATTCGACAACAGGGATATCGGCAAGTCCTCCCGCCTGAGTGGCGGCAAGCGGTTGACCGCGCTTGAACTGCTCAAGCTGCGGTTCCTGAAGATCCCGGTTGCGGCGCCCTACCGCCTGATCGACATGGCGCGGGACACGATCGGCCTGATGGACGCGCTCGGCCTCCGCACCGCGCATCTGGTCGGGGCGTCGATGGGCGGCATGATCGCGCAGGAGGTTGCGATCACCTTTCCCGAGCGCGTGCGTTCGCTGACCTCGATCATGTCGACCACTGGCAATCCAAAGATACCGGGAGCGACCCGCGAGGCGACTGCGGTGCTGACGGCGCCGCCGCCGAAGAGCAAGGAGGAGTACTTCGCACGTTACGGCCAGACCTGGAAGGTGTTGCGCAACGGCTCATTCCCTGAAGATGAGGCGCTGGATCCCGAACGCGCGCGGCGCACCTATGAGCGCGGCCTCAATCCCGAGGGTGTCGGCCGGCAGCTTCGCGCCATTCTCGCCTCCGGCAGCCGCAAGGAACGGCTGCGCGGCGTCAAGGCGCCGACGCTGGTGATCCACGGCACCGCCGATCCGCTGGTGCATCCCGAAGGCGGCAAGGACACCGCGGTCTCGATCCCGGGCGCAAAGCTCGTGATGATCGAGGGCATGGGCCATGCACTGCCGATCCCGATGTGGCCGCAGATCATCGACGCCATCGACAAGCACGCGCACGGGGCAGCGGCAAAGGCGGCGTGAGGCCGGAGCGTTTTCCAGCGAACTGGATACCGGTTCGCGTCAAGGAAAAGCGTCAAAACAAGAATCCAGAGCCCCGTTCCGCTTCAATCGGAGTGGGGCTCTAATGTCCCGAATCCGAAGTTCGTATCATTCGCCGCGGACTCATTAAGGCGCAGCCAAAGCTAAAATTTTACAAGTTTAAGCAATCGAAACGTGGCCGACGCCAAGCCAGGTCCGCGCCGTTAAACTCGCTTTAATCGCCTGCGCTGCAGTCTCCGGCAGCAGTCCTGAAGTACGACTATACGCTTGAGATTCATGGTCGCGGCGGCTGTGGACGGATTTGTCGCTTGCTTCGCGGCTGAGGCTGGCGAGCTTCCCGAACGATCGGCAATTGCATTCGCGCGACATTTCCAGGGTGCTTGCCTCGAAGGACCAGGCAGACAAACGCCCGAACTTTAGGCGGGTTCGACCGGAAGCAGAGGTATGCGCATGACATGGGTCGAGCGCCAGATACGCAACACGAGCTTGCGTCAGCTCGGCGTATGCCTTCTGCTGTTCGCGTTTGCGGCTGTCATGGTGCTGGAAAACGTACAGTTTCTCGGCAACTACGCCAGAGGCGTCGTTGCGATGTCGCAAGACCAAGTGCGCGCGGTGACGAGCCTTCCGCAACTGTCGCGCAACTGGGTCGCACTGCAGGCCGATAAAGTCGTTTCGACCGGCGTCTACTCCCGGCGTAAATATGACCACGCGATATTCTCCATTGCTCAGCTCGGGGACCGCTTGCTCCTGATCAAAGCGGCTCCGGATCGCGTTCTCGACGCGAGAGCGCTGAGCGGCGGGCTGCTTGCCGCCGACATGGAGACAATCGGCCAGATCAATAGCCTCGCTAAGCGGAGTGGCGATGCCAGCGCGGCGTTCCTCCCTGTCATGCTCGACACGGAGCAATACACCTCCGCCACCGTTGCGGCCGTGCTGATCTTGATTGCGGTACCGTTGGCGCTCGTTGCCTTGATCGGCGGGCGAGCACTATCACGATTGAACGCGCCATCATCGCATCCCGATTTGCGTGCGGTCTGCAGGCAGTCGGCCAATGCGTTGGAAATGCTCAGCGCGCGGCTTGAGCACGACATAGCGACAGCCAGATCTGCCTTGAAGCTTCGCGGCCACGTGCGGATTACTGACACGCATGTTTTGCAAAGGGGCTGGTTTCGGTTCCGACTGATGCCGCTGTCGGACATGCTCTATGCCTATAGCATGACGACTACGACACTGATGTACGGCGTGATACCGATCGGCCGCTCGCATGCGCTGATGCTCTACTTCTCCAACCAGAAGATGCGGGCTTCTGCCTGGAAGGCGCAAAGTGCCGAGGTCATGGAGCACTTGGAGAGAGTGGCGCCATGGGTGTTGCTCGGCCACGCTCGTGAACTCGACAAGGCGTACAAGAAAAACAGATCCAGGCTCATTGACCTCGTCGCGGCGCGGCGCAAGCTAGTCGCAGCCGGTTCGCCATAAACGAGGCCGCATTCCGGGCGGCTATTTGTTTCCAACTTACCGCTTTTGGCCCATCGCGACATATTGCGCTGCCGCGCTAACTTGGTCGCTATATGGGCGAAGCGACGTAGTCACCAGTCACGTCACGCCGCGCGGGGTTTAAGGGCCTGGTATCTCCCGGTGACCATGTGAGCCAGGAGTGCGTTCTTCCGGGCACGGCATGGAGGCTGTAGAGAGCGCCATGCAGCGCGCGGGTCGCGCGCCATCAGCCCGGGAGTCCCCAAATGAAGACCATCCTCCGGCCGCGGACAGCCGTTGCCGCTCTCTTCCTCGCGCTCGCATCTTCCGCCGCAATGGCGGCCACCAGCGACGCGCAACAGGAAGCCAACCGCAAGGCGGTGCTGGCCTTCTACGAAAAGGGGCTGAACCAGAAGGACGCCGACGCGGCGCTCGCCTATGTCGGCAACCGCTATGTGCAGCACAATCCCGGCGCGGCCGACGGCCCTGAAGGCTTCCGCAAGTTCATCGGCTTCCTGCGCGAGAAATTTCCAAACTCGCACAGTGAGATCAAGCGCTCGTTCGTCGACGGCGACTACGTGATCCTGCATGTCCACGCCGTGCGCGAGCCCGGCACCCGCGGCAACGCGATCGTCGACATCTTCAAGCTCGAGGACGGCAAGATCGTCGAGCATTGGGACGTGGCGCAGCCCGTTCCGGAAAATCCGGCCAACAACAACACGATGTTCTGAGCCTGCGCCGACCGCAGGCGATAGCGCTCAGTGACTGGACAACAGATTCAGTGTCGTCCCTGCGAAAGCAGGGACCCATAACCACCGAAGCTTATACTTTCGCACCGCTGGGACGACGAGTCCCTTTCATAACACCCGCCGCGGAGTATGGGTCCCCGCTTTCGCAGGGACGACATCGAGTATGTTGCGTCATCGAGAGTCATACGTTCACACTCTCTCAGAATGACGGTATGAGGACCTGGATCGCGCAGCCGAATCTATCGGCTGCGGCCGAGCCAGCGCTGTGTCGGGAATAGCTGCACCTGCCAGCGGCGGGCCGTCGCGCCCCACACGCCTCTCGGCATGAACAGCATGATCAGGATGGCGAGCGTTCCAAGCACCACCAAGTACAAACTGCCATACTGGGCGAGATAGGTGACGAGCCCCCACAGCAGGAGCACGCCGACCATCGGGCCCTCGATGGTGCGGACGCCGCCGATCACGACAATGAAGATCACATAGGCGGTCCAATCCGTGACGCTGAATGCGGCGTCAGGCGAAATGCGCGCCTTCTGCAGATAGACCAGCGCACCGACCATGCCGGTGGCGAAGGCGACCGCGACCCACAGCACATGGCGAATCCGCGCGGTGCGGACGCCGACGCTGCGCGCCGCCGCGGCGTTGTCGCGGCTTGCCGCCAGCGCAAGGCCGTGGCGCGAGCGCATGAAGGCATAGATGCCGAGCGTGACCAGCACGGCGAGCAGCAGCGCAAGCCAGTAGACCAGCACGTCGCGCGCGGCCGCAGGACGCAGGCCGAGCAGCCCCTGCACCGCCTTCAGCCCGAACATCTGCGACAGCTCGCTGGGCGTGATCGACATCCCGGTGCCGCCACCGAGCGACTTGAATTGCGCACAGATCAGCCGTAGCGCTTCGGCAGCGACCCAGCTGCCGATCGCGAAATATGGCCCCTCCAGCCGGAACAGCAGCGGCCCAAGCATCGCCGCAATCAGCGCCGCAAACAGCCCGGCCAGCGGGATCGCCGCAACGGGATCGAGCCCGGCCATCACGATGCCGGCAAACAACGCATAGGCGCCGAGCCCGACAAAGGCCTGCTGCCCGACCGACACCAGCCCGCCCCACCCGGCCAGCACGTTCCAGAGTTGGGCCAGGGTCAGCATGGTGAGGACGAAGATCAGATCCTGGATCAGATTGCGCGACGCGATCGCGGGCAGCACGGCAAGCACAACGACCAGCACGATGCCGGCCACGGCCGCAACGCGCGACAGCCGTGTGCCGACCCGAATTTGCCACACCGGCATATCTGCCGCGCGCTCGTTCCGGCCTGCCGGGATACGGATGCTTTCCACGCTCATGTCCGCCTCGCCGGGAAGAGACCGCGCGGCCGCAACATCAGCACGGCAAGGAAGGTGAGATGGCCGGCCAGGATCTGCCACTCCGGATTGATCCGGCCGCCGATCGCCTGGGCGAGCCCGAGCACGATACCGCCCGCCAGCGTGCCCCACAGGCTGCCGAGGCCGCCGATGACCACGGCCTCGAACGCATAGAGCAGCCGCGCCGGCCCGATCGACGGATCGAAGCTGGCGCGAATGCCGAACACGATAGCGGCAATCACCGACACCGCGAGCGAGAGCCCGACCGCGATCGCGTAGACATTACGCTCGTTGACGCCCATCAATTGCGCGATCGCGGGATTGTCGGCGGTGGCGCGGAAGGCGCGGCCGAGCGAGGTGCGATAGAAGATGAGCTGAAGCAGCGCGACGGCGGCGATCGCCGTCACCAGCGCCGTCAGCGGCGCCAGTCCGACGCTCAGGCCGGGGGCCAGTGTCACCGATGAAGATTCGAAGGCGCCAGCCTGCAGCCGGCGGCTGTCTGCACCGTAGCCGAGCAGCAGTGCGTTCTGGATCACGATCGACAGGCCGAAGGTGACGAGCAGTGGCGGCAGGATGTCGTCACCGAGCACCCGCTCCAGCACCAGCCGCTGCAACACGAAGCCGAGCGCGAACATCGTCACGACGACCAGCAGGGATGCGGCCGCAAGCGGCAGGCCGAGCGCCGTGGTGGCGCTGAGCACCAGATACGCGGCGAGCAAAATCAGGTCGCCATGCGCCAGATTGACGAGACGCATGATGCCGAAGATCAGCGACAGGCCGAGCGCGAACAGCGCATAGACGCCGCCGAGCAGCACGCCCTCGATGATGGTATCGAATCCGTTCATCGCGCCCTCATGCTCCGAAATAAGCCGCGCGGATCGTGTCCTGATCTACATCCTCGGGCCGTCCACTCAGGGTCACCCGCCCCTCCTGCAGGCAGTAGAAGCGATCGGCGGCCCGCAGCGCGCGGGCGATGTCCTGCTCGACCAGCACGACCGCGGTGCCGCCGGATCGGATCTGCGGCAGCATGCGGTAGATGTCCTCCACCACGATCGGCGCGAGGCCGAGGCTGATCTCGTCGCACAGCAGGACCGACGGGTTGGACATCAGCGCGCGGCCGATCGCCACCATCTGCTGCTGGCCGCCCGACAGCGCCGTGACGGCACCGCGCCGTCGCTCCTTCAGCACCGGGAACATCCGGTAGACCGCGGCGAGATCCCACGGAGCGCTGCGTTCGCCGCCGTAAGCGCCGATCAGAAGGTTCTCCTCGACGCTGAGCGAGGGAAACAGCTGGCGCCCCTCCGGGACCAGCGCAAGCCCGAGCCGCACGATGCTGGCGGCGGACGCATCGCCGATCGCCCTCCCACTGAGACGAATGGAATCGGGACGGCTCTTCACGAGTCCGGCCAGCGACTTCAGCATCGTCGACTTGCCGGCGCCATTGGCGCCGATCACCGCGACCGCCTCGCCCTGATCGAGTTCGAAATCGATGCCGAACAGCGCCTGGAAGTCGCCATAGAACGCGTCGAGGGCGGTGACATTGAGCAGTGCGGTCATGCCGGCACTCCCATGTAGATGGTCTCGACCTCGCGTGAGCGCATCACCTCGGCCGGCACGCCCTCGGCGACGACCTTGCCGAAGTTCAGCACCACTAACCTCTGCACGACCGCGAGCAGTGCATGCACCACATGCTCGATCCAGATGATGCCGACACCTTCGGCATGGATGGTACGAATGGTTTCCACCAGTTCATGGCATTCGGCATCGGTGAGACCACCTGCGATCTCGTCGAGCAGCAGTGTGCGTGGCTTGGTGGCGAGCGCCCGCGCGAGCTCAAGGCGCTTGCGATCGAGCAGCGGCAGGCTCCCCGCCAGCCGATTGGCCTTCACTTCAAGGCCGGTCAGATCAAGCATGCGGCCGCAATGCTGGACGGCATCCGCCTCCGATAGCCCGCCGCCGAACAAAGCGGCGACCGCAAGGTTCTCGAACACCGAGAGATGATCGAACGGTTGCGGGATCTGGAACGAACGGCCGATGCCGGCGCGGCAGCGTGCCTCGGGCGAGAGACCCGTGATGTCGACGCCGTCGAGCACGATGCGGCCGGAGTTCGGCCGCAACAGCCCGGTGATCAGGTTGAACAACGTCGACTTCCCGGCGCCGTTCGGCCCGATCACTCCGAGCGCTTCACCGGGCGCAAGCGTCAGATCGACGGCATCGGCGACAACGATCGCGCCGAACGTCTTCGAAACAGAATGGAGTTCCAGCATGGCCGCTCACCGGATGAATTTCTTGGTGGAGATGCTTGGGGTACCGCGCATCTCCGATGAACAATTTGCCTGCAACGCGCCAGCTAGCTCAACGCCTGCATGTCGCCTCCGAGCGGGATCTGCGGCGCCAGCTTGTTGTCCGTGATCACCATGTCGTATTTGTCGCCGTTGAGCCGCCATTGGCCGCCGACCAGCGGCGTCTTCGCGATGTTCTTCGCCGCGAACGGCGGCACCGCGCTGGAGCCGAACGCGATCTGGCCCACAATGGTGTCGAGCTTGGTGGCTCCGATCGCTTTCGCAAGCGCCGCGCCATCGGTCGGGTCGCTGGAGCGCTTGATCGCATCGGTCGCGACCTCGAACAGCGAATGCACGAAGCCGATCGGCTGGGTCCATTGCTTGCCGGATGCCTGCTCATATCCCTTGGCGAGATCGGCTGCGCTGACGCCGCTGAGGCTCGACTTGTAGGGATGCGTCGGTGTCCACCACACCTCGGTCGAGATGTTGTTGCCGCCCTTGCCCAGCGCCTGCACCGAGGCAGGAAACAGCAGCGCCTTGGCGACCGACACGACTTTCGGCTTCAGCCCCTTCTGCCGCGACTGGTTCCAGAACGTGGTGAAGTCGGGCGGGATGATCACGCCGGTGATGATCTCGGCATCGGCGCCGCGAAAGGCTGCGATCTGCGAGCTGAAATCGTCGGTCAGGTTCTGGAAGCGGCCGGGATCGGTGAGCCTGAAG
This sequence comes from Bradyrhizobium sp. I1.14.4, assembly GCF_050435825.1. Lineage (NCBI taxonomy): Bacteria > Pseudomonadati > Pseudomonadota > Alphaproteobacteria > Hyphomicrobiales > Nitrobacteraceae > Bradyrhizobium > Bradyrhizobium sp. I1.14.4. Next base: position 68,204 of record NZ_JBNDLA010000018.1, on the reverse strand, counting down.
CCCTGCTTGGCCATGACAGGCGGGAAGCCGATCGTGGCGTCGCCCCAGGCATTGCCATCGGCATCGTTCGGAAACAGCGCGCCGACCGATTTGTTGGTCGCGACCTGGCTCCACATGCCGGTGAAGACGCCGATCACGTCCTCGAGGCCCCAGAAGTAGTGGAAGGTGTAGTCGAACGGCTTCCAGCTCTTCGGATCGCCCGGATTGGCCTGGCGGCCGATGAAGTTTGTCTGCCATGGAGCGACCGAGGAGATGCACGGCACCTGCTCGAGTTCGCACTGCGTCGCCACCGGATTATTGGTCTCGGGCGTGGCGCCGACCACGATCAGGCTGACATTGTCGCGGGTGATCAGTTCCTTGGCGACTTCCGCAGCGCGGTTCGGATTCGACTGGCTGTCCTTTGTCACCACCTCGACCGGATAGGTCTGCGATCCGACCTTGACGCCATCCTTGATGAACTTGCGGAATTCACCGAGCACGAAATCATCCGCTTCGGCAAAGGCAGCGAGCGGACCGCTCTTCGGCGAGACATAGCCGATCTTGATCGGCTTGTTGGCCGCCCGCACGGCCGGCGCGAACAACGTGGTCGTTCCTGCGGCGGCGAAACCACCGGCGATGCCCTGCAGCACACGGCGGCGATCGAATGACAATGCGTTCAAGTGGTCCTTGGCGTTCAAATAGTCCTTGGTCATTTTTCCCTCCCTTGAGGCAAGCCGGTTTTCAAGCCGGCTGCCGTCTATTTCGTGCTGAAAAAGAATTACCTGCGTCGCGCCGCTTCACGCGGCAGCGACGGACTTCGTCTGCGCCTTCGCACTGCGGCCGAGAATCTGGCCGAACACGTCGAGCAGCACATCGGAGGCATTCGCCGCCGCCTCCCTGGCGCGCCAGGCGACGTACATGTCGGGACGCACCAGCACGCAGCCGTCCTCGTCCACCTCGCTCTGGCGATACCAGTCGGCATAGATGTCGAGCGCGTCGCAGCCCTGCGGGCCGATGGTCACCACGTCGACCGGCAAGCCGTAGACCTTTTCGACCGCGGCGGCGGCGGCCTTCCAGCCATCGCCGCCGATCCCGGTGAGCAATGTGAAACGGCCCTTGCCGGTGAGATCGAGCGTCGACTTGCGCTGGCCCTGATGCTCGACCCAGACATGCGGAAGGTGTGCGCCGGGCCAGGTGGTGGCCTGATAATAGAGCTCGTGATCTCGGATGAAGGCCGGCATCGGCGTGCCATCGGACACCACGGCGGTCGACCCGTAGCGCTGGTTCAGCTCGACGCCGTGGCAGTTGAACTCGTAGCTCTTGTTGGCGATGGCCTCGTAAAGTTTCTTGCGGCGCGCCTTGCCCTCGACGGTCGGCGCCTTGCGCGCGGCGATCGCCTTTCGTGCTTCAGCCGGATCGGTCGAGGCGACGAGGCCCACCGCCTCGAAGATCGGCGGGAAGTCGCCGATGCTCTTGTTGGCGCGGGTCACGATCTGCTTGCCGACCGGCTGGCGCTCGGCCGAATAGGTCCCAAGCAGCGCCGGCGCCGCGTGACCCTCGAGCACCAGCTTCAGCTTCCAGCACAGATTGTAGGCATCCTGGATCGAGGTGTTGGAGCCGAGGCCGTTGGTCGGCGGATGGCGGTGCACGGCATCGCCGACGCAGAACACACGGCCCGACGAATAGTGGCCGGCATACATCTCGTTGACGGTCCAGGTCGACGTGGACCGAACGTTGACCTCGAGCGCCCCGTCGCCGACCAGATTGCGCACGATCGAGATCGCCTCGTCATTGCTGAGCTTGCGCTCGCCGTGCTCGATGTCGTAGCCCCAGATGATCAGCCATTCATTCCACGGCCGCACCATGCGGATCAGGCCGGCTCCGATGCCGCCAATCTCCGCGCCAGGCTGCAGCACCCAATACAGCACGCTCGGCCGGTGCGCGACGTACTTGCTCAGATCCGCCTGCACGATGATGTTCATACTGCCGGCGCGACCCATCTGGCCCTCCATCGGCAGCCCGATCACTTCGGCGACCCGGCTGCGGCCGCCGTCGGCGCCGATCAGGTATTTGGCGCGGATCTGATAGGTCTCGCCGGAGAGACGGTCTTTCACCGTTGCAGTGACGCCGTCGGCGTCTTGCACCAGGTCCACGAATTCGGTGTTGAAGCACAGCGAGGTGCCGCGCTGGCCGGCGGCCTCGATCAGGATCGGCTCGAGGAAATTCTGCGGCAGGTCGCAGATGCGGGTCGGACTGGCGAGATCGTAATCCGCCTTGCGCGAGGGATGATTGCCCCAGGAATACAGCCGGCCGAACTCCTCGCCGGCAAGGCTCTCGCAGAACACGTTGTTGGCCATCAGATGCTGCGGCACCGCCTGCGCGACCGCCTTTTCCTCAAGACCGAGATCGCGGAGCACTTCCATTGCACGCTGGTTGGTGATGTGGGCGCGCGGCGTATCGGCAAGCCAGCCGTATTTCGTCACCAGGATGTGCTTGACGCCGTACATGCCGAGCAGCGCCGCCGCCGTCGCACCGGCCGGGCCGCTGCCGACGACAAGCACGTCGGTCTCAATCGGTTTGCTGGTCATGGTCCTCTCCCTGGTCGTTCTGTTGGTTGTGATCGTCATTCGGCGGCCGACATCATCGGCTGCGGCACCAGCCCGGCGCCGGGCCGCATCTGGAAATCGTAGGACATCAGGTGCCATGGGCCGGAAACGCGCTCGCCGTTCGGCAGCGCCGGCTCGTTGCGCGGCTCGACGCGCGCAATGAGCTCATCCTTGACGCCGAACACCACGTCGCTGCGCAGATATTCGTCGCCATCAAGGAAGACGTGGGTGATCAGCGGCTCGTAGCCCTCGGCCTTGACCAGGAAATGCACATGCGCCGGCCGCATCGGATGGCGCTGCGTCGCGGTGATGAGATCGCCGACCGGGCCATCGGTCGGGATCGGATAGCTGCACGGCAGGATGGTGCGGAACGAGAAGCGGCCATCGGCATCGGTGACGAAGCGCGCGCGCAGTGACGGTCCGTGGGCTGCATAGTCCGCCTTCTGCGAATCGTAGAAGCCGTCGTCGTCGGCATGCCAGACGTCGATCTCGGCACCGGCGAGCGGTTGACCGGCAAGGTCGGTGACGCGGCTCTGCACGAACATGACTTCGCCGTCGATGCCTTCGGAGATATTGGCGCCGTGCGGCGTGACGCGGTGCTCGCCGACATAGAACGGCCCGAGCACCGTGGTCTCGGTTGCGCCCTCGCGCTCGCGGTGATTGACCGCATCGACCAGCATCGAGACCCCCAGCACGTCGGAGAGCAGGATGAACTCCTGGCGCAGCGGCGTGCAGGTCTGGCCGGTGCGGGTCAGGAATTCGATCGCCTGATTCCATTCCTCGAACGTGAGTTCGGTGCGGCGCACCAGATCGTGCAGCGACTTGACCGTCTCCTCGATGACGAACTTCAGCCGCTTGTTCGGCGTGTTGGCGAAGCTGCGAAGCACCTCGTCGGTCAGATCATGCTCGTTGAAATTGGCCATCGTGGTTGTCCTTTGACCTTGAAATTTCAGTGCTGCGTCGGCGCGTCGCCGCGCCAGGCTGCCGCGATCAGGTCCTGGATCGCGCCGCGCTCCACAGGTCTTGGATTGGCGTAAGGGTTGCGCACGGCCATCTCGGCGACGCGCGCGATACCATCCTCGGGCATTCCGATGTCGGCTAGCCCGCGCGGCAGCGCGAGCCGGCGTGCGAGGTCGAACAACCCTTGCGGCGCATTTGTCGCGCGCAATGCCCGCGCAATTCGGGTCATCGCGTCAGGCGCCGCAGCGGCGTTATAGGCGGCCGCATGCGGCAACACGATCGCGTGGGTTTCCGCATGCGACAGGTCGAACATCCCGCCCAACACATGGCAGAGCTTGTGGTGCAGCGACATCCCGACCGCGCCGAGGCAAACGCCGCACAGCCAGGCGCCGTAAAGCGCATCGCGCCGCGCCGTGGCATCGGCCGGCGCCTCCATGATGCGCGGCAGCGCTCGGGCGAGCGCGGCAATACCGTCTTCCGCCATCAGCGAGGTCAGCGGATTGGCGTCAGGCGCATAAAGCGCCTCGACCGCGTGGGCGATCGCGTTCAAGCCGCTGGCGGCGGAGATGTGTGGCGGCAGGCTGACGGTGAGGTCGACATCGTAGATGACGGTGTCCGGCACCAGATCCTGGGAATGCTGCGTGGTCTTGATGCCGTTGGTGGTTTCGCCAAGGATCGGCGTCATCTCCGACCCGGCATAGGTGGTCGGCATCGCGATATGCGGCAGTCCCGTGCGGAGCGACAGGGCCTTGCCGAGCCCGACCGTCGAGCCGCCGCCGATCGCGACCAGCCCGTCGATGTCGCGGGATTCGACGATGCCAAGCGCCTCATTGGTGACCTCGACCGGCGTATGCATGCGCGCGCCGGCAAACACCCCGGCGAGTCTTTCACCAAGGCCTGCACCGAGCCGTTGCCCGAGATCCTGCTGTTCAGGGGTTGTGAGAACCAGCGCCCGCTTGATGCCGAGGCGCTCGGCCTCCTCACCAAGCCGCACCGATGTTCCGGCGCCGAACACCACCCGGTACTGTTGCGAGCAGTACGCAAATGTGTCGCGGCGGGCATCTCCGGCCGCCACGACAGGCGGGCGTGCGGCGTCGGGCGCTGCGATGCTCATGGCATTTCTCCCAGGCCGGCGGACCGGCAAGTTTCGCTTTGTTGGGAGAAAGCTAGCGGCGGGCGGCCGTGGCGGGCCTGCACGAAACCGGAGAAAATCTGCACAAAACCGAAAAAATCATCCCAGGGCTCGAACTGAGCGCCCTCGGCTGTCCCGGCCGCTGTTCATCGGGAGCTAGTGGCTGCGGCGGTATCGCCCCGGCGTCACGCCGGTGAAGCGGCGGAACATGCGGGTGAAATGCTCCTGGTGGGAGAAGCCGCACGCCAGCGCGATGTCGGCCAGGCTCTGCGTCTCGTCGGCAAGCAGCGCCCTGGCGCGCTCGATGCGCAGATTGAGCACATATTGGTAGGGCGAGATGCCGCTGGTCGCCTTGAACAGGCGCACGAAATATTCGGTGCTGCGGCCGCAGAGTTCTGCCAGCTGGTCGAGCCGGATGTCGGTATCGAGGTTGGCATCGGCGAACTCGCGGATTCGCGCCATCTGCCTGTTGCTGAGCAGGTTCGGATGCTTGCCGGCCTCCACGCTCGGCTTGTGGAAATTGAGCGCGACAAAGCGGTTGGCGATCGCCTGCGCGATCGGATCGACGAACAGCGACGAGGCCGGCAGGCCGCCGGTGATGGTGTCGCCGATCGCCGCGGCGAGATGCTCCAGCACCGCATCCTGGTCGCCGAGCATCGGCGCGAGCCCGCCGATCAGGCTGGGCGCCCCGTCCTGGCCCGCGAACAGGTCAGACCGCAGATAGATATGGGTGGATTCCAGCGCCTCACGCAGCACCACGTTGCAGGTGTGTCCCGCCGGCAGGAAGAACACGCCGCCACGCGGGATGTGCCGGGCAACCGACTTGCCGTCCATCACATAGGTGATGTCGACCGGGCCGCCCCGATGCAGCACCATCAGATTGTCCGAAAGTGCGTGGAAGTGGCCGTCAAACGGCCGTTCGCGCTGGACCGATGCAAATGCCGATGACCAGCCGAGCCCTTCGCTCGAGCCGCGGAAATCGGCCTGGAAGCGGCCCAGGATCCCGTGCGTCTCCTGCACCCCAAAATTCGACGTCGCCTGCATCCGACAGACCAAGGGCTCGAGGCTTCGGTGCCGCGAGTGAAACCCAACTGCCCTCGATTTTCAATACAATCGAACCGACGGGTGCTCCGCGCAGCGTTGTTGCGTCGCAATAGCGACGCAGCTAGTCCTTGACCGCGATCCAGATCACGTGGCGTACACCGCGGCCCCGGCCCGTGGCGCGGACGGCAATTTCGTTGACGACGAACCCGGCCCGGGAAAGCGATTTCGGGAACTTGGCATTCGGACCGGACGACCAGACGGCGAGCACGCCGCCGCGATGCAATGCGGCGTGTGCGATCTTGAGCCCGGAGACATCGTACAGCCCGTCATTGGCCTTGCGGGTCAGGCCTTCGGGGCCGTTGTCGACATCGAGGAGAATGGCATCGAAGCTGAGCGGATTGCGCTCGATCACGTTAGCAACGTCCACCTCCTGGATGCTCACGCGCGGATCGTTCAGGCTGTCGCCGAATATCTCCGCCATCGGGCCCCTCGCCCAGGCGACGACGGCCGGCACCAGTTCGGCCACCACGATCTGCGCGTCGGGTCCGAGCACGGCAAGCGCGGCCCGAAGCGTAAAGCCCATGCCGAGGCCGCCGATGAGAAAATGCGGCCTTGCGACCTTGTCGATCTTCTTGGCAGCAAGCGTCGCGAGCGCCTCTTCCGAGCCGGACAGGCGGCTGTTCATCAGCTCGTTGGTGCCGAGCATGATCGAGAACTCGTGGCCTCGCCGCATCAGACGCAATTCGCCTTCGGTTCCGGGAATGCGCGCGGTATCGATCCTATCCCAGGGAATCATGCGGCGGCTTGTAACATGGCCGGCACATTTGCCGAAGGCGCGAGGCTACCCGCCGGCCCAGACGTCGAGCACGTACCGGTTCCTGGTGCCCATTTCCTCGATCCAGCGCGCGGCAGCATCGGCGCCGGCACCGGTGCGCTCACGATGGATCGACATCAAGGTCGCCTTGACATCGGGCTCCATCTTGCCGCCGTCGCCGCAGACATAAACGATCGCGCCCCTTTGGATCAGCTCCCAGACCCGGTCCTTCTGCGCAGCGACGAGATGCTGCACATAGGTCTTCGGCCCATCGGCGCGCGAGAAGGCGGTGTGGAGTTCGCCGATGCCGTCGGCTGCGAACGCCCTCAGATCATCCGCATAGATGAAATCCTGCTCGGGATGGCGGCAGCCGAAGAACAGCATCGCAGGCCCCAGCGTCGCGCCCTGCGCCTTGCGCGCGGCACGCTCCTGCAGGAAGCCGCGGAACGGCGCGAGCCCGGTGCCCGGCCCGATCATGATGATCGGCACGGCGTTGTCGTCAGGCAGGCGGAAGCCGGCCTTGGTTTCCTTGATGGTGGCGTGGACGGTGTCGCCGGCGCGGCGGCGCGCCAGATAATTCGAGCAGACGCCCTTGTAGATGCCACGGCCCGAGCTCGCGGCCGCCTCGACGACGCCGACGGTGACGCTGCAACGCTGCGCCTCGCCCGCCGGAGACGACGAGATCGAGTAGTAGCGTGGCGCCAGCAGCGACAGCATTTCGAGGTAAAGGTGGAATGGCAGCTCGCAGGCCGGATATTCCTCGAGCAAGTCGAACACCGACTTGCGCTTGGCCAGCACCTCGGTGCGATAGCGCTCGGCCGCGGCGGCGTCGTCGCCGACATAGGTCGTCAGCTTCGGCCTGGTCACCGGACAGCGCGTGTGCTCGGCCATGATCTGGATCTGCTTGCGGGTCGCGACCTGCTGCAGCTCGACGAACTCGGTGAGCAGCCGCCCGACCGACACGGCGTTGCCGACCGGCAGTTGCGCACGGCGGCCTTCCGAGACCTGCAGACGGACCTGATCGGCCGGCAGGAAGCCGAAGCGGCGCGCGACGGAATCGACCAAGGTCGGATCGTTGCGCGGTACCACGCTGAGATGATCGCCGACGCGATATCTGAGATTGGCCGGCAGCTCGACCTCGATGTGCCGGGTCGAGCGCTCCGATGGATGGGCGCCCTCTTTGTTCTGCAACTCGCTGTTGGCGAGCACCTTCATCGGCACCGCGCCGCCCTGCGTCACGATGGTGTTGACCGCGCCCTGCGCCACCGGCTCGATCGCGTAGAGCGGCTCGTCCTCTGCGGTGCGGGTGAAATTCCAGTCGATGCCGAACTCCTTGGTCGCAACCTTCGCCGCCTCCGGGAACCACTTCTGGAACTGGCCGTCGAGATCGCTGCGCGCATCACCCTCGCCCCGCGGATAGACGGCGCGGGCGCCATGTTTGGTCAGCTGCTCGTCGATGAAACGCGGCACCGACTGGTAGGTCGCGGCCCAATCGCTGTTGCCGCAGCCGAACACCGCGTAGCGCACCTTGGCGAAGGCGTCCTTCGGCAGATCGCTCTCGAGCCATTTGACGAATTGCGTCGCATTGTCGGGCGCCGCGCCGTTATAGGAGGCGCAGATGATCAGGACGCCGCCCTCGTCGGGCAGCTTGCCGACATAGTCGTCCAGCGGACCAAGCCGCACCGCGAAGCCATTGATCTCCGACAGATCGGCCATGCGGGTCGCCAGCTCCTCGGCCGAGCCGAGGTTGGAGCCGTAGAGCACCAGCATCGGCGTGTTGTGGCCCGGCCGCGTGGCCGGCGCGCGCGGCGCCTTCGGCGCGGCCGCCACCGCGCTTGTGCTGCCGGCGAACGCGCCACGATCCCTGTCGTCGCGCGGCCGCACCTTGATCCTGAAACCGTCGGGCTTGACGGTCAGCGTTTCCTTCAGATGCATCTGGTAGCGATGCACGTCGATCAGCTTGAATCGCTGCAGAATCATCCCGATCGCGAGCGCCGCCTCGTGCATGGCAAAGCCGCGGCCGATGCAGGCGCGCTGGCCGTTGCCGAACGGCTTCCAGGCGTTGATCGGACGCTTGGCCTCCGCCTCGCGGCTGAAATTCTCCGGGTCGAACACGTCGGGGTTCGGGCCCCAGACAGAGCGATCGCGATGCAGCGCCATCACCAGGATGGTGATGAAGGTGTTCTTCTTCAGCTTGTACTTGCCGCCGATCGTCTCATCGTTGAGCGGCGCGATGCCGTAAGCCGGTGCCGGCGGCCACAGCCGCAGCGCCTCCTTCAGACACTGGGTGATGTAGGTTAGCTGCGTCACCTGCTGATAGGTCGGTCTCGCGTTGACGTCGGGTCCGAGGACGCGATCAACTTCCTCATAAGCCTTCTTCAGCACCTCGGGATGCTTCAGGAGCGCGTAGATCGTGCACGATAGCAGGCCGCTGGTGGTCTCGTGACCCGCGATCAAGAACGTGTTGATCTGGTAGCGAATGTTGACGTCGTCGAGCTGCTCGCCGGTGGCGCGGTCGACGCCGGTCATCATCGCAGCCAGCATGTCCTTCTTGTCACTGGTCACGTCGGTATTGCCGCGCCGCTCGGCGATGATCTCGTCGACCATCTTGTTCATGAAGGCGACGTCGTCGGTGAGCGTCTTGCGTCGCTTTTGCATCCACAGACCCTCGAGCGGCAGGCCGCGGGTCATCATGATGGTCTCGAGCGAGCGCACCAGCGATTCCACGAAGGGGTGATAGTCGCGGCGGTAGAACGAATTGAAGCGGTAATCGAAACCGCAGAGCCCGATGGTGTCGAGCGTCAGCGCCGTCATGTCGTGGACGACCTCGATCTCCTCGTCGGCGTTGAGGCGCTCCCATTTCTTGACGAGTTGTTCGGCGATATCGACCATGCTCGGGTGGTACGACTGCATGGCGCGGTTGCCGAACGGCTGCATCAGGATGTTGTGCGCCTTGCTCCAGTTCGGCTCCCTGGTGTCGGCGGTGAACAGCCCGTCGCCGCCGACCGCGCGGACCCGGCGCAGCGAGCCGCGCACCGCCTTGTCGAAGCGCTTCTCGTCGGAGAGCTCGTCGACCAGATCGTGGCCGGACACGATCACGATCGGTGCGCCCATCATGTCGAGCCAGAAGATCGGTCCGAGCTCCTTGGAGAGCTTCACCAGGTGCTGCACGGGCGCGGTTGAATCCAGCGACAGCATGTTGCCGACCACCGGCTTCGTCGGCGGATGCGGGATCGGACTCAGTCTGTTGCCGGACGCCATCTTCCAAGTGCCCCTCACTACGCGCCGTCATCCTGAGGCGCGCGCAATGCACGCGTCTCGAAGGATGGCCGCTTGCTCCAGTCCCACTCATCCTTCGAGGCGCGCCAAAGATGGTGCACCTGAGGATAGCGCCTATCCAAACCTTCGCTTACGCCATTCGATCAGCTTGGCGCTGACTTCGTCAGGCTTTTCCTGCTGCGTCCAATGGCCGCTGTCGTGGACCAGATATTTTTCGAGGTCCGGCACCAGCCGCTCCATGCCGTCGGCGGCCGAGGGCGGCAGCACCGCGTCATTCTCCGCCATGATCATCAGCGACGGCACCCGCACGTTGTGGTCGAGCCCGGCCGAACGTTCCCAGTTGCGGGTGAAATTGCGATACCAGTTGATGCCGCCGGTGAAGCCGGTCCTCGAAAACGTATCGACGAACACCTTCTTCTCCTCCGCCGACAGGATCGGCGTGCGCGGATCGTGCTTGGCGTCGTAGTTGGCGATCATCTGCGGGAACGCCAGGTTGAGCCGCGCCGACGCACCAACGCCGGCAATCGGCTGTTCCTCCGGCGTGCCCGCCGGGCGCGCGACCGGCTTGCGCATGAAGGCATCGAACGTCTGCTCGACGCGGCTGCCAAAGATGCGGTCGGGCTCGCGCGCCGGATCCTGGAACTGGACGATGTACATCTGGTCGCCGAAGCGCTGGCGGAACAGCGCGATCGGATCCATCGGCGCACGATCCCAATGCGGCGTGTTGACGCCGACGACGCCGGCAACCCGCGAAGGATGCCTGAGCGGCATCTGCCAGACGACAAAGCCGCCCCAATCGTGACCGACGAAGATCGCCTTGTCGATCTTGAGATGGTCGAGCAGTCCGACGAGATCGCCGGTCAGGTGCTCCATGTCGTAGGCTTCGACCGGGTCCGGCCGGTCGGTCGCGCCATAGCCGCGCTGATCCGGCGCGATCACCCGGATGCCGGCCTCGCCCAGCGCCTTGATCTGGTGGCGCCAGGAGAACGCCAGTTCAGGCCAGCCGTGGCACAGCACGACAGGCGGCGTGTCGGTCTTGGGACCTGCTTCGTAAAACCCCATGCGGATGCCGTTGGTCTCGGCGAATTGCAGCGGTGGCATTTCGATCATTGTCAGGAATTCCTATTCGGCCGCAGCCTTGATATCTGCAGGCGGCGGAGCGAACGCCGCCTCGAGTGCGTCGAACTCGAGCGGCAGCATGTCGCACATCACCTGCACATGGGGAATGATGTTGGCGCCAACGATGAAGCCGAAATCGAGCTGATCGCGGTAGCTCTGCACGGTGATGTTGAGCGCGATCCCGTGGGTCGAAATCGAGACCGGAAAGATGTGCAGCAGCTCCGCGCCAGCGGCATACAGCGTCTGCCGCGGGCCCGGCACGTTCGACACCGTGATGTTGGTGGCCGGCGGTAGCACGTTGGAAAGGTCGGAGCGGCTGTAGACCAGCGCCATGATCTGCACCAGGATCGGCGCGCCCAGCAGCGAGATGTTGGAGACCTGCGGCACCAAAGCGCGCAGCGGATGCGACATCTCCTTGGACTTGGTGGACTGCACGATGATGGTCTCCAGCCGCTTCCGGGGGTCTTCGATGTCGGTCGCGATCGAGCAGATCATGCCGAACACCTGGTTGTTGGATTCGGCGTTGCCCTCCTCGCGCAGCGAGATCGGCACGCCTGCCGTCAACGACTTGTTCGGCAGCGCGCCCTGGCTGATCAGATAGCGCCGCACCACGCCGGAGGCGAGTGCCAGTACCACGTCGTTGAGCTTGCCGCCCGAGGCCTTCGCCAGCGCCTTGGCGCGCGACAGCGAGATCGAGGTGCCGGCAAAACTGCGCTCGGACGAAATCGCCTTGTTGAGGATGGTCGGGGGTGAAGCCATCGCCTGCAGGCTCTCGCGCGACCTGGGGTCGGCGACCTTGGCGACGACGTCGGACAGGCTTTTCATGACGGTGGGCATGGAGCCTGCGAACTTCACCGCGCTCTCGATCTGGAACATGGCGTTGTCGAACAGGATCGAGCCGAGGTCGCTCTTGCCCGAGCGCGGCAGCTCCAGGCCCTTCTGCGCGGCGGCGGCCGCCTCGAACGGCTGGGTCCAGAGCTGCTGATAGGCGTCGATCAGGTTGGACGCAATGTCGCGCGGCTCCTGCGCGACCTTTTTCGCGCTCGGCGGATCGATCTGCCGCGGCACCGGCGTCAGGTCGTAGATCATGCTGGTCAACGCGGCGCCGGCGCCGCCGTCGATGCAGGCGTGGTGCATCTTGGAATAGAGCCCGATCTCGTTGTCCTTCATGCCCTCGAAGACATAGAACTCCCAGAGCGGGCGGGCGCGATTCAAGAGCTTGGCGTGCATCCAGCCGACGATACGCTCCAGCGTCGCGCGGTCGTGCGGCGCGGGCAGGCTGGCGCGGAAGATGTGACGGTCGATGTCGAACTGATCGTCCTCGACCCAGGACGGATGATCGATGTCGAGCGGCGCCTTCTGCAGGCGCGCCTTGAGGATCGGCGCGACGTGCAGCCGCGAGGCGATCATCGCCTTGAATTCCTCGAAGAAGTCGCCCTTGTAGCCGTCGGGCAGGCGGAAGATCGCCATGCTGCCGACATGCATCGGCATTTCCGGCGTTTCCAGATAGAGAAACGATGCGTCCAGCGAGGACAGCTTCTTGGCGTCGCTCATGATCTCCTCCCGAGAACCAACTCACGCGAGCGCCTTGGCGGCGCTTCTTGGTTAGGATAGTGCCTGCTCTGCCGGCCCGTAGGCAATGGCAAAGGGGCCCGACCGGTCAAAATGCCGGAACTCCCCTTCCGGCTGCGCCAGCCGGTCCGCGATCGCCCAAAGGGCTGCGGGGTTGACGCCGAGGCCGAGATGGCTGGCGAAATGCACCTCGATGTTCTCGGCGGTCGCCGAGGGCCGCACCCGTGAGGTCCGCCAGTTCACGATGCCGTCGGTGCGGGAATAGATCGAGGTCGTCGGCACCGGCATGTCGCCGGCGATCGCGGCGCGGATCTCGGGGATGTCGTCCACCCCCTCGCCGGACAAGACCTCATATAGCCGCGTCGCATTGGTGGCCCGGATGTCATCGGCGAACGGGCTGCCCAGCGTGATGATGGAGCGCACCAGCTCCGGCATCCGCGACGCCAGGTCGCGCGCGTAGACGCCGCCGAGACTCCAGCCGATGACCGAGACCTTGCGCCCGGAGGCCTCGTGAATCCGCTTCAAGAGGTCGCGCAGCGCATCGCGCCTGGAGGCGATGCCGCCGAAATTGCGGCCCATGTTCCAGGCGTAGGCGTCATAGCCGAGCTCCCTCAGATAGCGCCGCATCGGCGCCATCGAAAGATCGCTGGCAAGGAAGCCGGGCAGCGCCAGCACCGGATGACCATCGCCCCTCGGCGCCCGCATCAGCAGAGGCGACAGCAGCAGGCTCGAATTGAGTTCGAGCACGCCGCGCGCCTCAGCCAGCATCAGGAACAGGCTCGGCGGGCGCAACCGGCGTTCGGTCCCATCAACGCTCCTGTCCATGTCAGTCACTACTTCTTCTTGCCCGCGCCGCCGCCGAAGCCGGCCATCGCCACGAACATGTCCTGGAAGCGCTCGGCGAGCTTGGGATCGAAGGTGAACCAGCTCTGCATCAGGGCTTCGGGCGAAACCTTGTCGATGTTCGACATCATTTGCTGCTGCAGCCTGTCCATCACAGCGGTTTGCATCGGCCCCACGTCCGGCAGGCCGAAGAATTGCCGCGCTTCGAGGGGCGTGCAATCTATCTCCACGTTGACCTTCATATCCGCCTCCTCAAATGCACCCGACCCGACTCAGTATCGCCGCGACAGGGTGCATCACGCAAGCGAGCCGTGCTTGACCCAAGGCATGGCCGGCCTCAATCATCTGTTATGGTCAACCAAACTGTCCTGGGCGGCCGGCGAAACAGCGCTCGCCGGTGATCGTCTCCGCGGCCGACAACCGGCACTCCGAAAGTCGAATGTCACGCCTTCGCGCCAGCCGCCTGTTCTCGAATCCCGTTCATTGCGCTGCACCCGCCGACAGGTTAACCCTTTGGGAAATCGCGCTTGCGCGGCCGGTAAACTCTGTCAACATGGATCAATAATACCAGCCGGACACAGCAGCCGGCGGACAAAAACGGGGACGCGGGATCACATATGTCGGTACGTTGGAGTTTGTTTGCGGCGGCTGCCGTCGCACTGGTCGCCTTTGCCTTGCCGGCATCGGCCCAGACGTTGAAATACGCCAACCAGGGCGAGCTCAAGTCGCTGGATCCCTACACGCTGAAGGAAACCACGACGATCGCGCACCACGCCCACGTCTATGAAGGACTTACCGCGCGCGACAAGGACCTGAAGATCATCCCGGCTCTGGCGGAAAGCTGGGAGACCGTGAGCCCCACCAAATGGCGCTTCCATCTGCGCAAGGGCGTGAAATTTCACAATGGCGACCCCTTCACCGCCGACGACGTGCTGTTCTCCGCCGATCGCGTCCGCGCCAAGGGCTCCAACTTCCTCAGCAACGTTCCCGCCGACGCCAAGTTCGCCAAGGTCGATGATTACACGGTCGACGTGACGCTGGACTCGCCCAATCCCATCCTGACCTCGCAGTGGGATAGCTGGTACATCATGGACAAGAAGTGGTGCGAGGAGAACAACGCCGTCGCACCGACGCCGGCCTCCGCGACTACGCCGAGCTACGCGGCGCTGCACGAGAACGGCACCGGCCCCTTCACGATCGAGAGCCACCAGCCCGGCGTGAAGACCGTGTTCAAGGCGTTTCCAGGCTATTGGCGCAAGCCCGAGCATAATCTCAAGGAGATCATCTTCACCCCGATCGGCTCCGACGCCACCCGCGTTGCCGCGCTGCTCTCGGGCGAGGTCGACGTCATAGAACCGGTTCCGCTTCAGGACATCCAGCGCGTCAATTCCAGCGGCGTCGCCACCGTCATGACCGCGCCGGAGATCCGCACCATCTTCATCGGCATGGATATGGCGCGCGACGAGCTCCTGTACTCCAACGTCAAGGGCAAGAATCCGTTCAAGGACATCAAGGTCCGCGAAGCTTTCTACAAAACGATCGACGTCGACCTGATCAAGACCCGCGTCATGCGCGGCATGTCGACGCCCTCGACGCTGATGATCGCACCCGAACTCTATCCGCTGTCGAAGGAGTTCACCCGGCCGAAGCTCGATCCTGACGGTGCCAAGAAGCTGCTGGCCGACGCCGGCTATCCGGACGGCTTCGAAGTCACGATGGATTGCCCGAACGACCGCTACGTCAACGACGCCGCAATTTGCCAGGCGGTGGTTGGCATGCTGGCCCGTATCGGCGTCAAGGTGAACCTTCTGGCGCAGCCGAAGGCACAATATTTCGCCAAGGTGCTGAAGCCCGGCGGCTACCAGACCTCGTTGTTCATGCTGGGCTGGACGCCTGCGACCTCGGATTCCCACAATGTGCTGCACGACATCCTCGGCTGCCGCGACGATCCGAAGGATGCGACGCGGGGCGAAGCCAATCTCGGCGGCTATTGCAACAGGGAAGTCGACGCGCTCACCGACAAGGTCCTGATCGAGAGCGACACTGCCAAGCGCGACCAGTTGATCAAGCAAGCCTACGAAATCGTCATCAAGGATTACGGCTACGTTCCGCTGCATCAGCAACCACTGGTGTGGGGCGTGTCGAAAAAGGTCAAATTGACCCAGCGCGCGGACAACCAGGTGCTGCTCTACTGGGCGACCAAGCAGGGTGAATAGTGGTTGCAGCGAATTGGGTCCCGGAAGCGCAGGCTTCCGGGACCTCTCGTTTTCCGGGCGCGCAAAGCGGTGCGCCAAATGTCAAAAGCAGTGAAAGGTAGAGATGCTCGCTTTCACTCTTCGCCGCTTCCTGCAGGCGATCGGCGTGATGCTCGCCGTAGGCGTCATTGCGTTCGCGATGTTCCGCTTCGCCGGCGATCCGGTGAACCAGATCGTCTCGATCGACACCTCGGCGGCAGAGCGCGCCTCGATCCGGCAATCGCTCGGCCTTGACGACCCTGTGCTGGTGCAGTTCGGCCGCTACTTCATCAATGCCGTGCAGTTCAAGTTCGGCGTATCCTACCAGTTCCGGCTACCGGTTTCCTCGCTGCTGGCGGAACGGCTGCCGGCGACGCTGGAGCTTTCGATCTGCGCCACGCTGTTCGCGATGGGTGCGGGCATCCTGATGGGGGTCTATTCGGCGCTGCGCCGCGACACCGTGCTCGCCAAATTATTCCAGGCTGTATCGCTGATCGGCATTTCGTTGCCGACCTTCCTGATCGGCATCCTCCTGATCTATCTGTTCGCGGTGACGCTGGGCTGGCTGCCCTCCTTCGGCCGCGGCGAGGTGGTGAAGCTCGGCTGGTGGACCACGGGGCTGCTCACCGTCTCGGGCCTGAAGGCGCTGATCATGCCGGCGATCACGCTCGGGCTGTTCCAGATGACCCTGATCATGCGGCTGGTACGCGCCGAAATGCTGGAAGTGCTGCGGACCGATTATATCCGCTTCGCCCGCGCCCGCGGGCTGAGCACGCGCGCGATCCATTTCGGCCATGCGCTGAAGAACACCCTTGTTCCCGTGATCACGGTGGCCGGCCTGCAGTTTGGCTCGGTTATTGCTTTCTCGATCATCACCGAAACCGTGTTCCAATGGCCGGGCATGGGGCTTCTGTTCGTGCAGGCCGTGCAGAATGTCGATATCCCGATCATGGCCGCGTATCTCCTGATGGTCTCGCTGATCTTCGTCACCATCAATCTCGTGGTCGACATCCTCTATACCGTGGTCGATCCGCGATTGCGCTCGACCGTCGGCCGCGCGGCGTGAGGGACCAACCGATGTCCGACGCCGTCGTCCCCCACCGCTCCCAGGACCATCAGGCACCTGCCGGCTGGTTCAGGCGCGCGCTCGACAGCGACATCTTCTATTCGTTCCGCCGTTCCAGGCTGACGATGGTCGCGGCCGTGATCACGCTATTGTTCTTCCTGCTGGCAATCTTTGCGTCATGGCTCGCGGTGCAGAACCCGTTCGATCCGGCCCAGCTGCAGCTGATCAACTCGCGGATCGCGCCGTTGTGGACCGCCGACGGCCAGAGCCCGTTCCTGCTCGGCACCGACGAGCAGGGCCGCGACGTGCTCTCGGCGATCCTCTACGGCCTGCGCATCTCGCTTGCGGTCGGCGTTGCCGGCGTGGTCTTCGCCGGCGCGCTCGGCATCGCCCTTGGGCTGGTCGCCGGCTATTTCGGCGGCGCGGTCGACAGCGTGATCATGCGGATCGCCGACGTCCAGCTCACCTTCCCGGCGATCCTGATCGCGCTGCTGGTCAACGGCGTCGCCAAATCGCTGCTCGGCAACCGGCTCGACGAAATGAGCACGCTCGGCGTGCTCATCATCGCGATCGGGCTCAGTTTCTGGGTGCAATATGCCCGCACCGTGCGCGGCTCGGTCATGGTCGAGAAGAACAAGGATTATGTGGCGGCGGCGCAACTGATCGGCCTGCCGGCACCGACGATCATGCTGCGGCACGTGCTGCCGAACACGATGGGCCCGATCCTCGTCATCGCCACCATCAACCTAGCGCTCGCGATCATCACCGAGGCGACGCTGTCGTTCCTCGGATCCGGCATGCCCGACACCATGCCCTCGCTCGGCACCCTGATCCGGATCGGCAACAACTATCTGTTTGCCGGCGAATGGTGGATCGTCGCCTTCCCGGGCATTGCCTTGGCCGGCCTGATCCTTTCCATCAACCTGCTCGGCGACTGGCTGCGCGACGCACTCAATCCAAAGCTCCGATGAGTAAGCCCGTTCTCTCCGTGCGCAACCTCGAGGTGGAATTCGTCACCCGTCGCGCCACCTTGCGCGCCATCAACGGCGTGTCGTTCGAGATCGCCAAGGGCGAGGTGCTCGGCGTGGTCGGCGAGTCCGGTGCCGGCAAATCGGTTACCGGCCTTGCGGTGATTGGCCTGATCGATCCGCCCGGCCGCATCTCCGGCGGCGAGATCGAGCTGTCTGGGACGCGGATCGACCACCTTCCGCCCGACGAGATCCGCCGTGTCAGAGGCAAGCGGATCGGCATGATCTTCCAGGATCCGCTGACCAGCCTCAATCCGCTCTACCGGATCGGCGACCAGATCGTCGAGACGATTCGAACCCACACCAATTTGAGTGAAAGCGCCGCGCGCAGGCGCGCCATCGACCTGTTGGCCGAAGTCGGTATTCCCGCGCCGGAGAAGCGCATCGACGGGTACCCGCACGAATTCTCCGGCGGCATGCGCCAGCGCGTCGTCATCGCGCTCGCGATCTGCGCCGAGCCCGAGCTGATCATCGCCGACGAACCGACCACTGCGCTCGACGTTTCCGTGCAGGCGCAGATCATCACGCTGATCAAGCGGCTCGGCCGCGACCACGGCACCGCCGTGATGCTGGTGACGCACGATATGGGCGTGATCGCCGAGACCTGCGACCGCGTCGCGGTGATGTATTCGGGCCGCATCGCCGAGATCGGCCCGGTGCAGGAGGTGGTGCGCAATCCGCTGCATCCCTACGCCAAGGGCCTGATGGGCGCGATCCCGACGCTTGCCGGCGAGGACAAGCGCCTGGTGCAGATTCCCGGTTCGATGCCGCGGCTGTCGGCGATCCCGCCGGGCTGCCCGTTCAATCCGCGTTGCGCGTTTGCCTTCGATCGCTGCCGCGTCGAACGGCCCGAGCCGATCCGGCAGGGCACGCAATCCGTCGCCTGCCATCTGTTCGAGCCTGCGAAGGAGACGGCGGCATGAGCGGGACATTGGTCGAGGTCAAGAACCTGCGTCGCGTCTTTGACGTCTCGAAGCCGTGGCTCAACCGCGTGATCGAGGGCGGCCATCTCGAATATCTGAAGGCCGTCGACGGCGTCAGCTTCGACATCAAGCGCGGCGAGACGTTTGCGCTGGTCGGCGAATCCGGCTCGGGCAAGACCACGGTAGCACGCATGGTCGTCGGCCTGCTGTCACCGAGTTCGGGCGAAGTCGTCATCGACGGGGTCTCGATGACCGATCCGCGGCAGGGCCAGGCGCGCCGTCGGCTGCGCCGGCGCATCCAGATGATTTTTCAGGATCCCTATGCGAGCCTCAATCCGCGCTACCGGGTCGCCGCCATCGTCGGCGAGCCGATCCGCGCCTTCGACCTGATCCAGGGCGAGCGCGACATCAAGGCCCGAGTCGGCGAATTGCTCTCGCTGGTCGGCCTGCACCCCGACGACGGCCAAAAATTCCCGCACGAATTCTCCGGCGGCCAGCGCCAGCGCATCGCGATCGCCCGGGCGCTGGCGTCGGAGGCCGAGTTCATCGTCTGCGACGAGCCGACCTCGGCGCTCGACGTCTCCGTGCAGGCGCAGATCCTCAATCTGATGCGCGACCTGCAGGACAAATTCGGCCTGACCTATCTCTTCATCAGCCACAACCTCGCGGTTGTCCGCCACATGGCCAGCCGGATCGGCGTGATGTATCTCGGCCGTATCGTCGAGATCGCCGAGGGTCGGAAACTGTTCGAGAACCCGCGGATGCCCTACACCAGGATGCTGCTCGGCGCGGTTCCGGATCTTGCGATGTCGGGCCGCCAGCGCATCCCGGTCAAGGGCGAGATTCCCAACCCGATCGATCCGCCGCCGGGCTGCTCGTTCAATCCGCGCTGTCCCCTCGCCTTCGATCTCTGCCGTGAGAAGACGCCGGAACTGATTGACGGCGTGGCCTGTCACGCCGTCAACAGCCCCGCCGCCGCCGTTCCGGCATGATCACGCGGATGGGAGCGGCCATGTCCACCAAGCGGTTGGCATACCAGCCCGCCTGTGATCAAGTGCGCGCGCACAAGACCTAGCCGGAAGCGCAGCCCATGAGCAACGTCAATCCCGATCCATTCACCACAAGGCCCGAGATCGAAGGCACCTTCGGCGTCGTCACCTCGACCCACTGGATCGCGACCGCTGTCGGCATGGCGGCGTTGGAGAAAGGCGGAAACGCCTTCGACGCCGGCGTTGCAGCGGCGTTCACGTTGCAGGTGGTCGAACCGCATCTGAACGGCCCCGGCGGCGATGTCCCGATCATCGTGCACGACGTCAAGCGCGGCAAAACCGAAGTGATCTGCGGCCAGGGTCCGGCGCCGGCCAAGGCAACGATCGCCCACTATCGCAGCGAAGGCCTCGAAATGGTGCCCGGCACCGGCCTGCTCGCGGCCTGCGTGCCCGGCACGTTCGAAACCTGGATGCTGCTGCTGCGCGACTACGGCACGATGAAGCTGCGCGACGTGCTGGAGCCCGCGATCGCCTATGCTCGCGACGGCCATCCGCTGGTCGAGCGCGCGTCCGCCACCATCCAGACCGTCGAGCAGCTGTTCCGGAAATACTGGCCCACATCGGCCGACGTCTATTTGCCGAACGGCGAGGTGCCGAAGCCCGGCACCATCTTCACCAACAAGAAACTTGCGGAGACCTACGCGCGCATCCTCACCGAGGCGGAGAGCGCCGGCGGCGACCGCGTCGCGCAGATCGAACGCGCGCGGCAGGCCTGGTCAAAGGGCTTTGTTGCGGAAGCGATCGACAAGTTCTGCCGCACCCAGGAGGTGATGGACGTCTCTGGCCGGCCGCACCGCGGCGTGCTGTCGGCCGACGACATGGCACGCTGGCAGCCGACCATCGAGGCGCCGCTGACCTACGATTACGGCCGCTACACCGTGCAGAAGGCCGGGGTCTGGAGCCAGGGTCCGGTGATGCTGCAGCAACTCGCGCTGCTGAAGGGTTTTGAGCTCGACGGGCTCGACCCCGCAGGCCCCGACTTCATCCATCTGCAGATCGAATGCGCCAAGCTCGCCTATGCCGATCGCGAGACGTTCTACGGCGATCCAAAGTTCGCGGACATCCCGATCGAAACACTGCTGTCCGATGCCTACAACGACGAGCGGCGCAAGCTGATCTTGAGGGACAAAGCCTCACTCGACTTCCGTCCCGGCTCGGTCGAGGGTTTCGGTGGTGTCGTGAAATTGCGGCGCGCCGAAGGGCATCGCGAAGCGGTCGGCGCCATGGGCGCGGGCGAGCCGACCGTCGGCCGGTTCGGCGAGGTGCGCGGCGACACCGTCCATTGCGACATCATCGACAAGGCCGGCAACATGATCTCAGCGACGCCGTCCGGCGGCTGGCTGCAGTCCTCGCCTGTGATTCCCGAAATCGGCTTCTGCCTCGGCAGCCGCGCCCAGATGTTCTGGCTCGAGGAGAACCACCCCGCCTCGCTCGCACCGGGCAAGCGGCCGCGCACCACGCTGTCGCCAACCATGGCGCTGCGCGACGGCGAGCCGTATCTTTCCTGGGGCTCGCCGGGCGGCGACCAGCAGGACCAGTGGATCACGCAGTTCTTCCTCCGCCACGTCCATGCCAGGCTCAATTTGCAGGAGGCGATCGACGCGCCGGCCTGGCACTCCGAGCATTTCCCGATCTCGTTCTGGCCGCGTACCTCGCGGCCCGGTGTGCTGGTGCTGGAGAATCGTGTGCCGAAATCGACCATCGACGAATTGAAACGCCGCGGCCATGTGGTGGAGATTGGCCCCGATTGGTCGGAAGGCCGCCTTACCGCGGCCTCGAAGGTTGGCCCGCGCCGCCGCGCCGCCGCCAACCCGCGCGGTATGCAGGGTTACGCCGCAGGGCGCTAGACGAGATCACCATCGTATCATGATGACGTCGGATCGAACTGCAGACCGAGCCTCCATCTTCACCTCGCCCCGCTTGCGGGGAGAGGTCGGATCGCATCGGAGATGCGATCCGGGTGAGGGGGAGCCTCCGCAAACTCGATACCTGCCGCTTTCGCGGAACGAGCCCCTCACCCTGCCCCTCTCAGAGCGAGCTCCGCTCGTCTCGACCCCGCGAAGGGCCGAGAGAGGGAGAAGAGACACGAGATGACCTGGTCGATCATCGCCTGCGACAGCGCCACCGACCAGCTCGGCATCGCCGTCGCGACGCGATTCTTCGCGGTCGGCGCCCTCGTGCCCCACATCGCACCCGGAATCGGCGCCGTTGCGACGCAGGCGCTGGTCAATCCCTATTACGGCATCGACGGCCTCGCGCTGCTGCGCCAAGGCAAGAGCCCACATGACGTGATCGCGGCGCTGCTCGCGCCCGACAGCGGCCGCGAGAGCCGGCGGGCGCATGTCATGGACGCCAGGGGCCGCATTGCCGCGCATTCCGGCAAGGACTGTATCGACTGGTTCGGCCATATCGCGGGCGACGGCTTCTCGATCGCCGGCAACATGCTGGCCGGGCCCGCGGTGCTCGACGAGACCGCGCGCGTCTATGCCGCGAACCAAAAGCTGCCGTTCGCAGAGCGGCTGATCAAGGCGATGTTCGCCGGCGAAGCGGCCGGTGGCGACAAGCGCGGCAAGCAATCGGCGGCGCTTCTGATCCACGGCGCGGAGGAATGGCCGTTGCTCGACCTGCGGGTCGACGACCATGCCGATCCCTTGCGCGAGCTTAAGCGGCTCGAAGCTGTCAGCCGTGAGCACTGGGTGCCGTTCCGGAACTTCATGCCGACCCGCGACAACCCGGCCGGAACCAGCGAGCGCGCCACGATCGACGCCGGCATTGCAGCCGCAACCAAGAGCGGCGAATGACCGCCGGTCCGCTGATCGAGATCGAGGGCCTGCGCGTCACCTTCCACGGCGACGACGGCCGTACCACGCATGCCGTCGATAGCGTCGATCTTTCCGTCGCCAATGGCGCCACGCTTGGCCTGGTCGGCGAGTCCGGCTGCGGCAAGAGCGTGACTTCGCTCGCGATCATGGGGCTGTTGCCGAAGCAGTCGGCCGCGGTCTCCGGTGCGATCCGCTTCGACGGGTTCGACCTGCTCGACGTGCCGGACGCGACGCTGCGCGACCTGCGCGGCAATCGCCTCGCGATGATCTTCCAGGAGCCGATGACTTCGCTCAACCCGAGCTTTACCATCGGCGACCAGATCACCGAGACCATTTTGCGGCACCGCGGCGGCTCCCGGCGCGCGGCGCGCGAACGCACCATCGAGCTGCTCCGCCGCGTTCATATCCCCTCGCCCGAGAAACGCATCGACGAGTTTCCCCACAAGCTATCCGGTGGCATGCGCCAGCGCGTGATGATCGCGATGGCGCTGGCCTGCGATCCGCGGCTTCTGATCGCCGATGAGCCGACCACCGCGCTCGACGTGACGCTGCAGGCGCAGATCCTGGATCTGATGCGCGAGCTGAAGGCCGCGAGCGGTGCTGCGATCATCCTGATCACTCACGATCTCGGCGTCGTCGCCGAAGTCTGTGACGAGGTCGCGGTGATGTATGCGGGCGAGATCGTCGAGCGCGCCCCGGTCGACGAGCTGTTTGCCAATCCCCAGCATCCCTACACGGTCGGCCTGCTCGGCTCGATCCCGCGGCTCGACCGCCGCACCAGTCATCTCGCGACCATCGAAGGCATGGTGCCGAACATGGCGCATCCTCCTGCTGGCTGCCGCTTCGCCGCGCGCTGCCCGTTCGTCGAGGGTGCCTGCACAAAATCGCCGCCGCCGCTCGCAATGCTGAGCGCGACCCATGCCTCGCGCTGCATCCGCGCGCCGCTGGAACGGCTGGTGTCATGACTGTGCTGCTCGAGGTCGAAGGGCTGGTGAAGCATTTCGTCGCCGAACGCTCGGTGTTCGGACGGCCAACCGCCCATGTGAAGGCGGTCGACGGCGTCAGCTTCACGGTCGAGGCCGGCAAGACGCTGGCGCTGGTCGGCGAATCCGGCTGCGGCAAATCGACCGTCAGCCGCCTGGTGCTGCGGCTGATCGAGCCGGACGCCGGACGGATCAACTTCGAGGGCCGCGACCTCGGTTCGCTCAATGCCGAACAATTGCGCGCATTCCGCCGCGACGCGCAGCTGATCTTCCAGGACCCCTACGCCTCGCTCAATCCCCGCATGACGGTGAGCCAGATCCTGACCGAGCCGCTGGCGCTGCACAATCTGGTCCCGGCGGCGGATCGCCGCGCGCGGGTCGACGAGCTGTTGCGTCTGGTCGGGCTCGAGCCGCGCTTCGCGCGCCGCTATCCCCATGAATTCTCCGGCGGCCAGCGTCAGCGCATCGCGATTGCCCGCGCGCTTGCGGTCGAGCCGAAGCTGATCATCTGCGATGAGCCGGTGTCGGCGCTCGACGTTTCGATCCGCTCGCAGATATTGAACTTGCTGCGCGACCTGCAGGATCGCCTGAAGCTCGCCTACATCTTCGTCTCGCACGATCTGGCCGTCGTGAAGCACATCGCCGACCGTGTCGCCGTGATGAATCTCGGCACCATCGTCGAGACTGCGGAGGCACACGCGCTGTTCGCCGCCCCGCGCCATCCCTACAGCCGCGCACTGCTGTCGGCGATCCCGGTGCCTAAACCGAAGGCAAAGCGCAGCCGGATTGTGCTGCAAGGCGAGCTGCCGAGTGCACTCAATCCGCCGCAGGGCTGCCGATTCCACACAAGATGTCCCTATGCGATCGAGCGTTGCCGCAGCGAAGCACCACAGCTCCTTGAAGATGGCACCGGACATGCAACGGCATGTCACCGGACGGCGGAGCTGCCGTGGGACGATGCGATCGTCCCGACTGACGGCGGCTTTTCGCCGACGCTGGAAAAACTGCTGGCGGCCTTTGGCGCGACGGAAGGGGCCGGACGTCCCGGGGTTGGTACAGTCGGGACCTAAGGTCGGCGCGTGAACATGGGGAGCGGTATGATGAAGATGTTTCGTTTGGCGGCGGCGGCAGCGGGCCTGTTGCTCGCGCTCGGCGCGGGCGCGCAGGCCCAGACCACGCTGCGCATCGGCCTTGCCGAGGATCCCGACATCCTCGATCCCTCGATCGGGCGCACCTATGTCGGCCGCATCGTCTTTTCCGCGTTCTGCGACAAGCTGTTCGACATCGACGAAAAACTCAATATCGTGCCGCAACTCGCGCTGTCGCACGAGACATCTGCCGACGGCAAGGAGATGACGATCAAGCTGCGGCCGGCCGTCAAGTTCCATGACGGCGAGCCGTTCGACGCCGAAGCAGCCAAGTTCTCGCTGGAGCGCCATCTCACGCTGCCGACCTCGTTCCGCAAGCCGGAATTGGCCGCGCTCGACCATGTCGACGTCGTCGATCCCCTGACCATCAAGCTGGTGCTCAAAACACCCTACTCGCCGCTGATCGCGCAGTTGACCGACCGCGCCGGCATGATGGTCTCGCCGAAGGCGGTAAAGGAAGCGGGCGACAAGTTCGGCCTGCATCCCGTCTGCGCCGGCCCCTACAAGTTCGTTGAACGCGTGCAGCAGGACCGCATGGTGTTCGAGAAATTCCAGGATTACTGGAACAAGGACAACGTCTTCATCGATCGCATCGTGTTCCTGCCGATCGTCGACGCCACGGTGCGGCTCGCCAACCTGAAATCCGGTGGGCTCGATCTGATCGAGCGCGTGCTGGCAACCGATATCAAGGATGTTCGCGCCGACCCGAAGCTCGTGCTGTCGACTGCGCCCGAACTCGGCTATCTCGGCCTTACGATCAACATTGCGAACGAGAAGAACAAAGGGCCGCTCAGCCAGTCGGAGAAGGTCCGCCAGGCGCTCGATCTCGCGATCGATCGCGAGGCGCTCAATCAGGTCGTCTTCAACGGCGAGTTCACGCCAGGCAATCAATGGGTCAGCCCGACGCATCCCTATTACCAGAAGGCGTTTCCGGTTCGCGGACGCGATGTCGCCAAGGCCAAGGCGCTGCTGAAGGAAGCCGGTGTCACGCTGCCCGTCGCCGTCGACTACATGGTCCCCAAGGGGGCCGAGAACGAGGCGGTGGCCCAGGTCGTGCAGTCGATGGCCGCCGAAGCGGGCTTTGACATCAAGATCCGCGTGGTCGAATTTGCGACGACCTTCAAGCAGGCCCAGGCCGGTGAATTCCAGGTGTTCCAGATCAACTGGAGCGGTCGGATTGATCCTGATGGCAATTCCTACGTCTTCCTGCACACCAAGGCACCGCAGAACGACGGCGGCTATTCCAATCCGGAAGCCGACAGACTGATGGAAGAGGCGCGGCTGGTCAACGACCCCGCCCAACGCAAGCCGATCTACGAGAAGATGGCCAAGATCGTGCTCAACGACGAACCCATCATCTACATCTATCACCGCACACTTCTGATCGCACACACCACCAAAGTCGAGGGTTACCGGCAGATGCCGGATGGATTGGTGCGCGTGGTCGGGCTGAAATTGAAATGACCGCCGCAGCGCAGGGGATGCGGGGCCGACGATGCTGAACTTCCTCGCCAAGCGGCTGGTTCAACTGGTCCCGACGCTGTTCTTTGTCTCGCTCCTCATCTTCTCGCTGCAGCATCTGCTGCCCGGCGATCCGGCACTGGTCATGGCCGGCGAGGAGCGCGACCCGGCCGTGATCGCGCAAATCCGCCAGCAGTACCATCTCGATCGACCGATCCCGGTGCAATATGCATACTGGGTCAAGGGCGTGCTCACAGGCGACTTCGGCGAATCTCTGCGCAACAAGATGCCGGTGTTGAGCCTGATCACGCAGAAGCTGCCGGTAACGATGCAGATCGCCGGCATGGCGATCGTGATCGCCTTCCTGATCGGCATTCCCGCCGGCGTCATCTCTGCGGTGAAGAAGGGCACGGCGTGGGACTATGGCGCCAATTTGTTCGCGCTGTGGGGTATCTCGACGCCGAATTTCTGGCTCGGCATCATGCTGATCTTCCTGTTCTCCGTTGAACTGGGCTGGCTGCCCGCCTCAGGCTACGTGCCGCTGAGCGAAAACTGGCGCGCCAGCCTCGCCGCATCCATCATGCCGGCGTTCGTGCTCGGCAATGCGATCGCGGCGATCCTGATGCGTCATACGCGCAGCGCCATGCTGCAGGTGTTGGAGAGCGACTATGTCCGCACTGCGCGCGCCAAGGGCTTGTCCGAGCGCACGGTGATCCTCAAGCACGCAATGCGCAACGCGCTGACGCCGATCATCACGCTCGGCGCGCTCGAGCTCGGCACGCTGCTGTCTGGCGCAGTCCTCACCGAGCAGATCTTCTCGATCCCGGGCTTCGGCAAGCTGATTGTCGACGCCGTATTCAACCGCGACTATGCCGTCGTGCAGGGCGTGGTGCTGACGACTGCGACGATCTACATCACACTCAATTTGATCGCCGACATCGCCTATGTCCTCGTCAACCCGCGGCTGAGGGGCTGATCGGATGACGGACGCCGCATTCGGGACAAGCGCTTCGCTTGCCGCCTCCGAGACGCTGGAGAGCCCGGCGCGGCGCGCGTGGCGGCGGCTGATCAGGCGCAAGGGCGCCGTGCTCGGTCTCGCCGTGATCGCGCTCTTCATCCTGCTCGCCGTCTTCGCGCCGTTGATCGTTCCATATGATCCCATTGCGACGAGCTGGTCGCTGGTACGCAAGGCCCAATCAGCGCAGCACTGGTTCGGCACCGACGAACTCGGCCGCGACGTGCTCGCCCGTGTCGTGTACGGCGCCCGCGCCTCGCTGCTGGCGGGTCTCATCTCGGTCAGCATCGCGCTTACGATCGGGGTTCCACTCGGCCTGCTCGCGGGCTATCGCGGCGGCTTCATCGACGCGCTGATCAGCCGCATTACCGATGCGATGCTGGCCTGTCCGTTCCTGATCCTGGCGATCGCGCTCGCCGCCTTTCTCGGCCCGAGCCTCGGCAATGCAATGATCGCAATCGGCATCTCGGCGACCCCGATCTTCATCCGCCTGACCCGCGGCCAGGTGATGAGCGTCAAGGTCGAGGACTATGTCGAGGCGGCGCGCGCCATGGGCAACCCGCGCTGGCGCATCGCGCTGGTCCACATCCTGCCGAACATTTTGCCGGCGCTGCTGGTGCAGGCGACGCTGTCGATCGCGGCCGCGATCATCGCCGAGGCCGCACTCTCCTTCCTCGGCCTCGGCCAGCAGCCGCCGGCGCCGTCCTGGGGCAGCATGCTCAACGCCGCCCAACGCTTCCTGACCAGCGCGCCGTGGATGGCGGTCTGGCCGGGACTTGCAATCTTCCTGGTCGTGCTGTCGTTCAACCTGGTCGGCGACGGCCTGCGCGACGCGCTCGACCCGAAGGCGCGGTGATCTGTCCTCCGTCACAGCGGGCGCCCAATCTTCTCCGTCATCCTGAGGTGGCCGCTTCTTCAGCCGCCCTCGAAGGATCGACGGCCAGCAGCCGGGCCGTGCATCCTTCGAGGCTCGCTCCGCTCGCACCTCCAGCGACAAAGGCGAAGCCTTTGCGCGGGGATGACGGGTTCGGCGAAGCCGATTGCCTCTAGACCTGAATCACCAATTCCCTCGACACCCTGCGGCAATCCATCTCGTATTCGAGATCGACCACCGGCGGGCGGCAGAAGTGCCAGGTCAGGCCTGAGCGCGTGGCGCCACGGCGAACCAGCTCGTCGACGATCACGGGATGAATGTCGTGCACGGTATAAGCCTGCACCGCTGTGGTCTCCTCCCAGGCGAAGCTGAACTCCGCAAGACGCCGCTCCATCTCGCCGGCGGTGAAGCGGACCTTCTCCCGCCACGCGCCGGGACTGAGATCGCGATAGCAAACGATGCGGTCGGGATAGCTGCCGGCGCCGCCGCGTGCCTCGGCGCCGCCCGCGATCACGAAGGACGGCGACGCGTTTGTGCTCGGCCGCGTGAACGAGAACGCGTAGAACGACGGCTCGGCCGGCGGATCGATCTCGGGACAGACGTTGCTGCGGGCCACCGGATTGATGGTGCCATCGAACAGGCCCCATTCGGCAAGCGTCTTGACGTAGTGCTGGTTGAAGGCCCGGAAACCGTCCTCGGTGAAGGCGGCCGGCGAACGCAATTCGCAGGCGCAGAACGAGGTCAGCGGCCGGCCGGCGTCCCGGATGTAGGCCGCGATCCGCGCGAAGCCTTCCGCGAGCGGCACCAGGCGATCGAAGCGCACCCGCTCGATCTCATAGCCAGCGTTCGCCTGCGCGCCACTGGAATATTGGAACACGGCCGGAATGAACCGGTAATTGCCCGCCGCAAACTCGCTCGCCATGCCTGTTTCCCCCGGATCTTGTTAGGAGCATAGCGCTTTCGAGCGAAATGGTCTCCCGGCTCGCATGAAGAAAACGCGTCAAACCAAACAGTCTTCGGCCCGCCCATCGGCAAGGCTATCGCGGGACAAGGAAAAGGCGGCAGTGGCTTTCGCCAGCGCCGCCTCTCCTGCGAGCATGAGCTTGGAGGGCTCAGGTCGGTTTCAATGCGCCGCCGCGGCCGTCGAGCTCGTAATCGGCGATCTGCTTGGCGCGGTCCGAACGGGCCGCGGCCTGGTGGTCGGTCGCGATCGTCATGTAGACGGCCGGCAGCACGAACAGGGTGAACAGCGTGCCGATCGTCATGCCGGCGACGACCACGAGCCCGATCGAGAAGCGGCTGGCGGCGCCGGCGCCCGAGGCCGTGAGCAGCGGCAACAGGCCGGTGACCATGGCCGCCGTCGTCATCAGGATCGGACGCAGACGAATCCGGGCCGACATCTCGATCGCCGAACGGCGGTCCAGTCCCTCGTTGAGCTGCAGCTCGTTGGCGAACTCCACCATCAGGATGCCGTGCTTGGTGATCAGTCCGACCAGCGTCAGCAGACCCACCTGGGTGTAGATGTTCATGGTGGCGACACCGAAGAACAGCGGGATCAGGGCACCGACGATCGCCATCGGCACGGAGATCATGATCACGAACGGATCGCGCAGGCTCTCGAACTGCGCCGCCAGCACCAGGAAGATGATGATGATGGCGAACGCGAAGGTGACCAGCAGCTGGTTGCCCTCGTGGACGTACTGGCGGGAGTCGGCCAGGAAGTCGTAGCTGAAGCCGGACGGCAGCTTCTTGGCTTCACCCTGCAGGAACTCCACCGCCTGGCCCATCGAGACGCCGGGCATCGGCACGGCCTGGAAAGTCGACGAATTGAGCTGGTTGTAGTGGGTCAGCGCGTTCGGATCGACGCCGGTCTCGACCGAAACCACGGTCGACAGCCGCACCAGCTGCCCGGTCGCGGTCGGGACGTAGTAATTGTCGAACGATTCCGGCGCGAGCCGGCTGACACGCGGCACCTGCGGGATCACCTGATAGGAGCGCCCTTCGAGGTTGAACCGGTTGACGTAGTTGCCGCCGAGCAGCGTCGCGAGCGCGCCGCCGATCGACTGCATGGTGATGCCGAGGTCGCTCGCCTTGGAACGATCGACCTTCACCCGGACCACCGGCTGGTTGAAGTCGAGGTCGCTGTCGGTGACGATGAACAGGCCGCTCTTGCGCGCGGCATCCTTCAGCTTGTTCATCTGGTCGAACACCTGCTGGAAGGTGGCCGTCGAGCTGATCACCATCTGCACCGGCAGACCGCCGGGGCCACCGGGCAGCGGCGGCAGGCTGAACGCGAACGCGCTGATGCCCTCGATCTTGGACAGCTCCGCCTGAACCAGCGGCTGCAGCGCCTGAGCCGAGCGCTTGCGCTCGTCCCACGGCTTGAGCAACATGCCGGCGAAGCCACCCTGCGGACCGGTGATGCCGTTCAGGATGAACCGCAGGTCGGTCTCGGGAAACTTCTGGAACTCCTTGTCCATCTTGTCGCCATAGTGGTCGATGTAGTCGATGTTGGCGTATTTCGGCGCCTTGGTCACCGCGAACACGATGCCCTGGTCTTCCTGCGGCGCCAGTTCCTTCTGGATGTGCATGTAGAGGAAGCCGACCAGGCCGAGAATGGTCACGGCAAACAGGGCCGTGATCGGGCGGTAGTCGAGCGAGCGGTCGAGCTGGCGGCCATAGGCGCGCGTCAATGCGCCGAACACGCGATTGACCAGCTTGGCGAAACGCCCCTCCTCCGCACTCTTGAGGAACACCGAGCACATCATCGGCGACAAGGTCAGCGCGATCACGCCCGACACGATCACCGAGCCGGCCAGCGTGAAGGCGAATTCGCGAAACAGCGTGCCGGTCACGCCGCCAAGGAAGCCGATCGGCGCGTACACCGCCGCCAGCGTGATCGTCATGGAGACGACGGGGCCGACGATCTCGCGGGCACCTTTCAGCGATGCCTGCACGGGTGGCAGGCCCTCCTCGAGATGTCGATGGATGTTCTCCACCACCACGATGGCGTCGTCGACGACGAGGCCGATCGCCAGCACCATCGCCAGCAGTGTCAGCAGGTTGAAGCTGAAGCCGGCGGCCAGCATCAGGATGCAGACGCCGATCAGCGACAGCGGAATGGTAACGACGGGGATGATCACCGAGCGGAGCGACGCCAGGAACAGGAAGATGACCACGACGACGATCAGGACCGCTTCGGTGAGCGTTTTCTCGACCTCGTCGATCGACGACTGGATGAACTTGGTGGAGTCGTAGGCCACCTTCATCTTCATCGACGGCGGCAGGTTGCGCTCGAGGTCGGGGAACAGTGCGCGCACGCCCTGCACCAGGGTCAGCGGGTTGCCCTGCGGCGTCGCCTTGATGCCGATGAAGATCGCATGCTCGCCGTTGAAGGCGACGCTGGCGTCGGTGCTCTGTGCCGCGAGCTCCACCGTCGCGATGTCCTCGATGCGCACGAAGCCGCCGTCCTTCGCCTTCACGATCATTCGCTTGAACTGATCGATGTTCTGAAGGTCGGTGTTGGCCGAGACGTTGGAGACGATGAAGAAGCCCTTGGTCTGGCCGGCAGCCGCCTGGAAGTTGTTGGCGGCGATCGCAGCAGCGACGTCGTTGGGCGACACGCCGCGTCCGGCCATCCGGGTTGGATCGAGCCAGACGCGCATCGCAAAGGTCTGGCCGCCCAGGATGTCGGCCGATGCGACGCCATCGACCGTCGAGAGCACCGGCTGCACGACGCGGGTCAGATAATCCGAGATCGCCGATCCGGTGAGCTCTTCGCTGGAGAAGCCGAGATACATCACGGCGATGGTGTCACCTGTCGCCTTGGACACGACCGGATCGAAGGCTTCCTTCGGGATCAGGTATTTGACCGAGTTGACCTTGGCGAGCACCTCGGTCAGCGCCTGGTTCGGATCGTGATTGAGCTTGACGTAGACCTGAATCGTCGAGGTGCCGAGTACCGAGTTCGACGTCATGTAGTCGACGCCTTCGGCCGAAGCCACGGCCTGTTCGATCGGCGTGGTGATGAAACCGTTGATCAGCTCCGGCGACGCGCCGGGATATGACGTCGTGATCGTCACGACGGTGTTCGACAGGTTCGGATATTGCCGGATGGGCAGCACCATCGCCGCGCGCAAGCCGATCAGCAGGATCAGCAGGCTGACGACGACCGACAGCACCGGGCGCTTGATGAAAATATCAGTGAAGGCCATCGCCAACTCGATTCGTGTTGTCTGCCGGTTGCGGCAACATGTGGCGGAGGGCCAATCGGCCCTCCGGGTTTTATGATCAGGATTAGTAGCGCGGCGGCTCGGCCGGAACCGACGGCGGCGGATCGTTCGAGATCGCAACAGCCATGCCCGATTGCAGCTTGATCTGGCCGACGGCCACGACCTTGTCCCCGGCCTTCAGGCCCTTCAGGATTTCGACGCGGCCTTCGACACGGTTGCCGGTCTTCACGAAGGTGCGGTCCGCGGTCAGGCTGATCTTGCCGTCTTGGCCCTTCTTCTCGGTGATCAGGAACACCGAGTCGCCGTACAGCGTGTAGTCGACCGCGGTTTCGGGAATGGTCACGACCGGCGGCTTCTCAGGCAGCACGATCGTGGTGGTCGCGAACATGCCGGGCTTGAGGATGCTGTCCGGATTCTGGATCGTGGCCTGCACCCGGATGTTGCGGGTCTCGGTCGCGATCTGCGGCTCGATGGTCGTGATCTTGCCCTCGAAGGTGCGGCCCGGATAGGCGTCGACCGCGACCCGCACGGCCTGGCCCACCTTGATCTGCGAGCTCTGCTTCTCGGTCACGGTCAGGTTGGCATACAGCACCGACAGATCCGTCAGCGACACGATCTGTGTACCGGCCGTCAGATACTGGCCGACTTCGACCTGGCGAACGCCGAGATCACCTTCGAACGGCGCGCGCACCAGCTTCTGCGAGATCAGCGCTTCGGTCTTCGCAATACCCGCCTTGGCCTGGTCGTAGGTCGCCTGCGCCGTATCGACGGTCGACTGCGGCCCGAACTGGCGCGACGCAAGCTGCTTGGCGCGGTCGAGCTGCTGCTCGCCCACGGTCGCCTGCGCCTTGAAGCTGGCGAGGTCGCCCTGCTCCGGTGCGTCGAACAGCTGCACCAGCGGCGTGCCCGCCTTCACATGGCTGCCGGCGGTGAACCGGATCTCGGTGATGCGGCCCGGCACGTCGGTCGTGACATTGACCTGGTGCACGGCCACGAGATCGCCGACGGCGGTCAGCAGGTTCGGAATCACCTCGGTCTTCGCCTCGGCGATCGAGACGTTCGACGGCGGCGGCTTATTGTTGGCGAAGAACTGCGCAATCATGTGGCTGCGGAAGGCGTTGAAGCCGACCAGCGCGCCAACCAGCAGCGCCAGCAACAGGCCCACGATGATGAACCAGCGCACCAGGCGAACCGGGCGCTTGGCCTGCTTTTCCTTGAGCGGTTGCCCCGAGAGGTGGCTTTCGGTCTGGATATTCATGTCATGCACTTTCTGCAGTTACCGACGGTCCTGCGCTCGGCGACGGCTGGCGGCCCAAATGAGTTGAAATTGCGGCTTCGGTAAGTCCGATGCCGCGAAGAATGAACTGGCAAAGCTGCCGCTCGGCCGCGGCGGCATCGCCGTAGGGGAGACATGGTGTCGCAGGCAGCTGCGTCAGCGCGCCCATAAGCACGGTGTGGTGCGCAAACCAGAACAGGTTGAGCGGCTCGTCGCCGATCCGCGTCGCTTCGCCGGCGGCGATTGCCCGCTCGAGCGAGGCCGCGAAGGTCGGGCCGATCAGCTTGCCGACCTTGTCGTAGAGCAGGCGCGCAAACTCGCCGTCGTCGAGATGGCTCGTTACCATCAGCCGCATCCGCTGCGCTTCTTCCTGGTCCGGCGCGTCGCGCAGTTGCATGAAGTGGCCGACCATGCCCTGCACCAGTTCGATCAGCGTCGCAGTCGAGGGCTCCTGGCCGAGCAGATGCGCGAGATCGGGATCCGCCTCGCACTCTTCGGCAAGGATTTCGGCGTAGAGCGCGGCCTTGGACGGGAAGTGCTTGAAGAGCAGCCCTTCCGAAATGGCAGCCGCGGCCGCCACGCTCTTTGTCGTGGTGCCGGCAAAGCCGTTGCGGGCGAAACACCGCTTGGCGGCGCTCAGGATCAACTGACGCCGCAAGTCACTCGTCATGCGTAAGGTAGACATTTGGGTCGTGAGTAATCACTCACTTTACCAAAAGTCAAGGTTGTATTGCACCGCGATAGTCACTTTATATCGGAGTGTGGCCGACAGACCCTCTGATGCGGTTGACGATGTAGGTGCCATCGCGGCTGGACAGCACCCGTTCCAGATTGGCACCGTCGATCTTGGCGCTGGCGAATCGCGGCCCTGCCGTAACGTCTTGCAAAGACGAAGCAAAAACCTCCACCTCAGCCATCGTGCTGATCGCCCGGCTATCCCCGATTCCGCAGGCTTTGGCAACACCTACGAGGTCGGCAGTTCCACCGGTGTGGCTGGTCTGGCCGCCGGTCTCGCCATAGGCCTCGTTGTCCAGCACGATGATCGAGAGGTTTTTGGGTTGCTGCAGGCCGACCGTCGCGAGGCTCCCCAAGCCCATCAGCATCTCGCCGTCGCCGGTGACCACGACGACCGGCAGCGTCGGCTGGGCCAGTGCGAGGCCGAGCCCGATCATCACGGCGCCGCCCATGCCGCCCCAGAGATAGAAGTTGCGGTCGTGATCGCCCGCGGCGGCGATGTCATAGGTCGAGGCGCCGAGGCCGCCGATGGCGAAAGCGCCCTTGCGATCCCTCAGCAGTTCAGAAACGACGGCGCGGCGGTCGAGAAGATTGGCTTTGCTCATTTGGTGAAGACCTTTGCCCCGATCAGGCGCTGCGACAGCAGCACGGCGGTCGGCGTGCAGGCGTTGTAGGCTTGCGCCGCGCCGGCTTCGACGACTTCGCGAACCTCATCAGGGTGTGAAGCGCGCAACACCTTGATCCCCGCCAATTCGAGAATGCCCTGGGTGTTCGAGCCCATCGGCACCTGCCAGGGATTGAACTCGCCCCATTCGCCGCGCATCGTCACCAGCGTGAGGAACGGCAGGCGGAAGATCTGCACCAGCGACAGCATGTTGATGCAATTGCCGACCCCGCTCGATTGCATCAGCAGCACGCCGCGCTGGCCGCCGGCCCAGGCGCCCGCGAGCAGCGCCACGCCCTCCTCCTCGGTGGTCAGCGCAATACCGCGCATCGAGGACGAACCCAGCACGCGCTCGATCAGCTCCGAATGCCCGGCGTCCGGCACGTAGGGCACCTGGCGCACCTCGAAGCGTTGCAAGATCGAGAAAATCTCCTCGGGCCAGGAGGCCGCGGACTCGGCACGGGCATGCATCGGCGTTTCCGGTCTCTGTTGTTTGGCCGCGACTGTAGAGGGGCGCGCGCGCTTCATCAAAGCGCAAAACCGCATATGGCTCTGCGATTTACTCGCATCGCGCGGCGCACGCCACGCTGTTCCCGATGCCCGCAAATTGTGTTGCGCGGCCGCCGTCTGCGGCTTACGATAGTTGCAAATGAAACTAATTGGGCGGATTCGCCATGGACGGGCGCGCGCGAGAGCTGGCTGACGGCTTCGACCTGGAAAAGCTGACGCCGGAGTTCTACGCGAACCCCTACCCGACCTATCGCGCGCTGCGCGAGAATGCGCCGGTCAAGCGGCTGCCGAACGGCTGCTATTTCCTCACCCGCTACGACGACCTCATCGCCGCCTACAAGAACACCAAGACGTTCTCTTCCGACAAGAAGAAGGAGTTCTTGCCGAAATATGGCAAGTCGTTGCTCTACGAGCACCATACGACCAGCCTCGTCTTCAACGACCCGCCAGCGCACACCCGGGTGCGGCGGCTGATCATGGGCGCATTGTCGCCGCGGGCGATCGCCGGCATGGAGCCGGACTTGATCGCGCTGGTCGACAGCCTGCTCGACCGGATCGAGACCAAGGACCGCTTCGAACTGATCGGCGACTTCGCCTCGGCGATTCCGGTCGAGGTGATCGGCAATCTGCTCGACGTGCCGCACGACGAACGCGAGCCCCTGCGCGACTGGTCGCTGGCGATCCTGGGTGCGCTCGAGCCCGTGATCAGCAAGGAGGCGTTCGACCGTGGCAACAATGCGGTGAAGGACTTTCTCGCCTATCTTGAAACCCTCGTCGAACGCCGCCGGGCCAAGCCGGGCAATCCCGAACGCGACGTGCTCACCCGGTTGATCCGAGGAGAAGGTAATGGCGAGGACAACGGCGAAAGGCTAACCACGAAGGAATTGCTGCACAACTGCATCTTCCTGCTCAACGCCGGCCACGAGACCACGACCAATCTGATCGGCAACGGCCTGGTGACGCTCACCCAATACCCCGCGGAGAAGCAGCGGCTGATCGCGCAGCCCGAGCTGATCAAGACCGCGGTCGAGGAGATGCTGCGCTACGAGAGCTCGAACCAACTCGGCAACCGGATGATCGTGGAACAGACCGAGCTCGGCGGCATCAAGATGCCGCCCGGCACGCTGGTCACGCTGTGCATCGGCGCCGCCAACCGCGACCCGGCGCAGTTCCCCAACCCTGAAAGCTTCGATGTCGCGCGCACGCCGAACCGTCACCTCGCCTTCGGCACCGGCGCGCATCAATGCGCTGGCATGGCGTTGGCGCGCCTCGAAGGCGCCATCGCGATCTCGCGGTTCCTGGCGCGCTTCCCGAACTACATGCTCGACGGCACGCCGGTGCGTGGCGGCCGGGTGCGCTTCCGCGGCTTCCTCAGCGTGCCATGCCGGCGCGGCGGATAGGCAATTTCCGACTGCGAATTTGGCCGGCCAAGGCACTTCCCTGTGGACACGCCGATGCCCAAGTCAACTGCAAGCGCGTTGGCGTGATATCCTGCGCTGCAGCGGGAGTGACACAGGATGAGTCCATCGGTCACTGATTTCCTTGCCACCGAAGCGCAATTCGGCACCTACAACTACGAGCCGATCGGGGTCGTGCTGTCCCGCGGCGAAGGTGTATGGGTGTGGGACACTGACGGCAACCAGTACCTCGACTGTCTCTCGGCCTATTCGGCGGTGAGCCAGGGCCACTGTCATCCGAAGATCCTGGCAGCAATGACCGAGCAGGCGCGTCGGCTGACGCTGACCTCGCGCGCCTTCCACAACGACCAGCTCGGTCCCTTCTACCGCGAGCTCGCGGAACTGACCGGATCGCACAAGGTGCTGCCGATGAACAGCGGCGCCGAGGCGGTGGAGAGCGCGATTAAGTCGGTGCGCAAATGGGCCTATGAGGTCAAGGGTGTGCCGGACGGGCAGGCCGAGATCATCGTCTGCGCCAATAATTTCCACGGACGCACGCTCGGCATCGTCGGCTTCTCGACCGACCCGGGGTCGCGCGACCATTTCGGCCCGTTCGCGCCGGGCTTCAAAATCATCCCGTTCGGCGATGCCGCGGCGCTCGAGCAGGCGATCACGCCGAACACCGCGGCCTTCCTGGTCGAGCCGATCCAGGGCGAAGCCGGCGTCATGATTCCCCCGCCAGGCTACTTCGCTCGCGTGCGCCAGCTGTGCACCGGACACAACGTGATGCTCGTGCTCGACGAGATCCAGACCGGGCTCGGCCGCACCGGCAAGCTGCTCGCCGAGCAGCACGAAGGGATCGAAGCCGACGTGACGCTGCTCGGCAAGGCGCTATCGGGCGGCTTCTATCCGGTCTCGGCGGTGCTTTCCAACAACGCCGTGCTCGGCACGTTGCGGCCCGGCCAGCACGGCTCGACCTTCGGCGGCAACCCGCTGGCCTGCGCGGTGGCGCGGGCGGCGCTGCGCGTGCTGATCGAGGAAGGAATGATCGAGAACGCTGCGCAACAGGGCGCACGCTTTCTCGCCGGATTGCAGGACATCCGCGCCAACGTGATCCGCGAGGTACGCGGCCGCGGGCTGATGCTGGCGATCGAACTACACCCCGAAGCTGGCGGTGCCCGCCGCTATTGCCTGGCGCTGCAGGCGCGCGGCATCCTCGCCAAGGACTCGCACGAACACACCATCCGCATCGCCCCGCCGCTGGTGATCACGGGCGATCAGGTCGACTGGGCGCTGGAGCGGATCGCGGCCGCCCTCAAGCAGGATGTCTCCTGACGGTTCCCTGCGTCGGAAGACCGCAGCATCGGCTTTAGCCACAACGAACGAATCCGGCGTCTGCGCGTTAAAGCGCTGCGGGCGACTGTTGAACGGAGAGCTACGCTCATGCTTTCCCGCCGCGTTCGATTTGTTGTATTTTTGATTGGTATCTCGATGCTCGTGGCGAGCGGCGGCGCGTCCGCGCAGCCACATGGAAAGGGCGGACCGCCAGGAACTGCGGCACGCCCAGCCGCGCCGCCCGCGATGGCGCGCCCTTCAGCGCCGATGGTGCACGCCGCCCCTCCCGCAATGGCTAGACCACCTGCGATGGCTCGGCCGCCCGCGATGGCTCGGCCGGCCGCACCCGCGTTCCATGCCCCGCAGCGACCGGCGATGGCGCCGCGCCCGGCACCTCATTTCGCCGCTCCGTCACCGCGCCAGGCTCCCCGTATCGCCGCGCCGCGCGCCGCAACGCCGCGGCCCGAATTTCATCGAGCGGCCCCGCAACGTCCGCATATCGCCACGCCATCGCGTCCGACCCCGTCGCCGCGCGTAAGCGAGCGGCGGTTGCCGACGGAGCGGATCGACCAGCGCGCGCAGCAGCGGCAGCAATTGATCCAGCAGCGCCAGCAGACAGCGCAGCAGCGGCAGCGCGACACGCTCTCGCGTCAGACCGCAGAGCGGCAGAGCCGGATCAATCGCCTGCAACAACGCGTGCAGCAATTGCAGACGCAAAAAGTCGAAGGCGCGCGCGCGCAACGCCTCCGTGACCGGGCCCTGCAGGCGCAGAACCGCCTGTTGCAGCGCGAGCAGCGCACGCAGCAAGCCGACCTCGCCCGCCAGCAGCGATTGGGGCCGGCAGCGACGGTTGGGGCCGCGACCGCGGCCACCACTGCCACAGCGCAGGCCGCTCAGCGCGAGCGATTTGCCGCGCGCTTCCGCGAACAGGCAGGTGCGCAGGGCCAGGCGGCGCTTGCCGCGCGCGAGAACGGCTGGGCGCCCCGAAATGCCTGGCGACGCGGCCACCGCGCAGCGTTCGTGGCGTGGCTTGGCCCGGTATTCTGGCCTTACGCCTATTCGGACATCTTTGACTACACGTTCTGGTCCTATGCCTACGAGCCCGGCTATTGGGCCTACGCCTATGATGACTTCGTCGACACCGTGTTCTGGGACACCAACAGTCCGTACTCCGCCTACGCCAGCATCACCCCTGACGACTATCCGGCGACTGCAGGCCGCTATCGGTCCCGTCAACGCGCCGACACGAGCCCGCAGGCGATCAAGCAGTTATGCGGAGCGCCGGACACGGGCGTCACGGCCTGGCCGCTTGCCGACATCGCGCGGGCGGTACGGCCGAACCAGCAGCAGCGCGCCCTGCTCGACGACTTGAAGATTGCCGCGGCCAAGGCTGCCGATGTCTTCAAGGACTCCTGCACGGACAGCTATGCCATGACGCCAACCGGCCGCTTGCGGTCGATGCTGGACCGCATCAGCGCGACGCTCGAGGCGATCAAGATCGTGCGGCCCGCGCTGGAGAATTTCTACAACTCGCTCAGCGACGAGCAACAGGCCCGCTTCAATGCGCTCGGCCCACATGTCGGCGAGCGTTCGGCGCGACAGCAGGAAGCGACCGCGCCATCCGGGAATTGTCGCGATTCGAAATCCGACCTCGCTCAGCTGCCGATCAACAGGATCGAGGCCTCGCTCCATCCGGCGGGCAAGCAGAAGGAAGCGCTCGACCGCCTGAGCGATGCGACCACAAAAGCCATAGCGGACCTGCAGGCGGCCTGCCCGAACGATGTACCGCTGACGCCGGTTGGCCGGCTGGAGGCGATGCAGTACCGGCTCGAGGCCATGCAAAGGGCCGCCAAGCTGATTGCGCCCGCGTTGGACAAGTTCTACGCCACGCTGAGCAGCGAGCAGAAAGCGCGTTTCAACACGCTGCAGCAGGTCGCGAGCCCCTGACGGCAGCGGACTTGCGATTCTAAACCACCGGGCGCGCCCTCTACAGCACTCCCGCCACCTTGTCTTTATGTCCGCCTCCCATCAATGTTTGGCGCCAGTCTAGGCTCATGACGCCATGGCGCAACGACGGGGCAGGAATGAAGCGCGATTGGAAAAGCGTTGACGAATTGCGCGAGCGCTGGGGCGATTCCCTGCTGACGGTCCTGACCGTGCTGCTCCTGGTCATGATGTTCGTGGTGGCGCCGCTGCAGGCGCTCGGCCTGTTCGAATTCCAGGTGTTCGAGCTGTTGCTGGCACTGTTCCTGGTCGGCGGCGTGTTCGTGATGTCGGGCAGCGCGCTCGCCGTCGTCACCATGCTGGTCGCGCTTGCAATGATCGTGATCGGCGCGATCCTCCGGCTGCGCTCGCCCTCGATCCTCGACCTCAATCTGTTCGCCGGCTCATGGCTGCTGGTCGGCATCACGATGGCGGTGACGGTCGCACGCGCGACCTTCGCGCCCGGACGCATCACCTATCACCGTGTGATCGGCGCGGTGCTGCTCTATCTCACGGTCGCGCTGATCTTCTCGGCGCTCTACACTTTCATCGGCACGCTGGTGCCGAATGCGTTCGCCGGCATGATGGTCGAGGACCGGCCGACGCTCGCGAGCCAGCTGATCTATTTCTCCTTCGCCACGCTCACGACCACCGGCTATGGCGATGTTTCACCGATACATCCCGTTGCGCGCAGCCTGTGCAATGTCGAGGCGATCTTCGGCCAGCTCTACCCCGCGACGCTGCTCGCGCGACTCGTCACGCTCGAGATCGCGCATCGGGATCAGGATTCGTAAGGCGCCGCTTCAACCATGTCATTGGGAGGAGCTCGCGACAAATTGCAAGGCAATTTTGCGCTGAAGCGACGAAGCAATCCACGTTTCCGCTTGTCGCACCATGGATTGCTTCGCTCGCAATGACGGCGTCCTACACCACCGTCCGATGCCGCTCGATGCAAGTCCGCAGCACCTCGTCCAGCGGCCAGCTCCACCAGTCATTCGAGAAGATCTCGATCTCCGAATAGCCGGCAAAGCCCTGCGCTTCGACCGCCGCGCGTACCGACTTGATGTCGATCACGCCGTCGCCCATCATGCCGCGATCGTTGAGGATATCCCTGGTCGGCACCAGCCAGTCGCAGACGTGAAACGCGAGCAGGCGATCCTTGCCGGCGCGCGCGATCTGGCTCATCAGCTCCGGATCCCACCAGATGTGATAGACGTCGAGCGCGACGCCGATCGCGCCGCTCCGGCCAGGATCGAGCGCGTCGCAGATGTCGAGCGCGTGTTTCGTGGTGTTCACGCAGGCGCGGTCAGCGGCATAGGCCGGATGCAACGGCTCGATCGCGAGCGGCAGTTTCGCCTGCCTCGCATATTCCAGCATCTCGGCAACGCCGTCGTGCACCTGGGCCCGCGCTTCGGCGATATCCTTGGACGCCGTGCTACCCGGCCGCGAATATTGCGGCAGGCCGCCGACGACCAGCACGATGCAAGAGGCGCCCAGCGCCGACGCCTCGTCGACCGCACGGCGGTTGTCGTCGCGCGCTTCGCTGCGATGCGCGCCGTCACCGACGAACATGCCGCCGCGGCAATAGCCCGACAGATCGAGCCCGGCGTCCTTGACCGCGCGCACGGCGCGATCGAGTCCGACGGCGGCGACCTGGTCGCGCCAGGGATCGATGGCGCGGATGCCATGTCGCGCGGAGGCCTCGATGATGGCGAGAAGGTCGCCCTGCTTGCGGACAGTCGCCGTGTTGAGCGACAGCCAGCGGTGGTCGTTGGAAAAGTCGCGCATCAGGCGTCGATGCCGCGGGTGGCCAGGATCGTCGCCATCCGGAGCGTCGCGACTTCCGGATTAGCGAGCAACCCGGCTTTGTCGGCGAGCCGGAACAGCTCGGCAAGATGCAAGGTCGAGCGCGCGCTCTCCTGCCCGCCGACCATCGTGAAATGATTCTGATGGCCGTTGAGATAGGCCATGAACACGATGCCCGTTTTGTAGAAGCGGGTCGGCGCCTTGAAGATGTGGCGCGACAGCGGCACCGTTGGTCCCAGCACGTCGTGGAAGCCGGCCTCGTCGCCGGCAGCGAGCCGCGACAGCGCGCAGGACGCCGCGGGCGCGATCGCATCGAAGATGCCGAGCAGCGCGTGGGAAAATCCCCTGTCATCGCCTGCGATCAGTTCGGCATAGTTGAAGTCGTCGCCGGTGTACATCTTCACGCGCGGGTCGAGCCGCCGCCGCATGTCGATCTCGCGCCGCTTGTCGAGCAGCGAAACCTTGACGCCATCGACCTTGGCCGCATTGGCGTTGATGATCGCAACCGCCGTGTCCATCGCCCTGTCGAGATCGGCCGTGCCCCAATAGCCTGACAGCGCCGGATCGAACATGTCGCCCAGCCAATGGATGATCACGGGCTCACGAACCTGCGACAGCACCCGGTCATAGACCTTCGCGTAATCGTCCGCGCTCCTGCCGAGTTTTGCCAGCGCGCGCGAGGCCATCAGGATGATGCGGCCGCCGGCTTTCTCGATGGCCGCGATCTGCTCCTCATAGGCACGGCTCACGTCATCGATCGACCTGGCGTTTTCCACCGCAAGATGGTCGGTGCCGGCGCCCGAGAACACCAGCGCGTTGCCCTTTGCCTTCGCCGCCCTTACCGAGCGCTGGATCAATTCGAGCGAGGTCGCCCAGTCCAGCCCCATGCCGCGTTGCGCGGTGTCCATCGCCTCGGCGACGCCGAGACCGAGATCCCAGACGTGCTCGCGGAATGCGATCGTCTTATCCCAGTCGATCGCCGCCGTCAGCCATGGATCCATGTCAGCGCGCGGATCGGCGACCACATGCGCGGCCGAGAACGCGACGCGGTTGAGCGTGCCCTCGAGCTTCGCCGGAAAGGTCCGCGAGGACGCGAGGCGGTAGGTTTCGAGCCCTCCGTCAGCGGTGGGCAGCCTCAGCGACAGCGATGACATCGGCAGGACTGGCTTGTTCATGACAAAGCCCTTTCTCAGACTGATATCGGAGCAACGTCGATCCAGCGCCGCTCCTTCCAGCTCTTCAGCGCGCATTCGGCGAGCTGCACGCCCTTGGCGCCCTCGAGCAGGGTGTATTTGTAGGGCGCGTCCTCGCAGACATGCCGGATGAACATCTCCCACTGCTCCTTGAAGCCATTGTCGTAGACGACGTTCTCCGGCAGTTTCTGCCAGTCGGCATAGAAATCGTGCGTGCGCTTCTCGTCCGGATTCCACACCGGCCGGGGCGTTGCCTGGCGGGCCTGGATGACGCAGTCGCTGAGGCCCGCGACCGCCGAGCCATGGGTGCCGTCGACCTGGAATGTGACGAGGTCGTCGCGGTAGACGCGCGTCACCCAGCTCATGTTGATATGCGCGATCACGCCGCCCCTCAGGCGGAAGGTGGCGTAGGCGGAATCGTCGGCCGTCGCCTCATACTTCTTGCCCTTCTCGTCGAAGCGCTCGGGGATATCGGTGGTGCCGATGCAGACCACGCTCTCGACCTCGCCAAACAGATTGTCGAGCACGTAGCGCCAGTGGCAGACCATGTCCAGGATAATGCCGCCGCCGTCCTCGGCGCGGTAGTTCCAGGACGGGCGCTGCGCCTCCTGCCAGCCGCCCTCGAACACCCAATAGCCGAATTCGCCGCGCACCGAGAGCATGCGGCCAAAGAAGCCGGAGTCGCGGAGGAAAGCGAGCTTCTTCAGGCCCGGCAGGAACAGCTTGTCCTGCACCGTGCCGTGCTTGAGCCCCTTGGCATTGGCAAGCTTCACGACCGCCACGGCCTCCTCGAGGTTGGTCGCGATCGGCTTCTCGCAATAGACGTGCTTGCCGGCATTGATCGCCTTGGTCAGCAGCGACGGCCGCGCCTGCGTAGTCGCGGCATCGAAGAACACCGTGTCACCCTTGTCGGCGAGCGCACGGTCGAGATCGGTGCTGTGACGCTCGATGCCGTAGCGCTTTGCCAATGCGCCGACCTTCTCGGCGTCGCGGCCGACCAGGATCGGATCGGGCATGATGCGGTCGCCGTTCGCGAGCTGTACGCCGCCCTGCTCGCGGATCGCAACGATCGAGCGGATCAGATGCTGATTGAGCCCCATCCGGCCGGTGACGCCGTTCATGATCAGGCCGAGGCGTTTGGTCGTCATACTGCTTGCTCCTGCGAAACGCGTGGTGTTGGCCGCCGCAGCGGCTGCATGGTGGACCAGTCCGGATGGACCAAACTGGCAAAGCCCGGTGCGGCGACGATCGATCCCGTCAGGAGATCGCCATCATGGATCGCAAGGCGGACCTTGCCGCCCGCGCGCGTGTAGAGATCGGGATGCGCGCTAAGGAAGGCGTTGGCTTCCCCGGCCGGCGTCTCGGCAAAACCGTCGACATAATGGTGCCCATTGCGCTCGGCATGGGGGACGCCGATCAGCGCGCCGAGCGCGAGGTCCTGCTGCACGCCGAGTCCAGCCTGGCAGGTCAGGTCCTCGCCGCTGATGAAATAGGAGGCGCCGCCGACACTCCACGCCGCCGCGCGTGCGGCGTTGATGATCGACTTGTAGATGCCCTTGCATGATTTGGAGGAGATGCCGCGATAGCCGAGCGCCCGCGCCTGCGGAAAAGCGTCGTAGGAATCGTCGGCCTCGTCGATGATGAAGTTGCGCGAGGCAAGTCTCCAGATTGGCAAGGCTTTTGTGATATCGCGCGGCATCGGCTGCTCGATATAGAGCAGGTTTGCCGCGATCGGCTGCAGTGCCGGGTCATCGTCGAGCCGGTCGACCAGTGCGTTCAGTGCGGCAAGGTCTGCATACTGCTCGTTGGCGTCGAGCGTGACCTTTGTCGCATATGGCAGCTTTGCAAGCTCGCTGCCGATCCGCGCCAGCCG
Source organism: Bradyrhizobium sp. I1.14.4 (assembly GCF_050435825.1). NCBI lineage: Bacteria > Pseudomonadati > Pseudomonadota > Alphaproteobacteria > Hyphomicrobiales > Nitrobacteraceae > Bradyrhizobium > Bradyrhizobium sp. I1.14.4. The sequence continues at coordinate 23,249 of NZ_JBNDLA010000018.1, read as the reverse complement.
CGCCGCATCATGCGCGGGATCGCCATTCAGCTTGAGCTTGAAATAGCGCGCACCCGCATTCTCGTTGGGATCGGCGACGCCGCCCTCACCTTCAACAGTGTCGTCCATCCCGACCGTATGCCTGACGGCGACACGATCGAGGCGTTTTCGCGTCGAAAGGAACCGCGCGATAGCCGCGTCGTCGATATCGGGCGTCAGCCGTGCGTCGATGCCGGCGATATTGCCGGCCATGCCGTCGAAGACGTTGACGCCGGCCGCGCGCAGCAACGCATCCAGGATCGCCTTGTCGATCTCGGCCGGGCCGAAGCTGGCAGCGAGCGGTGGAATGTCTTCCACAGTGCAGGCCGCGATCTGCGGACCGATACACAGGGCATGCAGGCCGAATGCGGTCTCAAAGCCCCTGTTCGCCAGATAGAACTCGCGCGCGATCAGGAGCGAGCGGCGCAGTTCGTCGACCGTCTGCTCGGGCGTCAGATGCGGCCGCTTGTCGAACCATTTCGGCGCCAGCATTTCGGCACTGGCGCCGGTCGCGCGGCCCTTGCCTTCCACCTCGATCTCGACCCGCACGAACATCTGCGTCGACGCATTGATCGTCACCGCGCCGAAGCGGAACGGCCGGGCGAACACCAGCGGCCGTTCGAAGAAGGCGACATCTTTGACTTTGAAGCGAAGCGACATTGGAGACTCGGGTGTTAATCCAGCGACCCCTGCGTGAAGAAATGCTTGCGGATCCGCTGCACCAGTTCGGAGAAGACCGGATCGGACATCGTCTCGAGCGAGCGCGGCCGCGGCATCGGCACGTCGTAGATCGCGGCGATCGCGCCCGGCCGTTCGGTCATCACGAGTACGCGGTCGGCGAGGAACACAGCTTCCGGGATCGAATGCGTGATCAACAGAACCGTCTTGCCGGTCTCGCGCTGGATTCGCATCAGCTCGACATTCATCCGCTCCCTCGTCATGGCGTCGAGCGCGCCGAACGGCTCGTCCATCAGCATGATCTTGGGATCGTGCACCAGCGCGCGGCAGATCGAGGCGCGCTGCTGCATGCCGCCGGACAGTTGCCAGGGCAGCTTCCTTTCAAAACCTTCGAGCCCGACCAGCTTCAGCAGCGCCTTGGCGCGGGCGAGATATTTGTCCCGTGGCAACTGCTTCATGTCGATCGGCAGCATCACGTTGGAGAGGATGTTGCGCCACGGCAGCAGCAGTGCGTTCTGGAACACGATGCCGACATTGCCGTGCGGCTTGGTCACGGGCTCGCCGTCGACCAGCACTTCGCCTGATGTCGGCGGCAGCAGGCCCGAGATCATCTTCAGCAGCGTGGACTTGCCGCAGCCGGAGGGTCCGACCACGACAAAGAATTCACCGTCATTAATGGTGAAGTCGAGCGGCCGCAGCGACGGCACATCGCCGTCGCGCGACCGGTAGGTCTTCGATACGCCGGAGAGCTTGATGCCCGGCGCAGCGCCGGCCGCACGGTCCAACACCAGGCGCAGATGCGCGGCGGGCTGGCTGACATCGGTTAGCTTCGCCAAGGGATTCATCGCGTCTCTCTCCACCCGTCGTCCCTGCGAAAGCAGGGACCCATACGCCGTGCCCTCTCGTTCGGGCACGATGGCAGAGACCTTCCACAACAATCGGCGCTGGTGGTTATGGGTCCCTGCTTTCGCAGGGACGACAGTCGATACCTCTGGTTCACGAATCACCTTTCGGCAGATAGTCGCTGGTATAGAACGCCTTCGGATTGGCCTTGGCCTTGGCGTCGAGGCCGCCATACTCGACCATCAGCTCGACCGACTCGGTCATGTTCTGGTCGGTAACCTGGAACGGTCGCTTGGTCTTGGTCTCCGGCGTGCGATAGAGCGGGATCGTCAGCTCGAAGCCTTGCGTCAGCGTGTCGATCTTGCCGCCCTTGGGGTTGGCGTCGAGAATCGACTGCGCCGCGGCTTTCGGGTCCTTCTCGGCAGCTTCCACCGCCTTTGTGGTCGCCGACATGAAGCGGCGGACCAGGTCGGCATTGGCCTTCACATAGTCAGAGTTCGCGATGATGCCCGACGACACCATGTTGATGCCGTAGTCGGCGAATTTGATCGGATAGACGTCCTTGCCGGTGGCGTCCTTGATTTTCATCGATTGGTCCATGACGTAGCCGAGCAAGAGGTCGGCCTGGCCGTTGATCACGGCGTTGAGCTTGGTCTGGCCGTCGCCGGCGACAGTGTGGAAGTCGCTTTCCTTCAGGCCGGTTTTCTTCAAGAATAGCGGCCAAATCTGTGTCATCGAATCCGCCGGCGTGATTGCGACGGTCTTGCCCTTGATGTCCTCCGGCTTCCTGATGTTCTTGTCGGCAAGGCTCATCGCCGACATCGGGCTGGTCTGCAGCAGCACGCCGGTGGCAATGACCGGCGCCCCCTTCACCGCCGCACGCATCATCGTGGGCACGTCGACATAGCCGAAATCGGCGGTCTTGGCGGCCACCGCCTGCGTGGTCGCGGCCGAGCCGCGGCCTTCCTGTATCTTGAGGTCGATGCCTTCGGCGGCATAGATGGCCTTGGCCTTGCCGTAATAGAACGGCGCGTGCTCGCCATAGACGTACCAGTTCAGCATCAGCACGACCTTGTCAGCCGCGGACACTGGTGCCACCGCAAGCGCGGTCCAGGCCAGTGCGGCGCCGGCGACCGCAATCAAACGCTTCATGGTTGTTCTCCCTTATTGTCCCCCGGCCCTTATGTGGGCCGCTTGTCCGGTTGCTGCGCTAGGATGCGAAGATGATGTCGTCGCGCTGGCTGACGTGCCATGGGATCACCAGCCGCTCGATGCGGTCGACGATCCAGAACAGGATGACGCCGAGCAGCGCCAGGATCACCAGCGCGGCGAACATCGTCGGCAGGTCGAAGGTGCCGATCGAGCGCTGCATCACGTAACCGATACCGGAATTGGAGCCGACGAACTCGCCGACAACGGCGCCGACCACCGCGAGCGTCACCGAGACCTTCAGGCCGGAGAAGATCGCGGGCATCGCATGCGGCAGGTTGACCGCGCAGAACACCTTGAAGCGGCTGCCCTGCATCGCGCGCGCCAGATCGACCATGTCGGGATCGACGGATTTGAAGCCCTGCACCGCCGAGACGACCACGGGGAAGAAGCCGAGCAGGAAGGCGGAGATCACCTTCGGGATGATGCCGAAGCCGAACCACACCACGAACAGCGGCGCGATCGCGATCTTCGGCACGGATTGGGAGAACACCAGCAGCGGATAGACGTAGCTCTCGACCGTCTTCGAGCCCGCGATCAGCATCGCGACGGGAATGCCGAACAGCGCCGAGAGCAGGAAGCCGCAGATCGTCGCGTACGTGGTCGGCCAGGACTGCCGCAACAGCTCCGGCCAGTCGCTCCAGAGCACCGCGACGACGTCTCCGGGCGACGGGATCTGATAGGCCGGGATGTGGAACAGGCGGATCGCGAGGTCCCAGGCCGCCACGATGACGACCAGAAACAGGAGCGGGCGCAGCCACGCCGCGTTCAGCACCTTGGACAGTCCCGAAGGGCTCTTTGCCTCCGCCACGTCACGCTCCCTTGCAGTCTCTATGTTCGCGGCGAAATTAACCTGTTGGATAAATACTGTCCAGCCCTCGCAAGCGGCAAAATCGCGCCGATATCCCCTACCTTTCGTCAGGCGAAAATTTGATGATCCGCAGCCCGGAGTGTTTAGCGAACCGCCGGGCCGCGAGAGCTCACACCACACGATGTTCCGCGGCGCGCAGCGCAGGCATCTTCGCGCCGCCGAACGCTGCGGTGGACTTGCCGGTCAACGCCGCCAGCACCAGCGCGGTCATGTGCTCGAGGCGCTCGTCGCGTGCGTCCTTCTTCAGCAGGTCGCGGCCGAAGATCACGCTCAGCGTGGCGCTGTTGGAGAGATAGAAGAACGCCAGCCCGGCGATCGAGATATAGAGCTGCACCGGATCGACCGCGACGCGGAAATCGCCGCTCTCGACCCCGCGCGTCACCACGGTGCGGATCATCTCGACAAAGGGCGAGTGCATCGACTTGACCTTGGTCGAGCGCTTCAGGTGTTTTGCCTTGGCGAGGTTTTCCGTGTTCAGCAACGCCAGGAACTCGGGATTGCGCAGAAAATAGTTCCACGTGAAGTCGATCAGGCGCCCGATCGCCTCGGGCGGATCGAGATGCTCGAGATCAAGCGTGCGCTCCTCGGCACGGATCTTCTCGTAGGCGCCTTCCAGCACCTCGAGATAGAGGTCTTCCTTGTTGCCGACGTGGTAGTACAGCATGCGCTTGTTGGCGTCGGCATTGGCCGCGATGCGGTCGACCCGCGCGCCGGCGAGGCCATGGGCGGCGAACTCCTGCTTGGCCGCCTCGAGAATCCGCAGCCGCATACCCTGGGGGTCACGCTGCCATCTCTGTATTCGCTTTGCCTTGGCCAAATCGATCGCCCGTGATGCTGAATTGATGAATGTAGCATGACGCACGGCGTTTGAGAACGAATGTTGTCATAATGGCCATGCGGGAATATTTCTCGCCGCTGCGACGGCCCGCTCCGTCGTTTCGAGCCGTTTGGCGCGAGCCCGGAATGGCGAAAGAAACGGCACCGATTTGCCCGCGGCGCCCGCTGCCGGGACGACGCGCGCATGAAACGCGGCCTAGCCTGGCTTTCCCTGCGATGGCTGCATCAGGAGCGTCGGCACGCCGCACGTGCCGTTACGCACCGTCATCACGCGCGTACCAGGCTTGCGGCCGGTGCGAACTTCCGAGACGTCGACGCCGGCGGCCACCAGCCGCGCACGCGTGGCATCGATATCCGCGACGCGCCAGCAGATGCCGCGCAGCCGGTCCGGCGCGTCGGTCTCCGCCTTGTTGTTTTCCTTGCCCGACCGGTGCGTGACCTCGACGACGAGGTCGCCACAGCGGAAGAACATCAGCCGGCCCCACTCGGGATGCGACCGGTCAAGCGCCATGTCGAGCCCGAGCCGCGCGCCATAGAGTGCGGCGGCGCGTTCCGGGTCGGCGGTCGAGACCACGACATGGTCCATCGCCGTGATCGAGGCCGGCGTGGTGCGCACCGACAGCGGCCGCTCCTGCTCCCGCTCCAGGAAGAACATGCGCACGCCCCTCGTCGCATCGGTCGCAGCGCGCGTGCGCTTCCACGACAGCGTGGCGCCACTCAGGTCGTCGCGGCTCTCGACCTCGGCGACGGGCTCGGGCTTCAGCGTCAGCCGGTCGAGCCTGCGGCGTGTCCTGGCGATATCGCTGGTGCGGAAGCAGAGGCTCGCGAGCCCCTCGCCCTGGGTGACGAGCGCGGTACGGACGCGCTGGGCCGCATCGTCATCGCCACGTGGCGCCATCAACTCCAGCGTGGTGTTGTCGAGCGTGAACAGCACCCGGTCCGCGCCGTCGCCGCCGTTGCGCCAGGCCGGCGCCCGCGCGAATAGCGTTTCATGGGCGGCGCTGGCGGCGGCTATGTCGCCGGTCAAGACGACGACATGATCGAGACCGGTAATCATGGTTGCGGCCTCCCCGAATCTGCCGTCATTGTGCTTCTCCCTTACGCACCCCGGAGTGCTTCTCCCTTACGCACCCCGGAACCGTCCACTGCCGCCAGCCGTTATGCCGCATGCAAAAACGGCCCGGCCGCGGCCATCATCTCTACCCGCAAACCAAGCAGGGTTGCGAATAATTTCAGCGATATCGGCCGACCAGCGGTGCTAGTCTGGACAACGGCCGGGACCACACCAATCCACGACGGAAAGCGAATGCAGGCTCTCTTCATCGGACAGACCTATATCGACGTCACCTTCATCACGGATCACATGCCAGTCGGCGACGAGAAACACGTCGCCGACGCCTATGCGGTGTCCTTCGGCGGCAACGCGGTAACTGCGGCATTCTGCTGCGCGAAGCTCGGCATCCATCCGGACCTGATCGCCACCATGGCCAATGACTGGCTGGGGCGGATGTTCTGGGACATGGCCGACAGGTACGGCATCTCGTTCCATCCCCGCAAGGTCAACTCGTCCTCGCTGTCCTTCATCATGCCCAACGACGGCAAGCGCGCCATCGTCCGCTGCCGCGACGACCAGCACATCCATCCCTTTCCATTGCTGAACATCAAGGGCTGCCGCGCGCTGCATATTGACGGCCACCAGCCGGACGCCGCGATCCATTATGCGAAGCTGTGCCGCGAGGACGGCATCCTGACCTCGCTCGATGGCGGCGGCCTGCGCACCAACACCCACGAGCTGCTCGCGTTCATCGACATTGCGATCGTCGCCGAACGGCTGTGCGAGCAGATGGACAAGACGCCGGAGCAGATGCTCGACTACCTCAAGAACCGCGGCTGCCGGGTCGGCGGCATCACCATGGGCGAGCGCGGCCTGCTCTGGTATGACGAGGCCGGTGTGGTGCGCACGCTGCCGGCCTTCCCGATCCCCCGCGAGCGCGTGATCGACACCAACGGCGCGGGCGACGTCTTCCATGGCGCCTACATCTACTCTTATCTCTCAAACCCGAGCAAAGGCTGGCATGAGCATTTCAAGTTCGCGCGCGCCGCTTCGACCTACAAGATCCAGAAGCTCGGCAATGAAGCCGGCCTGCCGACGCTGGCGGATATCGCGGCCGTCAGGCAGGAGTTTCGCGCGGAAGCCTGAGATGGCCGGACAGGGTTAGGCATGGGGCGCGTTTTCGTCGCCGGTAGCATCAATATGGACGTGGTGGCGACCGCCGAGCGCCATCCGCGGATCGGCGAAACCGTCGCCGGCGAGGCCGTACTGCATTTTCCCGGTGGCAAGGGCGCCAACCAGGCGGTGGCATCGGCCAAGCAGGGCATACCGACCACGCTTATCGGCCGTCTCGGCACCGATGCGTTCGGGAAGGAGCTGAGGACGTTCCTTGCCGCGCAAAGCGTCGATCTCACCTTCGTCAAGGACACGGATGGCACGCATTCGGGCACGGCGATCATCACGCTCGCCAATGCCGACAACACGATCGTGGTCGTGCCGGGCGCCAACGGGCTGGTCGATGCCGATGATGTCGCGGCACCTGTCCTGACGAAGGGTGACGTTGCGGTCAGTCAGTTCGAGATCCCGCTGCCGACCATCGCAGCATTCTTCGGGCGTGCCCGCGCCGCTGGCGCCACCACGATCCTCAATCCGGCGCCGGCGAAGAGGATTGATGCAGCGTTGCTCGATCTCGTCGATGTCCTGATCCTCAACGAGACCGAACTCGGCCTTCTCACCGGACGCGAGCTCAAGGACGGCGACAAGTACGAGACATTCATGGAGGCCGCGCGGTCGCTGCAGGCCCGCGAGGATCAGATCATCTGCGTGACATTGGGCAAGCGCGGCACCGTTGCGCTCGTTGATGGCAACATGCACGTCGATCAGGGGCGAGCCGTCAAAGCCGTCGACAGCACCGGCGCGGGCGACTGCTTTGTCGGAGCCTTCGCGGCCCTGCTGGCGCACGGACAGCCGATCCAGGCCGCGATGTCATACGCCAACATTGCTGCGTCAATCTGCGTCCAGAGGATGGGCGCTGCGCCGTCCATGCCGACGGTTGAAGAGGTCAAGGCCGTGCTGGCCACACGTCGTCCCGGCGAAGGCTGTTAGGAAAGCGCACTCTTCAAATCAAAACCGGTATCCGCCGCCTGCTCCGGCGTGATCGACCCTCCGGCGCCAAGCAGCCTGCGGCCGAACATGTGATCGCCGGCGCGATTGACCGACTCGATGCCGAGCAGTCTGTCACCGCGATAGCAGAACGCCGAGAACGCCCCCTGCGCGCGGTCGCCGCGTACCACGACGCGGTCGTAGCCGGTGGTGAGACCCGCCATCTGCAGCTTGTCGGGGCCCTGGTCGCTCCAGAACCATGGCAGGCCGTCATAGACCTCGGTCTTGCCGGTTAGCCGCGAGGCCACGCAGCGCGCATGGTCGGTCGCGTTCTGCACCGACTCCAGCCGCAGCGATCCGCCGAAGCGCTTGCTGGCATAGAGGGCGCAGTCGCCGATCGCGGACACATTCGGATCGGCGGTCAAGAGATGCTCGTCGACGATGATGCCCGATGCGACCGGCAGGGCTGCTTCTGCGGCCAGTTCGACATTCGGCAACACGCCGACGCCGACCACGACGAGATCGGCCGGGATATGCGTCCCGTTGCTCAGGCTGACGCCGGTGACCTTGGCGCCATCGGCCTCGATCGCCGTGACCTGGACCCCGAGGTGGATCCGGATGCCGGCCGCGGTGTGCCGCGACTGCGAGAACTCGGAAATCTCCGCGGTCACCGCCCGCGCCATCACGCGGGAGGCGAGTTCGACCACGTCGACCTCGAGGCCCTTGCCGCGCGCTGTGGCGGCGAATTCGAGCCCGATGAAGCCCGCGCCGATCACGACGGCGCGCATGCCGGGTGCGATCAAATGGCGCAGCGCCTCGCTCTCGTCGAGGATGCGCAAGTAGCGGACGGCGTCCAGCTTTGCGTTGGGAATATCCAGCAGCCGGTTCCGCGCGCCGGTCGCGAACACCAGGTGGCCGTAGTCGAGCGAGGTGCCGGAGGCGAGCGTCACTTTCCGCGCGCTGCGGTCGACCGCGTGGGCGCGATCGGTGATCAGCTCGATCTTGTTGTCCTGGTAGAACTTGTCAGGCCGGAACATCAGGGACTCGGGCCCGCCGGTCCCTTTCAGATAGGCTTTCGACAAAGGCGGCCGCTGATACGGCAAATGGCCTTCGTCATTGATCAGGGCGATGCGCTCGGCGAAGCCGGCCTGGCGCAGCGACGCCGCGAGCTGGAAGCCGGCGTGCCCGGCGCCGACGATGATGACCGAGCCTGTCATTGAAACAACCCAAATACCAGCGAGCAGGAGTGACCCATGCCGTTTCCTCTTGTCGATGTTAGCTTGCTTGCCCCCGTCCCCACAGCGCTCGCGTCTGCGTACCGAAGGCGCTTGCCATTTGGCCTCATGGCTCGCGCGGACGCAAGGGGGTCTCTGGCAAATCTGGGCACCCGAAAGCCGCTTCTGACGCCGGATCGGATTGCCACAGCTCCCGCCAAGGCCTTAAATGTCCGGAAATAACAAGCCCAAGGTCCTCAAAATGCCCGATCCCGCCTCCTCCGACGACCCCGCCCTGCTCCGCATCGACGGCGCCATCGCGACCATCACGCTGAACCGGCCGGCAGCGTTCAATGCGATCGACATGACGATCGCCAAAAAGCTCGAACAGCTCAGCGCCGAGGTCGAAGCCAACAAGGACGTCCGCGTGCTGGTCATCGAGGGCGAAGGCCGCGCCTTCTGCGCCGGCGGCGATTTGCAGACCATCGGCGCTGCGACCGAAGCCAACAATATCGCCCCCGTGGTCGGCGAGATGCTTCACCACTATCATGCGTTCATCGAGACGGTTCGGCGGATGCCGAAGATCGTGCTGTCCAGCGTGCACGGTTCGGCAGCCGGCGCCGGCATGGGCCTCGCGTTCGTGACCGACCTGTGTATCGCCGCGGACGATGCCCGCTTCACGCCGGCCTATGCCAAGATTGGCGTGTCGCCGGACGGCGGCAGCACGGTCGGTATCGTCGGCACAGTCGGTACCCGTCGCGCGCTGCAGATTTTCCTTGCGGAGGATGGCTTCACCGCGCAGCAGGCCTATGAATGGGGGCTGGTCGTCAAGACCGTCCCCGCGACTGAGCTGAAGGCGGCCACCCGGCAGCTCGCCGAGCGCCTCGCGCAAAATCCGCCCGCCGCAATCGCGGGGACCAAGTCGCTGGTCTATCAGGCTGCCACCACGCCGACCAAGCAGCAGCTCGATGCCGAGGAACACAAGATCATCTCGGCGATGCATACCGCGGATTTCCGCGTCGCCGTGAAGAAATTCACCAGCAAGTCGAAATAGAGGTTTGGCTAGAGCGTTTTCGAGCGAAGTGGACACCGGTTCGCGTGAAGAAAACGCGTCAAAACAAGGATCTAGAGCTTCGGTTCTGATTCCATCAGAACCGAAAATGCTCTAGTTCGGGCAGATGTAGCCGCTACCGCCCGGCGCCTTGAAGCAGCCGACCGATTCCGGGATCACCTGCTTGGGCAGCCACAGCACGATCTTTGGAAAATAGATCGTGAAGCAGATCGTGACCAGGAACACGACATAGATCGGCAACGCTGCCCGCAGCGCTTTTGCAAAGCTGATGCCGACGAATTTCGAGGCCATCAGCAGCACGAGCCCGTATGGCGGCGTGATCAGGCCGAAGGCGAGTGTCGCGATCAGCACCACGCCCATGTGGACGCCGTTGATGTCGCCGGCCTGGGTCAGCGCGTTCACCAGCGGCATGAAGATGATGATGGTCGGCACCGGCTCGATGAAGTCGCCGACCACGGTGAACAGCAGCACCATCAGCAGCATGATGAGGCGTGGATCGTTGCCGGCGATCGAGGTGATCAAGTCGGCGATGTAGATGGCGCCGCGCAGATAGGCGAGCATCCAGCCGAACGCGTTGGCGGCCCCGATCGTGATCAGCGGCAGCGAGAAGATCAGACCGGCCAGGCAGAAGTCGTACGGGATCTTCTTCAGATGCCCGCGGTTCAGCGCCGGGATCACAACGACGATGATGTAGGCGACCGCGACCACGCCGGCCTCGGTCGGCGTGAACCAGCCGGTCAGGATGCCGCCGAGCAGGATCACCGGGATCATTAGCGGCAGCGCGGCATCTCCAGCGGCGAAAGCGATCTGACGGAGCGGCGCGCGCGGCTTGCGCAGGCCTGAGGGGCCGAAGAAATAGCAATAGATCATCAGCCCGAAGCCGATCATCAGCCCGGGGACCACGCCGGCCATGAACAGGCCGGCGATCGAGACATTGCCGACGGCGCCATAGACCACAGCGGTGATGCTCGGCGGCACCAGTGCCGCGATCGTCGAGGCCGAAGCAATGATCGCTGCGATGAACGCCGGCTCATAGCCTTCCCGCTTCATCGGCCCGCCTAGCGCGCGGCTCATCACCGCGACGTCGGCGGTGGTCGAACCCGACATTTCCGAGAAGAACATGCTGAAGACGACCACGACCTGCGACAGCCCGCCCCTGATGTGGCCGACCAGCGAGACCGACAGATTGGCGATGCGGACCACGACATTCGCCGAGCTCATGAGCTCGCCGACCAGGAGGAAGAACGGGATCGCAAGCAACGCCTCGGAATCGACGCCGTCAAAGATCTTCTGGATGATGGCGGCCAGCGACACGTCCGACAGCACCGCACCGACGAACACGCCGGCCAACAGCGAAAACGGCACGGGCACGCCGAGATAGCCGAAGAACAGGAAGCAGAACGACATCAGCACAAGCACGACCGGTGCGCTCACGGCTGGGCTCCCGTCGTCGCGCCGGTGTTGATCGCCGGGATCGGAAGGTCTTCATCGGGCGGCTCCGGATGATCGAAGCCGTGGCGGATGCCGTTGACGAGCTGCTCGATGGTGAACAAGCCGATCAGGATGCCCGAAAGCGGGATCACCGCATAAAGCGAGGCGATCGGCGTGCCCGACGGCAGGCGGAAACTGCCGAAGCCGCGGAGGTAGTTTTGATAGCCGTACCAGATCAGGCAGAAGGCGACGCCCAGCACGACGAGGCGGATGACGATCTCGACGATCAGCCGCGACATGCCATGCATCGCCTCCGAGATCGCAGTGAGATAGAGGTGATCATTGCGCCTTGTCGCGACCGCGGCACCGATGAAAATCGCGTAGATGAATAGCGTCGAGGTCACTTCCTGCAGCCACAGCCAGGGATGACCGATGGTGCGGGTGACGATGTCGGCGGTCACCGAGAGCGAGAAGCCGAAGCACAGCAGTCCGCACAGCATCATCAGGATCAGCTCGAGCCGGTCGAGCGCCCGCCATTTCAGATGCCGCTGCCGTTGCAGCACCAGTCTGTCGGCGATGGCCATCGAATGCTCCGTCCTCGTAGGTCGTCCCGGCGAAGGCCGGGACCTAACCACCGGCGCCTGTTGCTTTGAGAAAGAACGGCGGCCTGGTGCTTCAATGGACGGGCCGCGGCGTATGGGTCCCGGCCTTCGCCGGGACGACGCATGAAGTGCGTTAGTTGATCGCGCGGATCAGATTCTTGATCTTCTCCGCGTGCGGGCCGAGTTCCTTGGCGAGCTTGTCGAGATAGGGATCGGCGATCGCGGTGAAGCTCTTCTTGTCCACGTCCTCGACCACCTTGACGCCGAACGATTTCAGCTTGGTCAGCGCGTTCCGCTCCAGCTCGAATGCCTTCTGCGGTTCCTTGGCGCTGACCTCGTTGGCGGCGGCCTGCACCCACTGCTTCTGCTCGGCGGAAAGGCTCTGCCACAGTCTGTCGGAGACGAACAGCAGCGCATTGTTGGCCTCGTGCTCGGTGATCGAAAGCACCGGCGCCACCTCGTAGTGCTTGTTGACGAGATAGACGTTGATGCTGTTCTCGGCGGCATCGACCACGCCGGTCTGCAGCGAGGTGTAGACGCTGCCGAACGGCATGTGCACCGTCTGCGCGCCGTAGGCCGGGAACATGGTGTCCTCGGTCGCGGTCGCCTGCACCCGGACCTTCACGCCCTTGAGGTCGCCGACGTTGTGGATTTCCCTCTTGCTGTAGATGTGGCGCACGCCCTGCGAGCCGGTCCCGATCACGTGCAGGCCCTGGGCAGTGTCGTCGATCATCGTCTTGATGGCGTCGAACACCTGCGGATCGGCCAGCGCCTTGATCACATGGGCGTCGTTGCGGAACAGGAAGTGCAGCGACATCACGCCGGCCTGCGGCGAGATCGTCGCGGTGTTGGCGGAGGAGATGATCGCGAACTCGATATCGCCCGACTTGACGAGTTGCAGCAGCTGCGGCTCCTGGCCGAGCTGCGCGCCGGGATATTGATCGACGATCATCGTCCCCTTGCTCAATTCCTTGAGCTTGTCGGCGAACAGATCACCGGCGACCGAATAACCGGTATTGCGCGGCTGGTCGTAGGCGAAGCGGAAGTGCTTGACCTCCTGCGCGCCAGCGCTCGCCGGCAGCAGCAACGCGGCCGCGGCCATGGCGATCCCGACGATCCTGGCTGAATAGCCCATCGCGACGTTCCCCCTGTTTTTGATTGACGTGATCATCCCACCAGTCCTGCGGGATTGTCAATAAAACAGAAGGAATCAGGCGACAACGGCCACTATTGAGCTCCGCATCGCTGAAATTATCGACAATTCGGCTGCTACGCCGAACGAACGCCAGTTACTTCCCTTTGGCGCGCATGAAGTCGAAATCGCAGCCCTCGTCGGCCTGCAGAATCGTCTCGTTGAAGAGATGTGCATAGCCGCGCTTGGCCCAGCCCGGCGTGCCGGCCGGGGCGAGCGCGGCGCGGCGTTTCTGCAGTTCGGCCTCGTCGACCAGGAGATCGATGCTGCGCTTGGCGACATCGAGCCGGATCATGTCGCCGTTCCGCACCAGCCCGAGCGGGCCGCCGACCGCGGATTCCGGCGTGATGTGCAGCACGATGGTGCCGAACGCGGTGCCGCTCATCCGCGCATCGGAGATGCGGACCATGTCCTTGACCCCGGCGCGCGCGAGCTTCTTCGGGATCGGCAGGTAACCCGCCTCGGGCATGCCGGGCGCGCCCTTCGGGCCGGCATTGCGCAGCACCAGCACGTCGTCAGCGGACACATCGAGTGCCGGGTCGTCGACCCGCAACGTCATGTCCTCGACCGACTCGAACACCACGGCGCGACCCGTGTGCTGTAACAGCTTCGGGCTCGCCGCCGACTGCTTGATCACGGCACCGCGCGGCGCGAGATTGCCGTGCAGGATCGCCATCGCGCCTTCGGACTTGATCGGGTTCGCCTTGGAGCGGATCGCATCCTGCCCCGGCACGTCCTCCGCGCCGGCCACGATTTCGCGCAACGTCTGGCCGGTGATGGTTTTGGCATCGAGATCGATGAGGTCGCCGAGTTGCGCCATCAGCTTCGGCACGCCGCCGGCATGATGGAAATGCTCCATGTAGTGCTCGCCCGACGGCTTGAGGTCGACCAGCACGGGCACCTCGCGGCCCAGTCTGTCGAACGCCTCGAGATCGATCTTGTGCGGCGAGCGGTTGGCGATAGCCGTGAGATGGATGAGCCCGTTGGTCGAGCCGCCGATCGCCTGCATGACGACCTGGGCGTTGCGGAACGACGACGGCGTCAGGATATCGCTCGGCTTCGGCCCCTTGGTTTTCGCCATCTCGGCAGCAACGCGGCCGCTGGCTTCGGCGGAGCGGAAGCGTTCGGCATGCGGCGCCGGGATCGTCGCGCTCATCGGCAGCGACAGGCCGAGCGCCTCGGTGATGCAGGCCATGGTGGAGGCCGTGCCCATCACCATGCAGGTGCCGACCGACGGCGCCAGACGGCCGTTCACCGCCTCGATCTCGTTGTCGTCGATCTCACCGGCGCGATACTTGCCCCACAGCCTGCGGCAATCGGTGCAGGCGCCGAGCACTTCTCCCTTGTGATGACCGACCACCATCGGGCCGACCGGAATCACCACCGTCGGCAGATCGGCGCTGATGGCGGCCATGATCTGCGCCGGCAAGGTCTTGTCGCAGCCGCCGATCACGATCACCGCATCCATCGGCTGGGCGCGGATCATCTCCTCGGTATCCATCGCCATCAGGTTGCGCAGATACATCGAGGTCGGATGCGCAAAGCTCTCGGCGATCGAGATGGTCGGGAACACGAACGGCATCGCGCCCGACAGCATCACGCCGCGCTTCACAGCTTCAATGATCTGCGGCACGTTGCCGTGGCAGGGATTGTAGTCGCTGTAGGTGTTGGTGATGCCGACGATCGGGCGATTGAGCGCATCGTCCGAATAGCCCATCGCCTTGATGAAGGCCTTGCGCAGGAACAGCGAGAAGCCGGCGTCACCATAGCTGGTCAGTCCCTTGCGAAGTCCGTCGGCCATCTTCTTCTCGTCCCGTGGTTGTTCGGCCGCACTTAAGGAGCGGCGGGAATTATTGTCAATATGAGATAATCTGACGCTGGAGCGCGGCCACTCTGCGGCAAAATCGCCCCCATTATTGACAATAGCCATGGCGTCATGCTGACCTCCGGCATCGACCCGAAGCCGAGAGCGCATGAAAGCCGAGCCCACATTGCCCGATATCCAGGCCACCTCGCGGGAGGAGGAACAGGCGGAAGTGATCCGCCGGCTGGAGGAGGACATCATCTTCGGCCGCTTCGCGCCCGGTTTGCGGCTGGTCGAGGATATCCTGATGCAGCGCTACGGCGCGAGCCGTCATTTCGTCCGCCAGGCCCTGTTCCAGCTCGAGCGCCAGGGTATCGTGCTGCGCGAGAAGAATGTCGGCGCCACCGTGCGGTTCTATTCGGCCGGGGAAGTGCGGCAGATCTACGAGGTGCGCGAGATGCTGACGCGCCAGGCCGCGCTGATGATCGCGCTGCCCGCGCCCGAAAGCCTGATCGACCAATTGAGCGAGCTGCAACGGCAGTACTGCCTCAAGGCCGACGCGCAGGACATGCGCGGTATTCACGAAACCAACGATGCATTCCACCTCGCGCTGTTCTCCGCCTCCGGCAATCCTTATCTGGTGCGCTCGCTGCAGGACTACATGAACCTGACGCTGCCGATGCGCGCGAAGAACCTAGCCGACAGCGAAGGCCTCGCATTGTCGCGACGCCAGCACGATTTGATGATCGAGCTCCTGAAAGGCCGCGACAGCTGGGCGCTGGCGCAGCTTTGTGTCGATCACATGCAGTACAGCAAGGCGGATTATCTCGACCGCATCTCCAACGACAAAAAGCCGCAATAGCGCGATACGCGGCCGGTTCGTGAAGGAGACTGCAATGCGTTACGTGGCCTTGTTGATTGGATCGCTCGCCGTGCAGTCTGCACTCGGCGGTGTCAGCGAAGCGGCCGACCCGCGCGCGATGCAACTCAGCTACGAACCCTGGACCAAGACTTGTCTGACCCAGGCAAGTTGCTTCGTCGGCGCCGCCGCCCGCGGTCAGTGCTCGCCGTCGGGCGGCACGCTCAGCGTCTCGCCGCAAAACAGCAAGCGCGCGATCGTGAGCGCCAATGTCGGAACGCGGACCATGCTGGAGGGCACGATCAGCCTCCGCATCGATCAGGATGAGCCGATCCAGATCGCCAAGCCGCATTGCTACACGCTGGGCTGCGGCGGCACGCTCGAGGCCGACGGCAACATGATCGAGCGGTTGAAGCATGCACAGTCCATCGCCGTCGAAGCCAAGAACCTGACCGGTCAGACCATCAGCCTCGCCTTCCCGCTCATTCACTTCGCCGAGACCTTCGATGGACCCGGTAGTCCGCCCAAAACTTCCGGGCAGGGCTCCACGGAATCGCAGCGCCAGCACACCGAAGCGGTAAAGCAACTGCCGCAATGCGAGGACTGATTGCTGCGAGGACTGATCACATCTTCTTCCAGTCGATCACCATGCTTTTGTCGCCGTCGAACTCCATGCTGCAGAACGCGCCGCCCTGATAATAGTCGCCGACGGGATCGGGCGGCAGCCTGGCCTGCTCGGCCATCGCGTGCTCGCGAAAATCCTCACCCCGTCCGCTCGGGCGATAGCCGAGATCATAGGCGTGGTGATTGTCCCACCACGACCGCTCATTGTAGGACGCGCCGTAAAGCACCTCGAAATGGATATCGGGATGCTCGAGCCCGATGCGGCAGAGCTGAACTAGGTCTTCCGGCTTGAGCCAGATCGAGAGCCTGCGGTGATCGAGCGGCGCCTCACCGAAATTACCGATCCGGATGCAGGTCACCTTGATGCCGTGCTTGTCAGCATAGAGCGCGCCGACGCCTTCGCCGAACACCTTGCTGACGCCGTAGCGGCTGTCCGGCCGCGCCGTGACGTCGGTGCCGATGCGGTGATGACGCGGGTAGAAGCCGACCGCGTGATTGGACGAGGCGAAGATCACGCGCTTGACGCCCTGCTTGCGCGCCGCCTCGAACAGGTTGTAGCAGCCGATGATGTTGGACTGCAGGATCGCGTCCCAGGGGCCTTCGACCGAATAGCCGCCGAAATGCAGGATGCCGTCGACGCCATCGCAGATCGCCTCGACCTGCGCGAGGTCGGCGAGATCGGCCGCCTCGAATTTTTCACTCTTTCCGAGATCGGCCGGCGGCTTGATATCGCTCAGCAGGAGGTCCGGATAGATCGGCGGCAGCAATTTGCGCAGGCTCGTGCCGATTCCACCCGATGCGCCGGTCATCAATATGCGTGGCATGCCGTCCCTCGTCTTTGCTGTTTGCCCAAGAGAATCGTTGGGCCGAATTGCGGTCGCAGGCCGACAATGATAGCAAACCAGGCGCTCAAGGAAACACCATCGAAACACAACAACGAGAACAGCAAATGTCCGATGTTCATTCCGCCGGCTGGCGTCCCGCGACCTGTTATCCCGATCCTGCGATCCACGCGCTCGATCCGCGCTTCGAGAAATACTGGCTGAAGCTCTCCGCCGTCGAACGCATCGCGACCGGCCTGCGCTGGGCCGAAGGCCCGGTGTGGTTCGGCGACGGCCGCTATCTGTTGTGCAGCGACATCCCGAACCAGCGCATCTTGAAATGGGAGGAAGAGACCGGCGCAGTCAGCATCTTCCGCAAGCCGTCGAACTTCGCCAACGGCAACACCCGCGACCGCCAGGGCCGGTTGATCAGCTGCGAGCACGGCGGCCGCCGCGTAGTGCGCACCGAATATGACGGATCGGTTACGGTGCTGATCGATTCTTTCAACGGCAAGCGGCTGAACTCGCCGAACGACGTCGTGGTGAAATCCGACGGTTCGATCTGGTTCACTGATCCGATCTTCGGCCTGCTCGGCAACTACGAGGGCTACAAGGCCGATCCCGAGATCGAGCCCAACGTCTACCGGCTCGATCCTTCGACCAGAAAGGCCACCATCGTCGCCGAGGGCGTGCTCGGCCCGAACGGGTTGTGCTTCTCGCCGGACGAGAAAATTCTCTACGTCGTGGAATCCCGCGGCGAGCCGCACCGCAAGATCCTCGCCTATGACGTCGCAGCCGACGGCAGGACGATCGCGAACAAGCGCGTCTTCATCGATGCCGGCCCCGGCACGCCCGACGGCATGCGTTGCGACATCGACGGCAATCTGTGGTGCGGCTGGGGCATGGGCGATCCCGAGCTCGACGGCGTCGTCGTGTTCGCGCCCGACGGCGTGTTGATCGGCCGCATCGCGCTGCCCGAGCGCTGCGCCAACCTCTGCTTCGGCGGACTGAAGCGCAACCGCCTGTTCATGGCGGCGAGCCAGTCGATCTATGCGCTCTACGTCAACACCCAAGGCGCGCTCGGCGGTTAGTTTTCGTGGTCGTCCCGGCGAAGGCCAGGCCTTCGCCGGGACGACGATAAAACTTCTACCTTCCCAAACGTCTGACGCCGGAGCGGTGATCCGCCCCGGCGCCAAAATCGTATCTCTCGTGGCTCGGCTTACGCGGCGTTGTAGCCGGCGACGGCCTTGGCCTCGAGATATTCTTCCAGACCGTAACGGCCCCATTCACGGCCGTTGCCGGACTGCTTGTAGCCACCGAACGGCGCTGAGCGCTCGTTCGGCACGCCCTGCAGGTTGACGTTGCCGGCGCGGATCTGGCGGCCGACGCGGCGCGCGGTTTCCACGGTGTCGGCCGAGACGTAACCGGCGAGACCATAGGGCGTATCGTTGGCGATCTTCACCGCCTCCGCCTCGTCCTTGGCGCCGAGAATGGTCAGCACCGGTCCGAAGATCTCCTCGCGAGCGATCGTCATGTCGTTGGTGACGTCGGCGAAGATGGTCGGGCGGACATAGAAGCCCTTGTTGACGCCCTCGGGCAGGCCCGGGCCGCCGGCGACGAGCGTTGCGCCCTCGTCGATGCCCTTCTGGATCAGCGCCTGGATCTTGTCCCACTGGCCGCGGTTGACGACCGGACCGATCATGGTGCCGTCGGCGCGCGGATCGCCGGCCTTGGTCTTGTCGGCGACGCCCTTCGCGATCGCGGCCACTTCCTTCATCTTGGAGAGCGGCACGATCATGCGCGACGGCGCGTTGCAGGACTGGCCCGAGTTGTTGAACATGTGCATCACGCCGCCGGTCACCGCCTTGGTCAGGTCGGCGCCGTCGAGGATCACGTTCGGCGACTTACCGCCCAGCTCCTGGCTGACGCGCTTCACGGTCGGTGCCGCACGCTTGGCGACGTCGACGCCGGCGCGGGTCGAGCCGGTGAACGAGATCATGTCGATGTCCGGGTGCTCGCTCATCGCGGCACCAACCTCCGGGCCGAGACCGTTGAGCAGGTTGAACACGCCCTTCGGCACGCCGGCTTCATGGAGGATTTCCGCGAAGATCAGCGCCGAGGTCGGGGTGAACTCGGAGGGCTTCAGGATCATGGTGCAGCCGGCGGCGAGCGCGGGCGCGACCTTGCAGGCGATCTGGTTGAGCGGCCAGTTCCAGGGGGTGATCATGCCGATCACGCCGACCGGCTCGCGCACGATCACGGCGGTGCCCATGGTCTCCTCGAACTCGTACTTCTTCAGCACTTCGAGGGTGTTCATGAGATGGCCGAGGCCGGCGCCGGCCTGCAGCTTTTCGGCCATCGGCAGCGGCGCGCCCATCTCGTCGGAGACGGCGGCGCCGATCTCCTTCATGCGGCCCTTGTAGACCTCGACGACCTTGGTGAGCAGCGCGACGCGCTCCTCGCGGCTGGTCCGGGAATAGGTCTCGAACGCGCGCTTGGCGGCGGCGACTGCCTTGTCGAGATCGGCCTTGGAGCCGAGCGCAACTTCATACATCGCCTCTTCGGTCGCCGGATTGACGACCGGGGTGGATTTCTTGACGACCGGATCGACCCAGGCGCCGTCGATGTAGAATTGCATGCGATTGACCATCGGAAACCTCTTGTAGGGGGCGTATGGAAAGGGGAACGGAAAGCGTTCGGCAGGCATCCTTGCACGAAAGCAGGGCGAATTGAACCCGCCATATGCGGGGCGCGGCTCGTGCGCGCCCACCGCATACAATGTTGCAGCCGCTTGGGTGGCAAGGCGTGCCACCCGTCCCTCACCTCTCGCCTCACACCGCCATTTTGCGATGCCGCACTGGCGCGCCGACCGAGAGGCTTTCCGCCGCGTCGATGATCGCATTGGCGTCGATGCCATAGTGGCGGTAGAGGTCGCCGATCGTACCGGTCTGGCCGAAATGCTCGACACCGAGTGCCTCGACCCTGTGGCCACGCACGCTGCCGAGCCAGCCGAGCGAGGCCGGATGGCCGTCGATCACGGTCACGATGCCGCAGTCGCGGCCGAGCGGCGCCAGCATGCGCTCGATATGACTCAAATGCTGCGCGCCGCGGCGGTCGCGGCGCAAATTCCGCGCCGCGGACCATCCCGCATAGAGCCGGTCGGCGGAGGTGACTGCCAGTAACCCGACGTCGCGGTGGCTCTCGCCGATCAGGCCGACCGCCTCGATCGCCTCCGGCGCGACGGTGCCGGTATACGCAACGACGATATCGCAGTTCGGACCCGGCTTGCGCATCCAGTAGGCGCCATCGGTGATGTCGCGCTGCAGATCCGGCGTCATGATCCGTTGCGGCTGCTCCAGCGTTCGCGTCGAGAGCCGCAAGTAAACCGAACCACCTTCGGCGCCCTCGCGCTGCATGTGGCCAAAGCCCCAGCCCATGATCACGGCAAGTTCATCGACGAAGGCCGGATCGAACGAGGCGAGCCCGTCCTGCCCGATCCCGATCAGCGGCGTCTTGATCGACTGGTGCGCGCCGCCTTCCGGCGCCAGCGAGATGCCCGACGGCGTCGCCGCCACCATGAAGCGGGCATCCTGATAGCAGGCATAGTTCAGCGCATCGAGCCCGCGCTCGATGAAGGGATCGTACAGCGTGCCGACCGGCAGCAGCCGCGCGCCGTTGATCTGGTGCGACAGGCCGAGCGCCGAGAGCATGATGAACAAATTCATCTCGGCGATGCCGAGCTCGACGTGCTGTCCCTTCGGCGAATATTCCCAGGTGTAGGCGGACGGGATCTTCTCCTGCCGGAACAGGTCGTGGTTCTCCGCCTTGGCGAACAGGCCGCGGCGGTTGACCCAGGCGCCGAGATTGGTCGACACGGTGACGTCGGGCGATGCGGTGACGATGCGCGATGCGAGTTCGCTGTCGCCGCGCGCCAGCTCGTGCAACACGAGACCAAAGCCCTGTTGCGTCGACATCTGCGCGGAGGCCTTGAAGGCCAGCCGCTCCGGCACGTCGATGACGGGCGCCGACAGGCGGCGGCGTCCCTCGCGGTTGAACGGCGCGTCCGCCAGGAACGCCTCGAGCTTCGCGGGCTCCTGCGACAGCCCCTCGAACTTGTCCCACTCATGGCCGGCACGGATATTCTGCGCGGCGCGCCACTTCTCCATCTGCGCCACGGTCATCAGCCCGGCGTGGTTGTCCTTGTGGCCCTGCATCGGCAGGCCGACGCCCTTGATGGTGTAGGCGATGAAGCAGACCGGACGATCATGGTCGATCGCCTCGAACGCCTCGATCATGCTCGCCATGTCATGGCCACCGAGATTCGACATCAGCGCCAGCAGTTCGTCGTCGCTGCGGCGATCGATCAGGGCCGACACCGCGCCCTGATCGCCGATGTCGTCGCGCAGATGCTTACGGAACGCAGCACCGCCCTGGAAGCAGAGCGCCGCATACATCTGGTTCGGGCAATTGTCGATCCAGCGCCGCAGCGCCTCACCGCCGGGCTCGGCAAACGCTTCCAGCATCAGCTTGCCGTACTTCACGATCACCACGTCCCAGCCGAAATTGCGGAACATGGTCTCGAACTTGGCCCACAGTCCTTCGCGGACGACGGCGTCGAGCGATTGCCTGTTGTAGTCGACCACCCACCAGGTGTTGCGCAGGCCATGCTTCCAGCCTTCGAGCAACGCCTCGAAGATGTTGCCCTCGTCCATCTCGGCATCGCCGACCAGCGCGATCATGCGGCCCTCGGGCCGGTCGTTCATCCAGCCATGCGCCTTGACGTAATCCTGCACCAGCGAGGCGAACAAGGTCTGCGCCACGCCGAGGCCGACCGAGCCGGTGGAGAAGTCGACATCGTCGACATCCTTGGTGCGCGACGGATAGGACTGCGCGCCCTTGTAGCCGCGGAAATTCTCCAGCTTGTCGCGGGTCTGGTGGCCGAACAGATACTGGATCGCGTGAAACACCGGGCTCGCATGCGGCTTCACCGCGACGCGGTCCTGCGGACGCAGCACCGAGAAATAAAGTGCCGACATGATGTTGGCGAGCGAGGCCGACGAGGCCTGGTGGCCGCCGACCTTCAGCCCATCGGTAGCGGGCCGCACATGGTTGGCGTGATGGATGGTCCACGACGACAGCCACAGCACCTTGCGGGCCAAAGCGGACAGCATGTCGAGGCGTTCAGGTGCTATTCCCATGGCAATGCTCCCAGCGATACCGCTGATGTTACTGCCGCGGGGGCCGCCGAAAATCTCAATTCCACGCGACAGCACAGGAAAAATTGGGATAAATTCCCACGATCCTGCCCCAATTAACGAGTTCATCCCAATGCCTGCCCTCGACGCCATCGACCGCAAGATCCTGAGTCTGCTCCAGACCGACAGCCGCATGACCATGCAGGAGCTCGCCGACAAGGTCGGGCTGTCGGTGTCGCCCTGCCACCGCCGGGTCAAGCTGCTCGAGGAGCGCGGCGTGATAAGCCGCTACATCGCAACCGTCGACCAGAAATCGCTCGGGCTGCATGTCTCCGTCTTCATCTCGATCAAGCTCGCGCGGCAGAAGGAGGAAGACCTCAACCGCTTCGCGCGCGCGATTTCCAAATGGGACGAGGTGCTCGAGTGCTATTTGATGACCGGCAACCGCGACTATCTGCTGCGCGTCGTCGCCGCCGACCTCTCCTCCTATGAAGCGTTCCTGAAGAACAAGCTGACCCGGCTCGACGGCATCGCCTCGATCGAATCGAGCTTTGCGTTGAGCCAGGTGAAGTATTCCACCGCGCTGCCGGTGTAGGGGCCGCTTGCATCTGCCGATATCACGCTCGCACCAAAATCTGGCTGTCGTCCCTGCGAAAGCAGGGACCCATACTCCGCGGCTTGCGTTGTGAATGGGACTCGTCGTTCCAGCATCGTGCGCCAATCAACCCTCGCGGTTGATGGGGTGGACGGCCCCCTACGGCATCAGTTGTGCCAGAATGAGGTTGTTGCAAATCTCAGACAAGGGAGCCGTCCGTGAGAGAGATT